>JAMLGT010000005.1 GCA_023957755.1 Chitinophagaceae bacterium
GCCTTCTCATATCATTGACTGCGGAGCTAATATTGGATTGTCCGCCGTGTATTTTGCCAACAGGTATCCTGATGCAAAGATTATTGCCATTGAGCCGGATGAAGCCAATTTTCAGATACCTTAAACTCAATACTGAAAAGTATCCAAACGTAATCTGTCTGAAAAAGGCAGTCTGGCCAAGGAAGGAGGCATTACAGATAGTAGATCCGGGAAGAGGTGACTGGGGGTTGCAGACAAAACCTGTTACCGGTCCGGCAAATGCAATCGTCGATACAGTAACTATTGATGAATTGATGCATGAATATGATATGCCGTTTATTGATTTTTTGAAAATAGATATAGAAGGAGCAGAAAAAGAATTATTTTCATCAGGGTATCATGAGTGGTTGTCACGGACAAGGGTGATGGCAATTGAATTGCATGACTTTTTGGATCCAACCGTTTCTCCGGTTTTCTTTGAGACGATTAAGCCCTATCACTTCAAAACGTATTCTTTAGGTGAGAATCTTATCTGTACAAGAGAATTGTCATGAATGAATTGGTTTCGGTAATAATGCCCTGTTATAATGCTGCTGAATTTATTTCTGAAGCAATACAAAGCGTTTTAAAACAGACCTATTCAAATTTAGAACTCATAATCATAAATGACGGTTCAACGGATAGCAGTGAGGAAGAAATTAAAAGATTTAATGACGGTAGAATCCAGTATTTCCGGCAGGAAAATAAAGGGCAATGCGCTGCATCCAATTTTGGAATCGCCCGGGCGAAAGGGGAGTACATTAAATTTTTTGATGCTGATGATGTTTTGGGTGAAGGGCATTTGGAAGCACAGATGAAACGGTTAGATGGAAGCAAAACGGTAGTGGCGTCCTGCGCTTGGGGGCGGTTTTATGACGGCAATCCAAACTCGGCAAAGTTTATCCCTGAATCAGTGTGGAAGGATATGAAGCCACTCGATTGGCTAAAAGCCGCGCTGACGCAGAAGTACGACATGATGGGTGCGTGGGTGTGGATGATTCCTGCACCTCTCCTAAAACTTGCAGGGGGATGGGATGAGAGACTGTCGCTGAACAACGATTTTGAATTCAGCATCCGTTTGTTACTCCATTCAGAGGAAGTGTTGTTTGCAGATAATGCGAAGTTTTACTACCGGTCAGGACTTACGCATACACTTTCACAGGTGAGGTCGAAGAAAAGATTTGAAGAAGGGATTCTCTCCACAGATTTAGGTTGCTCCTATCTTTTGGCAAGGGATAGCAGCCCGGAGATGAAGCGTATATGTGCCAACCGGTATCAGGAATGGGTGTATGCGTCATACCCTTATTATCCTGACCTTGAATTGAAACTTGAAAAGAAGATTGCGGAGCTTGGAGGAAGTAATCGTCCACTTGCCGGAGGGAGAGTCTTTAGAATTTTGACCTCTATATTCGGATGGAAAGCAGCAAAAAGGATGAAAGTGTATATGCAGAAATTCGGATTAAAAAAACTGCCATTAAATTAATGAGTCAAAACCCTCTTCTCAGCGTCCTGACCACAGCCTTCAATCGTGAAAAATTTATCGCAGATACCATCCAAAGCGTGCTGGCATCATCCTTTACCGATTTTGAACTGATTGTTGTGGATGACTGTTCTACAGATCGCACGGTTGAAATAGCCAGGGATTTCGAGGCAAAAGACAGCAGGGTAAGGGTGTATGTTAATGAAAAAAATCTGGGGGATTATCCCAACCGCAACAAAGCGGCTTCGTATGCGCGGGGGAAGTATATCAAATATCTGGATAGTGATGATATGGTGTATCCACACGGACTTGGTTTTATGGTGAACAGTATGGAGCAGTTTCCTGCTGCAGGTTTTGGGCTGGCATCCAGGGCAGATGATCACAGGTGCTATCCTGTTTGTATTTCTCCTGCAGAAATATTTATGGAGAATTTCAAAGGTTACGGACATTTCTACCGGGCTCCGGGGTCATCCATAATGAAGAGGGAAGTATTTGAAAAAGAAGGTGGATTTTCAGGAGAAAGAATGATAGGCGATTTAGACCTCTGGCTCAGGCTGGCAAAGAAATATCCGATGGTGAAATTTCCTTTTGATTTGTATTGGTGCCGTCATCACGAGGGTAGGGAGTTGGTATCTGCCGATGCTGAAAATATTTATACAGCAAGGGTCAACCAGCTAATCCAGAAGTCATTGGAGAGCATAGAATGTCCTTTAAGTGAAACACAAAAAAAAGAAGTGGAAAAGATTAGGAGAGCAAAAAGAAACAGGGATAATATTGTAAAGAATTTGAAACGGTCTGCAGGTTTTTTTGGCTGGAAATGGTAAGAAGAACTTGGAAAATTTCTTTTAATGAGTACTGGTTAGGGGTATGTTATTATGTTATTGTGAGGATATGAATTGGCTGGATATTTTTCATGGGAGATTGAATCGGGAAGACCAGCCCGTCAGGTAACCCGGACACCCCTCCGGAGGGAGACCAACCTGTCTGCTATCGCAGCCAGCCCCCGCCACGGCGGGAGGAATTGGTACCGGAGGTTGGGAGGTTTCTTATTGATCTCGAAGTATTCAACATTTAGAGCGCGTAAAATTCCCCTCCTGTGGAGGGATGTTCGCCGAAGGCGAACAGGGTGGTCTGACCTACTTTTGAAGGCTCTATTGAAAGCAAACGGGGTGGTCAAGTACCCACACATCTCATGAAAACCATCGTCATATTATCTCCTGACACGTGGGGCAGAATGATGCTCAGTAAAATGCACTTTGCTAAAGAACTGGCAAAAGAAGGTAACCAGGTTTTTTTTATCAATCCTCCGAGAAAAAACTTATCAGATGGCAAGGCTAAGAAAATAGAAAATAATCTCACGGTTATTTCCTTAAAAGAACATCCGATACGAATATTCGCCCGTGAAAAATGCCGGCCTCTTTATAGATGGATAGAAAGAAAATTTATCCGGGAAATATTGAGGACTACCGGACATATTGATGAACTCTGGTGTTTCAATGCCTTCTTTATTTCTGATCTGAAATTCTTTGGCGCAGATAAGACTTTACTTTTTGTGTATGATCTGTATGTTCCTCAAAACCTTCAAAAGGCCTCACTCCAGGCAGGTGGGATTGTAAGCATAGCTCAGGAAATTCTGGACGGGTTTAAAGAAACTGGAAAACCTCAGTTATTGCTTCATCACGGACTTTCGCCCGCATTTCAGAAAATGGCTGAATCAGGGCTTGCAGCATTTGAAAAGGGAAACAAAATAAAAATTGGTTACACGGGCAACCTGATGAGGCAGGGGATAGACCGGGAAGTATTCAGAAAAATTATTTCAACACATCCTGATCTTGAATTTCACTTTTGGGGGGCAACAGATTTGGCAGAGAACAATTTAATGACAAATCCACCCTCGGAAGCTGTAATGGGATTTATCAACTTTCTGAAATCAGAAGGGAATGTGTTTCTGCATGGAATAAAAAATCCGGAAGAACTCGCAAATGAAATAAGAGAGATGGATGCCTTCCTGTTTTTGTATAATGTGAAACAGGACATCAATGCAGGTTATAATTCGCACAAGCTAATGGAGTATCTGGCAACAGGAAAGACTGTTTTTTCTCCTTATGTTTCACGATTTGCTCAAACCGGTTTGATAGTTATGGATACAAAGGAGAGTACAGATTTTGAAAGTTTCTTTGAACGTCAACTTCCGATGTTAGAAAAATACAATCGGGCAGCACTTCAGCAAAAGAGAATATCTTTCGCACTGGACAATACTTACAGGAAGCAGGTAGAAAGAATTAGGGAGTGGATTCTTTTACAACCCTAGATATTTTTTTAAATAATTAAGATGAATCTTTTAAACTTTTCCATCATAGGTTGCGGACGTATTGCACACCGGCATGCCGGGATTATACAGCAATACGGTAAACTGTTGGCAGCGTGCGACGTCGTTGCGGACAAAGCGAATTCTTTCGGGAAGGAATATAACTGTTGTGCTTATACGAATTTGGATAAGATGCTTGCTGCACATCCTGAAACAGACGTGGTGGTCATTTGCACACCCAACGGACTCCATGCACCTCACACTATCGCTGCGCTTAAAGCAGGGTTTCATGTGTTGTGTGAGAAACCCATGGCCATCAGTGTGCACGACTGCGGACAGATGATCAATACAGCGGATAAGATGAACAAGCGTTTGTTCATTGTAAAGCAAAACCGGTTTAATCCGCCGGTGGTGGCAGTGAAGAAAGCCCTGGACGAAGGAAGGCTGGGAAAGATTTACAGCATTCAACTGAATTGTTTCTGGAACCGCAATGCGGATTATTACAACAATTCATGGAAGGGTACGAAGGAACTGGACGGCGGTACCTTGTTTACTCAATTCAGTCATTTCATAGATCTGATGTACTGGATGATTGGCGATGTGAAAAAGGCCAGTGCCGTATTGCACAATTATCATCACCAGGGAATTATTGAGTTTGAAGATACGGGTGTGGCTACTCTGGAATTTGAAAACAGTATCATAGGTACACTGAATTATACGGTAAAACAGTCACAGGAAAAAATATGAAGGCTCGCTGACCATCTTTGAGAAAAGGTACCGTGAAAATCGGCGGGCAATATCTCAATGAACTGGAATACCAGGATATAGAAGGATATGAAATCACCGGATTGCCACCCGGGAATCCGCCCAACAATTATGGCAATTATGTTGGCAGCATGAGCAATCATGATGCGTATGAGAATCTGATCGACGTCTTGCAAAACGGCGGAACCATTGCCACCAACGGTTTTGAAGGGATGAAGACAGTGGAAATTATTGAGAAGATTTATGAGAGTGGAGGTGCATCGTCGGGCCATTAGGCGCTGATTGGCGGGCTGGCAAATGGCCTGACGATGGAGTAGCAATAGTTTGGCCCGAGGGCTGGCAAATGGCCTGACGGTGGGGTAGCAGCCTGAGCTGGTGTGATGCAAGTGTTCTGATGACTGCGAGGAATGGGCTACGCTCAAAGTCAGGCCAGGGCTAGGGCACAGGGCCATCGCCTATTGGCTCCGACTTGCCAACTCACGAGGGGTTAGTTTTCGCCTGTTCATAGTAGGTATGTCGAAGAGAGTGACCTAATGACTGTGAATGAAGTTAATATCCGGTTTACTTTGCCCACAAATGGCCTAGCGACATGTAGTAAGGGCATCAAGGTGGAATCCCTTTTGTAATCATTCAAAAGCCCTGGTGGAAGCTTCTTCATTCTAAAACTGCAATTATAAAGATGAATAACGATAAAAATTTCAAATCAGGAAAACTACGAATCAGACAAGGAAAAGATATATGAGAGGCTCGAATATATTCATGCCCCCTGAAGGTTATAATAAAAACCCCCTGGCTTGTACAAGCCCAAATTGCCGCAACAAATGGGAAACAGTATGCAGACAGAATTGGAAAAATTAAACATTACCCAAAATACGAATTGCCGGTATCAAAAGTAGCCAATGGTTCGATGCTTGACATAGGATGCGGATGGGGCAGATGGTTAGTTGCTGCATCTGAAAGGCTATCTTCCATTGGAATTGATTTAAGAGTTGAATCTTGCGAATCATCACTAGACAATGAAAGATCAGCATGTCAAAGGATATGAAGTCGCTGCCGATTTGATGGATTTACCTTTTAGAGATAACGTGTTTGACCTTATTTGGTCGTTTAGTGTTATTCAGCATACGCACAAAATTCACTATGCGATGCCTGAATGAGATTTTAGAATTTAAAGAATGGTGGATTTACAAAGCTTGAGTTTCCAAATAAAGATGGGTACAGAAACAGCAGAGGCCCCGTAAAGCTTTCGGAGTCCGTGAAGGATGAATCTAAATCCTGGGCGGTCAGATACTATTCAGTGGACGAATACAGAAAGATATTCAATTCTGTTTTCGGGAATTTTAAATTCAGTGTACATAGTTTTCTGGGAATCGGAGTATTAAAGGAGATATCTTCTATGTAGGATGGAAAAATAAAATATTGTGCCTTATTTCACGCATGCTGACCTGCGTTTCAGGAATTAGCCGGAAGATGAAAGGGAAGGCTGATAGTATTTATGTAAAAGCAAACCAAAAATCCGGGTCTTAAACGAAGAGTGCATATCTGAATTTATGGATGCTCACAGAGTAAATCCGGACAATAATTTGAACATAATTTATTTGCTTAGATGTCCTAATTCAATGGAACCTCTCAAATGATTGATTCAGATGAGGAATTCATTTATAACCAATCTGAAACGTATAGATATCCAGTTATGAATAAAATACCGGTCATTATAAAATCAGAGGCTGAAAGAATACGTAAGTAATATATCTAATACAATTCTGCCTGCCTAATTTAAAAAGTGTCTTTGATTTTCCGCAAGTTTCAATTGAATTCGATGATGAAAATTCTATTCCTATCTACCCTAAATTTTGCTACCAAATCCTCGCTTCTCATAAGGAAATCAGGCTGGCCCGACAATCTGGGATAGATGTAGAGATTGTCTGTTTTGAATTCAACAACTGGAGTTATTCTATTAACAGAGATCTGATTAATTCACTCTCAGATTGTAAGATTCATTTAATACAGGGAAACCGGGAAAAGCCTCTTCTCCAATGGCTATGAGTGTGTTCAAAGAACGACTTTACAGGCGCTTTGGAACAACAAACCTACTCTCTGATAAACGGCTGTCACAGGCGGTTCTTGAGAAGAAGCGATTTATTAATTTAAATATATTAACAGGCTTGATGGTTGCTATGATTTGGTAATTGGACACAATCCCGGTGACTGTACCCGGTTTATTTCGCTGCAAAAAAGTTTAATTGCAAGAGTGGATCTGATGTGGGAAGATTATCATCCGGGAGAAGGTAAAGACAAACTGGTGCAGCAACTTACCAGAAGCTAATGACGGAATATCTGCCGAAGATGAATTATGTCACTTTGCAGCACCACTTATGTGGAAGAAACATGCAGAGGATATTGGGTCTGAGGGTGAAAACTGAAGGTCATTTTGAATGCCTTCTGAAAAAGAACAATTTGAGTATGAACAGGTTACGAAGAAACCTCTACAGTTACTTTGGTTTTCACAAAAAATGTAAATTATAATCGGGGTCTTGAGCAATGGATACCGGCTCTTGAGCCCTTCAAATGAGATAGAACTGATTCTTAATTGGAAATAAAAAAGAACCTTTTTATTCAGAGTATGTACAAGGAAGGCCGTTTGTCAATTATATCTCTCCAATGGACTTGAAAGAACTCAATCGTAAAGTATGCGGTTTTGACATTGGTCTGGCTTTTGGAACCCGGTAAAGATCAGGAATAACATTATTTCCGATTCCCAATAAACTGATTACGTACTATCAGGCGGGTTTGTATATTTTAGCTTCTAATACTCCCGGGCAGAGAGTTTCTACCAATCGCATCCTCATACCGGAATGATTCTTTCACCGGAAAAGGATGGATTTTTGGATAAGATCTCACAGGTTATTGAAAGTAAAGATTCTATACGTCGAACTAAAAAAGAGCGCTTCTTACGCGCTCAGGAGTTATCCTGGAAGGGGAGTCGGAGAAACTGTTGAAAGCAGGAGCTTATCATCGGGACACTAAGCGCTGACTGGTGCGCAGGTAAGTGTCCTGATGATAAGCGACTGGCTAGACTTCCTCCATGGCCGAAGCCATGCATAGCTTCAGACCTTTGCTTGTTGGCCCGACTATGGAATCCCCAACTACGACTAAGCGCTGACTGGTGCGCAGGTAAGTGTCCTTATGATAAGCGGGGTTGGGTGTGGTAAATGGGCACTGGTCAGCCAAGCCTGGCTTCGCCACCTGCGCGCAATGGCCCGACCAGTGCCAGGGTGTTCAAAATTAAAAATTAAGGGTTATGCATTTCATTCAGGGAGAGATTTATCATGTGTATAACAGGGGAACAATAAACAGAAAACCTTCTTTCTGAAGAGAACTACAGGTTCTTTATCCGGAAAGTGAGAGACCAGTTGAATCCGGTTTCGATATTCTTTGCTGGTGCCTGATGCCGAATCATTTTCATTTTGTGATTCATGCGAATGAATTGTCTTGCAAGGAAAGAATTGGATTCGGCATGAAAGCAATGCAGGAGCTACCTTTTAGAATCTGAAAGTTGCTAAGTTCTTATTCAAGGGCAATTAATAATCAAATGGTACTACAGGTTCACTGTTTCAACAAAAAGACTAAATCCAAAATCCTGACTGATAAGAAATTAAATTAATAAATCATTACCTCAATGCCATCCATTATTGTCATCAAAAATCCTGAGAGCAAGGCTGGTTAATAAGATTGAAGAATGGCCTTTTTCATCTTTTCCTGATTACTGCGGACTAAGAGATGATGACCTTTGCAACAAGCAACTCCTTGAACCGGGCCATGTCATTCTTTAGATGATTTCTATAAGGATAGCTATGGAAGGATTGAGGGATTTGGATTTGGGAGGAGGTGAGCCACCTTCATCGGGACACTACACGGGATAGCAAGCAGGCAAGTGTCCTGATGATGGTAAAGTGGTCAGGGCCAGCCTTGCTTCAGGTCAGCGCGCATTGGGTCCGACCCTAGCAAGCAGGCAGTGTCCTGATGATGGTGATGGGGCTAGGCCCGACAGCCAAGGGTCAGGCCAGCCTTGGCTTCAGGTCAGCGCGCATTGGCCCGACCCTAGCGGGCGGCAAGTGTCCCTGGATGATGGCAAGTGGTCAGGGCCAACCTCGGCTTCCAGGCTCGCACGGCATTGGCCTCCAACGAAGCCGCGGTCAGGCCAACCTCAGCTTCAGGCTCGCACGCATTGGCCCTCTAAACGAAGCTATGGTCAGGCCACCTCGGCTCCAGGCTTCCACCTACGGGTTCGACCATAGCAGTAAAGCATGAAAAAAATACTCATCATATCCCCGCATTTTCCACCTTCTAATCTGACGGCGGTACACAGGGGCAAGAGCCTTGCCAACCACCTCCCTGCATTCGGTTGGGAACCCATCATCCTTACGGTGGACGAGAAATAGTGCTTCAAACCAGCCAATACCCTAAGAATAGAAAGCAAACCTTGAAGGTTTAAGCGCAGGAGAAAGGGGAGGGGGAAACCTTCAAGTGTTTGTGTGAAAGGAAACCTTCAAGTATTATACGATGAATTCGAAAAATAAAAATGAAAAGTCCATCCTGTTTATTTCCACCCACAGCTTTGCAACTAATCCACGACTGGTAAAAGAGATTGAACTTGCCTTGAAGAAGGGTTTTAAGGTCTCAGTAATATGTTTCAGATTTGAAAATTGGAGTTTAGAAATCAATGAAGCAATAAAAAGTAAATTTCAAACGCAGATTAATTATTTTGAAATACCCGGTAATAGAAAGCCAATTATTCCCTGGATACTAAGTTCTTCCATATTCACATTCTCAAAAGTGCTCCTCCACATATTTCCTACCAATGCCTGTCTGCTCTCAATGACGAGCAATAAAAGGTCATGGTTGTTACTAAGAAAACTAAAAAGTATTTCTGGCAAATACGATTGGATGGTGGCTCATAACATAGGATCAATGTATCCTGCTATTAAGTTTAGGAAAAAATTCAACGCTAAAGTAGGAATCGATCTGGAGGATTATCATCCGGGAGAAACCAATGATGCCATTGCCAAAAGCAGGAGTGAGAAGCTCATTAAATACTTGTTGCCCAAGGCAGATTATATTACCGCTGCTTCTGCACCAATTTTAAAGGAATACAAAAAGCTAGTCCCTTTCAATTGTACTCAGGAAGTAGTGATGAATTATTTTCCAAAGGAGGAATTCGTTCCTCCGGTGATGTTAGATACACCCATATTTCAACTGGTTTGGTTTTCCCAAAATATATCTTATGATCGCGGATTAGAGGCAATTATCCCAATTGTTGATAACAGGCCTGATGTAGAATTACATCTTTATGGCAATTGTAAGGTCGACTTTTTTAAAGAGTGGATCGAAGGGCGAAAAAATATTTTTCTTCACGCTGCTTTACCCCAGGCTGCGCTCCATAAAGAGCTGTCACTCTATGATGCGGGGTTGGCTATTGAGCCCGGTAGAGACCAGAATAATGAACTTGCTGTGTCAAACAAGATCCTTGCCTATTATCAGGCAGGGCTATACATCATTGCGAGTGATACGATAGCACAGAGTGAATTTTTGAAGTTGCAGCCGCATAGTGGGATAGTTTTGTCTCTAAACGATGAGGCTCTTGAGGACAGGATCGACCGAGTTTTATTGAGTCTGGAATCCATTCGTTCCACAAAGCAAGCACGGTATTATTATGCCTGGTCACAGAGTTGGGAAACAGAGTCTGAGAAGTTGCTTGAACTGTGGAAAGGAGTAGGGTGAATAGATGGGAAGCAGTATTTATTACGTTCATGCTTCGTCTTCGCTCAGCATGACAAGAACATCTCCGCTCAACATGACAAGAACATCTCCACTCAGCATGACAAGTCCGTCTCCGCGCAGCATGACAAAACCGTCTTTGCGCAATAAAAGGAAAAAATAAGTGTGTCATGCTGAGCGGAGACGAAGCACGACACTTATAGTCCACATTTCATTATCCCCATGAAAAAAATACTCATTATATCTCCCCACTTTCCACCTTCAAATCTGACGGCGGTGCACAGGGCAAGGTTCTTTGCCAATCACCTCCCTGCATTCGGATGGGACCCCATCATCCTCACTGTTGATGAGAAATACTACGAAGAGAAATTAGACTGGGAATTATATAAACTCTTACCACCGGAATTGCGCATTGAAAAAGTGAAGGCAATGAAAATAACCAGGCCGCGCCTCATCGGAGACATTGGATTGCGTGCTTTTTTCTCTATGTATCGAAAGGCGAAGCAACTAATAAGAGAGGAGAAAATAGATTTCCTGTACATTACAATTCCTTCATTTTATGGCGCACTCTGGGGCCGGTGGCTACACGAAAAGACAGGAGTACCTTACGGAATAGATTACATCGATCCCTGGGTACATCAGTTTCCCGGAAGTGAAAGGATCTTCTCGCGACATTGGTTTGCTACCCGGATTTCGCATTTTCTGGAACCTATTGCCGTAAAGAAAGCCTCACTTATTTCAGGAGTAGCAGCCAGCTATTTCGAAGGAGTGATTGCACGAAATCCCAGGCTCAAATCACGATGCGAATTTGTAGCTATTCCTTATGGCAGCGAACAGTCGGACCATGAAGCTATTAATTCTATTGACATCCGGCCTTATCTTTTCACAAAAGAACCTGAGAAGATGAAACTGGTATATGCAGGTGCCATGCTCCCCAAAGCTTATGCACCGTTAGAACAGATTTTTATTACCCTTGCCAATAACAAAGATAAGTTTAGAGATGTGCAGTTTCATTTTATCGGTACGGGAAAATCTACCACCGACCCTTATGGCTTTAACATCAGGCCGCTGGCCGAAAGGTATGGTTTATGGCAATCTAACGTGTATGAATACCCTGAGCGTATTCCATACCTGGATGTACTGGTGCATCTGAATGAAGCGGATGGCGTTTTTATTCTGGGTAGTACCGAACCGCATTACACACCTTCCAAAGTGTATCAGGCAGTGCTTTCCAGAAAACCTATTCTTGCTATCCTGCATCAGGCAAGTACAGGCGTAGAAGTAATTCGGAGTTCTCATGCAGGCATTGTGCTTGATTTTGACGGAGAGCAGGATTTGGAAAAGATCAGAAATAAATTCTCCTCCGTATTTGATGAGTACAGAAACTTTGTAAAGAAGTATGATTTTGCAGAAGTGGATCATTCACCGTTTCAGGAATACTCGGCAGAGAGGATAACGGGGGTGCTGGTGAGTACCATAAATAAGATAAATCAAAACTTATCCTGAATTTTATGCACTGATAAAGGACTTTGACCTCCATCAACAGAGTGTTTTATTTAGCCGAAGCATAAAATATTAGAATTTGTAAGCCATTGAAACACCTCGCGATCATAACTACGCACCCCATTCAGTATAATGCTCCATGGTTCAGGCTATTGGCAGAGAGAGGACATATTGCTATAAAGGTATTTTACACCTGGAGCCAGGTGCAAAATGAGGAGAAATTTGATCCTGGTTTTGGTAAAACTATCGAATGGGATATCCCGTTACTGGAAGGTTACGATTATACTTTTGTAAAGAATACATCCAAAAGTCCCGGCTCTAAAACATATAGAGGAATTCAAAACCCTTCACTGATCCAAGAAATTGTAGCGTGGGGTGCAGATGCTGTACTGGTATTTGGATGGAAGTTTAAGAGCCATTTGCAAGCTATCAGGTATTTCCATAATAAGATTCCGGTTTTGTTCAGAGGGGATAGTACTTTTTTGAATCGAAATCATGGAATAAAAAATCACCTAAGAAAGCTTGCATTAAAACGAGTGTTTAAAAGTGTGGACTACGCCTTATATGTCGGTAAGCACAATAAAGAATATTTTGAAGCAGCCGGATTAAATAAGGCTCAATTATTACATGTTCCTCATGCTATAGATATTTCCCGCTTTAATAATGGAGTGGAAACAAAAAAGGAAGGAGAGATATACAGAGGGAGGTTAGGAATTTCAAATAATAAATTAGTCTTCTTATTTGCTGGAAAGTTTGAAGATGTGAAAGATCCAATCTTGTTTTTAGATGTTGCAAGCGAAATTAGTGATCAGGATGTTCATTTCGTTTTTGCAGGAAATGGCCCAATGGAAAGAGATTTAAAGAGTAGGAAAGCCTCCAATATTCACTTCATGGATTTTCAGAATCAAAAGCACATGCCCGGATTGTACGCAATGAGTAATGTCTATGTATTGCCATCAAAAAATGAAACCTGGGGACTTGCAGTCAATGAAGCCATGGCCTGTGGAAGACCTGTGCTGGTCAGTGATAAATGCGGTTGTGCTGCCGATCTGGTAGAAGAAGGAAAGACCGGTTTTGTATTTCGATCGGGCGATGCCGATGACTTAAAGGGTAAGATCAGATGGTGCATTCAACATAAAGATGAGCTGAAACAAATGGGAGAGAATGCCCATGAAAAAATTCAGGACTGGAGTTTTGAAAAGATTGTAACGGCTATTGAAAACCTTGTGAATTCTTTTGAAGAGTGAGCAGGCTCTCAGATATATATCGCTCGCTTCCTTCATTCAAAGGAAAGAAAAGATTAGGGAGTTGGCTCTTTAGGAACTCAGTATATAAATACAAAGACAGGCTGGTTCGTTGTAAAGACGGATTGATGTTTCATATTCTCAATACACAGGACAGTGTGGGGCGTGATTTGTTTTTTGATGGTGAATATGAACCGGAAACGGTAAACCTGATCAAATCACTTTTGAAAGAAGGAGACCTAATGGTAGATGCCGGTGCCAATATCGGTGCTATCAGTTTGCCTGTAGCAAAAGGGAATCATGGGCAGGTATATGCATTTGAACCTGCAAAACATGTTTTTGAAATCCTTGAAAAAAATATTGCTGTCAATAAACTGAAGAATGTAACACCTGTTAGTCTGGCACTTTCGGATGTGGTCGAAACACGAGAGTTTTATGAATCGAACCGGGTGCATGGGTGGAGTGGTATGGTAAAGATTGATAGTTTTCAGAATTATAAGGTGAAGGCCACTACGCTTGATTCTTTTGCGGAGGAAAATAATATTCGGCAAATCAAAGTATTGAAAGCAGATGTGCAGGGGTGGGAATATTTTGTTTTCAAAGGAGCAGAGAAGTTATTGGATGAAAGAAGGATTGAGTATATAATTTTTGAGTTGGAGTGGTGGGCCGAGCAGAATGCGGGCCTGGAAGTGGGAACTGCACAGCGTTTTTTATTAGAAAAGGGTTATGGATTGGAAACCCTGGATGGGAAGAAGATTGAAAGGCCGTTGACACAAGGAACTCAAATGATTGTTGCAAGACTAAAGTAGGAGGGGGGTGGATTTTTTTAAGAACAGTCATGCTTCGTCCCCCCTCGTCGGACGCCGTCCTGAGGAGGGACCACCCCGTCTGCTAAAGCAGCCACCCCTCCTGAGGAGGGGAATTGGAAAGTGGAAGGTTGTTTGCTTTTTCCAGGGTACAAAAATTTGTTACGCTCCAAATTCCCCTCCCGTGGAGGGGTGGATTCCGCGCAGCGGAAGACGGGGTGGTCTTACCTTCTCCAGATTGTGCTTGGCAGCAGGTGCGGCACTTATTTTCATTTTTTGAAAGCTACTCTTTTTCGGAAAGCTTTTTTTATGAAATGGAAGGTCAATAACTAATTTTAAGGTGATTTGTCATGCTGAGCGAAGACGAAGCATGGATCACCAACATTATTGCCATTTGGTAAAACCACCCCGTCCTCCCTTGCCGCCACCGTCCTGATGAGTGACCACCCCGTCTGCTAAAGCAGCCACCCCTCCTGAGGAGGGGAATTGGAAAGTGGAAGGTTGTTTGCTTTTTCCAGAGTACAAAAAATTGTTACGCTCCAAATTCCCCTCCCGTGGAGGGGTGGATTCTGCGCAGCGGAAGACGGGGTGGCCTTGACCTCTGCAGTTTGCGTATCGTAGCAGGTGCAGTACCTACTCTCATTTAATTGGAAGCTCATTTTTGGGGAGGACTTTTATAGCCTGAGTGCGACCTGTGTCGTTAGTTAGTGCAATGAAGAGAAAACCACCCCGACTGGTATAGCAGCCATCCCTCCACAGGAGGGGAATTCTGGCATTCGCAACTGTCAAGCTTCGTCTCCGTCATGCTTCGTCTTCGCTCAGCATGACAGTTGGGAGAGGAAGCATGATGCCAGGCATGCCCTCACTCCCATTGCGAGAAGAAAAACAATCTATCAATCTCCTCCGCAAAATAATTGAAGGAAAAGCACCTACTTTTGAAGGCATTCATCCTGCAAAAAAATAATCATCTGTTAAGATGTTTTTTCCAACACTCTTTAGTGTAAAAATCAACTGGCTGGTATATGCACTCGGGCTTATCGCCGTAGTGATGGTGATACCCGATATTTCGGTGTGGCGATTCTTTGCATTAGCCATTGCCGGTCATCAGTTCATGCTATTATTTTACGCTTATGGGTATGTGATACCAGTACGGTATTGGGCAGGTGCTATGGCATGTTTACAGTATTTGGTAGGACCGAGCTTCGCCTACAGCGGATTGGATGAGTTGATGTATTTCAAATACAGAATGCAGGTGCCTGAGGAGACGTACTTTGCTTATGCAATTCCTGCGGTGATTTTATTCATTCTGGGATTACATTTTTCGGGTAAACTAAATGGGGAGAAGGTAGATGAAAAAGCTATAAACAGATTCGTTGAATCGAACACGCTTTTGCCCTATATCTTTATAGGAATCGGATTTGTGTCTTCTATGGTCTCTGGGTTTTTCGGATCTGAACTGGCAAATGTATTTTATATCCTAAGTGGATTTAAGTTTATTGGACTCTTCATGTTACTTCTAAGCGGTCATCAGATAAAACTACTTCCACTTGTAATCGTAGTAGGAGCTATTGTAGGGTCCTCATTAAAATCAGCGATGTTCCATGACCTTTTAACCTGGCTGGTCTTTGTATTAGCAGTATTGGCTATCAGGTATAAGCCTAATATTTTGGTTAAGGTATGGTTCACAATTGGAATGGTTGTGTTAGTATTGATTATCCAACAAATAAAATCTGTTTATAGATCCAACATCACATACGGTCAGGGAGGAACTGAACAATTCGAAGAGAGTTTCAGAACCATCAATCAGGAGGGTGGTTTTTTTGATTTGAATAAGATAGCAGAAAGTAACGTTCGCATCAACCAGGGGTTTATAGTAACGAATGCCATGAACTGGATACCGGAGAGAGAGCCTTTTGCACAAGGGGAGGAGTTGCAAATGATACTGGAAGCTGCTTTCCTGCCAAGGATACTGGCTCCCAACAAGTTAAAGGCAGGAGATAATTCACTTGTTCTAAAATATACAGGATTGTGGATTAGGCAGGGAACATCCATGAGTATCAGTGCATTGGGAGATGGCTATATTAATTTCGGCACTTTTGGGGGGTCTATATTCATGTTTTTCTTTGGGCTGATATTCAATATTACATTAAATGGCTTTCAGCGCTTTAGTAAAGATTTTCCAATTATACTCATATTCACTCCCCTGGTGTTTTATTATCCTATTCGTCCGGATACTGCATTGCAGACAGGATTAGGGCATCTGGTAAAAGCCAGTTTTCTACTTTATTTCATTATGATTTTCTGGAAGAAGGATCTGAGTAGCGAAGGGGTAGAACAAAAAATTCTAATGGAGAAGGCAAAGCGGGAAAGAGATAAAAAGCAATGGGATGCAAAAGAATAGCGGTTGTGTCCTTAAAGTGTAAGGGGCAATAATTATATGAGGTTGCGCGTCTCAGGTTTCGGGTTTCAGGTTTCGGGTTTCGGGTCTCAGGTTTCAGGTTTCGGGTTTCGGGTCTCAGGTTTCAGGTTTCGGGTTTCGGGTCTCAGGTTTCAGGTTTCGGCTTTCGGGTTTCGGGTTTCAGGTTTTAGTGTTGGTGGTCATAATTTTGTGAGATTCCGCATCGGAGTGCGGAATGACGATCCTATAAGTGGTAGGTGAAGGACACCCACCACAAAAAAAGGCAGGTCATTGCGGGCGCTGACCCGCAATCCCGTGTAGCAGTCTGATGAGATTCCGCATCGGAGTGCGGAATGACAGTGTTTTTCATTCCCCTCCTTTGGAGGGGTGGCTGACGAAGGAAGACGGGGTGGTCTTACCCTTGTCAATGCGGGCACCGACCCGCAATCTTGTGTATCATCCTGATGAGATTCCGCATCGGAGTGCGGAATGACAGTGGGTATGGTAATGAGATCCCGTGTCGCGGCACGGGATGACAGTGGGTATGGTAATGAAATTCCGCATCAGTTACCCAAGTCAATGAGTGTACACAACCTATAAATCACAATACTAAATCACTCCCAAGATTATCAAACCAAAAATTCTCATCACCATCCCCTGGTTTCTCCCCGCATTCAGGGCAGGAGGACCCATCCGCTCCATAGCCAATCTCATTGAAAATTACAAAGAGGCCGAATTTTTCATCTTCACCTCCTCTACAGACATTAACCGGATTCCTCTGGAGAATATCACTCCCGGAAAATGGACCCCCTATAACATCAACACCAGAATCTGGTATGCTAATTCAAGGAAAGTAGGGCAGGAACTCATACGGGAATCAGAAAAAATAAAACCAGACATTATTTTCATAACAGGTTTATACTCATGGCCGTTCACATTAGTACCGTTGATTTATTGTAAGGCTCAGAAAAAAATTATTTCCATTAGAGGAATGCTACACCCCGGCGCATTGAAGCAAAAAGCCTCGAAAAAGAAATGGTTTATTAAAGCCTTTAACCTGGTGGGTTTTCCCAAACGGGTAGCCTTTCATGCCACAGACAAACAGGAGGCATCCTACATCCGTAGCCAATTTGGAAATAAGTCGGCTATATTTATCGCGGGAAATATCTCCAGTTTTATCGGAAAATTACCCTCTCCCATAAAACCGAAGAATGAATTGAAGCTACTGACGATTGCACTGATAAGTCCAATGAAAAACTATCTTAAGGTACTCAATGCATTGAGAAATGTGAGCCTTTCAGTCACCTACAATATTTATGGCGCAGTGAAGGATGAAGGCTATCTGGCACAATGCAAATCAGTTGCAGCAACACTTCCCCCAAATATCGAAGTGGGCTTTCATGGCGAGTTACCTCCGGATCGTATCAGCGCAACCCTGGAAGAGCATCATGTATTTATTCTACCCAGTGAGAGTGAGAATTTTGGTCACGCTATCTATGAGGCACTTTCAGCAGGAAGGCCGGTAATTACCAGTCACAATACCCCGTGGAATCATCTTGAGGAGAATCATGCAGGGCTTAATGTGAACCCTGAAATTGAAATGGAGATTTCAAAAGCCATACACACTTTCGGGGTGATGGATAATGTGTCCTTTGTAAACGAGTGTGAGGCAGCCTTTCAATATGCACTTGGATATTATAAATTGGATGAAATCCTTGTAAAATATAAAACGATGTTTGACGTTAATCTTTAAGAGTGCATAGGTGGGAAGGTCACATCTATCATCAGTTTTTTTTCATCAAACAGGATTCATATAGAGCGTTGAATTTTACCTAAAATTCCCTGAAACAGGGATATAACATAGTAAAGTTTTTATATTTGCGTCCGTCCCCTGATGAATACGAAAATACCTTTTACGTACATTCTGAAGTTTCTCGGAGTATTCTGTCTGCTCTATTTTGGCACAGAGGCTATGATTGGTTTTACTGCTCCGGGGGGAAGAATGCATATACCTTTTTTTGAGAAGTATCTGGATTATGTAAGCTGGATCAAACTCTCGCTGATAAAGGTGCCGGCATTTATTTTGGGTTTATTCGGTATTGCCACACATGAAGAGCCCGGGTTTTTGTTAAGAATCAATGGTGGGAGGGGTGTGATTGTTGCCTATTCCTGTGTGGGTTATGGCGTGTATAGTTTCTGGATCGCATTTGTTGTGGCCAACAAAGGAAAGTTTTGGAAGAAAGTGAGATGGGCTGTGGGGGGCGTTCTGGCGTTGTGGTTTATCAATATGATCCGTATTATGTTGTTTCTTCTGGCAATCAACAAAGGTTGGCCGATGCCTCTTGGAATAGATCATCACACCTGGTTTAACATTGTGGCTTACCTGTTGATATTTCTCATGATTCTCTGGTACGACCGCAATGAGAAGAAGAACGAAAGAAAAGTATTAATCACCTGAATGAAAACCGATTAAAAGAAGAAAGATAAAATGAAAATTATCGGAATAAATGCCTGGCATGCAGACGCTTCAGCAGCACTTATCATTGACGGCAAAGTGATAGTAGCTATTGAAGAGGAGCGTTTTACGCGTGTGAAACACTGGGCCGGATTTCCGACAAATGCCATTGAATTTTGTATGAAGGAAGGAGGGCTTGATTATGATTCCGTCGACTTCTTTGCTATCGGGCGCGACCCGGGAGCGAAGTTCCTGCAAAAATTGCTTTATCTCGCGAAGCATCCGGCAGGCAGTTGGAATGCAGTAAAATCGCGGATTCAAAATAGTCGAAAAGTTCAAAATCTTTCAGCAGTCTTAGCAAAACAGTCAGGCTTACCCGAAACCCGTTTCAGCGGGAAGGTAGTTCATGTGGAGCACCACCGTAGCCATCTGGCTTCTGCTTTTTACACGTCTCCATTCAAAGAATCGGCATGCCTCTCAGTGGATGGCTCGGGAGATTTCAGTACTACGATGATGGGATATGCCTCAAATAATAAGATAGAGGTAACCGGATCTATCAATTTTCCACACTCTCTCGGATTGTTTTATACAGCATTTACTCAATTACTTGGTTTCCCTAACTATGGGGATGAATATAAAGTGATGGGAATGGCTCCTTATGGCCGCCCCGTGTTTAAGGAGGAAGTAGCGAGGGTGGTTCATTTGACTTCCGATGGAGCGTTCAGACTGAATCTAAAGTATTTCAGAAAAGGAACAGAAGGAATTATCTCATACGATGCACAGCATATTCCAAGAGTGCAACCGCTTTATAGCGCGCAACTGGAAAGAGAATTCGGGCCACTTCGGGCTGCAAGCGATCCTCTTTTGCAGAGCCATAAGGATTTGGCTGCATCAGTACAGGCAGTTACAGAGGAGACTATATTTCACATGCTTCGCCACCTGCATAAGAAAACCGGAAGTGAAAATGTTTGTATAGCAGGCGGTGTAGCGCAGAACAGTGTAGCTAACGGAAAGATAAGGGCAAATACGCCTTTCAAAAATATATATATTCCTTCGGCAGGGCACGATGCCGGCATATCAATGGGGGCTGCGCTCTACCATTATTTCAGATTGAATCCTGCCGCTACCACCACTCCTACCAGACATGCATACCTGGGAAGCAGATTTACAAATGAAGAAATAAAGACTTTTCTGAATGATAAGGGATTCTTATATGAAGAGTTTGCAGATGAAGAACTATTTAATATTGTAACAGATCAACTGATCAATGGAGGGGTAGTGGGGTGGTTCTGTGGACGGAGTGAGTTTGGCCCACGGGCGCTGGGAGGCAGGTCGATCCTTGCAGATCCGAGAAGGCACGATGCAAAAAAGATTCTTAATGAGAAAATTAAACGTCGTGAAAATTTCAGGCCTTTTGCACCCTCTATCCTGAAAGAGTATGCGAATGATTTTTTTGAAAATGCGGAAGATGTGCCTTTCATGGAGAAAGTGCTGGTGATTAGACCGGATAAAAGAAACCTGATTCCTGCGGTGACCCACATCGATGGTACGGGCAGACTGCAGACCGTTGACAAAGATTGCACACCACGGTACTATAACCTGATAGACGCTTTTCGACGGAAGACAGGAATACCCATTCTACTGAACACTTCATTTAATGAAAACGAACCGATTGTGAACGCTCCGGAAGAGGCCTTAAATTGTTTTTTACGCACAAAGATGGATATGCTGGTTATGGAAAACTGTGTACTGAGTAGGAAAAAACTGGAAGCCTGGCTTAGCAAAAAGGAAAATGCACTAACCGCATTGGGTATTTGTTAAAAATAAATTGGCATTTTAATAAGAAATAGCTTTACTTTACCATACGTTATACCCCATGAAAGTATCTATTATAACTGTGTGTCTCAATTCTGAGAAAACACTGCCGGATTGCATTCAATCTGTCAGAAACCAGTCTTATCAGGATATAGAGTATATTCTTGTGGATGGTAGATCAAGCGATGCCACTATATCCATCATCAACAAAAATCTTGATTTCATTTCCCACTTTATCTGTGAGCCAGACCGTGGAATGTACGATGCCATCAATAAGGGATTGAAATTAGCCAGTGGTGATATCGTCGGAATCCTGAATAGCGATGATGTATTTGCCGGCAATGACGCGGTAGAAAAAATCGTAAAATGCTTTAAGGAGCATGAGACAGATGCCGTATATGGAGATTTGGTGTACACAGATGCGGCTACCCCTGATAAGATCGTAAGGTACTGGAAGAGCAAGCCCTATAAGCGCGCCCATTTTCTTTGGGGATGGATGCCTGCTCATCCCACATTTTATATTCGCAGAGACCTGATCATGAAGTATGGTTACTACGAAAACCATTTCTATACGGCTGCTGATTACGAATTTATGGCCAGGTATCTCTTTAAGCACAAATGTTCTGCAACCTATCTGGAAGAGATTCTGGTGAATATGCATACAGGCGGACTAAGCAATGGCAATCTGAAGCGGAGGCTTAGAGCTAACCGGCGCGACTATCTCGCAATGAAAAAAAATAATATTCCCTTTGCCTTTATTGTAAGCATACTGAAACCTCTTAGCAAGCTTCATCAATATAAAAATTCTTTATTGGCCCAGGCCAGCAGGACTCTTACCAGAAAACCTGCTATAAAATATCTGGAATTGGAACAAGGCAGCCGCCAGTTAGAAAATGTGGAAGTTCTTACGTAAGGAAAAACATTCAGAAATTCCTTTCTTCACCCAGATGAAGAAAGATATGCACTCTCACCTGCTACCGGGTATCGATGATGGTTCGCCCGATGTAGAAACCTCTATAGATTATATCCGCCGGCTTTCGGATGCGGGGCTTAAGGAATATATCTGTACTCCACACATCTTCGGCGATATGTTCAGAAACAATGAACAAACTATCCACGACGCACTTTACAGGCTTCGCAATGCCATTCAGAAAGAGGGTCTCGACGTAAAAATATCCGCTGCCGCTGAATATATGCTCGATGATTATTTTATGGATTTGCTTCGTTCCGGAACCAAGTTTCTCACACTGAACGGAAGCTATCTGCTCACTGAATTTCCATTTAGTATTCCACCTTTTAAGCTGGAAGAGATAACCTTTGAAATTCATAATCTGAATTATCAACCGATATTAGCACATCCGGAGCGTTATGCTTATTTTCATAGAAAACCCGAAACGTATTCCCGGATGAAAGATCTGGGTTTTCTTTTACAGATTAACTTACTCTCGCTCACAGGTCAATATGGCAAGCAGGTACGCAATGCTGCCACATATCTGGTTAGGCAAGGCCTCGTAGATCTGGTAGGTACTGATCTGCATCATGAGGGGCACCTCGAAATGCTATTGAATCCACGGTCACAAAAGATTTTTAAAGACAACTTTGGTGATCAGATACTCAATGATTTTTGAGAGTTTACCTTTTATTCTCTCCCCCAATAGCCAAGCCAGTCTATCATCCTTGAGGTGAAGCCGTATTCATTATCGAACCAGGCGCTCACCCTCACCATTTTCCCTACTACATTTATTTCTGTCCCATCGATGATGCAGGAATGGGGGTTGCCTTTGATATCAAGCGACACCAGCGGCTCCTCGGTGTATTGAAGAATCCCCTTGTATTCGGTTTCAGCACTGGTTTTAAAGAGCTGCTTTACCTCTTCTATGCTCACGGGTGATTTAAGCTGCACAAAAAAGTTTGCGTAAGCTCCGTTGGGTACAGGCACTCTTACGGAAGAAGCTGAAACCTTGTCGGCCAGATGGGGCAATAGCCTTCCCAGAGCCACGCATAAGTCGATATCTACCGGGATAATAGATTCAGATGCTGCGCGCCCGCGCCTATACTGGTTGTGGGCAGTGTCCACAAGTGATTGACGTGAGGTAAATGAATGCAGTATATTAATCATAGCCGACTCGATTCCAAAGGAATTGAGCAGGTAAATTATGTGAGTACTGCAATTAGTCATACAGCCTCCGGGTGAAAGGATATCCACATCCGAAAGACTCCCATTCTGATTAAATCCATATACTTTTAACATCACATCTTCCTTACCTGTAGTGGACAGCAGCACTCTACGTGCTCCTGCCTCAAGGTGCTTTCCTGCACTTGCCCTGTCTAGAAATTTTCCGCTACATTCCAGTACCACATCTACATTGTACTCCTGCCAGGGAAGGGTTGAGGGATCTGCCTGACTACATGTAATTACTTTTTTCCCATCTATTAACAGATTGTTGTCCTGCAATTTTACCTCGGAGCTGAAAGTACCGTAAACAGAGTCATATTTCAACAGGTAAGCGAGATTGTCAGGAGCCATAATATCGTTTACCGCTACTATTTCGTGAGTTCCTGATTCCCATATCCGGCGAAAGAGCAGCCTGCCTATTCGTCCCATTCCATTTATTGCTATTCGCATGAGTGATTTTTTTGCAAAGATAATTTGAACAAGGGTAGGGGGAATGATAGAATTTGTGGAGTGGTTTGGGTGAGAAGTCTGAAGTGGTATAGAATGGGAAGGGCAGGAGGTAGGTCCACAATGGAAGGGGTAATACTATCCTGTATTCCTTCGTCGGCCACCCTTTCAGAGGAGGGGAATGAAAAACACTGTCATTCCGCACTCCAATGCGGAATCTCATCATCATACCCATTGTCATCCCGTGCCGCGACACGGGATCTCATCAGGCTGCAAAATGAGATTGCGGGTCGGTGCCCGCAATGACAAAAAAATAAGGGTCGTCATCCCGTGCCGCGACACGGGATCTCATCAGGCTGCAAAATGAGATTGTGGATCGGAGTCCGCAATAGCAAGGGTAAGACCACCCCGTCTTCCTTCGTCAGCCACCCCTCCAAAGGAGGGGAATAAAAAACACTGTCATTCCGCACTCCGATGCGGAATCTCATCATCATACCCATTGTCATCCCGTGCCGCGACACGGGATCTCATTAGGATGCCGTGTGAGATTGCGGGGCGGAATCCATAGTAGCAAGGGTAAGACCACCCCGTCTTCCTTCGTCAGCCACCCCTCCAACGGAGGGGAATGAAAAACACTGTCATTCCGCACTCCGATGCGGAATCTCATCATCATACCCATTGTCATCCCGTGCCGCGACACGGGATCTCATCAGGCTGCTACACGGGATTGCGGATCGCAGTCCACAATGACTTCTTTTTTTTATACTTGATACAGCCGTCCGCAAACAAATAGGTTCCCTGTAAATTAGCCTAAATAAATCCCTCTCATCATCAGAAAGTAATACACAAAAACAAAAGGAATCGCTACTAAAAGCGAATCGAACCGGTCGAGAAAACCGCCATGTCCCGGCATGATATTTCCACTGTCTTTCACGCCGGCAAGCCTCTTTAACTTACTCTCAAGCAAATCCCCAAATGTACCGGCAACCGCACTGATGAGGCTAATAAAAAACCAGTCAACGGTTCGAAAATATTGAGTGAGACTTCCAATAACAGTTATCACAAGCACACTGAGGAATATGCCACCCAATGTGCCTTCTATGGTCTTCTTCGGAGAAATCTTTGAAAGGGGTGTTTTGCCAAATAGCGACCCGCTGATATAGGCCATGGTATCATTGATCCATATAGAAAAAACGATACCACAGGGTACCACTTTTAATAAGTTATCATCATTAAATGCACTATCCAACCTAATGAATAACAGTAGCACTACAGGTAATGTAATATAAAGAGCGCCGAGTAAAAAATGCATAACAAGCTTGCCGGGAAGAATTTTTTTCATCAGCCGCAAAAACTCTCCCCAGCAGCCAAAATGCACCACAGCGAAAAGTATTATAAATGCTATTCTGTGCCACAACAACCCTGTGAGCATTACGGCTGCAAACACAATAGCAGTGAGTGTTCTGGTCCTGAATGTTTTTAAATCAAATGCCATTTCGACGAATTAGTGCCCCTGATATTGATCATCAAAATCTGTAAGTAGTTCCGGGTCTTCAGAAGGATGCGCACTGAAAGCTGGTTTCATTTTATCTGACTCTTTCTTAAACACGCTAAATACCCATATCAAAAGAATAAGCGCGATTGCACCGCTCCATATAGGGAAATTCTGCTCTATGTCTTTTGAGTTTATATTTTCACTTTCGCGAAACAGATACAGCGCCGTAACCTGGACACCATTGAAGAGAAAGTGAAACAATGCTGACAGCCAAATGCTGCCACTCAGGTAATATATATATCCAAGTATTACTCCCAACGCAAGGCGTACTAAAAAGCCATAATAAGACCCATGAAAAGCACTGAAAATTACAGAAGTAAGGATGATGGCTCCCACAGCACCTCCCATCCAGCGGGTCAATAGATTTTGCAATCCTCCCCTGAAAAAGAATTCCTCGAAAATCGCCGGCAAAATTGCAATCATCACCATCGACATTAGGTACTTACCCAATGAATCTATTTTGATAAGAGCAGCTTCCTGCTGCTCTCTGGCATCTTCCCATTCCTTGAACTTCAATTCCCACGAATGAGGAATGGGGATTATCTGGTTTATTTCTGCCAGTGCTCCTCCCAGGGGAAATGAAATGACCAGTAAAGCAATTATCAAAAGAATCTGTTTGTTAGAGAATGGTGTACGCGTACCGAGAAACAAATCCACTTTCCGATAGCATATTGCTGCAAAAGCCAGTACTGGAATCAGAAAAATAAACAAAGTGCTGACTCCCTGGATGACCATTACCTGATAATAATATTCCGGATTTGTCAACTCGGTTTGCAATGCGAAAATTGACCTGCCCGTCCAGACCATCCAGATAATACCTGATACCATGCTGGCAACCAGTAACCCTCCACCCAACAATCCGAATAATATTCCGAGTTGCGCCGGATAGCTAAATTTTTTTGAATTTCCGTCAGAAATCATGTCCTTATTTTAAAGTGTGTAAATTTACAGCCTATTTTATTTGTCAGATTAAAAGTTTCTGAACTGTCAATACAAAGTATCCCGTGGTTCGTATCGCAAACATAACACTTCCTGATTTCCCATTACTCCTTGCACCTATGGAAGATGTGAGTGACCCTCCCTTTCGGGCAGTTTGCAAGGAAAATGGAGCTGATATGCTTTATACCGAGTTCATCAGTAGTGAGGGACTTATCAGGGATGCAATAAAGAGCAAGCGCAAACTGGACATCTTCCAATACGAGCGACCGGTGGGCATTCAGATATTCGGAGGAGACGAAGACAGTCTGGCCATGGCAGCAAAAATTGTGGAAGTAACGAATCCTGATTTGCTGGACATCAACTTCGGATGCCCTGTAAAAAAGGTGGCCTGCAGAGGGGCGGGGGCCGGAGTACTTAAGGATGTTCCCCTCATGGTACGTCTTACTGAAGCGGTGGTTAAGAGTACTTCATTACCGGTGACAGTAAAGACACGGCTGGGATGGGATGAAGACTCTAAAAATATTGAAGAAGTAGCTGAGCGGTTACAGGATGTAGGAATCAAGGCATTGTCCATCCATGGACGCACAAGAGTACAGATGTATAAAGGCTCGGCAGACTGGACTTTGATAGGCAAAGTGAAGAATAACCCAAGAATACAGATTCCGATATTTGGAAACGGCGATATTGATTCTCCTGCTAAAGCAGTTGAATACAAAAACCGTTATGGAGTGGATGGCATCATGATTGGCCGTGCCGCAATAGGGTACCCCTGGATATTCAGAGAGATAAAACACTACGTACAAACAGGTGAGTTACTACCTCCGCCCACCATTCAGGAAAGAGTAGATGTATGCAAGAAACACCTGACCCGCTCCCTTGAATGGAAAGGGCCTATAGTTGGGATTAATGAAATGAGGAGACACTACACAAACTACCTTAAAGGGCTTCCAAACATTAAAGAATACCGGCTGAAGCTGGTAACACTGAAAGAGCCTGAGGCTATTATGGAAGTCCTCAGTGAAATAGAGAATCACTATAAAGGGTTTGAATTCGAACCAGCCCCCATCGAACTAATCAACTATCATGAGAAATGCCCTGTTTAAAATCCTGTTGGAATTATGAACAGTACCCATGAAGACTTTATGAAGCAGGCATTGCGTGAAGCAATGAAAGCGTATGAAGCAGATGAAGTACCGGTAGGCGCAGTAGTAGTAATTGAAAACAGGATAATTGGCAGAGGATACAATCAGGTAGAAATGCTGAATGACAGTACAGCTCATGCTGAGATAATAGCACTTACTGCCGCCTTTAATTATCTCGGAGCCAAATACCTTCCGGATGCTACCCTTTATGTTACCGTAGAACCCTGCACCATGTGTTGTGGTGCGCTTTACTGGAGTAAGATGGGAGCGGTGGTTTATGGTGCATCCGATCCGAAAAATGGCGGCCTGTCACTTCATGGTCAACTATTACATCCGCGCACATCCGTTACTGCTGGAGTTATGGAAGAAGACTGTGCAAAAATTATGAAGGAGTTTTTTGCAGCCAAAAGAAAATAGTTTTTGTGGAAAAGGGAAGGGTTATTCAAGATTCACCTAAAGCTATTTCTGCCCCAACAACCTCTCGTACTTCCGCCCTACAAATACCAACTGAACTAACAATAAGATTAATGACCCCAGCAAGCCATAAGTGATATAGGAGGGAAGTGAGATAGCAAAATGTAATCGGGAGATTTTGTCGAACCATTTGTTTAGGAGAGGATACGAACCGGTGAAGTGTACCCCCTGTATCAGGAAGATGCCGGCAACACATAAGACAATTATAATAGGGATGGCCAGCAAAAGCCTATTAGGAAGTATGGGCCGGTAGATTTCATCTATAGAGGCCGCTGAGATAGCTTTCATTATCTCTTCTCCAAGTACTTCTGAAGGCTTCTCCAATCCTTCCTCTATGAGTGATTGTTTTATTAAATCGTCGATATGAGTATCTGCTTTCATAAAGATTACAAATTTAATATAGAAATTATCTCACTTTTCATTTTTAATTGTTCCATGAGCTTTGCTCTGATACGATGAAGCCTGATCTTTAAATTGTTTTCTTTTACGCCCATTACCACTGCTATTTCTTTGAGAGGCATTTCCTGATAATAGTAGAGCAGCACGAGGATACGATGTTCGGGTGGTAAGGAAGTGATGGCATCTTTCAGCAAAGTTTTAATTGTTTTGAGATCCATCCCACTCTCAGTTGTCGCTTCTTCTGAAGGGATACCCTTCAATCCTTCAAACTCCCATTCTGTAGCGGACTTGATGTGTCCTTTACGTTTTATCAGATCAATTGAATGGTTATATGCAATCCTGTAAAGCCATGTAGCGAAAGCAGACTGTCTGTTGAAGCTTCTTAGACCGCGATAACACTTTACAAAAATTTCCTGCGTCGCATCTTCCGCATCTTCCCGGTTGCCCAGAATTCTGAAGGCGATAGTAAATACCAACTGCTGGTATTTAGTTACGAGCAGGCCAAATGGCATCTTATTACCATTTAGTATTTGCTGAATCCAAATATGTTCTTCAGAATCTTTCAAATCTTTTATTTAGACGATAAAATTAAAAACCGGTTACAACAAAAAAATTTTTTTAAAAAGTGTAACCTCACACACCCGCCTACAGTCAAAGATGACAGATTCTTATTTTAAATCCACTTAAAACATTTTATTATGGACATCGGAGTTGTTATTAATGTACTGATTGTTTTCGGGACGTTATTTGGAATTGTGTATATCATTTTATCAGCGCGTACCCGTGTAAGGCTTGCTTTAATTGAAAAAGGAGCTGACGCTTCCATCTTTGTTTCGGATGGCTCCCGGAAAAGAACCAATATTTTCCCATTGATACTCGTAAATATTGCACTGTTATTAGCTGCCTCAGGAATTGGAATTTTTGTGGGTGCTATTATGTCTCAATCAATGGGAGTCAATGAAGGAGTTGCTTATCCGGGCTCTATTCTTACCCTGTCAGGAATTGCCCTATTTATAGGGTATAGAATTGCCTCCAATACGCTGAACAGTTCCAATAGCTGATATTAGCTCAGGCAGGCTGCACATTCAATGTGCATGTAATCCATTCAGACAGGATCAGGATGCAGAAGACCAGTTCATCGTTCCTGAATCAAGAAAGTTATTCATGTAAACCAAAACGGTGAAGAAATAGTCTGAAATTCTGTTTCAGGTATTTCCTCACCGTTATTATCTATGAAAAAGTCTAATTCCTAATTACTTCGCATTCTTGTAATGCTCGGCAACTTTATCCCAGTTTACGCAATTCCAAAATGCATTCAGATAATCTGCTCTCTTATTCTGATATTTCAGGTAATATGCGTGCTCCCACACATCGCAACCTAAAATAGGAGTGCAGGCACATTCTGCTACATCCATCAGTGGATTGTCCTGATTAGGAGAAGAACATACTACCAATTTACCGCTGTTATCCACAGCCAGCCATGCCCATCCACTTCCGAAGCGTCCTGCACCGGCCGCATTGAATTTTTCTTTCATGGCATCGAAGCTGCCAAAACTATCGTCAATAGCTTTAGCCAGATCACCTGAAGGTTTTCCGCCGCCGTTTGGCCCCATTATTTCCCAGAAAAAAGTATGGTTCCAGTGCCCTCCTGCATTGTTACGGATTGCATTTCCTGCCTTTCCGGCCACCTTGAGGATTTCTTCCAGCGATTTGTTTTCGTATTCGGTTCCTGCAATCGCTTTGTTTAAATTATTTACATATCCACCATGGTGTTTGTCGTGGTGAATTTCCATTGTTTGTTTGTCAATGTTCGGCTCTAATGCATCATAAGCGTATGGTAAAGCCGGTAAAGTGAATGCCATAATTGAATAATTTTTTGTGTGAAAAAATATTGAACTAAAACTTAAAAAGCCATAAAGACTATATTTAAAGCTGTTTTAATTCGAATTGCTTATCATCAAAATTTATGCCTGACAGTTTTTGTCAGGGGAGTCCCCCCAAATTGTCAGCAATCCTGATTTCTCCTAATTGTAATTTAAAGTAAACCGGAATACGAAAGTCTCACCATAAAATCTCCACATTTCTTCTATAAATCTTATTCACAACCTGCTGATTTTTTGTGTAAAAAAGTATTGTCAAAAAAGCCTTTTTATAACTGAAAACCCCTCTGAAATGGGTATATTTGCAAATACTCAAAAATTATGGAAATCAACGAAGGAGAATTGCCTGAAAACGGCCAGAACAGAGGTAGAATAATCCCCGTAAACATTGAAGAACAGATGAAAAGCGCCTACATTGATTATTCAATGAGCGTGATTGTAGGTCGTGCGCTTCCGGATGTGAGAGACGGACTGAAACCGGTTCACCGAAGAATCCTCTATGGGATGTACGAAGCGGGAAATACCTACAATAAACCCCACAAGAAATCCGCGCGTATTGTCGGTGACGTAATGGGTAAATATCACCCACATGGTGACTCTTCTATCTACGGTACTATTGTACGGATGGCTCAGGACTGGAGCATGCGTTATACTCTCATAGACGGCCACGGTAACTTTGGCAGTCAGGATGGAGACGAGCCGGCAGCTATGCGTTATACTGAAGTAAGGTTGCAGCGCATTGCTGAAACCATGCTTGAGGATATAGAAAAGGATACGATTGACTGGCAGCCCAATTACGACGATAGTACACAGGAACCCACAGTATTGCCTACCCGTATTCCGCAACTGCTCCTCAATGGCGCCAGTGGAATAGCCGTAGGGATGGCTACCAATATGCTGCCGCATAATCTGAGTGAAGTAGTAGATGGATGCACTGCTTTTATAGACAATAGAGAAATTACAGCAGAAGAACTCATCAAATTTGTGAAAGCTCCTGACTTTCCTACAGGAGGGATTATTTACGGATACGACGGTGTTAGGGACGCACTACTCACAGGCAGGGGCAGGGTAGTGGTGCGCGGAAATGTATCGGTAGAAACAAACGCCCATGGAAAAGAACTGATCGTCATCACTTCGGTTCCTTATCAGGTGAACAGAGATATACTCACCGAACGAATAGGCAGACTAATCCAGGACAAAGTTATAGAAGGAGTATCTGATGTAAACAATGAGAGCAACAGCAAGGAAGGTACTCGAATTGTACTGGAACTGAAGCGTGATGCGATTGCCCAGGTAATCATCAATCAGCTCTACAAAAACTCCGAATTACAGACGTCTTATGGAATAAATAACGTGGCTCTTGTTAAGGGCAGGCCTCGTACTTTAAACATCAAAGACCTGATTCGGGAGTTTGTTGACTTTAGGCACGAGGTGATTGTGCGCCGTACGAAGTATGAACTAAGAAAAGCAGAGGAGCGGGCGCATATACTGGAAGGATTTCTGATAGCACTGGACCATCTTGATGAGGTGATTTCCCTGATCAGAAATTCCGCTACGCCTGACATCGCGAAGGAGGGACTGATTACTCAATTCGGTATGACGGAAATTCAGGCTAAGGCTGTACTCGAACTCCGCTTACAACGCCTTACCGGAATGGAAAGAGAAAAGATACGCGAGGAGCACAGGGATATAATGGAAAATATCAAGAGGTTAAAGAATATCCTTGAGAATGAGCCGGTTAGACTACAAATAATTAAGGATGAACTTCAGGAGATTAAAGAAAAATATGGAGATAAGAGAAGATCAGAAATCGTTTACCTGGCCAATGAATTAAGTATCGAAGATCTGATTGAAGAAGAGGACATGGTAGTGACAATTTCTCACCTGGGTTATATTAAAAGAACCAGTGCCAAAGAGTTCAGACAACAACGGCGTGGAGGAAAAGGAGCGCGAGGTGCGAAAATCAGAGACGAAGACTATATAGAGCAGTTATTTGCAACCAGCACACACGACACATTATTATTCTTTACAGAGATGGGAAGGTGTTTCTGGTTGAAAGTATATGAGATACCTGAAGGTGAAAAGCAAAGTAAAGGCAGGGCAATTCAGAACCTGATATCCATTCCACCGGATGATAAAGTAAGAACGGTGATTGCCGTAAGAGACCTTAAGGATAAGGAATACATTGAAAATCACTTCATCATCCTTTGTACAAGAAAAGGTATTATAAAGAAAACAAGACTGGAAGATTTCAGCCGTCCACGTCAGAGTGGTATCAATGCAATCACGATTAATCCGGGCGACCAACTGCTCGATGTCTGCCTATCCGATGGCAATCATGAAGTGATGATGGCAGTCAGAAGCGGCAGGGCTATACGTTTTCCGGAAGAGAAGGTGCGTCCAACCGGCAGAGGAGCTATCGGAGTAAATGGTATTTCTGTGGATGATGAGAAGGATGAAGTAATCGGGATGATTTGTGTGAGTGGAGAAAGTACTGCACATACAGTATTGGTGCTGAGTGCTGCAGGTTATGGAAAACGTACACCTATTTCTGAGTATAGAATTACAAACCGCGGAGGTAAAGGAGTAAAGACAATTAACATCACCCCCAAGACCGGAGAACTGGTGGGGCTATTATCTGTAACCGAAGAGCAGGATCTGATGATTATCTGCAAATCCGGTGTCACCATCCGCACCTCAGTAAGTTCAATTAGCGAGCAGGGCAGAGCTACCCAGGGCGTCAGAATCATCAATGTAAATGACGAAGACGAAATTGCTGCTATCACAAAGATTGATGAAAGTGAGAACGAAGATGAGAATGGAGAGAATGCAACGCCGGATGACAATTTATCATCTGATAATGCGAATGAGGATTCATCTGCTGAAAATACTCAGGAAGAGGATCAATAAAAACTCAATTATTTGAACCAAATTGCTAAATTCGTTTTTTTAAAATTTAACAAATGAAAAGACTATTCTTACCTGTGTTTTTATCACTGACTATGTCTGCCGTAATGGGACAAAGTTTAAAGAAAGCAACCAAATACTTCGATGGTAAAGACTATGATAAGGCTAAAACTGAAGTAGATGCCCTTCTGGAGAAAAACCCGACCGATGGGGAGGCCATTTACCTGAAAAGTAAAATCTATGGAAAAATTGCTGATAGCGCCGCTTTAAAATCGCTTGTGCAAGGAGATGCAAGAGCAGAGGCTTTCGAAGCGTTTAAAAAGGCATTTGCAGACTCTGCAAATATGAAAGTAAGACTGGCTATGATGAAAGACAACTTTCAGGGAGTCTTTGATATGTACGGTGGGTACTATCAGGATGCAGTGGACTATTTCAACAAGGGGGCTCAATCGCAAAATCCGGCAGACTTTGCAGCAGCAATGACTGAATTTATGAAGGCCGAAAAGATAGGCCAGTACATCCGCAGTATCGACCTGGCACCAATAGGAGTGGTGGATACTACTTTGGCATTGAATATAGGAAAGGCTGCACTGAACGCCAAGAAGGATGATATCACAATGGAATACTTCAAAAAGATAGCTGATAGTAAAATCAAAGGACCCCATAATTCAGATGATGATGGATTTAAGTTGCCATATCAGTGGCTCGAATACCATTATAAAGAAGCAGGTGACGAAGCGAATATGTTGAAATATGGTAACCTGGGTAAGGAACTATTCCCGGATGAAGACTACTACAGTTTTGTAATGATCGATTACTACAGAGAGAAGAAGCAGCTTCCAAAAATGCTGGCAGTGTATGGCGACCTGGTAAAAGCTCATCCAGATAGCCTGAAATATCATTTTTCTTATGCAAACGAAATTTTCGGATACATATATAATAGTGATGAAGGAGAGGTTATTGAAAACAGGGACGAATGGATGAAGACCATGAAAAGCGAACTTGATAAATCAATGGAATTGGATCCTAATGACGTAAACAATAACTGGTTAAGTTCTCAATATTATTTTAATCAGGGTGTAGAAACTCACGACAAGGCAGTGAAAACAAAAGATGCTGCTGAGAAAGCCAGCCTCAACGCTGCTGCAACCAATTTCTTCAAAGAGTCCATTCCTTTTGCAGACAAGGCTTTGAAAACGCTGGAGGCCTCCGGCACTAAAGAGGACAAGTCAAGATATAAGAGTATTGTAAATCTGATGCAGAATATCTACCAGAGTCTGGGGGATAAAGACAACCTGAAAAAATATCAGGATATGTACGACGCTGCGGATGCATTGTTTAAATCTAAATCTTAGTTTCTCAACTCATATTTTTGTAAACCCTGTGGTACAAATCCACAGGGTTTTTCTTTTTGTTCTGGTTGATGAAGGTGGCCAGACTTTGCAGGCGTTGCAATTGCTAGTGCGCTTTGAAGCTGGCCTTTTTCCAAATTGTCCTGTTGTTTTATGACAGACTATAAAAAGAACAAATCCATTCAATCAATTGCATTTCATATTAGAGACAAGGCAGAGATAGGGGCGGTCGTAATACAAATCAGAGTAAAACCCTTTCATTTTCCCAAATACTCAACTTAACATAATATAAATTATGTATTCTACTTGTAGGTTTTATTTTGTATGATAGCAGATATCGTTAAGCTACCCTGAACCAAATCGCCACTGGGCGTCATACTGAATTGATGTACGTTATTTAGCAGTTTGGCCAACGAAATAATCATAGATTAATTTTGAAACCTGTGCCATCGAGTTAATGGCTGAATCTTCATTCTTTAAATTTTTGGAGAGAATTACAAGGACATACTTTTTACCATCAGGCAACATAATGATTCCGGAATCGTGTTCCACTCCTGTAATATTTCCTGTCTTATGAGCGACGCTAACGGTTTTTGGCAGCAAAGCAGGAATTACCCGATTATGTTCCTGCATTTTCAGGATTTTTATCATTTCCGCACAATCCTCAGGCGTCCCCGCCTTATTGGAGGCAATTGCAATAAATAATTTCATTAATGCTCTTGCCGAGGTGGTATTGTTCATTCCCAGATCATACGCTTTCTGGTCTTCAACCCCTCTGAGTACATGTAAATTTTCAATCTGAAGTTTCTCCAGATGTTGCATCACATTTTTTGCTCCTATAAGCTGGATGATCATATTGGTAGCCAGATTACTACTCTTGATAATCATATCCACAGTAAGGTCATAAATTGTTTCTCCGGTACCAATGCGATCGTAGATCGCAGTGTCACTGTCGTCTGCTGCGCTAAGCTGATATTCCGAACTGTCGACAATGCTTTTGAATCTGTTTTCTATCTTAACAGAGTCCTGAAGGCTGAACCTCCCTTCTCCGGCCTGGCGAAATACCTCCATCATCACTGGTGTCTTCATCGTACTGGCAGCGTGAAATATGGTATCTGCATTTTTAAGCAATTCTTCTCCTGTCCCAAGGTTGTGATACGCTATTGCAAAGGTGCCATCCTGACCGGCAAGCATTTCATTTACCGCCGTTCTTAATTCATCAATATTCATTGACGCTTTGTTTTGTGAGCCACAGGATGAAAACATAGTGGCTAAGAATAATAAGCCTAAAGAAAAAAAGTATCCTCCACATCGGCAGGAATTAAGTTTTGGAATCATTCAATGAAGTTCAGTAATTTCTCTAAAATTCAGGATAATCTCTGAAAGAAAATCAGAATTCCATTAATTCGCGAATCGCAAGTGAAACCTTCTCCGCATTAGGCAACATAGCTTTTTCCAGCGTTTCATTGAGCGGAACAGCAGGCAAGTCTGCAGCACCCAAAACTTTTACAGGTGCATCCAGCCATTTAAAACACTGAGCCGAAATCCTTCCTGCGAGTGCTTCTGCAAATGAATTATTTTGCTGCTCCTCTGTCAGCACCAACACTTTTCCGTGCCTTTTCACTGTTTCAAATACCAGGTCTTCATCGAGTGGAAAGAGCGTACGCAGGTCAATCACTTCCACCCGGCCAACGAATTTTTTAGCCGCGTTCAATGCCCAATAAACTCCCATACCATACGTAATTACACAGCAGGAATCACCCTCGTCCACATTCTTTTTTTCGGCTTCTAATGCGCTGCGCCCCTTTCCTAACGGAAGGATGTAATCCGTAGAGGGCTCAATTGTTTTGGCATCCTCAGTACCCGGCACCTTACTCCAATAAAGCCCTTTATGTTCCAGCATAATTACCGGATTGGGGTCGTAAAATGCGGCCTTCATCAATCCTTTCATATCTGCAGCATTGGATGGGTATGCAATCTTAATTCCCTTGATTGAAAGCAACAATGACTCTATGGATGCACTATGATACGGGCCACCGCCTGTATAAGCCCCACAGGGTACCCTGATCACAACCGATACAGGATACTTACCATTTGACAAATAACAGCTCTTTGCTACCTCTGTAGCTAATTGATTGAGGCCAGGATAAATATAATCTGCAAACTGTACCTCAACTATTGGCCTCACACCCACAGCGCTCATGCCCACCGTGGACCCAATAATATGTGCTTCCTGGATGGCAGTATTATACACGCGATGATCTCCAAAGGTCTTACCCAGGGTAGCAGTTTCCCGAAAAACTCCGCCAAGCCTCCTGCCGACATCCTGACCATAGACTACCGCTTCAGGATGCGTTTCCAATATTTCCCTTATAGCGTATAACGCAGCATCCACCATCATAATCTTTTCTTTATGTGCGGCAGGTGCTCTCTGGCCTCTCTCATCTGTAACCGGTGTGGCTGCAAAAATGTGTTCCGATACGTTCTCCGGTTCCGGATCAGCCGAATTTAAAGCGTTATTAAAATCTTCTCTAACCTTTATTGCAGCTTGATTATCAATATTTTGTAAGTCTTCAATTAGCTTCCCGTCCTGCATAAGAGACGCCTCCAGTTTCGGTATGGGATCATTGGCTGCATGGTTTTTCAGGTCTTCTTCGCTTCTGTAAAATTCCTTTCTGACCCCACTCGTATGGTGCCCCAGCAAAGGCACAACTGCTCTGACCAGATAAGGCCCTTTGCCTTTTCTTACTTCCCTTACGACCTGATCCATCACTGCGTAACTACTTTCAAAATCACTTCCATCGATGCTTATCCTCTCCAATCCTACAAATCCTGCTGCATATTCGAATGCATTCATTCTCCTGGCTTCTTCCGATGTGACACTAATCCCCCAATTGTTATCCTGTACAAGGAAGATAATGGGTAATCTTTTTAGTACCGCTACCTGAAAAGCTTCACTCACCTCTCCTTCTGTAACACTCGCATCTCCCAGGGAACAAACTACAATCGGCGTTTCGCCCTGCGGCCCGGTTTTGTACAGTGGCGAACTGATGAATTTCAGATACTGCAGCCCTTCTGCAATTCCTGTGGCTGGGATTGCCTGCATGCCGGTAGCACTACTTTGATGAATAATATCGGGCTTGTCCTCTCCTCTGTAGCTCGGATGCGCATAATACTCGCGCCCGCCGCTAAAAATATCCTCTTTTTTGGCCAGCAATTGCAACATCAGCGTATATGGGGAGAATCCCAGTCCAAGGAGCATACAATCGTCTCGATAATACGGACTTACATAGTCACACGCTTTCAAATGGAAAGCGACTGCCAATTGAATCGCTTCGTGACCGCGCGAAGTGGAATGAACATATTTGCAGATATGCCTGTTCTCTTCATACACCGCGTCCATCGCATGAGCAGTACACATTAGCTTATAGGCCTTTAGTTTTAGAGCTATATCCATAATATCATTCTGCAAAGTGAGCCACAGCAAAAACAGAGCCTGAATAATACTGCAACAGAGATCAGAGCCTTAGGAACTGCTATGGGTACTTAATAACGAAAACAGACCAGGCATCTTGTCTTAGCCGGCGTTATTGCTTATCTGAAATAACTCAGATTCGTTGAGGGCTTTAATGCCGAAACCGTTTCGTAAATAAGTCTGATTGTATTTTCAATATCGCTTTTGTGCAACATTTCTACTGTCGTGTGCATATACCTGAGCGGGATCGATATCAATGCAGAAGGACAACCATCGTTGGCATACGCAAATGAATCGGTATCTGTTCCGGTGCTTCGGCTTACTGCCGCCAGTTGAATCCCTATTCTGTTGGAACGGGCAGTATCCTCTATAAAATCCCGAAGCTTATTGTGCACTGCAGGGCCATAGGTGATTACCGGGCCTTTGCCACAAACACAATCGCCCTGAACCTGTTTGTTTACCATGGGCGTATTAGAGTCGTGAGTTACATCAGTAATAATAGCTACATCAGGTTTTATCCTTCTGGCAATCATCTCTGCTCCCCTGAGGCCTATTTCTTCCTGCACAGCATTTACCACATAAAGTGAATAAGGAAGTTTTTTCTTTGCCTCTTTCAGCAACCTTGCCACCTGAGAGATCATATAACCTCCTATGCGATTGTCGAAGGCACGGGCGATATAGTTATCATAAGCCAGTTCTTCAAACCCATCGACATAAGTGACGATAGCCCCTACCCTTACTCCCAACTTTTCTACTTCTTCTGCACTCCTGGCTCCGCAATCCAAAAACAGGTTTTCAACTTTGGGCAAGAATTCCTTGTCATCTTTCCCCGCACGGGTATGGATAGCCGGCCAGCCAAAGACTGCCTTCACAGGGCCCTTCTTGCCGTGTATCACTACTCGCTGCGAAGGAGCTATCTGATGATCCACTCCGCCATTTCTCTTCAGATAGATAAATCCGTCCTTGCTAATATAGTTGACAAACCAGCTTATTTCATCAGCATGTGCCTCAATCACTACTTTAAACTTCTGGCCCGGGTTGATGACTCCTACAGCAGTTCCATAGGGATCGGTAAATGTTTCATCTACATAATCCCTGATATAATCAAGCCAAAGTTGCTGCCCTTTATACTCTGACCCCACGGGCGAGAAGTTATTTATATATTTTTTTAAGAACTCGAGCGATTCTCTGGTTAACGAAAAACTACTTTTACTCCTGACCATATAATTCTTTTTGTGCTATGATTTTATTTGATAAATACCTGAGGTAACAAACTGCTGTAATCTGTTATTCGTAAATTACTATAGGGGGTGATACGGCAGTGTCACTTGTATTTCCCGCTTTGTCTCTCAATACAAACCTGAATATAGCGGTATCATTACGAAAACACCTGGGGCCTTTCACGTCGGCATATTCTGTAACATTGTACCCAAAGGTGACCGTCAATTCACCTTTCTGATTCGCTGTAGAAGGAAAAGCAGGTAATGGATACCATTGTTCAAACTGTGAGTCGGCACACTGTGGTACCAGCTTTTCTACATAGATTGAATCCTGAAGATCTCCTTCCTTATCTGTAAAAGTAAATGAAAAGCGAAGTAACTCCTGCCGATGCAGGTCTTTTGTATTCACACTATGAAGTTTTAACCCCGGTGTGGATTCAAACTTTTCCTTGCCACAACCAGCCAGAACCAAAACTCCGAACAGAATAATTAGTTTGTTCCTCATCTTTGTAGTTTAAAAGTCAAATTTAAAACTTTACCCGCTGAAAAGTTATTCTGAGATATCACCATCCGAACAAAATCTGTTCCATGCATCCTACTATGATTTTGAAGAAAGGGCACTGGATATCTTTCATTTTCAGTATCAGCAAAATAAGGTTTATAAAGAATACGTCGACAGCCTCCACAGAATTCCTGATGAAATTAACAGTCTGGAAACAATTCCTTTTCTCCCTATCTCTTTTTTTAAGTCACATGAAGTGACATCCACCACATTTGAACCTGAAGCAATATTTGAAAGCAGTGGCACCACCGGCCAGCAAGCCAGCAGACATCTGGTGCGCAAATGGAAGCTTTATGAAAAAAGTTTTATGGATTGCTTCACCTCCTTTTACGGAGAGCCTCATGAGTACTGCATAATAGGTTTGCTTCCCGGGTATCTGGAAAGGCAAAACTCCTCACTGGTAGCGATGACTGATACACTTATAAGAGCCAGCCATAATCGCTTCAGTGGTTTTTATCTGGATGATTATAAAAAAGTGTACCAGCTCATTGCGCACAATGAATTCATGGGTACAAAAACTTTATTATTAGGTGTTACGTTTGCCCTTCTGGATTTTGCCGCGCAATTCAGGCTACACCTGAAAAAAACCACCATCATGGAAACCGGTGGCATGAAAGGGCGCAGGAAAGAAATGATTAGGGAAGAAGTCCACCAAATACTGAAAGACAGCTTTGGAGTGGAGGCTATTCATTCCGAATATGGAATGACTGAACTACTCTCCCAGGCCTATTCCAGCAAGAATGGCATATTTAAAACTCCCTATTGGATGAAGATCTGTATCCGCGACCCATACGATCCTTTGCGTACGATTACTGCCCCCGCAGGGTACAACTCTGTATCAGGCCTAATTAATGTGATCGACCTCGCAAATAAATATTCATGCAGTTTTATCGCGACAGAAGACATAGGAAAGCTTTATCACAATGGCACCTTTGAAGTGCTGGGAAGGAGTGATACAAGCCTTGTCAGGGGGTGTAATCTTCTTGTAGTGTAATTACCATTCAATGGGTAATTTTGCATTATGAAAAATACAGCCATCCTATGGGTACTTCTTTCATTTGCCTTAGGGTCATGTGGACAGGCGCCTGCAGGGTTTAGCGCCATTCCTTCTGCAAAGAAAATTAATAAGTTGAAGCTAAGTCAGGCCACATTTGCTGCAGGTTGCTTTTGGTGCGAAGAAGCAATCTTTGAAAGTGTGAAAGGAGTTTATGAAGCCGTATCCGGATATGCCGGAGGCACCAAACCCAATCCAACTTATTATGACTTAGGTTCAGGGCCTACCTGTCATGCAGAAATGGTAAATATCTATTACGATTCAACAGTGGTGGACTACCCCACCCTGCTTAAGATCTACTTTGCATCCCAGGACCCGACACAGGTAAATGGCCAGGGGCCTGATATGGGTTACCAGTACAGATCGGTGGTTTTTTTCAGAAATGAAAAAGAAAAAAGGATGACAGAGGATTATATCAGGGAATTAAATCAATCAGGAAAGTATAAACGTCCACTTTCTGTACAACTGACAGCATTTACAAAGTTCTGGGAGGCGGAGCCGGGACATCAGGACTTTGTGAAGCGAAATCCCGAAAACCCTTATGTGCTGCATGAATCTATTCCACGAATACAGCGCTTTCAGAAACAATTTCCTCAATTGATAAAACCGGAAGAAAAATATTGAACCTGAATCCTTTCATATTTTGTTATTTTTGCAAAAACAAAGGACATTATGAAAATATCAAAGCAGCTTGTCGTAAGTTTTCTGATGCTAATTGGCATTGCATCTCTTTACAGGGTTATGCCGGGTAGGCCTTATGGTTTTGCACCACAAATAGCAATTGCAATTTTTGGAGGAGCGATTATTAAGGAAAAGAAATTTGCATTTTTGCTCCCGCTCCTTGCAATGTTTGTTTCTGATGCTCTTTACCAGTTACTCTATATCAATGGAGCTTCAGTGATACCAGGTTTCTATAAAGGGCAGTTCATCAATTATCTATTATTTGGAGGATTGACTGTGTTTGGATTTATGATTAAGGGATTTAATCTGAAGAAGATTGCATTGTCTTCTGTAGCAGCGCCGACAGCCTACTTTCTGGTATCCAATTCTCTGGTGTGGCTAAGCAGTTCTCCTTTAGCCGGACTGGGAAGGCCCAAAACATTTGACGGTTGGCTGATGTGCCTGGGTGATGGCGTACCATTCTATCTATGGTCACTTGCTGCCACTGCTATTTTTTCTGCTGTGCTGTTTGGAACTTATTATTTCTTTTACGAAAAGAATATTTCTGTGGTGAAAGCGCCGGCTTCCAATTAATAATTTATTCCTGAACATTACCATTCAGAACATCAATACTCAAAGGCAGGTTCAGGCGGACCTGCTTTTTTTGTGCAACTATCAGTGTGAAAATATTACCTCTTCATAACTCTTGCAGAGTAGGTCTCTTCCCTGTTATAAAGCGAAATGATATACATCGCAGGGGTTAATGATGAAATATCCATCTCAAAATAATTAGTGCCGGAGGGTATTTCGCCTTTTAAGATCGTCTTACCATTGAAGTCAGTGAGTTTCCAATCCGCCTTTTCAGGAAGGACGGGTAATTTATTCATCACTAATTTATGTCCTCGTATAGACACTTCCGTTTCAGTGAAAGAATTACTATTCCGAATGCGTACCATAACGACTTTGGAAACTGTTTCTACACCATTCTTTTCAATACCTCTAATGCGATAGAAATACTTCCCTTCAGAAAGTTCCCGATCGAGGTAAGACAGTGTCCGGTTTCCATTAGCTTCCAACTGACCTATCACCACATAATTTGTACCGTCATTACTTCTTTCCACTTTGAAATGATCGAGCGTGTGTTGTGGATTTTCAAATGTCCATCCCAACATCACGTCGTGGTTCCTTACTTGTGCGTTTATCCCTGAAAAGTAAACTGGTACCGGTGCCAGCACAATATTCTTTTGAATCACCTTATTTTTTAGTACAGTATGCCCGGCAGGATTCAGATGAATACCATCTCCCAGCGAATATTCCGGCCTTATTTTTAAATCGTTGTCAAGATCAACCAACTCATAAAAAAAATCAATTGAATAATCTTTAAACCTTCTGATGGTAGAGTCAGCTATCACTTTAAGTTGAGTTCTTGCAGGCAGGCTAAAGGAGGTACGTGGCTGCGTGGTAGTTATATAACATTGAACCCCCTGGTCAAGTGCATAATCCCGAATTGTCTGGAGGCAAAACATTATTTCCGCAACAGAATACACGTCATATTTGTTACTTGGAAAGTTTACCAGTATCACTGTCGGTTTGGGACTTTTACTTAACGCTTTTGTAATGTTATGTTCCACATCAGGAGATGGCCTTCCTGAAGGTGGCACATATCTGTTGGGCATTGCCTTATAGCAATCGTAACCACTTACAGCCAGATTATATATAGTGTCAATTACTCCTTCACCTATATAATACTTACTTAACTTGGGCACATAAGCACTATCATAAGGATACAAACCATTGAAGACGCCCGCTGAAGTAGAACTACCGAGGACGGCTATACGTTTAAATTGTCCATTTGTGAGGAGGGGATAACAGCACCAGAGAAAAAGTGTAAAAAGCAAGTATAATTTGAAACTTTTCACATCTTATAATATTTTCCGCCCATTAAGATATTAAATATTTAGGTAAGTTGACATATTTATTTTCCACAATTTGTGCTTATTTTGCCGATCCCACTCAGCGGATACCTTATGACAAAGCAACTGCAGAACAGTGAAATCGTTGATTTTCTGTGCAATACCGAATTTAAAGCTGGTCTTTTCGATACCTTAAAGATCCGCTACCGAACCTATATATGCCCGTTTATAGAGCTGATTTCGCTGGTAAAACCGGGAGATAAAGTGGCGGATGTAGGCTGTGGCAGTGGACAATTTCTACTCCTTGTGAGCAGGTTTGCCGATAATCCTGAAAGCCTTTATGGCATAGAAATCACCCAACGGCTTATCGACAATGCAAGAGAACTGTTTTCTCAGTACGCTTCAATAAACTATCACTTCGAAACGTTTGATGGTAGCAATTTTCCGGAAGAACTGAGCAAGGTGGATATTATCTTCCTGATAGATGTCCTGCATCATGTGCCCCGAAAACATCAGGAATCTTTTCTGAAGAATCTGATCAATATCATGAAACCAGGCGCACGACTTGTGCTAAAGGATATAAATGGGGGCAGTCCTCTGGTATTCTTTAATAAGATGCATGATATGATATTTGCAGGGGAAATTGGCAATGAGTTAAAAATGGAAAAGGCGAAGGAGCTACTAATCAACAACGGATTAAGAATTATTGAACAGAATAAAAGACGAATGTATGTCTATCCCCACTACACTTTTGTGGCCCAAAAAGACTAGGAGCAGGCAGTTATTTATATGCTTCTGCTTTGCCCTGCTATCTATATTTCCGGTTTTCTGGAGTTTTTACCTGGGGAATGGCATACTCACCTATAGCCGTCATAAAGACATAATGGCTGGTCAATCCTCTTTTTATAATCCATGGCAATACCGAATCCTCAGCCCCCTTATTGCAGAAGGAGGCATGTGGGTATATAACCATACTGTAAACAAAGTATTTCCTATAGAAGGGAATCATCACTTCGTTATCAAAAACACTTCAGGGCCTAATGAAAAACGAGATTCATTCCTGGAATTGTTGGGAAATCCTGATGCACTGAAATACTTCATTGTCTTTATTGTATTTCGTTTTGTTGAACACTTCTTTATTTTCTTTCTCGCATGGCGGCTTTGGGGAGCTTTTGTAAAGAGTAAGTGGTTATTGTTTTTCGGACTCTCTTTTCTTTCCCTGGCCATTGGAAACGCGGGTGATGTGGCAGACCTGGCTTTTAATACCTACCTGGATATTATTTTTTATCTGTTAACGGCAAACCTGATAATTTATAAATGGAATCCCGCATGGTTACTACTCATCACTCCACTTGCAGCCTTAAACAGAGAAACGGGAATGCTTATCCCCTACCTGTATTTTATTTCACTAACAGACTTTTCTCAACTATCTGTCAGGAGGCTTAATTTGCGAGCGATTAAATTTCCTCCTTTCAAAACCTGGGTATTCGTGGGTATTCTATATGCTATCTTTTTCAGCATCTTTATTGGCCTCAGGATCTATTACGGTTACAGGCCGCAGCAAGAGTGGAGAGTTCCTGCCGGCTGGCAAATGTTGAAACTTAACCTCTTTAGTCCTACAGGCTTTAAGGCCTACATGGAACTTATTGGCACCTTTGCAGTGATCCCATTCATAATTCTTTACCGATTCAGATATTTTCCCGAAATACTCAGGAAATGGTTTATCTTGATTGTTCCAATTTGGTTTGGTGTCCATTATCTGAGTGTGGTGGCCTACCAGACACGACTGTTTTTGGTTCCGATTATAATAATATTTATTCCAATGATGCTGTGGCTTGTTGAGAAAGATGTCATACAAAGAAATACAGTCACTAACGAGTCAACATGAAACCATACATTAAACTTTTAAGACCGAAAGACTGGATAAAGAATACTTTCTTATTCCTTCCGCTTTTCTTTAGTGGGGAACTATTTCGTGTGGAGTCTTTCATTATGGTACTTGAAGGTTTTTTTTGCTTTTCTTTTGTGGCATCTTCAATTTACATACTCAATGATTACCGGGATATTGAAGACGACAAAAAGCATCCTGAAAAAAAGTTCAGGCCTCTGCCGGCAGGAACAGTTGAAAAGAGTGTAGCACTTGTAATGTCAGTGTTACTCTTGGTTGCAGGAACTGCCTGGGGAGGATTTATTAACTATCATTTTCTGGTAATACTCCTCTTGTATTGGCTCTTAAACATAGCCTATTCTCTGGGTTTAAAGAATATTTCAATACTTGATATTTTTATAATTGCTATCGGGTTTGTACTGCGTGTCAATGCCGGTTCCGTAATTATCCGGGTTCCTCTGAGTGAATGGCTGATTATAATGGTATTTCTCCTTGCTATTTTCCTTGGATTAGGTAAGAGGCGTGATGATGTGCTTCTGAAAATCAAGTCAGGTGCAGAAATGCGCCAGTCGATCAGAGGGTACAATCTTGAATTCATTAATATATCCTCTGCTCTCGTTTCTGCAGTGCTGATTGTAGCATACTTTATGTACACGATGTCGCCTGAAGTAATAGAAAGGCTGGGTACGCGAAGGTTATACTTCACTTGTATCTTTGTACTCGCAGGGGTATTCAGGTATTTGCAGCTTATCTATATCAAAGAAAAATCAGACTCACCGGTTAAAATCCTGTACCGCGACAGATTTATCCAGGTGAGTATTCTCTTATGGATTATTACTTTCTATGTAATCCTTTATATGAAGGATGTTACACTGTTCAATTAGTTCGCTGTGAAAAAGGTTGCTTTTTTTGATTTTGATGGCACTATCACTACCAGTGACAGTATGCTTGAACTCATCAGGTATTATAAGGGGACAATCGGTCTATGGTTGGGCCTGGTACGTGTAAGCCCATTCATAGTAGGCATGAAACTTAAAATACTGAAAAGCCAGTTTGTAAAAGAAAAGCTGCTGTCCTACTTTTTTAAAGGAATGAAAGACGAAGATTTTGAGTCGCTGTGTATGGCTTTTTCGAGAGAACGCCTGCCCGGATTAATTAGAAAAAGTATGGGAAAAAAAATCAGAGGATATATTAAATCGGGAGTAGAGGTTGTCATCGTTACTGCTTCTGCATCTCAATGGGTAAAATATTGGGCATCAGAAAATGGCTGTGACCTCATTGCATCCAAAATGGAAATAAGAAATGGCATGATAACGGGCAAACTTACAGGTCGCAATTGCAACTATGAAGAAAAGGCAAAACGCATTAAGGAAAAGTTTGACCTCTCTGCTTTCTCCGAAATCTATGTGTACGGTGATAGTAGTGGCGACAAAGCGATGTTGAAACTTGCAACTCACCCGTTCTATAAAAAATTCGATTAGTTTCCTGAAGTTGCCGTTAACTCCTTGAACCGTGTAGCCAGCCAGGTACTTCCTGCCGGTACAACCCAGTGGGTTATAAAATCTTGTCCTGTCAGGATAGTATTATTAAAATACAGCGTATCCCCTGTAATTTCTCCATGCTCCAGCACCTCCTGAAGCTCTGTAAGTGGTATTGTTCTAATCATACCGTCAACGAGAAATGCAAGAGAGTGGCGGCCAAATAACTTCACACTGTGTATTCTTTCCAGTCCTTTGAGAAACCTATATGATGCATCTGTACTGCAACCTCCTACATGAACAACCCGCTCATCAGCCATGAGCACAATAAACCGGTTAAAGAACAAATGAACGAAACTAGCTACTTTATCTCCATGACTGTTCCACTCGTGATTAAAGGAATCTAATGCTTCCGTTATTTCTTTGGATTCGGACGAAGTAAACACTCTGTCCGCCTGATAAATCCAAACTCTTGCGTTATGTCGAAAATTTTCTGGTACTACAGATTGATAATTTTCAATGATGTGCTTCATAAGTTGATATAGTTTCTATTAGGTTTTCTTTTTAATAATACCATCCAGGCTTTTCAATCCAATCATTTTTCGGGACACAAAGCCTTCTGCATGCCTTACTCCGATATGTTTTCCAAATGCCTCTGTCCTGCTGACTATAAAGTGCATAAACTCAGGAGAAGAAATATAGGTCTGAGGTTCGTTGTTCTTAAAACCCTTTGTATAGAATTGTGTTTTGTAACACCTGATTGCTTCAATTTTCTTTTCGATTGCATCAGAGATATCTATTAATATATCAGGTTTATGATAGTAATCCTGTAAATAGTGAAAGATATAAGAAGGTTTCCAGGGCGCCTGTTCCCTGGCGCCGTCCTTAGTCTTTATTTTCCTGAGTCCCGACAAAAAACAGGCATCTTCTACCAATTTGGCTGCTCTGCCATGGTCAGGGTGCCGATCGTCCAATGAATTGGCAAATACAATATCAGGTTGATATTTTCTAATAACCCTGATTATCTTTAGCTGGCTTTCCTTGTTATTTTCAAAAAAACCATCAGCAAGCCCAAGGTTTTCTCTCACGGTAACGCCCATAACTTTTGCCGCATCTGCGGCTTCCTTCTTTCTTGTTGCGGCTGTTCCTCTGGTTCCAAGTTCGCCTTTAGTAAGATCCAGAATACCTGTCAGTTTACCATTCATCTGCTCCATAATTAACACTCCGGCACAACTTAACTCTACATCATCAGGGTGTACTCCAATGGCTAGAATATCCAGTTTCATCTCCAATTTTTTTGCAAAGGTAACCTCAAAAAGAGTATCCGGTCAGAAAAAAGGCTGTATGATTCTGTCATTGATATTGTGGCCATCCATACATACGCTGCACTTCAAGCACAATATATTCGATGTCTGAATCACTCCCGTAAGCATCATAAGGTTGCTTGAGACTACTGCCAAAGAGGAAGGCTACCGTCTGCCAGAAACGGGCAGTCACACCCCCCTTCAATTCCTTGAGAATATCGTAACAGTTTGTACCTCCTGTCTCCCGGTTTATTAACTTCATCAGAATTTTTCCCTGATAAACTGAAAGGTTTTTCAGCGGATCAGAGAATTCCTTTTTCAACTCTTTTTCCCTGCTGTTGATATATCGCCTAATTTCAGACTTACCAGACATGCCGGATATGTTATGTTCGATATCCGTAAATACGGCACCCGCTTTCCTTGCGTATGGATACGTAACGTACACTGCATTACGAAGTCTTGACCATTTTCGGCTATGTTTTCCCCTCTGCCATACAAACACTACGGGCAATACTTGCGCAGGTATGGTGTCGCCCTCATATACCACTGCTCCTGTTAATAATGTATCATTGATTCCGTATTGCACTTGCGCAGTAGCTTTCAGCGCAGGTCCAACAGAAACCGTTAATAGAACGAGTACTGCAACTATGGTATTACGGATTTTCACTACTCTAAGTTATATCAAGATTTTATAAACCTCAAAACCTGAGTGTTAATCTTCAATTAAGCATTTGCAAACAGGAAAAGGAAAATCAGGGCTCCGACAATGACAACCATTGAGACTAATGCCAGCGGTCTGGGTGCATTAGCCCGGTGTAATAAAGATACCAGAAATCCTGCTGCCATGATTATCAGCCCAAGCCACACCAAATTGATATATGGGAACACATAGGCTTTAATTGCAATGAAATCTGTCAACTTCTTGTGCTCTTTTACCCCAATCTTAAATTCATCTCCATTGGAGATACCTGAGAAGCGAACATACATATTCTGGGTAATAGAAGTATCGTCCAGGAATGTGATTGTCATATTGGATACACTTAATCCCGGATATAGTTTGTAGCTCGTTCCTTCTTTACTGTAGGCGGTGAGGTCTGCAACCAGTGCGGTATCCCTGTCAGAAAACTGGAACCGATCGTTATTCGGATTTTTTTCAATTCCATTCAAAACGATGTATCCATTATCGTAATAGGCAGTGTCGCCGATGTGCATCAGGTTTGTCTTGAAGGCAGAAGTATCCTCTTCTTCATTCTGAACCGAGATGGTTGATACGTACGTAAACACATCATGCGTGAGATAGTGCCTTGTATCCGGATTACTGGTCAGGTTGTTATCCTTCATTTTGTAACTGTCGGGCCACAACGAAAAATTCTCTACTGATTTTTCTCCACTTCCTTTCTTCACAAAGTGCACCTGATAAAACACTCTGGTCTTTTCGGTTGGCGAAGCACTATCACTTACATAAGTAACTGTATATTTTCCCATCTCGGTTGGTACCCCCTTCAGAAGTGTAAGGTTCTCCATTGGATTCTCCTGGTTCCTGCCTGTCGGATCCTTATCGAATGGAATAAACAAGCCTGTTTTGCTGTTGTCGCTGATGACTTCTTTATTACCTGAAGAAATGATCATTCCTGCGATCATCAGTGTGAACCCAAAATGGGTGATGGCGCTTCCGGCCGCTTTCATCTTCCATTTGAGTACACTCTGGATGTAATAAAAGTTTGCCACCACGGAAAAGATGCAGGCAAACAGCGCAATATTGATAGCGAATAAAAACCCGGGGCCTTTAACTGCATACTTCAACGGATAAAACAGTACGATTACTAAATAGATGGCTGCTGATATTATTATCGGCCATACAATTTTGGACAGGAAATATTTCTTTGTGGTATCCTTATACTTGAGAAACTGCCCCACTCCGGTAAGCACACCTACCACAATAGCCACCAACACCATCACTTTATTATAGGTGAATTCTCTATCCGGCGGATCGGCTACATTGATTCCAAACACATTGTTGTACACAGGAAGCGAGGTTACAGCTATAATAAAGAATCCTGCCAGGAACAAGATCATGGAACCGATAAACATCCAAAACTCTCTTGCAGAAATATTTTCCTCCTTGTGTATTGCCGGTATTTGCTTATAACTCCTGAAAAACAATATGAACATCGGAACGGTAACTCCTAATACGTATATTCCTATCAGTATGTTCATCATTTTACCTGCTTCAGTAAAGCTGTGTACACTCGTATCTCCCAGCACACCCGTACGGGTCAGAAAGGTCGAGTACAATACAAAGAGATAAGCCAGAATTGTAAAGACAAATGAGGCTCTTAGTGCCCTTCCGGTTGATTTATAAATTACCATACAATGCAGCCCTGCCATTGCAATAAGCCAGGGTACAAAGGAGGCATTCTCCACAGGATCCCATGCCCAGTATCCTCCGAATGACAGGGATTCATACGCCCACTTTCCTCCCATCATAATCCCGGTACCCAAAGCCAGGCCGCTGAATAAAGCCCAGGGCAGTACCGGTTGTACCCATTTGCCCCAATCCTTTTTCACGAGTGACGAAAACGCAAATCCAACGGGAATTAATGTACTTGCAAAGCCCAGGAAAAGTACAGGTGGATGAATAACCATCCAGTAATTGCGTAAGAGAATGTTCAGCCCGATACCATCTTTGATGAAGTTAAGATAATTAGGCCGGCTGAATATGGCACCTTCCAATTCGTTTCTTGTAAGGCTGAATGGACTGCTCCCCACCTTGGTTCCAGCCACATATACGCCGAGAAGCATTACTATAAGGAATACCTGTGCTGCGTTCACTACAGTCATCACCAGCGCTTCCCTCTTTTTCGCAGTCAGAATCACTACAGTTCCTAATATCGCATGCCACATGGCCCAAAGCAGGAAACTTCCCTCCTGCCCTTCCCAAATACAGGCCAGCAGGTACTTAGGCTCCAATTCCATTGAAGAGTGTTTGTAGGCATACAGATACTCATAATAGTGATTAGCACAGATGTAATATAGAAATGCAAATACTGTGAGCAGCGAAAAAAGCTCAATAAAAAATACAGTCCTTGCCAGTTTTAACCAGGCGGTACTCTCCGTCTCTGATTTTGCAAGATGCGATTTAAAAAAAGCAATCGTAGCAAAAATGGCAGATACAAAGGCTAGTAATACAAAAAAATGCCCAAGTTGACCGGGCAATAAGTGTTCGTTCAGAAATTCCATTTTGTCAGATTAGTATTGGCTGATATTAGATTCCAGTACCGACTTCTCGTCCTTGTATTTTGAAGGACATTTCAATAAGATGTTGTCGCACCTGAATACCTCACCTTCCATTCTTCCTTTGAGTACCACTCTCTCACTTCTTTCAAGATCAGTAGGCTTAGGATTAAAATAAACCACCTTGGCGCTATTGCCCAGGCTATCTACTGCGTAAAATGAAAGGTAGTTGGGGTCTTTGAGTGCGTCGTACTGTATGGGTTTCGACTTGTCAAGTTTGGCAATCAGATGTACATATTTTCCCTGTTTTTCCTTGGCTGACTGGATTGTATCATAAGTGGAAAAATCCACTGAGTACATTAGCAATCCTCCAATCGCTGCTGCAATGGCAATCAGAATAACTATACTTGAGGTCTTCATCTTATCAGGTGTGGTTTGGAGTCGCAAATCTACTTAAAAAAATGAATGTTAATAGTTAAAAGATACCAACCACCCTTGTATATTAATTCATATATATTTTGTTTATTTAACAAATAAATCAGACGCCTAATTTAAGATTATCGAATGGGGAGCTTAACTTGTGTATTACGTACTAAACTATATTTTTACTCTATGAAAAAAAAGGCATTATCCCTACCTATGCTACTATTAGTGGCCACCATTTCCCTTATAGGCGTGTCTTGCAAGAAGTCTGCCCCTGGCGGAGGCAGTGGTAACCAGTTGTCTGATAGCGACTCATTGAAGTATCTTATGTATCGCATCATGCAAAAGAGTTATATAGATGGAGGCAGAGATACTCACGAAGATCTTCCAACTTATTACTGGTACAAGCAGGTGCCTGAAACAGATCCCTTAAGCAGGGCGTTTCCTGATGCCCCTACCCTGCTCAACTATCTTAAGGGTTTTCCAAAGGACGCTAATGGACGCGCTATAGACAAACACAGCTTCCTGGATGACGGCACTACAAATTCTGAAATACAACAGGGTGTGGCCGGAGATAAAGGGCTGGAGGTTACCTACGCTTACGATAGCAACAGGGATATCATACTTGTAGTGTTGTATGCCGATAAAAATTCGCCTGCAGGACAACAGGGAGTGCAACGGGGATGGACTATCACAGCCATCAACGGACAAAGTGTGGCATACGACGGCTCAAATGGAACTAATGTCAGCCGCGTGATCAATGCAATATTCTATGACGGGTCGGCCACATTCACTTTTAAAAAACCGGATGGCACGACCATGAATGCTACTCTGGCAAACACACAGTATCAAATAAACCCGGTTTTGTTTGATTCGGTTTTCACTGTCGGAAGCAGGAAAGTGGGCTACGTGGTGTTCTATACATTTTCCAATATTACGAGTGGCGGAAATAATACATTGACCAAACAGGAGCTGGACCGGGTATTTGGAAATTTCCAAAACCAAAACATATCAGATGTTATCGTAGATCTCAGATATAACAGAGGAGGATCCACTAACACTGCCGAATATCTTTCTACATTACTTGCGCCTTCTTCTGTGGCAGGCAAGGAAATGTATCATTACAAATACAATGACAAGCTAACAGCCATTGCTAGCCAGGCCGGATTACCTGATGTGGTCAGGTTCCAGACCGGCGGTAACCTGAATCTTCAAAATGTATTCTTTGTTGTGAATAGTAATTCTGCCTCTGCAAGCGAATTGGTAATTAATAACCTGAAACCATATACGAATGTGCAAATTGTAGGGGACACAACCTATGGAAAACCAGTTGGGTTTTTCGGGCTTACCATTTCAATTTTTAAGAATAGGACAGAGAAGTTTCTGGCAGATCTGTATGCTATAAATTTCGAGACCATGAACTCGTCTAATCAGGGAGGTTATTACAATGGTATGGCGCCGGATAAGGTAGCCCAGGATTTTGTAGGATACAACTGGGGAAACCCTGATGACGATAATCTGCATAAGATTTTCTCATACATTGCTACAGGGAGCTATGGCAGAACAATCCCACTGGCTGACCGGTTGCGTGAAGATCCTTCCCTGAAAGTGCCGGTTCAGAAAGAAGTCCATAGTCTGAGATTTAATGGAATGGTGAGCGAAAGAGTAAGTGAAGCTATGCAAAGAGAAATGCGAAGGAGGTAAAGTCATATCCCGGAGATAGCAAAATGCTTTGAAAAAGATATTTCGCGTAAATTGGACAGCTATGGCTTCAAAAGTAAAGATATCCGGTGGTATCCTGCACGAGGTACCGGCATCTATTTATGAAATCCTGGTAGCAGACTCACATCTGCTTGATACATGGAATAACCTTACGGCCATTCAGCGAAACGAATGGATATGTTGGGTAACGATACCTAAAAAAGCTCAGACTCAGGCAGCACACCTGACGCGAATGGCAGAGGAAATAAAAGAAGGTAAGAAGCAGCCCTGTTGCTGGCCCGGGTGCCCCCATCGCAACCCTAATGCAGGGAAGTGGTTTGGAAAATCAGATCATCAAATGGGCTGACCCAAAGACATGATTATGCCTCGAACTCAAACTGACCCGAACGATCGCATTGCCCAAATGCCATTTGCCTCTGTCTATCCCCATTACGTGTCTAAAGTGGAGCGAAAAGGAAGATCTGTGGAAGAATTGCATACTGTGATCGAGTGGCTCACCGGGTTTAATTCAAAAAAAATTGAAAAGTTAATTGAGGCAAAAGTCACATTCAAAGATTTCTTCCATGAAGCAAAACTAAATGCAGCTGCTCATATTATAAAAGGAAATATTTGCGGATACAGAGTTGAGGATATCACAAATCCTCTTATCCAAAAAGTGAGATACCTGGACAAACTGGTGGATGAACTGGCCAAAGGAAAGCATATAGACAAGATAATAAGAACCTCCGGATAACTCATTCCGTGGTTTTCTCATTGAGCTGTTTTACCCATACATTACACCAATCTAAAAATTGGGTGCGGCAGGACAATTTAGATACACTAATTATTCAATTGGCCCCCATATTAAACTAATAAATCAGATGAATATTAGTATATTTAATAAAAAATCAGATTATTTAAGATACTAAAATTCAGAATTATGAAACTAACATCATGCTTAGTAAAGGAATACAAAACAGGAAATGATATCGCACTGCTGCTGCTAAGGGTGGTAGCTGCTTTAGTGCTACTGTATGGACATGGTTTTGAGAAATTATCTGTCATCTTTAGCGGTAAGGAAATACAGTTCTTTGACCCGATTGGGCTGTTTGGGGCCACAGGCTCTTTCTATCTAGCTGCTTTTTCGGAGGGTATTTGTTCTATTCTGTTATTAATTGGACTGTTTTCCAGAGTAGCCACCTTTTTCCTCTGTATCAATTTCATAGTCATCTTTACATTCCATGCGTTTATTGCTAAAGACGGTTTTCAGGTATTGGAATTAAGGTTCTTCTATCTGGCTACTTTTCTTGCATTGCTACTGCTGGGGCCTGGAAGATTATCCCTGGATTATATGTTGTTTGGAAAGAAAAATAATTAGGCATTTTCCACGCCCGGGTTCAGACACAGGTACATAAAAGATGCTTCAGGATATTTAATCGTTTGATCTGTTTCTTAGAAAATTATTGATGTATGTCTTATAAGAGTATTGAAGAAATCTTCAAGCATAATGAAAAATGGGTAAAAGCGCAATTAAAAGCCGACCCTGATTACTTCGTAAAGCTTAGTAAAAGGCAAAAGCCGAAGTATTTGTTTATCAGTTGCTCTGACAGTAGAATTTCTACCGAAGTTATAATGGATGCAGAGCCGGGTGATGTATTCATACATCGCAATGTGGCCAATCTGGTACCAAGCAATGACTTGAACACACTATCTGCAATTAATTATGCGGTAAAGCATATTAAGGTCAAACACATAATTATCTGCGGGCACTACAATTGTGGCGGCATCAAGACTGCCATGACCACAAGTGATGAAGGTATCCTAAACCCTTGGTTGCGTGATGTCAGAGACGTATATAGAATTCATAAACAGGAGTTGAACAGTATTAAATCGCTCAGCAAGAAGTACGACAGATTGGTTGAGTTGAACGTATGGGAACAGTGCATTAATACTATGAAAACCCGCGACGTGCAGAAGGCACTGGCAGAGAAAAGAATCCAGATTCATGGATGGGTTTTTAATATGAAAACCGGGAGATTAACAGATCTAAACTTCAAAGCGGAAAGGCTCGCAAGAGAGATCATGGATATCTATAACCTCTTTGAATAATGGGTTACATATATTGCCGAAAGATGTCCTGACACGGTTGGGTTAATCCATTTTTTTTAGAATAAATTCGGTGGGAATGGAATGCCCTTTTACAAGCCAGGCAACTCCAAAAAACAACAACATCAGCACTTCCATGATATATACGAAACGTCCCCAGAGCCAGGAATTACCATTTGGAGATAAGCCGTAGATACCCAGCAAAATAATGCATACGACTATCCCCCAGCCACAAATCAGATATAAGGCGCCTTCTGAATTGTTCAGTAATTTCCGGTTAGGTAGTCTTCTGAAATTGATCATACTCATCACTGCCATCGATACGAAAAACAGGGTTGAAAAAATAAGATGAATTCTCCCGATAAATGCTGATGTAGCAAAAATGTAAATATTATCAGTGATAATCTGAGGCGAGTTAGTCGGGAATATGACAATACCCAGCGCACTGCATGCAGCAAAGGTGGCCACGCGACGGTCTGTAAGCCAGGCAAACCTGTCCTCTTTTTTATTCTGTGGATACCCCATATAACAAAAGAGAAATATGGCCACAGTTACCAATATCCCCACATACAAAGGCCCGGAAGTGGCGTAGTAAAAATGGCTTATAGATGTCTTCAGATCGTCGCCGGCTACGTAATGCCTGGTCTGCCTTGTATCAATAAAACGCGGGTCATTGAGCAAACCTAATTCATTAAAAAGCGCATTTACTCCCCAACAAAGAAAAGGCATCAGAACCCCCAAAACACCGATTAACTGGCGGAGGGTTTTATAGGATATCAGAAAAGGATCGTTTCGGTTTTCCATGATTTTTCTTATTTGAAACCAGATATCCTTAAAATTAGAACGATTCTGTCAAAAAGTACAAATTACCCGGTCTTAAGCTTCCATTTTAGCTTCCTATATTTGAATTATTTTAAGTGCCTGCGACAATGAAAAGAACACTGAAATATTACAGGCTTATCTGGCTAAAGAACGACTTGCCGGCAGGATTATCCGTATTCTTTGTAGCACTTCCATTATGTCTTGGAATAGCACTCGCTTCAGGCGCGCCACTCTACGCAGGAATATTATCAGGAATTATAGGAGGTATAATCGTAGCATTAGTAAGTGGCTCCCAGCTTGCAGTGTCAGGGCCTGCAGCGGGATTGACCACGCTGGTGGCTGCAACCATAGTATCATTGGGCGACTACAGGCTTTTTCTTCTGTCGGTGATGGTTGCGGGATTGTTTCAACTAATCCTGGGTGTGTTAAAATTAGGTGTCATAGCCAATTACTTTCCCTCTTCTGTTTTAAAGGGAATGTTGGCCGCAATAGGCATTATTCTTATTTCCAATCAGATACCTATTGCACTTGGTTACGATCAGCCTGATTTCTGGAAAGATGGCTTTTTAAGCCTTTTTTCAAAACAAAACTTCAGGGTCAACCTTATCAATTTTAATCAGCATATTGCCAGAGGAGCTATCATTATTTCTTTGGTCTCCATTCTGGTGCTTACATTATTCAATTTGCCGGTTGCCAAAAAGCTTAAAGTGATCCCGGCTCCATTATTAGCTGTTTTAGCGGGAATTGCAACTAATTGGATTTTTGGATATTACGCTGATGATTATTCGTTAAAAGCAACACAACTGGTCAATATCCCTCCTGATACCTTCAGCAATATTTCCTTCCCTGACTTCGGAGCACTTCTTTCGTCCAGCGACATCTGGAAGTTTGGGCTCCTGATAGGACTACTTGCTACCCTTGAAACACTATTGTGTATTGAGGCAATTGACAAGTTGGACAAACGCAACAGGATTACTCCGGTTAACCGGGAACTCATTGCACAGGGGATTGGCAATATGACCTGTGGCCTGTTAGGCGCTATTCCGATTACTGCCGTGGTGGTCAGAGGAGCGGCAAATGTAGATGCGGGAGGTCGAACCAAGATGGCTGCGTTTACCCACGGTGTATTTCTTTTACTCGCTGTAGTGATGGTGCCTTTTTTGATTAACCTGATTCCTTATGCGTCTCTGTCGGCAATCTTAATTATTACCGGATATAACCTTACCAAACCAAAGTTATACCGCAATATGTGGAGTCTTGGGTTGAAACAGTTCCTTCCATTTATAATTACTATCGTCGGAATTATTGCCACTGATCTTCTTACGGGAGTGATTATTGGATTGCTGGTTTCCACATATTATATCGTTCAGAATAACTTTAAGGAGGAGTTTAAGATAATCAGTCTGGGTAAGGACAATTACATGATAAAACTCAACACAAATGTTACGTTTCTGAATAAGGCACGATTAAAAAAAGTGCTGGATGAAGTACCTCCTGAGAGTGTGCTGACAATTGATGGCAGTGAAGCCACTTTTGTGGATTACGATATTCTCGAGATAATTAGTGAATATCACACAAAGGCAAAAGAACGGAATATCAGTTTATTGCTTAAGGGTATTGAAAAGGTAAATGTTATGGCAATACATTGAATGAGTTTTTATAATTGGGGAGCCTACATACCCACCACAAAAAAACGAAGGTCATTTTGGGCACCGACCCGCAATCTCGTGTGGACAGCCTTATGAGATCCCGTGTCAAGCGCGGGATGACAACCCATTTATGGTACACCATCACAAAAAAACGGCGTGTCATTGCGGACTCCGATCCGCAATCTCATGCATCATCCAAATGAGATCCCGTGTCAAGCACGGGATGACAGTGGGTATTAATGAGATTCCGCATCTAGCATGGAATGACTATGAGTGCAGAATTATAGCCCATATCATTTATAACAATACACAGAAACAGCTGCTAAAATAACACCCCCGGTTAAATTAATTTTTCACAGGTGGCTTGAAGTCCGGATTAGCAAACATCGACTTGTTAAAAAGATAATACTTACCGTCTTTATAATTTTTCCAATACCGTTTACCATCTACATCATAATACAAACGGCCATCCACACTGGTTTTCGCAGCGGCATCATTTACGTAAATGGCCTTTGCCACTACCCGTTTTCTCACAGTGGAAGACGGAGCTGCAACTACAGCGCGGCTCTCTTCTTTACTCTCTTTAGCAGCGGACGTTGAACCCGCCTCACTTATACGTGTATCTCTCACTGTTATATTTTCCGGAGAATAAATAATTTGAGCACTTCGGGAAGGTAAATTCTTGGAGGGGGTGGCTGACGAAGGAAGACGGGATGGTCTTACCCCTGTTATTGCGGACTTCGATCCGCAGTCTCGTATATCACCCTAATGAGATTCCGCATCGGCGTGCGGAATGACAGCGGGTACGATAATGAGCTCCCGCAACGCATTGCGGAATGACTGTGCTTTTATTCCCCTCCTTTGGAAGGGTGGCTGACGAAGGAAGACGGGGTGGTCTTACCCCTGTTATTGCGGACGCTGACCCGCAATCTCATATGGTATTCTAATGAGATCCCGTGTCAGGCACGGGATGACAGTGGGGATGATGATTAGATTCCGCATCAATTGCGGAATGACAGCAGGTACGATAATGAACTCCCGCATCAAGTGCGGAATGACTGTGCTTTTATTCCCCTCCTTTGGAAGGGTGGCTGACGAAGGAAGACGGGGTGGTCTTACCCCTGCTAATGCGGACTCCGATCCGCAGTCTCGTATATCGTCCTGATGAGATTCCGTGTCGGAGCACGGAATGACAGAGGGTATGGTAATGAGAATCCGCATCAGGTGCGGAATGACTGTGCTTTTTATTCCCCTCCGTTGGAGGGGTGGCTGACGAAGGAAGACGGGGTGGTCTTACCCCTGTTATTGCGGACGCTGACCCGCAGTCTCGTGTATCGTCCTGATGAGATTCCGTGTCGGCGTGCGGAATGACAACACTTTTTGGTTACATCATCACAAAAAAACGGCGTGTCATTGCGGGCACCGACCCGCAATCCCGTTTTGCATCCTTATGAGATTCTGTGTCGCAGCACAGAATGACAGAGGGTATGGTAATGAGAATCCGCATCGGCGTGCGGAACGACTGGGTTTTATTCCCCTCCTTTGGAAGGGTGGCTGACGAAGGAAGACGGGGTGGTCTTACCCCTGTTATTGCGGACTCCGATCCGCAGTCTCGTATATCACCCTAATGAGATTCCGCATCGGCGTGCGGAATGACAACACTTTTTGGTTACATCATCACAAAACGGCGTGTCATTGCGGGCACTGACCCGCAATCTCATATTGCATTATGTTGAGATTCCGCATCAAGTGCGGAACGACTGTGTTTTTATTCCCCTCCTTTGGAGGGGTGGCTGACGAAGGAAGACGGGATGGTCTTACCCCTGTTATTGCGGACTTCGATCCGCAGTCTCGTATATCACCCTAATGAGATTCCGCATCGGCGTGCGGAATGACAGCGGGTACGATAATGAGCTCCCGCAACGCATTGCGGAATGACTGTGCTTTTATTCCCCTCCTTTGGAAGGGTGGCTGACGAAGGAAGACGGGGTGGTCTTACCCCTGTTATTGCGGACGCTGACCCGCAATCTCATATGGTATTCTAATGAGATCCCGTGTCAGGCACGGGATGACAGTGGGGATGATGATTAGATTCCGCATCAATTGCGGAATGACAGCAGGTACGATAATGAGATCCCGAATCAGTCACTGAATGACATTGGGAAAGTGATGAAGTTCCGCATCTGACACTAAACCATGATGCCCCGACATTCATCTATCACCACACTTAATAAACAGCCCCTAAGACGACAGTCCCAAATAAATTAATTCTTCACAGGAGGCTTGAAATCCGGATTATCAAACATCGACTTATTAAAAAGATAATATTTCCCGTCTTTATAATTTTTCCAATAGCGTTTTCCATCCACATCATAGTACAAACGGCCATCCACACTGGTTTTTGCAGCAGCATCATTTACATAGATGGCCTTTGCCACTCCCCCTTTTCTCACAGTAGAAGACGGGGCTACAACTACAGTGCGGTTCTCTTCTTTACTCTCTTTGGTATCGGAAGCAGGAACCGATTCACCAACACGTGTGTCTATAACAGTTACATTATCCGGAGAGTAAATAATTTGGGCACTTCGAGAAGGGATATGCTTCCTGCTACACGAAAAAAGCCCCCATCCCAATATTATGAAAATAAAAAACCTGTATCTCAACATACGCTATAAGAGCCAAAAATTGTGCCATGCGGTAGGCTAATCCAGCGTAAATGAATTATCGATTCGTTAAACCAATAGCGTAAGCAGCATGACTACAAAGGCTAACAAATAGATACCCAGCACAATTAGCGTAATAATGCCATAAAACTTAAATAATGACTTAAGGCTTTCAAAAGAACTTTCTAATGCGCCCTGATTTATCTCAGCAATTGCCTCTTTCATCCTTGAGGAAAATCGCAACAAAAACAATGAAGGAAAAAACATCAGTACTGCAATAATCAGAAAGTTGACCATCATGCCTGATGTCAAAGGCCCCATTGCAGGCCCGTACAAATCGTTCATAGCAGACGACATGAACGTGGTAAACGTAAAAGCAAGTATCACAAAAAGCCCTGTCAGGACAAATCCTATTATTGCCAGAAAACGGCCCCACTTTGCTGTCTCTCCCAGATACACTTCAACGGTAGGAGTAATTTGCAGGTCGTTAGATATCAAATCTGATTGCATATTCAAAAAATTAAAAGTAAAAATCGTATTAACGGCTGGAGTTCATAAGCCTGAACGAATGTATAGCATCTTTTTGAAAATTATTGCCTTACAATCCGAAAACATTAATAAGCTCTTGCAAATAACACACGTTTGTTGCTGGGATTTCCCGTAAGAATACAATTACCAGACTCTTCAGGCTGGTTCAGAGGAATACACCTGATGGTAGCTTTGGTCATTTCTTTTATCTTTTCTTCTGTCTCGGCAGTACCATCCCAGTGGGCAGCAAGGAATCCACCTTTAGTATCTAACAGTTTTTCAAAAGCTTCCCATGTATCCACATTAGTAATATGCGCATCTCTGTAATCCTTTGCTTTTTTAAAGATTGCCTGCTGAATTTTGTCCAGCAAAACTTTTATAGTATTTGCAATTCCATCCAGAGAAATCATTTCTTTCTGTTTAGTATCTCTTCGTGTTACTTCGGCCGCATTATTCTCAAGGTCGCGAGGCCCTATTGCAATTCTTACCGGTACGCCTTTCATTTCATACTCGGCAAACTTCCAACCGGGGCGCTTATTATCATCGTCGTCGTATTTAGATGATATCCCCAATGCTTTCAGATTTTCGCGTATCTCATTAGCTTTTGAATCAATCTTTTGCTTGTCTTCCGCAGTTTTATAAACCGGTATTATTACCACCTGGAGCGGTGCAAGCCTGGGCGGCAATACCAGTCCATCATCATCACTATGCGCCATAATTAATGCACCGATCAGCCTGGTACTTACGCCCCAGCTTGTAGCCCATACATAATCTAATTGATTGTCTCTATCACTGAATTTCACATCGAATGCCTTCGCGAAATTCTGTCCCAGGAAGTGCGAGGTGCCAGACTGAAGGGCTTTACCATCTTGCATGAGTGCCTCAATGGTATAGGTATCTACCGCACCGGCAAACCGTTCATTAGCGCTTTTCACACCCTTAATTACCGGCAACGCCATCCAGTCTTCGGCAAAGGATGCATATACGTTAAGCATCTTGCGTGTTTCTGCCTCAGCCTCTTCTGCCGAAGCATGTGCTGTATGCCCTTCCTGCCACAGGAATTCTGTGGTACGGAGGAATAACCTCGTGCGCATCTCCCAGCGCACTACATTTGCCCATTGGTTGATGAGCAGCGGCAGATCCCGATAGCTCTGAATCCAGCTCTTATACGTATTCCAGATGATAGTCTCTGAGGTGGGTCTCACTATCAGCTCTTCCTCAAGTTTGGCATCAGGGTCCACGATAATCCCATTCCCATCCGGATCATTCTTCAGGCGGTAATGAGTAATTACTGCACACTCTTTTGCAAAGCCCTCCACATGGGCTGCTTCTCTGCTTAGAAAACTCTTGGGTATAAAGAGAGGAAAATAGGCATTAGAATGCCCCGTTTCTTTAAACATGTAGTCAAGTTGACGTTGCATATTTTCCCAGAGCGCATATCCATAAGGTTTGATGATCATGCATCCTCTTACTGCACTGTAATCAGCCAGGCCGGCTTTAATTACCAGATCATTGTACCATTGTGAATAATCTTTCTCACGTGAAGTAATCTCTTTGCTCATATAATTTTACTTTTGGGCCGGAGGTGTAATAAAGCCTGTTTCTTTTAGTACCGAATTGTTAGAACTACTTTAACAGTGCTGTTTGACCTATGACGGAGTATTGACAAAATTTAGTTTTAAATTTACAGTGGCGCAAAAATAGAATTTCATATTTTATAAACCATAAAACCGTAAAACCATGAAACAGATATACGTTCTTTTAGTAATGGCTTCTTTGCTGTTTGTAGGTTGCAGTTCTTCATACAGAACTATGCAGACACCGGATGATGTATATTATTCACCCGGCATATCGGCAGATAATGAAGAATATGTAAATCTTTCCAATCGCAGCGATGGAGACCGGTATTACGACAGGAACGGTGATTATCTGGAAGATTTGGAAATCAGGCGGGCAATCAGGAATCCGATATACAGGCCATCTATTTCATTAGGTTTTAATATTGGCTCGCCATATTATGGTTTTGGCAGCCCGTTTTATTCACCCTTTGGGTCTCCATTTTATTCTCCCTTCAGCTATTCATACTCTCCATTATATGGGGCGTATTTTAATCCTTTCTCCCCTTTCAGCATGGGATATACAGGATTTTTGGGAAATTCATTTGGCTATAATCCTTATGGATACGCCGGGTATTATGGCTATAACCCGGTTGTAGCGGGTTACTATACAGGGCACTCATATTATCCGGGCTATAATACCGGTATAGGGATAATCAGAAACAGGGATAACGGCCCCAGAACGGGCAATACAATAAGAATTCAACCACAAAACAGCACACCCGGTGTGGCACCTCGTACCGGTTCAGGCGGAGCTACTATAGCACCGGTGCGGACTATGATATCTTCCGGCAGGAACACAGGTATCAGAAGTGAATTAAATAACCCGTCAGTTGACAGGAGAAGCAATAATGTATTACGTAAAATTTTCTCTCCAGCAAACAGCGGAAACAGAGACAGGGATATCTTCAGGAGCGATAGAAGAAGTAATTCCTCAATATTTATTCCTAACGAAAGGAGTTCGAACAACAACAGAGTAGAGACCAACACAAGAACCTTTGAAAGGAATAATAACACCACTCCTCCGTCCACAAATAATTCAAGAAGCAATAATAGCAGCACACCTATTAGGAAGTTCTGATATTTTTAAAGGCACGGTTTTACAGCATCTTTTCACCTGGCAGCATTACCTGCCCCAAGACACTCACAATATTACCCTTTATGAAAAGAATTATTGCATCTTTAGCAGTATTGTTTATCCTGCCCAGTGCCTACTGTCAGGACGCTACTGATGCCCTCCGGTATTCGTATATGACAGGCCAGGGAGGCACTGCCCGAAACCAGGCATTGGGAGGAGCAGGAGTTTCGCTGGGTGGTGAGTTTACGAATCTATTCATCAATCCTGCCGGGCTGGGTTACTTCAAGACTGGGGATATCGTTATCTCTCCTACCTATCGGTATAACAGCAATGAATCAAAATATCTGACAAACATGGCTACTGCCCAAAGCAGCAAGATGACCATTGGCACTTCAGGTATTCTTTTTTCTAATCCCAGGAATTATGGCAAGGTGAGAAGTGTCACTGTGGGATTGGGCGTAAACCGGCTTGCAGACTTTAATAATGAGATAGCATACCGGGGGGTAAATACATTATCATCCTACTCAGAAAAATTCCTTGAGGAGCTGATTAATAATCAGGTTACTGACCCAAATAAAGCTGCACAAGACTATCCGTTTGGCACAAGCATGGCTTTTAACACCTACCTGATTGATACAGTACTGGATAGTAATGGTGACCTTATTGGATATCGGAGTCTTGCCAATCCTGCCTTTGGATTAGCCCAATCTATGTCAGTACAGACAACAGGTAGGATGACAGAAGCTTCGGTAGGTATAGGTGTAAACCTTTCAGATAAGTGGTATTTCGGAGGCTCAATAGGGATACCCTTTCTGAAATACAACAGAGAATCAAGATACAAAGAAGAAGATGACGGTAACCATATAACCTACTTCAATTACTTTACGGCCGCTGAAACCTTAAAGACTGAAGGAGTAGGTATAAATGCAAAGTTGGGAATTATCTTTCAGCCAATTGATAAAGTCCGCCTTGGGTTTGCATTTCATTCACCCACGTATTTCCAACTGACAGACAACTACAACATGACCATTGTTACTGATCTTGAAGGATATGAAGGTCACGGCGAATTGCAACAAAGTTCCAGAGACCTGAATGATGGATACATGCTCCGCAGCAGATACAATTTTTCAAATCCACTCAGAGCAATCCTTGGAGGAACATACTTTCTGGGAATTGGCCCAGACCTGAGTCAGCAAAAGGGATTTATCACTGCGGATGTAGAATATGTAAACTATGCACAAGCCGGTTTCCACGATGCACAGGGCAGCCAGGATTACAAAGATTATTATAAACAACTCAAAGAAGTTATCAAAAGCCAATATGGGAGTACGGTGAATCTAAGGCTTGGCGGAGAGCTGAAGTTTAACACCTTCATGGTGCGACTGGGAGGTGCTTATTATGGGGACCCATACCTTAACGAGGATGCACATACGTTAAGACTCACCGGAGGCATAGGATATAGAAATAAAGGATTTTTCATTGACCTCTCCTACTCGCATGCATCTCAAAAGGATGTTGCCTATCCCTATCTGCTTCAGGACAAGCCCAACCATGCCGCAGTGCTGAATAACACAGGAGAATATATAGGGATCACTTTCGGGTTTAAGTACTTTTAAGGAGTTGGCCATTTGGGAAGATACAAGCGATACTATTTCTTTACTAACTGGTCAAGGTACCTACGGACTGATGGTTTTGAATAGTTCACTGCCCCTACCTCTTTTGCTACCACTTTACCCTTCTTGTCGATTATAATTGTTACAGGTATTGCGTTGGGAAGAAAGCCCTGTGGCAGACCATTCTTAACCACATAGACCGGCAGGTCAAACCGCTTCTTTTTCATATAAGCCACCGAATTCAGAAGGTCGTTTTCCACGTCCACCGTAAGAAATAAGATATCCGGATTATCAGCAAATGATTTTCTGAGTTTGTTTATTCCCGGCATTTCTATTTTACATGGAAGGCACCAGGTAGCCCAAAAATTAATAAACACCACCTTTCCTCTCAGGTCGCGCAACCTGACTTTATTCCCCTCCTGATCGGCAAGCAAAACATCCCCCACTTTATCGGTTTCATTTAACACATCATGCCTGCCCATTTCTGATTGCTGCGCAAAAGCACATAAGCCGGAGATCGAAAAGTACAACACAAGCGTAGCAGAGAAGACTCTTTTCATATTATAATCCAAAATATTTTGTCGCTCGCAAACAAGCTTTACAATTTAAAGCAAAAAGGGACTGTGGCCACTATTCTCCGATTCTTTAACTTCTCAATACCCCTGGAGGTGAAAGTAGCCCTACCAGATTTTTACTCTTTTTGCAGGAGAAATGTACATGGAATCATTCTGCTGCACTTTATACGTTTCGTAAAAATCTTCAATGTTGCCTAAAGGCCCATTTACGCGGTATCTCGCAGGTGAGTGTACATCAGTCATCAGTTGGCTGCGGAGTGCTTCCGGACGTGTTTTATACATCCAACTGAGTGCGTATCCGAGAAAGAATCGTTGAATGGGAGTGAATCCATCAATCACTTTATTATCCCTGTATGCTTTCGATTTCTTAAAAGCATCTATCCCAATTTCGACTCCGCCTAAATCTGCAATATTCTCGCCCTGCGTGGCTTCACCGTTAATATGATAACCGGCAACCGGCTCGTACGAATTAAATTGCTCAATTATTAATTTCGCTCTCTGTGCAAAGGAAGCTGAGTCACCCGAAGTCCACCAATTGCTCAAATTACCATCTGCTCCGTAAAGCCTGCCCTGGTCATCAAATCCATGGGTAATCTCATGTCCAAAAAAACTGGCCCCTGAATAGCCATACATCATCGCTTCATCAAGGTCGCTATCCTTATAGCCCGGAATTACGAATGCTGCCGCAGGAAACACCATTTCATTCATTACAGGATGATAATAGGCATTATAGGTCTGCGGTGTCATTTCCCAATCATCCTTATCAATGGGTTTATTCAACTGGTCAAACTCATACTGGTGATGCCATTTTTTTGCGTTGATTAGGTTTTGCAGATAGCTCTCACCCGTGATTATCATGGAGCTGAAATCTTTCCATTTATCAGGATATCCGATTTTCAGCTTCATAGCATCCAGTTTTGCCAGTGCCTTATTTTTTGTGGTCTGGCTCATCCAGTCCAGATGTTTAATACGGTTTCTGAAAGCTTCCTTAACCTCTGTAGCCATTTCCTCGTACCGAATCTTTGAGGCTTCACTAAAGTACCGTTTCACATATAACTGTCCCAGCATTTCTCCCATCACCCGCTCCTCCTGCAGATAGGTTCTTTTCCATCTGGGCTTTTGTTGCGAAGCACCGCTCAAATTTTTGCTGTATGAAAATGATTCCACACCAAACCTGACCGGTAATGCCTCAGTGAAGGTCGTTACCAGATGAAAGGACAAATAGTCGCGGAGCGTTTTAGGGTCTGTAGCTTTGAGGCTGTTGTCGAGCGACCTGATGAAATCCGGCTGGCCCACAACAATAGAATCCAGTGCATGCACACCTATGTCTGAGAGAAACTTTCCCCATTTGACAGTTTCACTCATTGCATTCAACCCGGCAAATGACACTTTGTTGTAGTTTTCATAAGGATTGCGCATTTCCTCTATCTTCTTTGAAAACATAGCCAATCGGGTTTCAAAGGTGTACACCGATTGCGCAGCTTTCCTGGCAGAATCTTTTTCTCTCCCCAGAAGAATCAATACATTCCCGATATGCTTCACATAAGCCTGGCGGATATATGCCGTAGCGCTGTCGGACCTGAAATAGTATTCACGATCAGGCATTCCCAGTCCGCCCTGATGGAGATAGAGTGCATGCCTGCTGCTATTCATTTCATCCTGTGCCACGAAAGGATCTACCAGTACTTTGACACCGATTCTCTGGAGCATGGCCATAGCTCCCTGAAAGGAGGTCAGGTCTTTGACCATACTGATTCCATCCAGGTAAAACCGAAGATAGTCAAGGCCCTGGCGTTCGATGGTGGTACTGTCCATAGCCGCGCGCCAAAAGTTACCCACCTTTTGTTGAATCGGATCATTCCCTGTATAGTTAGCCGCGAAAATGTTGATCTCCCACATCCGGTTATATATCTCATTCTCTATAAGATTCCCAATGCCCCACGAACTCTCATCTTCAGGGATCGCATTATTACGCAACCATTTGCCATTAGCATAGCTAAAAAAATCATCGGCCGGATTTACAGTTGTATCAATATTATCCTCAAAATATAATGAATTTACTTCTCTGGTGCTGAAGTTGCCACAACTTGCTATCAGTATTACCACAATAACTGCCATGCATTTTCTCATAGACTCAGGTAATTAAGTTCCCGAAATATTAGACTCATTAAAGATAAAGGAACTTTTTCCAATGATAATGAATGTATCTTTGAGCCTCAAACAGAACCGAATGCAGATTCACAGGGAAGGTTATAAGTCTATTGCATTAGCTGCCCTAATCTTTGGCGCGATAAATGTAATAGTATTCTATTTTTTCAGTTCCAATACACCGGGTATTGCCTGGACTGTTTTTGTTGTAACACTTTTGTTACTCCTATTTATCATATCCTTTTTTCGTTCACCCAGCCGCCAGTTTGTAACCGCACACCATCAGATTATATGTCCTGCCGATGGCAAAGTAGTAGTTATCGAAGAGGTTGAGGATACCGAGTATTTTAAGGATAAGAGGCTGCAGGTTTCTATTTTCATGAGTCCTGCCAATGTTCATATTAACCGTGTCCCGATGTCTGGCGAGGTTTGTTACAGCCAGTATCACAAAGGAAAATATCTGGTAGCCTGGCATCCTAAATCTTCAACGGAAAACGAGCGCCACTCGGTAGTTATTAAAAGCGATAAAGCCGAAATTCTTGTAAAACAAATTGCGGGTGCACTTGCAAAGAGGATTGTCAACTACCTTACAGTAGGTATGCATGTAGAACAGGGCAAAGAAATGGGATTTATAAAGTTCGGCAGTCGGGTGGATATTTTGTTACCTGTGGGTACACCTGTTAATGTAACACTCAATCAGACCGTAAAGGGGGGAATTACCGTGCTGGCTACGGTAGATACCTTCGTTCCTGCCGATGAGGTAAATACACAGGACGTGCAAATGCAACCTTAGGTATTAAGGCCGCTTGACGGATCGCGAAAATTTTATAAAGTCTGTTGCCGGAAGTTTGTCTATCCCCTGTTCCCGAAGCATGGTAATTATTTGACCGTAGTGATAGGTCTGGTGGTTCAATATATGCAACAACACCTCATATAACGGTTGTTTGAAAGCTTCCTTTTTTGAATTGCGGTATTCAAACACATGTTGCAGCCTGTTTTCACTTGCTTCTTCTATTAACTCCATCCAGGCGTCAGAGAATTTCAATATCTCTCTGGTCATCTTTGCAAAGTCTTTCTTCAGGCTGTCTGATGGCGGGCTAATATTTTCCTGGAGTCGAATGCGATCCCACCAGATATGCTCGCTTAAGAGCATGTGGAAAAGTGTATTTCGGATACCACCGAAGCTATCATTCATATCTCTGGACAGCACCTCCTCCGGAACAGTTTTAAGGGTATCAATAATCTGCCTGTTCGCCCACTTCCTATAGGCCGCTAATTGTAATAAAATTCTTTTCATCGCAATTTACCAATACTGATATTGAAGCATAAATATACCTGTAATTTACGAACCCTGCCAATACAATTTGATTGACTACTTTTGCAGCAAAATCAATTGGCTATGAGCGAAAATGCCCTGCATCCCTATATTGGTTTCAGCAGTGCTGCGATCCACGCAGGACACAAAACTGATTCAAATTACGCACACCTTACTCCTATTTATGCCAGTAGTACCTACGTATATGATACTGCCGAACAGGGGATGAAACGTTTTAAGGGTGAAGAAGATGGGTTTATTTACAGTCGCTGGGGCGGCCCCAACTTCTCCGAGGCTGAAGAAAAAATAGCAGCGCTGGAGGCTTACCAGATCACTATGGGTGGAAAGCCATTGGAACTAAAAGCTATCCTCCACTCAAGCGGGATGGCAGCTATTTCCACCCTTGTGTTAGGCGTATTAAAGCCGGGCGATAAGATCCTGACTCACTACTCTCTTTATGGCGGCACCAATGAGTTGTTTTACAAAATACTGGAACCTCTGGGTATCGAGGCTGTGATAGTGGATCTGCGCGACTTGAACATTGCAGAAGAATATATCCGTAAGGACAAGACCATAAAGATGATCTACCTGGAGACCCCGGCAAATCCCACCATACAATGCGTGGATATTGCTGCAATCACCACTCTGGCCAAGGGGCACGGGATTAAAGTGGCTGTCGACAATACTTTCTCTACTCCATACCTGCAACAACCTTTTCAGTTTGATGTGGACTTTGTGTTACACTCTACAACCAAATTTCTAAACGGACACGGCACTGCTATTGGGGGTGTCCTGATTGGAAAGGACATTGAACTGATGAAAACAAGAATGGAAAAGACCAAACGTTTGCTGGGTGGCAGCAGTAACCCCTTCGATGCATTTTTACTGACTCAGGGTATGAAAACTCTTGAAATAAGAATGGAACGCCACTGCAGCAATGCTGAACGCGTAGCAGTATTTTTAAACAACCACCCTATGGTTACTAAAGTCAACTATCCGGGACTGGCATCACATAAGGATCACGATGTGGCCTCTAAACAGATGCGGCACCCCGGCCCAATGATGAGTTTTGAGCTGAATGGTGGGCTTGAAGAAGGAAAAAAGTTTATCAACAACCTGAAAATGTGTACCCGTGCTGTGTCGCTCGGAACTTGTGACACACTCATATCGCATCCGGCATCGATGACCCATTACGGCGTACCTGAGGTAGATAGGATAAAGTTTGGAATTACAAATGGTCTGATCCGGATGAGTGTGGGAATTGAAAATGTGGAGGATATTATTCGCGATTTAGACCAGGCTTTAAGCTGATAATGAAAACACTTACACCATGAAAGCAAATGCGATAGAGGAAAAAATTGTGGTCAGAGAAGCCACAAAGGACGATATTCCGGCAATGATGGACCTAATCAGAGAGCTTGCCAAATATGAAAAAGCGCCCGACGAGGTGACTGTTACAGAGGACATTTTTATGGAAGCAGGGTTTGGGCCCAATCCGGTTTGTTGGTCCTTTATAGCAGAGGCAGATGGTAACATTGTAGGGTTTGCACTTTACCATATCCGTTATAGTACCTGGAAGGGACCTATGATGTATCTTGAGGATATCATCATCACGGCTGAATGGAGAGGGTTAGGTATAGGAAAACTACTTTTCGATCAGCTCATCATTGCGGCAAAGGCAAAAGGATTAAAAGGGATGTGCTGGCAGGTGCTTGACTGGAATGAGGTGGCCATCCATTTTTATAAAAGATATAAAGGAGTGAAGTTCGATGACTCCTGGACTAACTGTGTGCTACATTTTTAAATCATATAAAGTCAGAGAATTTTTGATATGGCAGAAAAAATAACAAAGGCTTCCTCAGGGGAATTAATTGTGCCTGATGAACCCATTATACCATTTATTGAAGGGGATGGCATTGGCCCTGATATTTGGAAAGCTACCGTAAGAGTTTTGGATACGGCAATTGAAAAATCATATTACGGCAAAAGAAAAATTCAATGGAAAAAAGTATTGGCTGGTGAGGAAGCGTTTGATGCTACCGGTCAATGGATGCCTGATGAGACCATGGCAGCGCTCAAGGAATATCTGGTTGCCATTAAAGGCCCGCTCACCACACCCGTAGGGGGCGGTATCCGCAGCCTGAATGTGATGCTTCGGCAAGAATTAGACCTCTTTGTATGCCAGAGGCCTATCAGGTATTTTGAGGGAGTACCTTCCCCGATGTGGCAACCTGAAAAGGTAAATATGGTCATCTTCAGAGAAAATACTGAGGATATATACGCAGGTATCGAATACATGACAGGCACGGTGGAAGCACAGGCATTATTGGACTTCCTGACTGAAAACCTTAATGTGAAGAAAATCAGATTTCCCGAAAGCACCTCATTGGGTATTAAGGTAGTATCTAAAGAAGGATCAGAAAGACTTATCAGAGCTGCGATTCAATATGCAATTGACAATAAACTGCCAAGCGTCACCCTGGTACACAAAGGAAATATCATGAAGTTTACAGAAGGAGCATTTAAGAATTGGGGCTATGAGTTGGCTGCACGGGAGTTTCCCAATCAGACCTACACATGGAACCAATGGGAACAGACAAAAAAAGAACGGGGCGAGGCAGTGGCTAATGAAGATTTGAAAGTAGCCTCAATAGGTGGCAAGGTCATTATCAAAGATACCATTGCAGATAATTTTCTTCAGCAGGCGTTACTGGCTCCTCAAGATTATTCTATTATTGCTACCCTCAATCTCAACGGCGACTACATCAGCGATGCACTGGCAGCACAGGTAGGAGGAATAGGAATTGCACCGGGAGCCAATATTAATTACGATACAGGACACGCTATCTTCGAGGCCACACACGGCACCGCACCGAGATTTGCGAATACTAACAGCATGAATCCGTCATCATTAATTCTCAGCGGGGTGATGATGCTAGAGTATATCGGTTGGAGGGAGCCGGCCGAACGCATTACGCAGGCATTGGGAGTGGCCATTCGCAACAAGAGAGTAACAGTAGATTTTTTCAATCTAATGAAAGATGCTACCCTGCTCTCCACGAGTGAATTTGGAGATGAAATCATAAGGCATTTGTAAGGGAAAGCAGAAATTCCCTTTTTAGACCTTTCTGACGAACTTAGCATACCGTTTTTAATTATATTGCGCCACTCAGAATCATAATTTATACTAATGGAAAAAATAAAAGTAGCCAATCCCGTTGTAGAGTTGGATGGCGATGAAATGACAAGAATTATCTGGCAGTTTATTAAGGATAAGCTTATCCTCCCCTACCTGGATATCGAACTGAAATATTTTGATCTGGGTATTGAACATCGCGATGCCACAAAAGATCAGGTGACCATTGATGCAGCCAATGCCATCAAACAATATGGTGTGGGTGTGAAATGTGCCACCATCACTCCTGATGAGGCAAGGGTAAAGGAATTCAACCTTAGCCATATGTGGAAGAGCCCTAACGGTACTATTAGAAATATTCTTGACGGTACTGTATTCAGAGAGCCAATTGTGATGAAGAATGTGCCAAGACTGGTGTCTAACTGGACAGCACCCATTATTATTGGCCGTCATGCTTTTGGAGATCAGTACCGGGCTACAGACGCTGTGATCAAAGGCAAAGGTAAACTGACGATGACCTTCACGCCCGAAGATGGCGGCGAGGCTACCACATGGGATGTATATGATTTTACAGATGACGGTGTGGCCATGAGTATGTACAATACAGATAAGAGTATAATCGGGTTTGCAAGAAGTTGCTTTAATATGGCGCTGAACAAGAAATGGCCTCTGTATCTCTCCACTAAGAATACAATCCTGAAGAAATATGACGGGAGATTTAAAGATATCTTCCAGGAGATTTATGAAAAAGAATTTAAAGAGGCTTTTGACAGGGAAGGAATCACTTACGAGCACAGGCTCATCGACGATATGGTAGCAAGTGCCCTAAAATGGAATGGTAATTTCATCTGGGCTTGCAAAAATTATGACGGTGACGTACAGAGTGATACTCTGGCACAGGGATTTGGCTCACTCGGATTGATGACCAGCGTGCTGATTACTCCTGACGGAAAGACTATGGAAGCAGAAGCGGCGCACGGCACTGTAACCCGCCATTACCGTGAACATCAGAAAGGAAATCCTACTTCCACCAATCCTATCGCATCCATCTTCGCATGGACCAGAGGGCTGGCTTTCAGAGGTAAACTTGATGGTAACGAGAAGCTGCAACAGTTTGCCCACCTGCTGGAAAAAGTGTGCATTGAAACAGTAGAAAGTGGCAAAATGACCAAGGACCTTGCTATTTGCATTAAAGGCAATAAGGTAGAAGCCGGCAAAGATTATCTCTATACTGAAGACTTTCTTGAAGAAATCAACCGTGCTCTCTCTGAGAAGTTCAAAGCACTGGTTTAGTTATAGGTTTTGTGTCCACTACGTGAAGAGATTAACTACCTTCTAAAACGTCTTATTGTATCTGATTCAATCGAGAACAATTATGGGTTGCTGTGCCCGTGAATGACCATTATCTGAAGATATCAGAACGCCTTGTGCATTCCTCAAGCCTCGGTTCAATGTGGATATTTTATCCAAATTGTAAATGGCTACGTTGATAAACCATTCGAGTCATATTAATTAAAATGTCATTCGCTGATATTTTCAATGGGCTTTGGTATCTTAGCACCATTGTATAAAAACTCGGATTCAAACGAGGATTTCTTCAATTAAAATCGTCAAAGTCTAAATGTCTTAAAACAAAACTAACCAGTCCGGATTCACGCACGATCCGGTCTTTTGTTATCCTTTCATCCTGAAATCTTTAAAATTTATGAATCGCAGTAAACTACTACTACCTTTTTTCCTAGTGGCCTTTCTTACCACGTCAGTAATTACTAAGGCCCAGGTACCGACTCCCAAATCGCATTTTGGATTTAATATCGGCGACGACTACATGCTGGCTAACTACACACAAGCTGAGGCCTATTATAAGAAAGTCGCTAATGCATCAGACAGAGTACTGCTTCGGCCTATCGGGAAAACAGAAGAAGGCCGCAATCAATACGTGATTATTATATCTTCCCCTGACAACATCAGGAATATATCTAAATACCAGAGCATCTCTCAAAAACTGGGACATGCAGAAGGGCTTTCTGATGCGGAAGCAAAGAGGTTGGCTCAGGAAGGAAAGGCAGTTGTATGGATCGACGGCGGCTTGCATGCGAACGAAACGGTGGGTGCACACCAGCTAATTGAAACACTTTATCAACTGGCCTCAAGAAATGATGAAGAGACCAAAAGAATCCTGAACGATGTGGTGATATTACTGGTGCACGCCAATCCTGACGGACAGGAATTAGTATCAAATTGGTATATGCAGGAAAAGGATGTGACCAAGCGCAACATGAATATTCCAAGACTGTACGAAAAATATATAGGGCACGATAATAACCGTGACTTTTATATGGTGAATATGAGCGAGACCCAAAACATGTCAAAGGTTATGTATGTGGACTGGCTGCCTCAAATTATGTACAATCACCACCAGACTTCACCTGCAGGTGCCGTAGTGGCGGGCCCTCCCTATCGCGATCCGTTTAATTATGTGTACGATCCGTTGCTAATAACGGGAATCGATGCAGTAGGTGCAGCGATGATAAACAGGCTCAACACTGAAGGCAAGCCGGGATTTACCAGAGTCAAGGGCTCAGTATATTCTACTTGGTGGAATGGTGGATTGCGCACTACCGCTTACTTTCATAATATCATAGGTCTTCTGACAGAAATTACCGGAAATCCCACTCCCTCACAAATCGCCATCGTACCGGACAGGCTGATGCCTGACATGGCTACCCCATTCCCTGTAACTCCTCAGCCCTGGCATTTCAGAAACTCAATTGATTATTCGGTGTCGCTTAACTATGCAGTATTGGATTATGCAAGCCGCTACAAAGACCAGCTACTCTATAACTTTTATGTAATGGGGCGCAATTCCATAGAAAGGGGCAGCAGAGATAACTGGACATCTTCTCCAAAACACATCGACTCCCTGAAATCATTAATTGCAAAGTCACGACAGAATACTACCGGAAACCGTAGTGCAGGAACTAGCGCGGCAGCTTATGATTCTATTTTTAAGGCGCCGGAATACAGAGACGCCAGAGGGTATATTCTTCCTGCAGATCAGGCTGATTTTGGCACTGCCGTGAGATTTATCAATGCATTAATTAAATCAGGAATTCGCGTGGAAAGAGCTACTGCGGCTTTCTCAGTAGAAGGAAAGAATTATCCGGCAGGATCTTATATTGTCAAGACGAATCAGGCATTCAGGCCTCATGTGATTGACATGTTCGAACCTCAGGATCATCCTAACGATTTCCAATATCCCGGTGGCCCTCCTGTAAGACCTTATGATGCGGCCGGATGGACATTGGCTTATCAGATGGGAATTTCTTTTGATCGCATTCTTAATGATTTTACAGGTCCATTTTCTACAATCCCTTATGGTGAATTACAATCTTTCACTGCAACCACATTCAACAATTCATCCTCAGGATATCTTATCAGTCCTAAACAAAACAATGCTTTTATTGCAGTAAATGACCTGTTGAAAGGCGGCGTGGAAGTAGTAAGAATTAATCAGGGAAATGAAGCTGGCAATTTCTTCGTACCCAGGTCAGGCACGCAGATACTCAAAGATGCAGCCCAAAACTGGGGAATTACAGTAATTCCGGTTTCCAAACGCCCTGCAGGAACTACTCCGTTGAAGCCGGCACGGATAGCGCTTTACGACAGATATGGCGGTTCAATGCCTTCAGGATGGGTAAGATGGATGATGGAACAATATCATTTCCCATTTGAATTAGTATATCCTAAAGACCTGGACAAAGGCTCCCTCAATGCGAAATACGATGTCATCCTATTTATTGATGAGCGTATGCCGGCAGACGGAAGACCGGCATTCTTCAGACAAATTAATGAAAATGTAATTCCCGAAGAATATCGTGGGATGCTCGGCAACATTACGAAAGAAAAAACGGTTCCGGAGTTAAAGAATTTTATGGAGAATGGAGGCAACGTAATTACCATAGGATCCAGCACCTCCCTCGCCTATCTGTTAGGCTTACCTGTAAGAAATGCACTTACAGTAAAATCTTCTGACGGCAAAGAAACACCACTCTCTTCCAATGAATATTATATCCCCGGAAGCATTCTGAGATTGCAGATTGATAATACACAACCTGAAAATGCAGGGATGGGTACCGTAGCAGACATGGTGTTTGACCAGTCAAATGTATTCTCCCTCAATCCTGATGCAGTAAACAAAGGAATCAAACCACTTGCATGGTTTGATGAAAATGACCCACTCAGAAGTGGATGGGCATGGGGCAAGTCTTATCTGAAAGATGGCATTGTAGCCTTTACCGCTCCCGTGGGAAAAGGTAAATTCTTCGCATGTGCTACCCAGATTACATTCAGAGCACAGCCACATGGCACTTTCAGAATGTTGTTCAACCAGTTATATGCCAACAAATAAAATGAATTGACATGAAAAAACTATTTATCACTTCATTCGTGATATGGCTAGCAGCATTTAGCTATGCGCAAAACAATATTAAATACCAGACACCACCTAAGAGCATCGCTGAGCTGGCTGAGGCTTCATTTCCTTCAGTCAGCTTCAGCAAGGATGGCAGATATATGCTGATACTAAACGCACCCGGTTTTGAATCCATCGAGCAGGCATCCCAACCGGTACTTGGATTGGCCGGATTAAAGTTTAACCCATCTGCTAACACGCTTGAACCGGAATCAGGAGGCACATACGACGGTATTACCATCAAAGAAGTGGCCACAGGACAAACACATACGCTTAGCGGACTGCCAGCCGGTTTTATTTTAAATAAAATCACCTGGAGCCCGGATGCCACTAAATTCGCCTTTGGGAATAAGACACTTAAAGGTATCGAGCTATGGGTGGCAGACCTTTCCACTTTTTCAGCTCGGAAAATTTATGATGGCAGGCTAAACAATGCCTATGGCAGGGCTTTTCAATGGCTTCCGGATGGAAGCGGTATCCTGGCTCAAACCATCAGTGAAAACAGAGGAAATCCTCCGGCAGAGAATTTAGTTCCTTCGGGTCCGGTAGTACAGCAAAACCTGGGTACCAAAACTCCAAACCGAACCTATCAATACCTGCTCCAGACTCCTTACGATGAACAACTCATGGATTACTATCTGACCTCAGACCTGAGAATCGTGAATTTGGATGGTACCAGCAAAATAATCTACAAGCCAGGGATTTTCAGGACCCTCGATTACTCTCCTGACGGAAATTTTTTGTTAGTTGAGACTATCCAGCACCCCTATTCGTACCTGGTTCCCATATATAATTTCCCTTATCACACCATTGTTCTTGACAAAAATGGACACGTGGTTAAGGAATTGAACAAGACACCTCTGGGAGACAAGACTCCTATTGCCTTTGATGCGGTAGCAGCAGGCCCCCGTTCCTATCAATGGAGAAAGGATGTACCTTCTACCCTCCTCTGGGTAGAAGCTCTGGACGGTGGAAATCCTGCCAATAAAACAGAATACATGGATGCAGTATTTACCCTTGCATCACCTTTTGAGAGTTCTCCCAAAAAGTTATACTCTACGAAATTGCGATATGGCGGAATTAACTGGATTAGTGCAGACTATGCCATCATTAATGAAAGTTCCAGGCGGACAAATACCGCTGTAATGACGCTCATAAATCCGGAGTCAGGAGTTGTGATTAAAGAAATTGCAAACAGATCTTCAGAAGACACTTATTCTAACCCAGGCAGATTCTATACTTCGTCAGAAGAAGGCGGAAGCGGCACCTTACTGACAGATAAGAGCAAGGGCAAGTCAAAAACGCTTGCAGTTTTTACTACCTCCACAGGAGCCTCTCCACAGGGCGACAGGCCATTTGTAATGCGGTGGGATTTACTTTCCGGTAAGACAGATACCCTTTTCAAATCAAAAGCTCCATTTTACGAATCGCCAGTATTCTTTAATAATACAGGAGTGATCTACTTTTCAAGAGAATCCCTGGAAAAGCAGCCTGACTATTTTGCTGTAAGCCTTAAAACAAAGAAAGAAACAGCACTTACCAATTTCCCCGATCCTTATCCCCGTTTGCAAGGAGTAGAAAAATCCCAGATTTCCTATAAACGTGGCGACGGAATTACACTTACCGGGACAATGTATCTTCCTGCTGGGTACAAAAAAGAAAATGGCCCGCTTCCTGTGTTAGTATGGGCTTATCCGCGTGAATATAAGACGGTTGAAGCGGCCGGCCAGGTAAAAGGTTCACCATACAGATTTCCCAGAATTAGTTGGGGCTCACCAATCTACTGGGTTACACGAGGGTATGCGGTAATCGATAATGCAGATATGCCCATCGTGGGTACCGGTAACAACTACCCTAATGATACTTTTGTGGAACAGATTACAGACAATGCGAACTCACTTATCAATTACGTCGTAGGCTTAGGAATAGGAGACAGGAAACGGTTTGCCGTAGGAGGCCATTCTTATGGAGCTTTTATGACGGCTAACCTGCTGGCACACACGAATCTGTTTGCTGCAGGACTTGCAAGGAGTGGCGCGTATAACCGAACACTGACTCCTTTCGGATTTCAGAACGAAACACGAACATTCTGGCAAGCACCGGATGTATATGGAAAAATGTCGCCATTCTACTACGCGGATAAAATCAAAACCCCACTCCTATTAATTCATGGGATCGATGATGATAACTCAGGCACTTTCCCTATACAGAGTGAAAGACTATACAGTGCAATTAAAGGATTTGGCGGTACGGTAAGGCTGGTGATGCTACCCAAAGAGTTTCACGGGTATCGCAGCCGTGAATCCATTTTACACACGCTCTGGGAGCAGGATCAATGGCTGGAGAAATATGTAAAAAACAGGAAGCCATAACTTAATAACATATTCAGGATAGAAACCGGTCTGATAAGGCCGGTTTTATTTTTTTACATACTCTATTTCATAACAATCATAACATTCCTCAATAAGGAGTAGCCTGTCTTTGCTTACTTTCACCCGTTGGTTTACATAGCCATTTTTCAAAACCAGCATCAGCACTTTCTCCTCTCTTTCCACCATATTGGAATACATCATTTTAAGCTCATATCCGGATTCTGATACTAGCGTGTCGTTTGCGAAATACTTTATTTTGTTTCGGGAGATTTCCATGCTGCGGTTCACTCCCGTGTTTGCAGGGGTAAGTATCTGGCCTGCTAATCCGCCTATTGACCTTGTCCACTCCCACTTTCCAATAAGCGTCTGATGAGCCGTACCCACCTGATCTTTCTCACAGGAAGTAAGCACCATTGATATTAAGAAAAGAAAAAGTATATAAGGTTTCATCACAATAGAAGTGTTACTATTTAATAAGACACTAATAAGACCATAAATGCTGCCTTTATTCTTTTAAATAAGGATGCAGGTACATTTTGTGTGAGCTACAGTGAGAGCGCTTTCTGCAATCTGATATCACAATAATAATGGATGGTGAATGCAGACTGGTGTCTGCTATCATTCTGGGCTTGACACAGAATCTCATTAGGATGATACTCGAGATTGCGGATCGGAGTCCGCAATGGCAGCAGTTTAATGGTTGGTGTCGACACCAACCATTAATAAAGACCACCCCGTCTTCCTTCGTCAGCCACCCCTCCAAAGGAGGGGAATAAAAAGCACAGTCATTCCGCACGCCAATGCGGAATCTCAATATCGTACCCGCTGTCATTCCGCACTTGATGCGGAATCTCAAAAGAATGCTACACGAGATTGCGGATCGGAGTCCACAATGACCTGCCGTTTTTTTGTGATGGTGTAACCAAAAAGTGTTGTCATCCTGTTCTTGACAAGGATTCTCATTAGAACGTGAGACGAGATTGCGGATTGGTGCCTTCATTGCCCCGGGGCTCGATGTGATTGCTGAGCAAGAAAAGGAAGGCCATCCACAAAAAAATCCCCGAAGAAAGACAACTCCGGGGAAACATTATACGAGTGAAGTGGCTCAAATCATATCAGGCACTTCTTCATCTACTCTCAACTTACTTCTTCTCTTCCGACTTGGCTTTTTCCTGTGTAGCTTTCAAGGTAGCCTCAGCTTCTTTACGCTGATCAGCGAGCTGCTTCTCATACGCTGCCTTGCTTATTACCTTAGTTACTTTCACCTCAAATATCAAAGGTGTATTCGGTGGTATCCGTTGATTACCCATCACACCATACCCTCTTGCAGATGGAATAAACAAACGGCCTTCACCACCTTCGTTGAAGTAAACCAATCCGTCGTCCCAGCCACTGATAACTCCCTGCTGGCCTGGAATAAAAGTAAACGGCGTGGTAGGATTGTTCAACGTATCGTAGCTCTGATCAAAAACCTCTCCGCTAAAGAACTTCCCTTTGTAGAGCACAGATACAGCCATTCCCGTATCTGCCTTAGGGCCATTTCCCTGATTGATAATTTCCACATAGGTGCCTTCAGGAGTTTTTTCGGCTTTAATATTATTCTTCTGCAAATAATCCACAATGGTTTTATCGTCGATTCCCTTTTGCTTCTCCATTACCAAAGAATCTACGCGCATTGCTCTCTCACGCAAGTCCTGCCCTACTTTCTGCGCTTCCTGAGGATCCGTAAATACCTTTACTATTCTGAATGCGGTGATAAAGTAACCACCTTCTTTTGCAAACGGTGGCAAAGGCCTGCCATACTTTACAATAGTATCTGTCGACATTCTTGTAACTACACTATCACCCACCTTGCTCTTCAGAAAGATTCTGATATATTGTCCGGGCACCTGGTTAGAATCTACCGGTACCAATTGGGGAACTGAGTCGATGGGTTGTGATAATAAAGAGTCATTGTAATACTGGGTAATTACCAACATGGCAATATTCCCTGCTTTCAGGCTGTCACCTCCTTTTCCTTTTACAATTTTATACTCCAATCCGTTTTCCATTCTCTGAAAACGTTGTGAGTTGCATCCGGTTACTACAAAGGCAATCATCACTGCCACAAGCGCCGGAAAGGTTAATTTATTCATCCTATTTTGTTTTTAAAATTTTACTCTAGTGTAGCTTTATTCTCTTTCATCGCAGCCTTGAACTTCCTAACCACTTCATCCAGGGGTTCGGTATTGCGTCCACCTGCTGCATGGAAGTGGCCCCCTCCATTAAAATATTTTCTGGCAAAAGTGTTTACATCAAAATCGCCCTTGCTTCTGAACGAACTTTTCCTTTCATCTCCTCTGTCTATAATAATAGCAGCAAGCTTGATCCCCCGGATACTCAATGGAAAATTCACCAGCCCTTCAGTGTCACCTGTCTTAATTTCATACCGTATTAAATCCTGCTGTGGCACCACTATCAGCGCGGTATTGTATTCGTAGAAAATTTCCATCCGGTTTAGCAGTGTATTACCAAAAAAGCGGTATCTGTTTTCCAGGAAATTATCAAAGAGATTTTCATGCACCTTACTATGGTCAAACCCTGTCTGCATTAGGCGTGCCACCATAGAGTGCACAGAAGCAGTGGTACTGTCAAACCTGAAAGATCCCGTATCAGTCATCACTCCCGCATAAAGGCATTGTGCAATCGCTTCATTTATCAGTGCATCATTTCCACTCTCTTCAATAAAATCAAAAATCATTTCTGCAGTGGAACTCTTTGCCGGATTGCTAATACCGTAGGTGAAACTTTCGGTTTGGGGTTCCTTATGATGATCAATTAGTATCTTATCCGCCATTGAATGGATAAGCGCATCTTCCATATTTTTTGTCCGGGATAGCGTATTGAAGTCAAGACAAAATATCCACCTCGCTTCATTGATTTTGGCCCTTGCATTCTGTGAAGCGGCATCAAAGTCAATCACTTTCTGTGCATCAGGCATCCAGTTAAGGAATGCTGCCCAGTTCGTAGGAGATATGACCGTAACATTGTGCCCCAACTGAATCAGAAAATGATAAAGGCCCAAACCTGACCCCATAGCATCCGCATCAGGCTTCTGGTGGAAGGTAATTACTATATTTTGGGGTCCAGAAAGTTGGTTGTATAATTCTTCTAATGGCTTCATAAAGCGCGCAAAGGTAATTGTAAATAGCCAATTTGCAATGGACTGAAAAGTAAAAAAAAAGGAGGCCGCCTACGGCAACCTCCATCTCATCTTTCTAAACTGAAGTTTTTTTGTTATTTGGCTTCCCACTTGTTATTATCCTGATTAATATCAGGGAAAACAGCATCAGGATCAATCACCACTGATTTCAGCGGCTCTGTAGTTTTTAATTTTTGAATCCAGGTGTCTCCGTTTTGCCATACTTCAATAGGAGCTTTCACCATTCCTGTCTTACCACTTTGTGTAGTGTATTGTACATAAAGCGGCATTGCCATCTGATCGAGATTCTTCACCGTTACCAAAGCACCTTTTGCAGGATCATTGTCCACATACTTCACCTCAGTGATAGCCTGATCGAGCCTCCAGTTATATACAAACATGCCTTTCCAGAACCAGGCCAGGTCTTCACCTGCTGCATTCTCCATAGTACGGAAGAAATCCCACGGAGCAGGATGTTTATACTTCCATCTGTCTATATAAAGCCTGAAGGCATAATCAAACCTTTCAGGGCCCAGTATCTGGTCTCTTAATAACCCTAATGCATAACCAGGTTTACTGTAAAGAGCCGTTCCTATGTTGCGCTCATTCAGGGCATCCGGAGTGCTCATAACCGTCTCGCTATTTGGGCCGAAAAGGAACCGATACATTCCGGCTCCACTTCTTTGTCTTCCAGAATACTCACCGTTATTAAAGTCTTTTGTAGAAATACCATTGATGAATGTATTGAAACCTTCATCCATCCAGCCGTATTTCCGCTCATCGCTTCCTACAATCATCGGAAACCATGTATGCCCAAACTCGTGATCTGTCACTCCCCACAATCCTGCCCCCTTAGAACGGGAATTGCAAAATACGATTGCAGGATATTCCATTCCACCAATATTGCTCGCCACATTTACCGCGGATGGGTATGGATAATTAAACCACCTTTTACTGTATCCTTCTATTGCAGCTTTCACATACTCGGTGCTGCGCTCCCATCCGTTGTTACCGTTAGACTCTATTGGATACACACTTTGGGCCAGGCCTTTCTTCCCGTCTTGCAGATTCATTCTGGCAGCATCCCAAATAAAAGCTGCCGATGCAGCCCAGGCTACGTCTCTTGCATTTTCCAATTTAAAATGCCATGTGCGGGTACCCGGTTTGTTAAAGGTTCCCTTCGTCACCTCATCGGCACTTCTGATGATGACCGTCTTATCGCTACCCGAAGCCTTAACATAGCGCTGGTATTCTGTAGGGGATAATACTTCTTTTGCATTTACCAGGTTTCCACTTCCGCCCACAACCATATTTGAAGGAGCTGTTACCTTAAAGTCAAAATTTCCATAGTCGAGATAAAACTCACTCGCACCCAGATAAGGCAGCGTATTCCACCCGAGCACATCATCATAGACACACATACGCGGATACCATTGTGCTATAGCGAAAATATCACCATTCTGAGTTTTTTGTATGCCAGTACGATCACTCCCATAAGCAGGAACAATATAATTATACTTAATTCTGAACTGAATCTTACCACCATTAGCGGCCAGGGGCTGATCCAGCCTGATTTGCATTCTGGTATCTGTAACCACTTTGTTGGCATTCCCTGTCACCGCTTTGCCATTTACGGTACGAATAACCTGTACGTTTTCCAATTTGAATCCACCATCAAATGATGAATTTGCATCACCATAACGACTCCTGCCGGTAGCTGGCATCTTTGCCTGGCCTCTGGATTCCTGGGTGAACAAATTCTGATCAAGATAAAGCCACACAAAATCGAGCGCTGTTGGGCTGTTGTTGGTGTAGGTAATTGTTACGGTTCCTGAAACCTTTTTCTGTACTGTATCGAGGGCAACTGCTATTTCGTAATCGGCTCTGTTAGTAAAATATTTAGGGCCGGGGCTTCCATCAGACAATCTGAATTCATTAACCGATGAGGGGTAAAAGTTTGGATCAAATAAAGCATGATGGTCGTATCCGGGCTTCTCCTGTGCAAAAAGAAAAAAGGCCGTAAAGACACCTGTAAAAGTAAGAATGGCTCTTTTCAACATTGTGATTTTATTTTTAATTTTTAAATGGATGATTAATGGTACTCTTTATTCCATATTACACAAAACGCCCCCTCTAACCCTTCTACTGGAGGATGTTCTTTTTCAATCGATAAGTGAATAGACTTAAGTTGTGGAAATGTTTGATGAATATCCTGACCAATCTTCATACACACTGTTTCGAGCAATGGGGTCGGATTGTTCATTCTATCTCTGATAATCTCAAATATCCTTTGGTAATTCACGGTATCTTCGATGCGTTCAATTATTCTTTCCTGTTCGGTAAATGCTACTGTGCAATTTACGCAATATAGGTTCCCTAAGACCCTTTCCTCCTCATAAATTCCATGAGCGGAAAAAAAGCGCAAATTTTTAAGTTCTATTGAGAACATCGAGTACCGATTGTGGAGACCATTTCTTTTACGCGTTCTGTGCGGTAAGATGAGACTTCTGGTGTGCTACAAGCGACAGGTAACGCTCCGCATCAAGGGCAGCCATGCACCCTGAACCTGCGGCGGTAACTGCCTGCCTGTATATTTTATCCTGAAGATCACCGGCTGCAAATACACCTTCTACATTTGTTTTGGAAGTACCCGGAGTGGTGATTACATAACCGCTTTCATCCATATTTATCCAGGGCTTAAAGATATCCGAGTTGGGCTTATGCCCGATGGCCACAAAGTATGCACTCACGGGAATCTCTTTTTTCTCGCCGGTTTGGTTATTAACTATACGTACGGCTTCGGTCTTGTCTTCACCCAGAATTTCTTCTACTTCTGTATTCCAATATACTTTAATGTTGGTTGTTTCCAACACTCTCTGTTGCATGATTTTAGAGGCTCGCATTTCGTTTCTTCTCACGAACATGTGCACGGTACTGCAAATCTTGCTCAGATAAAGTGCCTCTTCGGCTGCCGTGTCTCCTGCCCCGATAATGCACACTTCCTTCCCTTTAAAAAAGAACCCATCACATACGGCGCATGCACTTACCCCTCTGCCGTTAAGCCTTTCCTCACTGGGCAATCCCAGCCATTTGGCAGTGGCTCCGGTTGCCAGAATTACGGCATCGGCTGTTATCCACTTTTCATCATCTATTTTTACCTTATGAGGAGCGGAGGAGAAGTCCACTTCTGTAGCTATTCCAAATCTGATATCTGCTCCCATTCGCATTGCCTGCTTTTCGAAATCGATCATCATCTCGGGCCCCTGAATTCCATCAGGATACCCCGGATAATTTTCCACTTCGGTGGTAATGGTCAGTTGGCCACCAGGCTGAATACCCTGATACAATACCGGATTAAGATTTGCTCTGGCAGCGTAAATTGCTGCCGTGTACCCCGCAGGGCCGGAGCCAATTATCAGGCAATGCACATGTTCCATATTCTCTGTCATATTACTGTTTTTGTAAGTTGCAAATCTAAGTATTTTACCCCTACCCTTTTGTTACTTTTGGCACAATACCCTTCCTGGAAATGGGTACCACCGGATTAGAAAAGGAGAATAGTGATTTCATTCAGCACACAAAACGTAAAAACACCGGACAGCTCACTTAACTTGTCTGAATTAGTGCAGTAAAAGTGCAAATCAGATTGATCACCGAGGTCTGCATTTTTACTTTTCGCCGATGTAATAATAAGCCATTGTTGTCTGGTTAAGCTTGTCAAAATGTGGCTAAAGCCTTAGTAGGTAGTCTCTTTTTTCAGTTGGCTAAAGCCAACGGTAAAAGATTTTAGGGGGTTTACTGCGGTTTGCTTCTAAGTCAGAATTTTCTAATTGCGTATTGTCTCTTTGGGGCACAACTGCTCTTTTTGGCTGAAGTAGTTTTGTGTTTAAAGTGCTTTTACTGACTATTATTATGGTTGGCTTTAGCCAACGGAATGAAAGGTGACGGGTTACGGCTTTAGCCGCATTACTTATGAGACTAAAGTCCCAGGAAATAGTCCTTCTTTTCGGTTGGCTAAGGCCAGCGGTAAAAGATTTTAGGGGGTTTACTGCGGTTTGCTTCTAAGTCAGAATTATCTAATTACGTATTGTCTCTTTGGGGCACAACTGCTCTTTTTGGCTGAAGTAGTTTTGTGTTTAAAGTGTTTTAACACGCAATTATTATCGTTGGCTTTAGCCAACGGAATGAAGGCGACAGTTTACGGCTTTAGCCACATTATTCTTAGTGAAATGCGGCTGAAGCCTATAATGGGTAAGACTTTTATAGGCCTGCCCTGAAGGGCAGGGTAATATATTTAAAATCTGAATAGCCTCTGCCTCCTATACTTCTGATAGCCTCTAAAGGGCAGGGTAATAATTTTAAAACCTATGTGCCTACATTCCCACTTCCCGGCTTTGTCCTGACATAACCTAGAATGTTTCTTTTTCATAAGGGAAAAAGAGAAAGGCGAATAATACCCACAAGAAGGATGAGTCGCTTAGTGAAGTCAAATTATCAGGAAATTGATAAAACCAATTGATAATCAGCGGCAGTGTTATTTAATAATTTGGGGACGGATAAGTCGGAAAAAATAGAAACATCAGTTCGCTCTACACGTAAGAATCTTAAAACAAAAGGCCACCCATTCAGGCAGCCTTCTATTGTTTAATCACAAGAAAAATAGATTAGTATAATACTCTGATCACCTTCTGCGTACCATCCGGCTGTCTTACCTCTAACTGATAAGTGCCATGTGCCATCTTATAATCCCAGGGGATACGCTCTGTATAATTGCCTCCCGAATGGTCGATCTCGCGTGTGAGGATCACCTGACCAATTGGATTAAGCAGTTTGACATTATACTTTCCGGCCGTCATATTTTCCAGTTTCAGATTCACCACTCCGTTGACTATCGGATTAGGGAACACCGATATCTTCGCCTCACCTGCACCCATCCATACTTTCACGATTGAGGAATAGGCTTCTGTACCATCCTTATCTACACTTCTGATACGGTAGTAATTGTATCCACTAACCGGCTGCCTGTCTAGTGCATTGTACGATGGTTTACCCTCAGCATTTACACTTACAATGTCAGTAAACTTATTGCCATCGGCCGACCTCATCACTACATATTGCTGCAAGTTGATTTCATTGGCTACATCCCATTTCACTCTTACTTCACTTCCTTCTTTCGCTGCATCCACTTTCACAAAGGTTACAGGCATTGGCCCGAATGCAGAAGTAAATACCATTCTGAATCTGTTTGCTGCCTTGGAAGCCGCGGCGCTTGTCACATCAAAGGCTACCGAGGTGATACCATCCATATTTACAGGGTGGCGTTGTCCGGTAAAGGCGTCTTCAAGCCAGCCTTCCAACCCTGTAGCTGACAGACCTGAGGTTTTCACTGCAAATGAATATTTACCATTTCCAATGCCCGTCAATTTATAGAAGATGGTATCCTCTAAATTAAGATGCTGACGGCGTTCTACAACCAACAACTGGCCTTTTGCCTTCACTGATAGGTTTAGTCCAGTATTCATCATCTTTCTACCATCGGCCATATCCACCTCGTTGGAATAATCGTCGGAGAAGAACTGTAGTGTTCCGTCCAGTATGGTGCCATCACCTGAAAGCACATTTGAACGTAAAATCCCAACTTGCCTGCTACCTTCGCCATTACCTCTAAAGAACATTGTATTATCTGAGCCATCTACTTTGTCAGACTCTTGAAATTCTATTGTACCCGGTGAAGCAAAAGTTTGTACAAAGAAACCCTGTCCACTCTGGATATAATTAGCTATGGTATCTCCTGAGGGAGAAATATAATCTGTTCCATCATAGGCAAAGGTCTGATATGCTCCCAGCCCATAAGCTCCCCCTTGATTCGGATTCCATACATAATAGGTTTCTGTAGTACCTAATCCTGTAATCAATCGCGCATCCACTGCAGAAGGATATGGATTACCTATCAGGTAAAATCCATTCACAATTGCAGGAACTGTAATTGTCTGCGTACCGGTTTTAATAGTTCCTTTGCTTCTGAGTGTGGTTGGTTTAGGGGCATCCCATTGTCCCGTTACACTCCTATCGCCTCTTACAAATACCATCCAGGCATTCTTAGAATCCAGTGGCACACCTGAATTGGCAGCCCCTGCCCACGCACCTTGTCCGGAATTTGGAACGTAATACTTGATTGCAGGAGAGGGAGATACTCCATCCCAGCCACCACCTGCTGCACCTGTCAGGTTGATACCATAATTATTTACTGAATTATCCCCGTTTTCCATCCAGCTCTGCTTTATCGTCTGACCACTAGTGTTAGGTGCAATCACATGCCATGCCTTGCCATGTTCACCTGTGCCGGTTCCTATGTTGATGTAACGTTCTACAGTGAATTCTCCATTCACCTGATTTGAATTCATTACCTGGCCAAGGTTTGCGGTATGGCTCTTTGTTGATTTTAACACTGTATTTCCATTGCTGTAGAGTTTAGCTGATCCTGTAGCAAACTCAATCTTACCGGTAATTGCCAAAGCATTCTCTCCTGCACTTTTGGCCACATTCAATCCCGTATTGTTATTGATGATCAGCTTCTTGATGGTGGTATCCACAAACATCCCGCCTGAAATCGTCTGAGCAGTAGTGCCTGAGAATTTCATTGTACCGTCGGTGGCATCCATTCCAGCTGTACTTGTCAGATTACCTGCAATGTCAAATAATGCTGTACCCATAACGGTTACATTGGCATTAGGCTTAATCTCTATGTTACCGACTGACACAGTCCCTGAGTTTAGTAATGGGTAGCGGGCCGTAGGTAATTGAGGTATCACCACATCGCATCCGGAGGTAAGCGGATAATTATTATCACTCCAATTGCTTCCGGTTCCCCAAAGTGTGTTCGATTTACCTGTCCAGAGATTCTTAACAGCCAGTTTTATTATGGAAGATGTATCCTTCGGACAAGCAGCCGTATTTTGAGCTATTACTCTGTAATAACTAGTGTTATTTAGATTAGTATAATTGCCGTTACCTACGTTCGTCCAGCTTACCTGATCGTTTGAAACCTGCCATTGCAAAGTGCCCAATGATCCGGTCAATGATATTGTTCCACTGCTACCATAACAATCAGCAATCATAGGATTCCCTAAAGCAAGAGTTCCTGCATTTGAAGGGGCTGTAACATTAATCGTCACACTTTGTGTGAAGGCGGGAGCAGGATTACAATCCTTTGCCTCCACTGTAAAAATATAAGTACCCGCAGCGCTAGGAGAGCCGCTCAATCTAAAGTTTCTTCCATCCCAATAAGTAACAATACCGGGCGGCAGCGATCCTGATGATATAGTAGGCATGGCTCCGGTGCCAGCTGTTTCAAAAACAACATCAGAGATCGGAGTTCCCTCACAAATAGTCTGAGTTAAAGTAGCATTTGCACTCTTTAATCTGAAGAAGGAAGTTAAGGTGCCAAATGCAATATCGTCTATCCCAATCCCTTTAGGATTAGCTTCGTCATTTACCAGTGAAAGGTCTATAGAATTTGTGGAAGGGCCTGATTCCCATACGCCATAATATTGTTTCCAGCCGTTATTGTCGTTACTATTCACTCCCTGAGGTAATGTAATGGTAGTATTTAATTGAGTACCGCTTATCCAGGTTCCTGTACCATTGATCTGAATCTGTAATTTTGCATCTGTGGCAGTATTATTCAGGCTCATGGCCCAAAAAGAATAATAGTATCTTGTACTGGGCTTAACAGGAATTCCTGCTCTTTTCCAAATCACCTTGTTCGTTACACCTCCAATTGCATGTGCATTAACAATGAGGAATTTTCGAATTCCATCACCCATTGTGTGATCTTTACCAAAGAAATTTGAGTGATACCAATACGCGCTTGCATTTACTCCATAGCCATTATTTCCAGGGGTGTTGGGATCCATAAGCTCTGAATTCCCTGCGACATCCAATTGGTAAAAATAGTCACTGTTAAAATTAACATTACCCGCCTCGAAATCTCCATTGGGCACTAAATTATCCGAGACAGAAATTTCAGCCTTAGATACACAACTTACTCCTGTTGATTTAGCTGCCACAAAATATTTTCCCGGAGAGGTTACATCTACATAACTGGAATAGCTTGCATCAGTAGCTCCAATCGTATTCCAAATCCACTTATCTATAGCAGGTGATGGAGAAGGTTCTGCATTTGCTGTAATGCGAACAACACCACCGCCCGGGGTGCAGTAATCGGCAGACAAATGAAGGTCCGGCGATGCATTCACTGTTATGCTTTTTGTAGCTACACAACCATTTGTACCAGCGATTGCAGAATAATCAACAGTACCCGTAGCCGTCGGTTTGGCAAAAACAGTAGATGCAAAAGTGCCGCTCGTATAAGGTATAGTTGCATTCTTATCCAAGAAAAGGTCCGGAGAAGCAGACCACCTAACATTAAGTGGATTGCTTGTATATGCAAAGTCGATTCTGACTTCAAAAACATCAAGCGTTCCGGAATTACCTGCAACGTCATCTCTCACACTAAGTACCCAATTTCCGTTAGCGGCAGCGCCTGAATTTCCCGTAAAAAGATCTGTCAGAGAAATGACATTGGAGATATTATTGGTCACCACTGTAGCACCCTGTACACCTCCATCTGCCTGAGGGGCATAAAATTGATCAGTATAAGGATGGGTTCCCATATTTATACTCAGGGAGGACAAATTATCTATCAATGCACGATCGTATCCATTCCCAAAGTCATCAGCCGTACCTCCCATGTGGTTGGCGATATTGATAACATTTCCATTGGGACCTTTAAGATTAATAACCAAATCTCCAATATTGGGGTGGGTAACCTTAAACCTTACTATAATATTCGTAATTATTGTATTAGCCGGCACAAAATTAATAGCGATTCCAGACTGAACACCGGCAGGATTATTATCCGGAATTGTTTTAGAAGAGGTAAGTCCGGACGATATTCCTGAACTTACACCATCTTCTGAGGCCAGAGAAGCGGTCAGTGGAATAGCATCTCCCAAACAAACAGTAGAAGAACCTGTCGTAATCTTAATTCCGGGTGCTATCGACACTACTGCATGGTTATCCATCTCAGTAACACAGGTACCCGCTCCATTAGATGCCAATACACTATAACTTCCCTCTATATTCTGCACTCCAAAATCCAGAGGAGAACCTGTTCCACTTAATGTCACAGCCGGAGTAATTGAAGCCCCATCTCTCAAAAGTTCGTAAGTAATACCTGTTTGAGACCCATCCAGGCCAACAGATCCACCATTACAATTGAGCCCACCGCCCGTTACAGAAAAGAAATCAGGAATGGTGCCACTATTGACCTCGTAGTCGTCTGTGGATACGGCAGTACCCATCGGAGTAGTTACAGACACTTTACCGCTTGTTCCATTCCCTACCACTACAACAATCTCATTATCGTCGTTCGAAATAATCGAGGATACAGGAGTGCCACCAATAGTGACTCCGGCAACTGTAGCCCCACTAAGGTAGTAGCCTTTAATAGTCAGGATACTCCCCTTACATCCTGACAGGCTGCTTAAACCCGTAATCGTTACCTGTGCAGGAACGCCAACAGTAGTAACCGGATCAATTGGTTGCCTCTTCCTCACCCTCACCCAATCAATCACACTGGAATTTGCCATATTGCCATAATCCACTCCGAAAGTAATATATCGCACGTCTTTAGGGAAAAATGCGGCTTGTGCATCCTCTGCATTATATGAAGGATAACGTAGCGTACTCCAGTTATAATCATTCTTATCCGAAATGGCCCATTGAGTTATATAGTTTGTATTGATATACACCTTCGTCACATCTCCACTCATATAAGTGTACCATGCGTAACCCTCACCTGTATTAGAGGCATCGTTATAATATCCATAATCGAATCCTAATGGCCGATAAGGCACCCCCGGGGTGACATTACCTGATCTGTCCGAAGCATAAAATCTGTTCCTGCTATATTCGGTGGCATAGAACTTTGACTCTAAATAAAAAGAAGTTGAAGCCGTAGAAAATCCGGGTGATTTTGGAAAAAGATACGCATAATCTGTAGTAGCAGTAGTTTTTGAAAGCGTGACATTTCCTCCATTCACTGTAATCGTTCCGCCTCCCGAAACTTCCGTATTCCAAATTGAGCCTAAGGCTGTGCCATCAAATCCATCGAACCAGTCAAACACATCGGTCGGACTGCTCTGGCCATCAGGTGCACCGGCATTACCATAATACATATTCAAAAATGAGCAATTATTTGAAGGTACCTTCACCCAAATAATGGATGTATCCGTATTGTCCCATTTCTCAACCCAGTAATTGCAGAGTATATCATTATTATCATAAAATCTAAGATCATATCCATCACTTCTGACATTGGTATATGGATTTCCCATTGTGGTTGCGGAAAGCGTTACCCGAACCTGATAATTATTCATTGTGGTAGGCGTACTCAGGGTTATCTTACGCTCATAAGGCCAACCGGCACCCGGCCCCTGCAATGAAAATACAGGGAATGAGAAGAGCATCAGCAACATGGCCAATCCAATCCTGCTAATATAATTTCCTGAAAATGTGTAAAACTTTCCCATTGAATTGTGATTAAACTTCTTTCCAGGATATCAGACCGGGATTTATTCAATAGGAAGAGGAGCAAGTTTCCTAATCGGTACTCGTGAAAGTGCGATAATTGATTCGTTCACATTAGGGCGCTCTCTTTGTAGGTACTGAAGGGTAATACAAAAGTAATATATAATGGCAATTTTCAAAAGACGTGCGTAAGAATTTTTATACCCAAATTATTCAAACATACCCCCCTTTGTAATACCGTCGTAACCAATAAGTTAATGAAATTAATAGCATTCTAATAAAGAAAAAGGCCACCCTTTCAGGTAGCCTTTTATTGTTTAATCACAAGAAAAATAGATTAGTATAATATTCTGATCACCTTCTGCGTACCATCCGGCTGTCTTACCTCTAACTGATAAGTGCCATGTGCCATCTTATAATCCCAGGGGATACGCTCTGTATAATTGCCTCCCGAATGGTCGATCTCGCGTGTGAGGATCACCTGACCAATTGGATTAAGCAGTTTGACATTATACTTTCCGGCCGTCATATTTTCCAGTTTCAGATTCACCACTCCGTTGACTATCGGATTAGGGAACACCGATATCTTCGCCTCACCTGCACCCATCCATACTTTCACGATTGAGGAATAGGCTTCTTTACCATCCTTATCTACACTTCTGATACGGTAGTAATTGTATCCACTAACCGGCTGCCTGTCTAGTGCATTGTACGATGGTTTACCCTCAGCATTTACACTTACAATGTCAGTAAACTTATTGCCATCGGCCGACCTCATCACTACATATTGCTGCAAGTTGATTTCATTGGCTACATCCCATTTCACTCTTACTTCACTTCCTTCTTTCGCTGCATCCACTTTCACAAAGGTTACAGGCATTGGCCCGAATGCAGAAGTAAATACCATTCTGAATCTGTTTGCTGCCTTGGAAGCCGCGGCGCTTGTCACATCAAAGGCTACTGAGGTGATACCATCCATATTTACAGAGTGGCGTTGTCCTGTGAAGGAATCCTCAAGCCATCCTTCTAAACCGGTAAATGCGATATCGGTTGTTTGCAATGCCAGGCTGTATTTTCCATTCGCCACACCGGTAAGGTTATAATAGATGGTGTCTTTCATGTTCAGGGGCTGCCTTCTTTCCACAACCAACAGTTGATTGCTCACTTTTACAGAAAGGTTTATACCCGTATTGATCATCTTTCTTCCGTCAGCTCTGTCCACTCCATTTGAATACTCATCTGAGAAGATTTGAAGTGTACCGTCCTGTAAAGTACCATCTGCAGATAAGATATTAGTGCGCAGTACTCCCAACTTTTTACCACTACCATTACCCCTGAAGAACATGGTATTATCCGATTCGTCCACCTTGTCTGCTTCTTCAAAAGTGATGTTACCACCGGAAGTGAATGTCTGCACAAAGAATCCCTGACCACTATTCAATAAATTGGCTACAGTGTCCCTTCCGGGCACCGAAACATAATTTCCGGTATGAACATCGTAGGTGAAGGTCTGATATGCACCCAGTCCATAGATTCCACCCAGATTAGGGTTCCACACATAGTAAGTGCCGGTGGTTCCCATACCCGTTACATTTCTCATATCGATAGCTGAAGGATAAGGGTTGCCCACCAGATAGAATCCCTGATCAATGGCCGGAATTGAAACTGATTTTGTACCTGTAAACACAGTACCCTTGCTACGCAATGTGGTGGGTTTGGGAGCATCCCATATTCCGGTTACACTTCTGTCTCCTCTCACGAATACCATCCATGCATCCTGACTCTTAAGGGCCACATTAGCTCCTGCTGCACCTTTCCATGAACCCTGGCCGGTTGCCGGCACAAAGTATTTTATCGCCGGCGATGGAGATGACATATCCCATCCTCCTGCTGTACCTTCCGGCCCACTCAGCATGATACCATAACCGGTAGATGCCAGGCTTCCCCCTCCTTCCATCCAGCTTTCCTTTATCGTCTGTCCATTAGTGTTAGTAGCTATAATAATCCACTTCTTATCATGTTCTCCTGCTCCGGTTCCCACATTAATATAGCGTTCTACTGTGAGTTTACCATTTACGGAGTTAGACGCGCCCACTACACCCAGGCTTGCTGTATGTTGTTTGGTTGACTTCAATGTCAGATTGTCTCCGGTATTAATTTTCGCATTTGCAGTTCCAAATGAAAGTTTTCCCGAAATCGCCAGAGCCGCACCCGAACCGCTAACATTCAATCCATTAGTATTGCTCACTACAAGCTTGTTGATCGTGGTATCTCTAAACAAGCTGCTTGTGATTGTCTGCGCAGCAGTGCCATTGAACTCCATTGTACCTGCTTTACTGTCTATCACTCCGTTGCCAATTTTACTGATCACACCAGATACTTTTAACACACCTGTATTGTTTACAGTTACCGAAGCATTATTTCTGATAATAAGATTTTTTACCTGTCTTGCATCAGAAAGTACGGGATAAGGTTTGGCACCTACATCCGGAATGATTACGTAATCGCACCCCGGATCCGGAACGGTCGCAAAGCTCCAGTTACCAGCCGTACTCCATGCACTTGTATTATTACCCTCCCACATATTCTTTATACCTAACTTCACTACTTCCGACACGGCTTCTTCACAGCCTTTGATCGCATTGCCCAGATTATCTCTCTGCAAAGCATACGCACGCAGGTAAAGCGGATCCTGCAGGTTGGTATAGTCATAATAAGTATTATTGGAATTAAGCGTATTCCAGGTCGACTGATTGGTAGAGTATTCCCATTTGAGAATATCTCCATAATTATTTTGAAGCTCTGCTCTGCCTGAAGCATCATAGCAGATAGGAATTGCATTATTGATTGCATTTTTGAATGTACCCGCATCAGAAGGATGTTTCACTTCTACCGTACCTGACCTGACAAGATACTGCTGGTCACACACTTCCAGGCTTAATGAGTACGTATAGGTACCCGGTGTCGCAGGTTGGCCCGTAAGTCGGTAGTCGCGCCCATTCCAGTAAGAGGTAATACCGCCCGGGTTTGATGCCGACCAGGTGAGTGTGGGCGCATCACCCTTACCACCGGCTTCGTAGGCGATAAAATCAAGGCTGCTTTCAGCACACAATACCTGTGCAGTAGTGGGTTCAGGACTCTTCAGGTTAAAGAATGTAGAAAGAGTACCGAATGAGATATCATCTATTCCAAAATCATTTCCTCCTGGTGCAGTTTGCAGATTTATAATTTCAATAACTGCAGTTGATGCTCCCATAGACTGCCATTCGCCGTAGAAACGTTTCCAGACACCTGGATTATTATTGCCGGGCTTAGAAGCAAGCGGTCCGGTATTTACTCCTACTTGTACCCCATTTACACGAAATACCAGGTTTGCAAAAGGTGATACATCGTTTAAACTTACTGCGTAAGCTGAAAAATAGTATTTTGTATTAGGCAATACGGTTACAGTCTGCCTCCAGATAACCTTATCATCTACACGGAATCCGTTTACCATCATAAACTTACCTGTACCATCAGCCCGTGTGTGGTCAGTACCCCAGAAATTTTTGTGATAATCCTGAGGATTATTATGAACAGCATACCTGTCTTCAGGGTACAATCCGGTACTGGAATTCCCCGGAATATACATTTCTGGTGCTGACAGGTAATCAGACTCAAACCCGACATCTCCATCCTCGAAGTCACCATTTACAACCAGTTCCTGAGCAATGCTTATGGTACCTGTCGCAAGGCATCCGTTAGTACCTAAGGCAGATACATGGAAATTGCCCGATGTCTTTGTTTTAATAGTACTGTTTGAAGATGTATTGACAGGGCCATCGTCGTACCCTGAACTCCACTTCCAGGAAGCACTATTAATTCCGCTATTTGAAGTGTCCGTTGCTGTGATTACTATCTTGCTGTTTTGGATATCAATACAATAGTCTGCTGCAACTTTCAGTGCCGGGGACGCCTTCACAGTAATTGTAATTGGAGATGAGGCCGTACATCCATATTCATTAGTGCTGGTTGCAGTATAGGTCTTATTGCCTGATGAGGCAGGCTTGAAGAATACCTGGTCAGCCTCTGTACCTGATGTGTAGGCTAAAGAAGTGGCAGGGTCAGAGAAAAGATCGGTCGCTGCAGCCCAGGTTACCTGTGTAGTATTAGAAATTGTTTTGTAAGAAATCTGGATGCTCCAGTTCACGAAAGTTCCTGAAGTTGAGCTTACATCATCACGCACACTTAATATCCATACTCCATTTGCGCCAACCCCATTACCATCTAACAAATCAGCCAACGCAGGCACATTTGAGGAGTTATTAATCACATACCCGGCACCTACCACACCCAACGCACCTTGAGCTTTATAGATGCTGCTAAATGGTGCTACGGCAGTAGTAATCGAAGTTGTAGAAGAAGTATTAATTCCGGTGTTGGTAAAGTTTGTTCTGCCCGCATTATTATTCCCTCCTAACTTATTCGCCACGTTCAACACGTTCCCGTTTGGCCCTTTTAAGTTGACAATTAATTGTCTGGTATCGCTATGAGTTATATTAAAAGTAACCAACACTTCGGTAATGACTGCATTGGCAGGAATTCCGGATACAGATAACGGAATGTAAGTGCCATTACTGTTATTATCGGGAATTGCAAAATTCTTATTTCCCGAACTTACTGTTTTCGAGAGATTGGTAGTGACAGGACTACCGGCTGAAGCAATCAAAGGCAATACCGTTCCCTCACAGACTGTGTTTGTTGAGGCGGAGATTACCGGAGTAGTTGGCACCGGCCTTGCAATAATATTTACATCACCATCCATCTCTGTACCACATGGGTCAGTTGCATTCACATAATAGTTCCCAGTAACAGTATGGTTTCCAAAACTAATTGCACTACCCGTACCCGGCACAGGGCTACCCACAGCATTTCCGTCTCTGTATAATTGATAGGAAACCCCTGTCTGTGAGCCACTCAAAGTAATTTCCGGACCGGTAGCACCTACACAATACTCTCCTCCACCCTGTACCTGGTAAGCTGTAACTGGACCGTTAATAGTGACACTTCCTGTGGTTGAATAAAGTGCACATCCGCCGGAGGAAGCTATAGTGTAGGTAACGGTATATGTTCCGGGTGTACTGTTTTCCAAATCTATTTCACCGGTATAGATACTTGCAAATACAAGTCCTGGTGTAGAAGAAAATACACCTGTCTTTGGATTCCCTGAAATCAAAGGCACTGCTGTCAATTCATCGGTACAGAAGTTACCGCCTGAAGGGTAAGTAAAAGTAGTGGTGGGAATAGGAGTGACAGCAATAGTTACAGAACCATTCATAAGGGTTCCACATGCATCGGTTGTCTTGATTGTATATACTCCAGCAGCAGAATGATTTCCAAATGAAATTTCCCCGCCATTTGAATCACCCGCCACGGCGCTGCCCACAGCAATCCCGTCACGATAAAGTTGATAATTTTTACCCGCTTCCGAATATTCCAGCTTAATGTGTAATGTGCTTACGGGAGATGAACAAAATTCATAGTTTCCTGAAGGTATTACATTGAATGACTGAGCCCCTGCAGCGGTGACACTAATTTCTATAGTTACCTGAGTCTGGCAGGTGCCATTCGATGCTATAATGATATAGTTCGCTGCCGACTGTGTTGCAATAGGAGTACCTGAAATAATTCCGGTTAAAGGATCCAGACTCAAACCTGCAGGCAGTGATGGTGTTGAAGCATCAAGCGAATATGAATTAGCAGTTCCACCTGTCAAAGAGGGAATCAGCGGAGCGATTTGCCCATCCTTACAGAATGTAAATTTATTTGAAGTAGAATATTTTAATCCACTGAGTTTGGCCACGAGGGTTATTTGCCCTGTAAACGTGGCATTTTCACATGGTGCACCTCCGCTGGTTGTTACCGTATAGGTAAAACTTCCTGCCTGATTAGACGAACCGCTAATTGTAAAAATTCCTGCACTATAACTACCATTTAAGCCTAGAGGTAATCCACTAACCGAAGCGCCAGTAGCGCCACCGCCAATATTGAACACTACATTTTGAATCGGGCTTGAAGTACAAACGGTTTGACTCAGACTGCCTGATGAATGGGTAATAGTGGGTGTATTTTTAACCGTTACAGTAACTGTTTTTCCAGCACCGCCGGTTCCACAAACTCCGCCTTCTGCACGTACATAGTAGGTGGTGGTAGTTGTCGGATTGACCATTATCGAAGCATCAGAATTTGTGGAAGTACCCACAAGTGCTCCGGATGGGTTGTTCACATACCATTTCCAGGTCTGGCCACTTCCTAATTGGCCTCCTGTCTGGCGAAGAGTTACATCTTCCCCCTCGCAAATAGTGAGGGATGATTGGTTATTAGCAGTTGCAGAAGTCGGTTGTTGACACACGAGATCGTTTACTTCCAATAAATAGTCTTCCACCTGTCCATAGTGAAAATCGTTGCTTTCTTCACATGCATTGTTCACGTAGCCTTCGGTACCGGATTGTGCAACTATTCTCATCTTAGTCTGTCCGAGCTTGGCTCCGGCTGGTATCGTGATATTTTGAGAAATCGATTTACTGTCTGTACCATTGCTTTGTGAAATATACCCCGAGATATTTATACGTTCCCCGGAATCATTAAAGTCTCCATCCTGGTTCCAATCTATAAATACGGTGAAATAGAGTCTGAAGTCTGTAAGCGGATATCCCCAAAAATACCAATCGTCCGTATTTCCCTTGAGAGTGATGGTATAACTTTGAGATCTGTTAACGGATCTGATGGGTGAACAAAACAATTCGTATCCACCAGCATCTGTTGATGCACTCGAGGTTGTCGTCGATCCGGCAAAATTCACAGAGGTAATCGGACGGGTACGCCAGAATTCTGCATCACAATAAATAGAGGCTTGTCCATTATATGTAACTACAACCTTGCCATCTCCGCCTGCACCTCCTAACCTATTACCGGATGAAGCCCTGTAAGCACCGCCACCGCCGCCACCAGGCTGGTTTCCTTCATGGCCTGCTCCCTGTCCCTGTGCATTAGTTCTGCCATTTCCTCCTGCTCCCCCATTAGGGGCACCGCCATTTCCACCATTACCGCCTCTTCTGCTATTTACATTGCCTCCTGTTACGGCATTTCCCCCATTCTGACCATTAATTCTGGTGGTACCGTACCCCTGGCTTGCTAATCCTCCATTTACACCACTTGTTGAATTATTTCCCACACTATGGCCTCCTTTAGCCATTACGGTAGTTCGATTCCTAAACCAACTTTCGCCTCCTTCATTATTGTTGTTTCCGCTGGCTCCCGCACCCACATGAAGGTTGTAGGTAGTTCCCGGAACCACAGTAATAGTACTTCTGGAGTAGGCGCCTCCGCCACCTCCGCCACCATATCCGTTTGATGATCTTCTGCCTCCGTGGCCTCCACCACCCCATACTTCAACGGTAATGGATGTAACTCCACAAGGAGCTGTCCAGGTATGGTCACCTGTGGTATTAAAAGTAACAGTCTGCGTCTGCCCGAAGCCCGTAATAGCGAATAGCAAAGCAGCTAATAGTGTGTAAAATTTCCTCATGATTTCATTTTTTCTTTGTGATAAAACTTAACAGAGGTAATTACAAAGGAAAGTTGGAAGCGGAGGCTTCAGAGAAATCATGAATTACGAAGGTGGAAATTCTATAAGATGTAGGAATACCGCTCCCGCAGAATACGGTCGAGCAACAGCAAAAATATACTTTGCCATTTTGAAATGCAAGAGTGGAAGTAATAATTTATTTATTACTCGTATAAAATGCTCATTCTCTGTATAATATAAAGTGATTCAAGAGGCTGGTTCCTGCGATTTGCGGCTTGTCGGGTTCTGAATTATTAAAATACACAACCGCCGGTTATCAATTGGTTTTATCAATTTCCTGATAATTTGACCTCACTAAGCGACTCATCCTTCTTGTGGGTATTATTCTCCTTTCTCATTTTCCCTGATGAAAAAGAAACATTCCAGGTTATGTCAGGACAAAGCCGGGAAGTGGGAATGTAGTCACTTAGGATTTTAAATTATTACCCTGTCCTTCAGGGCAAGAATATGAAAGTCTCACCCAACATGGGCTTCAGCCGCATTTTACTAAGAACAATGTGGCTGAAGCCGTAAGACTTAAATTCTTTTTCCGTTGGCTAAAGCCAACGATAATAATAGTCAGTAAAAGCACTTTAAACATAAAACTACTTCAGCCGAAAAGAGAAGTTGGGGCAGGAAGAGGCAATACGCAATTTGAAAGTTCTGACTTAGAAAAAGGCAAACCACAGCAAACCTCTTTGCACCTTTTACCGTTGGCTTTAGCCAACTGAAAAGAAAGGCTATCTCCTGAGACTTTAGTCTCATAAGTAATGTGGCTAAAGCCGTACCCCGTTACCTTTCATTCCGTTGGCTAAAGCCAACGATAATAATAGTCAGTAAAAGCACTTTAATCACAAAACTACTTCAGCCGAAAAGAGCAGTTGCGGCGCAAAGAGCCAATACGCAATTTGAAAATTCTGACTTAGAAGCAAACCGCAGTAAACCCCCTAAAATCTTTTACGGTTGGCTTTAGCCAACCGTAAAAAGAGACTGCCTATTCAGGCTTTAGCCGCATTTTGAAACCTACCCCTTACGCACTTCCTGAACCCTATCCTTTTCGAACTCCGAAAACCTTTCTCTCCAAAAATCAAAAGAGGCCATTCTAATCAAATGACCTCTTACAATGCATCTCTTGTGTTTTATATCAATACATCACAATAATCATCTTCCGGCTGCCATCTGGTTTGGTCACCTCCAGTTGGTAGGTGCCATGCGCCATTTTGTAATCCCATGGTATCGATTCGCTGTATGCTCCCCCTGCAATTGATATTTCCTTTGATACTATAGTCTGCCCCCCAGGGTTATACAATCTGATTACATATTTACCCGGCATTGCATTTTCAAACCTCAGTTTCACTACTCCATTCCTGATTGGGTTCGGGAATACTCCTATCTTCATCTCTCCTCCTCCCATCCATACTTTGGCAATCGTTGAGAATGATTGCGATCCGTCTTTGTCCACGCTCCTGATGCGGTAGTAGTTAAACCCGTTCATCGGTTTATCGTCTGTCAGGCTGTATTGTTTGCTGCCGGCTGCCTTCACTTCCGCAAGATCGTGGAAGGTGTTGCCATCGGCCGATTTCATTACCACATACTTCTGCAGATTGATTTCATTGGCCACATCCCATGTCACCTTCACCGTGTTGCCGTCTTTTATTGCATTTATCTTTACAAAGGTCACCGGTACCGGACCCAGTGCAGCCTTGAAGACTAACCTGAACCTGTGGGCTGCCTTGGAGGCTGCGGCTCCCGTGATATCAAAGGAGATATTGGTCACCCCTCCCATACTCACCGCATGGCGCTGACCTGTGAAGGCATCTTCAAACCAGCCTTCTAATCCTGAAGCGGACAATCCTGCTGCTTCAAGAGAGAAGGTGTATTTGCCGTTTGCTGTGCCTGTAAGGTTGTAATAGATGGTATCCTCCATAGTGAGTGGGGCTCTGCGCTCCACTACCAGCAGATTATTGCGCACCTTCACTGAGAGGTTGATTCCTGTATTCATCATCTTTCTGCCATCGGCCATATCCACCTCGTTGGAATAATCGTCGGAGAAGAATTGCAGTGTTCCATCCAGGATGGTGCCATCACCCGAAAGCACATTTGAACGTAAAGTCCCAACTTGCCTGCTACCTTCACCATTACCTCTGAAGAACATTGTATTATCTGAAGGATCTACCTTAGCGCTCTCGTTGAATATCACATCATAAGCTGTTCCTGTTGTCTGCACAAAGAAACCCTGTCCACTCTGAATGTTATTATATATTGTATCGGGCTTCCCGGTTTTCTGAGGAACCGAAATATAATTAGTACCATCATAGGCAAAGGTTTGATATGCCCCCAGCCCATAAATTCCCCCTTGATTCGGGTTCCATACATAATAGGTTAGTGTAGTACCTAATCCTGTAATCAATCGCGCATCCACTGCAGAAGGATATGGATTACCTATCAGGTAAAATCCATTCACAATTGCAGGAACCGTAATTGTCTGCGTACCGGTTTTGATAGTTCCTTTGCTTCTGAGTGTGGTTGGTTTAGGGGCATCCCATTGTCCGGTCACACTCCTGTCGCCTCTTACAAATACCATCCATGCGTTCTTAGAATCCAGTGGCACACCTGAATTGGCAGCCCCTGCCCACGCACCTTGTCCGGAATTTGGAACGTAATACTTGATTGCAGGAGAGGGAGATACTCCATCCCAGCCAGCACCTGCTGCACCTGTCAGATTGATACCATAATTATTTACCGAATTATCCCCGTTTTCCATCCAGCTCTGCTTTATCGTCTGACCACTAGTGTTAGGTGCAATCACATGCCATGCCTTGCCATGTTCACCTGTGCCAGTTCCTATGTTGATGTAACGCTCTACTGTGAATTTACCGCTCACAGTATTTGATACACCCACCTCACCCAGATTTGCAGTGTGAGCTTTGGTGGACTTCAGTGTGATATTGTCGCCTGAATTTAAGCCGGCATTTGGAGTTCCAAACGAAAGCTTGCCGGCAATAGCGAGCGAATTGCCTCCAGGAGCTACCGTGACTCCGGCTGAGTTACTGATAACCAGATATTTAATTGTGGTATCCTTGAAATTACTGCTGGAAATATTCTGGGCAGAAGAACCATTAAATTCAATGGTGGCGTCGGTAACGTCGATATAAGATCCTACTGGTATGGTTAATGAGCCAGATACTTTAAGATTAGCTGTATTATTCAAAGTCAAAGATGCAGAATTGCCAATCATTACCAAATTATTCACCTGGACGGTCCCTGTTGGAATTACGGGCTGATTGGGTGCTGATGAAGGAATCACTATATCCGGGCAGGAGGAGGATGATACCAGGTTATCACTCCAGTTACCAGCTTTGTTCCAATCTGTATCGACAACACCAGCCCACACATTGTGTAATTTAACAATCAAATCGCTGGTATTAGAATTATATGTACATGCATTACCTGCTGAAACTTTTACAGTTCCACTTGTATAACCAGTCTTCACAGTGATGTTGTTTGAAAGTGGATCAGCAGACGTAATTGTCCATCCTGCCGGCAATTGCCACAAATAATAGGATGCATCTGTAACCGGAGTGACGCTAAAGGTAAATCCGTCTTCATTAGGGCAGATATTACCAGTTGGTCCGGTAATTGCTCCCGGCGTAAGTGTAGGACCAGCATTTACAAAAGTAACATCTATAGTTGCCGTTGCAGGTGCATTACACCCGCTATTAACTGTGTAAGTAATAGTAGCTGTTCCCGGGCCTTTAGGAGACACTACGCCAGTTGAAGGATCAACGGTTGCAATGGCTGTGTTCCCCGATGTCCAGGTACCACCGGAAATGCTGCTATATAGATTTACGTTAGAAGTAGCACAAACTGGAGTTCCGTTATACCCTGATATAGTTCCTGCTGTTGCATTTGGATTTACCGTTATTGGTATTGATGCCGATTTAGGATTGTTACATCCACTGGTAACGGTATAAATAATATTAGCAGAACCGGCACCCACAGCTGTAACCACATCAGTTGATGGATTTACCGTTGCAACACTGGTATTATCGCTACTCCAATTACCTGCGTCTCCATTACTGGTCAAAGTAACCGTACTGCCAATACACAAGGTGGTGCTGCCTGAAGCAGTAAGTGTGCCTGCATTAGCATCCGGGTTAACAGTAATGGTTACACTTCCACTCAGATTTTGTGTACAGGAAGGGGTTCCGCTATAGGATACAGTCTTAAGTGTGTAGGTAGTAGTTGTGGACGGACTTAAAGTGATCGTTGCATTTCCACTGCCATCCAAAGTTGCAGTTTGATCAGAAGTTCCATCGTTATATGTAACAATAGTATTAGCAGTGCCGGTTAAAATAATAGATGCAGACTGCCCTTTACAAATTGTGCCACCTCCACTAATGGAAGCCGTTGCAGTCGGATTTACATTCACTGTTATACTTGATGACAATGATTGTGCACAATTCGGTGCAGATGGGAATTGAATTCCGGTTAACGCATACGTTGTGTTTAAGGTTAAGTTTCCTGTGCTGATTGGATAAGTTCCGGAAGCACTTAGAGTAACCGGAGCTGCTGCAACTCCATTCACAGTATAAGCAACTAAAGTATTGGGGGTTCCTGTAATAGTAACCGTAGTTCCTGAACCTCTACAAACAGTAGCGTCAGCAACAGAGATCGCTGCAACAGGGGTTGGATTTACAGTAACCGTTACGGTTTTGGTACTACCAGTACAACCATTAGCAGATGCGTTTACAGAATAAACAACTGTTCCTGGTATTGAACCGGTAGCAGCTAAGGTTTGAGAAATTAAAGTGCCATTACCGGCAGATGCACCAGTAACTCCTGTTTGAGAAGCGACTGTCCAGCTAATTGTTGAACCAGAAACATTGCTTGTTAATCCAATATTTGTTGTGCCTCCTGAACAAATGGTCTGGGCTCCGGGAGTTATAGTTACTGCAGGTGAAGGATTAACTGTAATTGTAAAAGTCTTTGGTGTTCCGGAACAAGTTTTTCCACCATTTGTAAATGAAGGGGTAACTGTAATAGTAGCAGTTATTGGACTTGTGGTTGCGTTAGTTGCAGTAAATGAACTGATATTTCCCGAACCACTTGCACCTAATCCTATTGAAATATTATTGTTTGTCCAGGAATAAGTAACAGTACCTCCGGTAGTCGGGCTACTGAAATTTGGAACTGTAACAGTTGATCCCGCACATACACTTTGGCTATTTATATCATTTACTTTCGCAACAGGGTTTATGATAATATTGAAATCAATAGGCGACAAATTACAACCAACCGTCCCATTCCAATTAATAATATAAGGGATTACCCTTACTGTTGTAGATACAGGATTGTTTCCATTATTTAATGTTGTAAAATTTAAATCCTTTCCCCAGACAAACCACCCAAAGTCGGTCGTACTACTTGGATTAGTTCCATTGGATGGATCATTTATTATGTAATTAGAATTATAACTCCAACCGTATCTAACTTCACGTAGCAAAGAGAAGGCATCTGCATGAACTTTAAATGATTCATTCACACAATAAGGCCCAATTGGCTTGATTGATGAATTTAAATTTAAGCTAATAGCTCCGCTAGATGCAATTGAAACTTCATTACTATAAACTACATCACATCCAGATGCACTAGTTATTTTTAGTCTGTATTTCATATCAACTGAGGGTTGATAAGTAGTTCCGGTGGCACCAATTATTGTTTGCCATCCTGGGTTGTTCGGATCATTTGATTCCCACTGATATGAATATGGGCCTTTTCCTCCTGAAGGCTCTGATTTTATTATTAACTTACCTGGAGTCTGGCTAAATCCGCATATAGTTTGGTTATCTCCTATTACAGGCGCCACCAAAGGTGCATCCACCGTTACTACTGCTGTAGCCGAAGATGTACATCCATTATCTGCTATTGCATTTATGGTAAAGTTTACATTAATGGATGAAGTTGATGAATTTACAAAAGTTCCACTAATGGCTCCTGTGCCACTTGTAGGAATATCTGATGATGATATCCCGACAGGGGTAGTTCTGTACCAACTCGTGATAGACCCTGCAGGAAAGCCACTAATATTTATTGTAGAAATAGGGGTGTTGTTACAAACTTCCTGGGTCAATGGTGCTATTATAACTAATGGATTTACTTTTACCACCACATTTTGTGTATTGGTACAACCGTTGGCTGTTAAGGTATAAACATAAGTTACATTTACCGGCACACTGCTGGTATTGATTAAGGTCTCATTAATATTCCCACTTCCGGAAGCTGCTCCGTTGCTGATACCTGCTACTGCCGCTCTTGTCCAGCTAAAGGTCGTGCCTGATGTGAGGCTTGTGGCACTGTAACTGAATGGCGAACTGCTACATACATCAGGTGGAGTTAAGGTAGAACTCAAAACGGGTGTTGGATTCACTACAACGGTTACATTTTGGGTATTGCTACAACCATTACCTACTAACGTATATACATACACTACACTGACCGGGTTGGGAGTTGTGTTTATTAATGTTTCATTTGGATTTCCGGTTCCACTCGCAGCCCCATTACTGATTCCAGCGACTGCTGCACGGCTCCAGCTAAAGGTAACGCCATTGGTTGCACTGGTTGGGTTATAACTGAATGTGGTATTATTACAAATAGCCGGTGGGGTCAGGCTGCTGCTCAGCTTAGGAGTCGGGTTAACTGTTATTGTAAAGGTAACCGGAGATCCTGCACATGCAGAACTTGGGCTTCCGGAATTGGTGAAGGTTGGTGTAACAGTTATGGTTGCGACTACAGGTGCTGTACCATTGTTTATGGCGGGAAAGGATGCTATATCTCCCACACCAGAAGCAGGTAATCCAATAGCTGGGGCTGAATTAGTCCAGTTATAAACCATACTACCACCCGTATTCGGATAAGTGAAATGAATTGCAGAAGTCGATGCACCGTTACACAATGACTGATCAGAAATAGCGTTTACCGAAATAGTAGGGTTAACGGTAATCGTAAAGGTGATGGAAGCTCCCGTGCAGGTGGTAGATGGAGAACCGGCATTGGTGTAAGAAGGCGTTACAGTAATGGTAGCCGTAATCGGTGCATTGGTACTGTTCGTTACATTAAATGCAGAAATATTGCCTGTACCACTTGCTGCCAGACCTATTGCCGTATTATCATTGGTCCAGTTATAAACCGTACCTGCTACACCACCGGTAAAGTTTATAGCTCCGGTAGAAGAACCGTTACAAAGCGCTTTATTGGCAATACTATTCACTGTAGGCGTTGGATTCACTATTACCGATGCATTTGAGGATAATGCCGAATTGCACCCTGCTAAAGAATAAGCAATTACATTATAATCATTCCCTGATTCAGCAAGTGTAGCATTGGAAATGGTCAGTGCTGAACTATTAACTCCTGAAATTACGGCACCACTTCCCTGGGTACCATTTGAAATATTCACCGTTCCTCGTCTCCATTGATAGGTAACACCCACACCTCCTGTAACAGTTACAGAAAGCGTAGCTGTACCTCCTGTACAAACAGCCGTAGAAACCGGTTGTTGTGAAAATACCATCTGTTCATTAACTGTAAATGTTACCACTGCAGATGTAACCGATGAACATGCTCCGTTACCGCTAACAATTACATAATAATTGCCAGCATCAGCCACTGAAGCCTGATTGAAGTGCAGGTTGGCAGTTTGCGAGCCCGAAATATTTACGGTATTAGAGACAGCAATGTCAGGCGTACCTACTTTATACCATTGATAAGTAAGATCATCCCCTGAAGCGGTTACGCTAAAATTAGCAGGAAGTGTAGCACAGGTGTTTACACTTATCGGATTCACAGATATAGATGGTGGAATCTTAATTGTAACCACTGCTGTTCCGCTCTGTGCCTGTGAACAGGCAGTAGCACTTCCATCCTGTACGCTTACCAGCGCATAAGTAAAGGTACCTGCAACTGTGGTAGGCACATTCACATCTACTGTGTTTCCGGAAACAGTTGTTACCGTTTGAGGTGATCCTCCATTTATTGTATAGGTAAAAGTGTAAGGTGCAGTGCCGTTAGCTCCGGTGAAAGTAATTTTTGGCTGAGGGCTATTTTGACAAACTGTTGTAGTGCCACTAATGGTAGCAGTTGGGAGCGGGTTAACCGTAATAGTAACCACATTGGAATTTACAGTTCCACAGGTTCCCGAAGTTTCAACCCTCCGGAAATAAGTAGTCTGAGTAAGCACTCCGGGAGCATACGTACTGGACATGGCGCTTCCAATATTTGTCCAGGTGCTATTATCCGGAGATGATTGCCACTGGTAAGTATAACTTCCTGTTCCGCCCGATGGCAACGTAACACTATTTAATGATGCTGGTGATGTATTGTAGCAAATGGTCTGATCAGCGCTGATACTGCCTGCTGCTAAATTTGGATTGACTGTTATGGTTATCACATTTGAACTAACCGTACCACAACTTCCTGATGTAACATTCCTACGGAAATAAGTGGTAGCAGTTAAGCTCCCTGCCGTATAGGTAGCTGCGCCTGCTCCTGTGATATCAGTCCAGGTACTGTTATCCGGAGAAGACTGCCATTGGTATGTGTATGCACCCGGGCCACCTGAAGGGGAAGTTATATTCGTAAATGAAGAAGGTGCTGTATTGTAACATATCGTTTGAGAAGTACCTACTGCTCCTGGTGTCAGATCCCCATAAACAGTTATCTGAATCACATTTGAATAAACAGAAGCACAGGATCCGGATGTTTCCACCCGACGAAAATAAGTTGTGGTTGTAAGGGCTCCGGGTTGATAAGAATCTGAGCTGGCACCACCGATTGTTGTCCAGCCAGATGTACCATTGGGCGAGGATTGCCACTGGTAAGTAAAGCTACCTGTACCTCCTGTTGGCGATGTACTATTTGTAATCTCCGCCGGAGTGGTATTATAACAAATACTTTGTGCCGAACCAATTACCCCGGATGTAATCTGCGGAAGTACTGTGATTAATACCGAATTGGAATAAACTGTTCCACAGGTACCTGAAGTTGCCGAACGACGGAAATAAGTGGTAGCTGTTAAATTACCGGGTGAATAATTTGCACTGTTTGTGCCGCCAATATTTGTCCAGGTACTATTATCCGGAGATGATTGCCACTGGTAGGTATAACTTCCAGTTCCTCCTGATGGCAACGTAACACTATTTAATGTTGCCGGCGAAGCATTGTAGCAAATGGTCTGGTCAGCGCTAATACTTCCTGATACTAATGTCGGGTTCACAACCTGACTCTTGGAAGATGTAGCAGTACCACAACTTCCTCCGGTGGTTGTGAGTGTAAGCGTAGCCGTTCCTGAATACCCTGCCGGCGGTGTCCAGGTAGCATTTAGTGTATTTGCATCCGGACTAAATGTCCCTCCGATGCCACCATCACTCCAGGTTCCACCGGTTGCAGAACCACCTATGCTACCTCCAAGTCCGGTAGTAGTACCTCCCTGGCAGATGGCAGGGTTTGAAGAGCCGGCGTTGGCAATAGGGGATGTAATCGTAATATTTGCTCCGTTATCACTTCCCGTAACCGATGGATTACTACTGATCACCCTAATTCTGTAACCTGCTCCATTGGCGGTTCCTGCCGGGATAATTGCCGAAATAGTTCCGGAATTAGCAGTGCTTGTAAGGGTACCAATATTTGTTGGAGAACTAAAGCTCCCGGATGCATTTGATAACTGTGCAGTGTAAATATTTCCAGTATTAAACGTACCGGAACTGGTAAAGGGAACAGAAACTGCGCTACCAGCACAAAATGGGGATCCGCTGATAGAACTTGTTGTGATGGAAGCAGGGGAAGATATATTTAATACATAATTCTGGGTTTGTCCGTAATTCCCCGTTCCATCACAAGAGTTTGACGGATAATTACCTTGGCGTTGAAAAACTCTCATCATTGTGTTCCCTGTCAATGCACCAGATGGAATTGTAATATTCGCAGAAGCAGTTCCAGAATTACGAGTTCTTCCAATTTGAAAAGATTCTCCATTGTCATCGAAACTTCCATTCTGATTCCAATCAATAAACACTGTGGTATAATAATATGTATTACTTGTATATCCGGTAAAAGTAAAAGTATATGTGCTCCCAACTGTGACGTTTCCTGTCACGGAACAATAATATAAATTTTGAATGGTTGAACTAGAACTAGTGTTTTGGTTTATTCCTGCAAAAGTTACATTTTGAATAGATGCAGTTCCAAATAAAAAGGATGGTGTACAATAACCATTATAAGTAATCTTAATCATTCCATCGCCGCCGCTTCCACCATTGAAATTATTTCCATTTCTATAAGCACCACCTCCACCACCGCCTGGTGAATTTCCATCAGATCCTGCCCCCTGTGTTCCACTTCGTCCTGCACCCCCTGCACCACCTCCGGTTCCACCAGCAGCACCTCCCGCACCTCCATTTGAAGAGCCGGCATTTGAACCTGTTGCACCGTCAGATTTAGTATTTCCATATCCCTGAGTAGCAAGGCCCCCTTGAGCCCCTGTAGTAGTATTATTTGCAACACTTGAACCGCCCTTTGCCATTACAGTTGTATTATTGTTGAACCAACTGTCCTGGCCAGAACCGGGGTTATTCCCTCCTGCAGCACCTGCACCAACAAAAAGATTATAAGTATTTCCGGGTATAACAGTAATAATGCTGGCAGAATACGCGCCTCCGCCTCCGCCACCTCCGTATCCGTTTGATGTCCTTCTTCCTCCGGCACCACCTCCGCCCCATGCCTCAACTGTGATAGATGTAACCCCACAGGGTGCAGTCCAGGTACCGCTTCCCGTTGCGGTGATGGTATAAGTTTGCGATTGCCCCCAACCGCTAACAGCAAAACTCAGTAAGGTTATTAAGAGTCCGTAAATCTTCCTCATGATTTCATTTTTTTAATAATGAAAAATCCATTGAGTTATTTACAAAGGAAGATTGGACAGCACTCCGGCTCTCAACAGGATGATGGATTCAATAAGGGCGTGTACTTTGGGGACGTTAGCAATCAGTGTGGGTGCTGAAATTACTAAACAAATATAGGATATTCTATATATTCAAAAATACTTTTCTTTATTTTTAGTGGGTGGTATCCTCACTACCGCTAGTAATGTTATGAGATTGCGGGTCGGTGCCCGCAATGGCGACAGTTTAGTGGTTGGCGAGGACACCAACCACTAATAAAGACCACTGTCATCCCGTGCTTGACACGGGATCTCATCAGCATGCTATATGAGATTGCAGGTCGGTACCCGCAATGGCGGCGGTTTAGTGGTTGGTGAGGACACCAACCACTAATAAAAGACCACCCCGTCTTCCTTCGTCAGACACCCCTCCAGAGGAGGGGAATAAAAAGGACAGTCATTCCGCACCTGATGCGGAATCTCATCAGGCTGCATAATGTGATTGCAGATCACTTTTCGCAATAGCAATGGATACAATACCTTCTACTCAGGAGGAAATCCACTCACGACCCCATAAAAAAAGGAGGATACTAAAGGTACCCTCCTTTGAATATCTAAACAAACTTTGAATCACTTGACCTCAGAAACCGTTGTCTCCAATGCCATGTTCGCCTGCAAAGGGAACTCCTGCCCCATCATTTCTACAGAGCCGGTGGATTCAGACGTAGATTTGTTACCCTTAACCAGGCCTGTGCTCTTGTCCACGGTAACCTCACCTTCCACCTTCCCGCTTGAATTGGTATGAATTTCCATACCTGAATTTTCCACAGTTGTCTTGCTTTTCGTAGTACCTGTAAATGCAAGGGTGGCTACATTACCATCAATTGACTTGACCGTGTAGGTGATGTTGTTGGCCACCGGTGCTGTTTCGGGGTCAGACACATTCCATGTGTCCCCAACTTTCAGATTAGACGGAAGTGCGATCACTACAGACTTCACCATATAATCAGCACTGCCAAACTGATTTACTAAAGAAGATACCTCACTTTTCTTTTCCTTCTCCTCTTCAACCGGTCGTCCCGAATTATCTACCACAATAGTAGTTTGCTTACCCACCAAATCGGCTACTCCTACACTTAATGGGCCGCCTGAAGATGATGGATCATCAGAATCATAATTAAACTCCTGCCCCATCATATTCGCCTTCATCCTGACCGAAGACAACGTACTTTTTATTGTATATCGATTCCCTGCGAAGTCAGCAACTTCCACATTGTAGGTAACTGAGACATCCACATTGCTTTCCACCTGCTGCCCCTGCACATCAGTTACATTATTAGTGGTTATTTTATTCTCGACCTTGTACTTTTTACCTTTCTCCAGCTTTATGATGCCTCCATTCTGGGCTGAAGCGCTTACAGCAAAAGTGAATGCTGTAGCTATAAAAAGAATTCTTTTCATGTTAGACTTTTTGTTTATTGAGTTTTAAGATTGAATACAATTTTGAATTACTTTCCTAATTTCTGATTACTGTCCTATTTTAAATTCTTTAGGATGTAATGCTCCTTTCAGATTCTTCACAAAATAATCCCATCTGGTACGCATCATATAATTAGAATATTTACCAAAACCATGTCGGCTATCGGGGAAGATAATAAGATCAAAATCTTTGTTGGCATCCTGCAAGGCCTTTACCACCAGGAGTGTATTGTAGGGTGGCACATTATTATCCATTAGCCCATGCACCAGCAACAGTTTTCCTTTTAAATTCTCTGCATACATCTGGTTAGCCTGCATCGTATAATTATCAGTTCCATCTGCATTCTTTGTGAGCAATCCGATATAACGCTCTCCCCAGTCATCTTCATAATTACGATTGTCATGGTTACCTGATTCTGAAATTCCTACCTTAAAGAAATCAGGAAACTTAAGCATCGCGGCTGCGGTGGCAAATCCTCCACCTGAATGCCCCCAGATACCTACTTTATTTATGTCCATAAAAGGATACTTTGCAGCTAATTGCTTAATTCCCGCTATCTGATCAGGCAATGTGTTTTCTCCCATATTTCCGTAGCACATATCATGGAAGGCTTTGGTGCGATAAGGGTTGCATGTACCTTCTATCATCACTACCACAAATCCTAATTCTGCCAGTGCCTGATGATCACCCCTTACAGGAGAGAACGCCCAATTTGCCCCAATGCTTCCTGCCTGTGGGCCCGGATAAATATAGTCCACCACCGGATACTTCTTTCCCGGTTCCATTTTGGTAGGTGTGTACATCAATCCGTAGATATCGGTAACCCCATCGGCAGCTTTTACCTTGAAAGGAGTTACAGGTTTCCAGTCCAGCTTTTCTTTAAGCTCTGACACATCCGCCTCACCTAATGCAAGCACTGCATTGTTTCTGATATTTCTGAGGTTGAATACAGGAGGAATATGCGGTTGGGAATACGTATTTACAAAATACTCTCCTGAGGGTGACGGAGAAACTCTATGGTCTCCTTCTTCCGGGGTAAGATCGCGGAATCCCGTACCATCAAAATTAACCACACAAAAATGCCGGTAATACGGATTTACAGGGTCAAGGCCAAAAGCATTGAAATAGAATTTTCTTTCCTTAAGGTCGGTTTTCGTAACATTGGCTACCACATAATTTCCTTTGGTAATCTGATTTTTAACCTTACCTGTATTAAGATCATAGAGATACAGATGGCCATAATTATCGCGCTCTGAATACCATACTACTTCATTGGTCTCAGGAAGATATTGCCAGCTTTCACCCATCTGACCTGATTCAAACTGGGTAGGTGAAATTTCCGAAAAGACATCCCTTACTTCACCTGTTTGTGGATTGGCGATTCTGAACTTAGCGACCTTATGATCGCGCGATGAGGATACAAATGCAATAGACGACCCATCTTTGCTCCATGCTACATCTGCAAGCCCTCCCATACCGGAGATATCATCACCTGTGGTGGCACGGTGATAATCTCTCTCCATTTTTAATTTAACAATTTTGGGTTGATGTTCATCTACATGAATCACCACTCTTTCCAGCATGGCCACATGCTCATCCCCCGGCAAAGGATACTTCCAGCTCTCTAATTTCGGATGGCCTACATTAGTGGTAACCAGATACATATCACCTACCAGGCGCTGATCCTGTTTAAATGTAAAAATCATTTTAGAGTCGGGCGACCAGGACACTATTGCATTATCTGAATGTTTCCAACCTGCATTATCCGTAGCATAACCATAGTCCTTTATTCCGTCTTTAGTGAGTGGATACGTCTTTCCCGAAGCTACTTCCCTGATCCAGAGGTTATCATCCTTGATGAAAACAGTCTTGGTGCCATCCGGCGAAGCGCCTCCGAATGCTCTCCGGCCAAAGCCAAACCCTCCCTGTGAAGCCCCCTGGGGACGGGACGCACTCTCCCCTTTAATCAACTTGTTAGACTTGGGATTATAAGTCCAGGAAAATCCTTCAAAGGTGAAAGTAAAAGTCTTCATATCCTTTGAATAGATAAGCTGGCCCGGATTTAATTTATCAGCCGACACAGGCTTTTCGGATTGTTTTGATAAGGCTGCTGCAAGCTTTTCAGAGTTAAAGGCGGGCACACGCGTATTTCGTGCTCCATTTACCAGATAATATTCCAACCTGCCTGAGGCTCCGGTCAAGCTATACCAAAAATTACTTCCGTCAATCCAATTCGGAAAAAGTGATCCATTCTTTACCAGCCTGGAAGTACCTGCTCCCAAAAATTGTTGTGCTCTTTGGTAATCTGCCACAGTCACAGAGTCCTGTGCCAATACAACATTCAACAGGAGAGCGGATGTGAGCAGAAGAAAAATTCTTTTCATTATTAAATAAGAGGTTTAGGTTATTAGAATACGCAATATAATTTTTTTATCCGGACGGCTCTCCAATCCTTGATAATCGGTAAGAATATACAGACAAGTGATACCTGCTGTAAGAAATGGATACTACACAAAAAAAAATGTCGGGAATTAGCGCTTCGCCAACCCCTAATTACTTAACATTAATTTACGCACTACCTGTTTTACTTATGAATCATAGCTTTATATTTGCTTCACTCGAAAAAATAAAACCAATATGAACTTTAAGCGGATTAACAATATTACCGGCTGGGTTGTTTTTGCTATTGCTGCGTTTACTTATCTGGCAACTATGGAAGCATCAGGCAGTCTCTGGGATTGTGGAGAATTTGCCTCCAGCGCATTTAAGCTTCAAATTCCCCATCCACCGGGTGCACCGCTTTTTATTCTGCTTGGAAGGCTTTTTATGATTCCGTTCAGCGATCCTAATAATGCAATTCTCGGATTGAACGCCATGAGTGCCCTGATGAGTGCCTTTACTATTCTTTTTCTATTCTGGACCATCACCCACTTTGCCAGAAAAATAGTAGAAAAATCAAACCCTTCAGGTGAGTTCACCTCTACTGAACTCATTACAATCATGTCTGCCGGCATAGTAGGTGCCCTGGCATATACCTTCAGCGATTCATTCTGGTACAGCGCAGTAGAGTCTGAAGTGTATGCAAGTTCATCCTTCTTTACTGCAATCGTGTTTTGGGCCGGGCTTAAGTGGGAGCACGACGTAACTGCTGAAATAAAAGCAGGCATTAAAGGGCATTTCACAAAGGCCGATCGCTGGCTGATTCTTATTTTTTATCTGACAGGATTATCCGTGGGTGTACACCTGCTTTGTATCCTGACCATTCCTGCAATTGTAATGGTTTACTACTTTAAAAGGTATGAGGCCACACGATGGGGCACTTTCTGGGCATTTATTGCAGGATGTGTCATCACCGGGTTAGTGCAGGTGCCTATGATTCAATGGACAATTAAGCTGGCCGGGAAATTTGATATCCTGTTTACAAATTCATTCGGAGCGCCATTTTTCACCGGCTTTGCCTTCTTCTTTGTGTTGATTGGCGTACTGATATACATTGTATTGAAAATTGCCATGAAGCGCAACTGGAACTTCCTGAAGTTGGCAATGTGGGCTTTCGCTTTTGTGCTACTGGGATTCTCAACTTATGTTACTACCCTGATCCGCTCCAATGCCAATACTCCCATTGATATGTTTAATGTGGACAATCCGGCAAGCCTTGTGGGCTACCTCAGCCGCGAGCAATATGGCGACTGGCCTATCTTAAAGGGGCAGGACTTTACTGCTACTCCGGAAACAGTGAATTACGAAGCTACCTACGTAAAGGGTAAAACAAAATACGAAAAGAAAGGGACCAAAGCTACTCCTGTGTACAGCCCTGCTGATCTTCACTTTTTCCCAAGAATGTGGGACTCTAATAATGACCAGAGCCATGCTGATTACTATGCCTCATTTGCCGGGATAGGCAAAGATCCCAAAACAGGAAAATACTATGATGCACCCACAATGGGAGATAATATCGCCTTCTTCTTTAGCTATCAGTTTAACTGGATGTACTGGCGTTACTTTATGTGGAATTTTGCCGGAAGGCAAAACGATATCCAGGGTATTGAAATGGGTAATGTAAGAGATGGAAACTGGAAAACAGGTATCGGGTTTTATGACAACATGAGACTGGGAGATCAGTCTAAACTCCCCGACTCGCTCAAAGAAGATAAGGCAAACACCAGCCTTTTTGCACTACCATTTATTTTAGGATTGATCGGACTGGCCTTTCATGTGATTAGAGATAAGAAAGATTTCCTTGTGACCCTGCTACTATTCTTCTTTACGGGTATTGCTATCGTTATTTATCTCAATCAGGCAGGCAACCAGCCTCGTGAACGTGATTACGCATACGTAGGCTCGTTTTATGCCTTTGCAATATGGATTGGGCTAGGTGTGATGATGGTGAAAGAATGGTTTCAAAAAGTTATTGCTCCCAAAATGGCTTCCGTTGCAGCCGGTGTACTTTGCCTTCTGGCAGTGCCTGTGATAATGGGATTCCAGGAGTGGGATAATCATGACCGCAGCCATAAAACGCTGGCTCCTGATCTTGCGGTGAACTATCTTGAAAGCTGCGCCCCAAATGCCATACTTATTACTTTCGGCGATAACGACACCTATCCTTTGTGGTTTGCTCAGGAAGTGCTAGGTGTACGTCCGGACGTGCGGGTGATAAATTTCAGTCTGCTGGGAACCGACTGGTATATAAACCAGTTGAGATACGCTGTCAATAAGAGCGCACCAATCGCACAGGTATGGAATCCTGATCAGATAATAGGAAGTAAGCGCGATGCAATATATTATATCCCTACCCTTCCCGGGTTTGCATCCGTAAAGGATAAGCCAATGGATCTGCTCACCATGATGAAAGATTATGCCGGTAGCGATGCCCCTGCTTATACCTATCTCAACAATGACGATCTGATCAATGCTTACCCCACAAGGAGTGTATATGTACCTGTCGACCGGAGTGTTGTGGAAAAAAATGGCACCGTGAAACCGGGAGAGCAAATAGAAGATACTATTCACTTTACACTTCCTGCACGGGGTGCGTTAATGAAGAATGAAACTGCTATCCTAAATATGATCGCAGCAAATAATTGGGAACGCCCCATTTGCTTTACTTCGCCCTTTGGTGAACTGGGCTTTGGAAATTACCTTAGAACAGAAGGAATGGTTTACAGATTAGTACCTGTAGCAAACGATCATTATCAGGGCGACTTTACTTATGATGTAATGATGCACAAATTTAAGTTTGGCAATGCCCAGAGAAAGGGTGTGTACTTTGATGAGGACAATCGCGGACACTTAAATTCCATCAGGCGCGCCTTTGCCCAGGCTGCTCTTTATCTGGCTGACAATGGAGACCTTGAAAGGGCAAGAAACCTGCTCAAAAGATGTGATGACAATATACTTCCATCCAATATGCCATACGGCATGCCTTCGCGTGGTCAAATTCATAATCAGTCCACCTATCAGTTTCTCCTTGCGGCCTATACAGCACAGGACACTGCCATGACAAAGAAAATCATGGGTGCCTTAAAAAAGGATTTGGAACAGCAGACAGCCTATTACCAAAGTCTGGATGTGAATCAACAAAACATTTTGCAATACGACAATCAGGTAGTACAACAAATACTAACAAACGTAAATCAAATGGAACAAATTCTAAACGCGAAGCCGGCAGGAATTCCGGGCACGACAGAGGCTCCGTTACAATCGGATACCTCAGACCCACAATCGGATAGTTCTACACAATGATGCTACGTTAAAATCCTGATATCAGGCCTGTGAGTGAAACAAATCAACCTCTCAGGCCTGATTTTCTTTGGGAGGAGTCAATGATTCTCCACAATTACTACAAAAATGTGCGGTTGCAGCAAGTCTGGAATAACCGCATGCGGGACATTTCTTATCATTGGGTTGTGTGTTCATCTGACTACGAGCCATTTCGGCAGTAACAATTCCCGTAGGTACTGCAATGATACTGTAACCACAAAGCATCACCACAATGCTGAGGAACTTTCCCAGTGGGGTCATTGGAGCTACATCACCGTATCCTACAGTAGTTATGGTGACTGCGGCCCAATAAATGGAATCAGGGATACTTTCAAAGCCAGGGGTTCCTTCCTCAACTATGTACATGATAGAACCAATAATTATTACCAGCAGACTGATAAACATCATGAAGATCAGAATCTTGCGATAACTGTGCAGCAGTGCTTTTCTTATATATTGCGCTTCAGTCAGAAATGCACGTAATCGCAAAATTTTAAAAATACGCAACAGCCTGAGTGATCTTAAAATGAGCAGTGCCCTAAAACTAAAATCAAGAAAACCCAGATAAGCAGGAAAAATAGAAACAAAGTCCACAATCCCATAGAAGCTGGTTACATATTTGACCTTCTCCTTCGACACCCATATACGCAAAAAATATTCTATGGTAAAAACTATGGTAAAGAACCATTCAAGTATTGATAAAATAAGGCCATACTTCTTTTCAATGGATGGTACTGATATCAATAAAATAATGATCACACTGAAAAGGATAACTCCCAATAGCCAGAGATCGAACTGTGTACCCTCCCTTGACCTGCCCCCAAAGAACAGTTTGTTGAGAAGTATTTTCCATTCGCCTACAGGCTTACCAAATATGATTTTTTCAGGCTTTTCCATATCTGAAAGGATCAAAACTAAGGGATATTGTGTTATTTATTTTCAATGGATATCAGATAAGCTTTTGCATGAGGTATCTTTTCGGATGTGGAATGACAGTGGGGATGGTGATGAGATTCCGCATCGGGTGCGGAATGACAACACTTTTTGGTTACATCATCACAATAAAACGGCGTGTCATTGCGGGCACCGACCCGCAATCTCCTTTTGTATTCTTATGAGATTCTGTGTCGCAGCACAGAATGACAGTGGGGATGGTGATGAGATTCCGCATCGGCGTGCGGAATGACAACACTTTTTGGTTACATCATCACAAAAAAACGGCGTGTCATTGCGGGCACCGACCCGCAATCTCGTTTTGCATCCTTATAAGATTCTGTGTCGGAGCACAGAATGACAGTGGGAAAGTGATGAGAGCCCACATCGGGTGTAGGATGCCGACCTTTCATTGTTCTCTAATCTCAATTGACATTATAAATTGATACTTCATCCGGATCGAATGCCAAACAGGAAATATGCACCCTACTCTTTCTAATAAATATAACTTCTTAAATTTGCGACCCTAAAGTATTATGCATGGGAAGAATTTTTGAAGTGAGAAAGGCCACCATGTTTGCCCGCTGGGACAGAATGGCCAAACAATTTACCCGTATTGGAAAGGAAATCGCTATTGCCGTAAAGCAGGGAGGCCCAGAGCCGGAGAACAATCCTGCGCTCAGGAGATGTGTGCAGAATGCAAAGGCTGTTAATATGCCCAAAGACCGTGTAGAAGCAGCAATTAAGCGCGCTATGGGTAAAGACAAGACTGATTACCACGAAGAAGTATATGAAGGCTATGCGGCTCACGGAATTGCCGTGTTGGTAGAAACAGCAACGGACAATCCCACTCGTACTGTAGCAAACGTAAGAATGCACTTCAATAGAAATGGCGGCTCATTAGGAACCAGCGGAAGCGTATCCTTCATGTTTAACCATATGGGAGAATTCAAGATCAAAAATACAGGTCAGGATTTGGAAGAACTTGAACTGGACCTGATAGACTATGGACTTCAGGAAATAGGAGAAGACAGTGAGGATAATATTATTATCCGCACACCATTTAATGACTTTGGCAACATGTCAAAGGCGTTGGAAGAAAAGAATATTGAAGTTATAAGTTCGGAATTGTCCTGGATTCCTGCTAATACCGTAGAGCTGTCAGAAGAATATGCCACAGAAGTGCTCAAAATGATAGACGCCCTGGAGCAGGATGAAGACGTGCAAAAAGTATATCATAATCTGAAATAGGTTAAGCCGCACCACCTACTTCTACTAATCCAAATAAATAAGCAGGTAAAGCAATAATGCTGCTGTCAGGCTAAATGAGAAAGATTTTTCCAAGTACCTTTAAAGGGTATTGGGTATAGAAAACACGTGCCCACTCATTCAAAATCTAAGTTATGGATGACGAGCAGATAGCATCATCAGACGAGTTGTACGAGACGCACACTATAGTATGCGCCAAAGGACAGGAACCATTGCGGATAGACAAATTCCTGATGAACCGGATTGAAGGGGCTACCCGAAACAAGATACAACAGGCAATAGAACAGGAACGGGTACTCGTAAACTCCAGGCCTGTGAAGTCAAACTATAAAATCAGGCCCGATGATACCATTGTGGTGTACCAGGATTATTCTCCCGACCTTAACGAAATTATTCCTGAAAATATTCCAATCAATATTGTGTTTGAAGATGAGGATGTATTAGTGATTGACAAGCCCGCCGGAATGGTCGTGCACCCCGGAAGCGGCAACCCTTCGGGAACACTGGTAAATGCAGTAGCCTTTCACCTGCTACAACAGCATCCCAATCTTACTGAGGAAGACCTGAACAGGTTCGGTTTAGTACACCGGATCGATAAAAACACATCAGGCCTTCTCGTATTGGCAAAGAATTCAAAAGCCCTGGCATTTCTGGCCAGGCAGTTTTTCGAACATACTGTTCATCGCAGATATATGGCGTTGGTATGGGGCGATCTTCCTGATGACTCCGGAACAATCGTGGCTCACGTGGGGAGAAATCTGAGGTTTAGAAAGTTATTTGATGCCTTTCCGGAAGGAGATCATGGGAAAGATGCTATCACACATTATGAAGTAAAGGAGCGCTTCAATTATACAACGCTGGTTGAATGCAGGCTTGAAACCGGCCGTACACATCAGATCAGGGTGCACATGAAATATATCGGCCATCCTCTTTTCAATGACGAACTGTATGGTGGCGACAGAATAGTGAAGGGAACTGTATTTTCAAAGTACAAGCAGTTTATTGATAATTGCTTTTCTATTTGTCCGCGGCATGCACTTCATGCCTATCAGTTGGGTTTTATTCATCCGGAAACTAGAGAGCCCCTTTTTTTTGAAAGTAAATTACCTGAGGATATGGAAGGACTTATTGAGAAATGGCGCGCTTATACATCGGGTAGCAAGAGGTAATTTGAGATTGCGGGTCTGCTTCTGTAAAAGCAAGGGTAAGACCACCCCGTCTTCCTTCGTCAGACACCCCTCCAAAGGAGGGGAATAAAGAGCATAGTCATTCCGCACCTGATGCGGAATCTCATTACCATACCCTCTGTCATTCTGTGCTACGACACAGAATCTCATAAGGATGCAAAACGAGATTGCGGGTCGGTGCCCGCAATCGCAGGGGTAAGACCACCCCGTCTTCCTTCGTCAGACACCCCTCCAAAGGAGGGGAATAAAGAAAACAGTCATTCCGCATCTGATGCAGAATCTCATTACCTTACCTTCTGTCATTCTGTGCTGCGACACAGAATCTCATAAGGATGATACACGAGATTGCGGGTCGGTGCCCGCAATGGCGGCAGTTTAGTGGTTGGTGAGGACACCAACCACTAATAAAAGACCACCCCGTCTTCCTGCGTCAGACACCCCTCCAAAGGAGGGGAATAAAAAGCACAGTCATTCTGAGCTCGATGCAGAATCTCATCACCATTCCCACTGTCATCCCGTGCTTGACACGGGATCTCATCAGAATGCTATATGAGATTGCGGGTCGGTGCCCGCAATGACCCGTTTTTTTAGTTGCGGGTGTTCTTCGTCAAAAAATATGGGTATCATTCCGCATCTGGCAAGAAATCCTGTCAGCACGATATCCGCGGGAATTACTGATAATACAAAATCTCGTCTGCACATTCAATGATGAGTTCTTTTTCCTCAGACGATTCCACCTTTCCTATAATCTTTGCCTCAATCTCAAAAGCATCTGCAATATCCATAATCTCTGCAGCTTTATTTTCAGGTATGTAAATCTCCATTCGGCATCCCATATTAAACACCTGATACATTTCGTGATTACCCACGCCACTGGCTTCCTTTATCTTATTAAAGATTGGAGGCACCTCAAACAAATCTTTCTTTACAATCCTCACAAAGTCAGGCACATATTTGAGACACTTCGTCTGCCCACCGCCACTGCAATGGATAAGCCCGTGTACGTCATCAAAGTGCTTTTTAAGAATCTGCTTCATCACGGGAGCAAACGTACGTGTGGGAGAAAGTATCTCTTTTATATCGTTAATTCTATGTTTGCCTATATACACCACATCACCTGACAATGATGGATCGTAAGATTCAGGAAAATGCTGTGCATAGTAATTTTCAAGAATGTCGTGCCGGGCTGAAGTAAGCCCATTACTTGCAATACCGCTGTTATACTCTTTTTCGTAGATAGCTTTACCATAAGAAGCCAGTCCCACAATCACATCTCCCGGCCTTATTTTTTCATTAGTAACAATACCTGATTTAGGCCACCGTGCGGTCATAGTACCGTTCACCGCTATCGTTCTCACCACATCACCTACGTCCGCAGTCTCCCCTCCCATGTAATAAATATTCACTCCACAGGAACGCATCAGTTCAAAAAATTCTTCAGAACCATCAATGATTTCCTTCAACACTTCGGCGGGGATCAGATTCTTGTTTCTGTCTATGGTACTGCTGAAAAGAATTTTGTCATACACCCCTACACAAATGAGGTCGTCCAGATTCATCACAATAGCATCCTGTGCGATACCACGCCAAACAGAAATATCCCCGGTCTCTTTCCAATATAGATAAGCCAGAATACTTTTGGTACCGGCACCATCTGCGTGCATGATGTTCACATAATCATCATTATCTGTAAGATAATCAGGATATACCTTGCAGAACGCTTTTTTATATAATCCCTGATACAGGTCTTTCACCGCGTAATGAACTTCTTCTTTTTGTGCTGACACACCCCGCCTGGAATACAATGACATCTGATTCTCCGTTTTTACAAAGGTTGTAAAAGTAGAATAATTAGTACTATTAATAAAAAACAATGCGGCACATGAAATTATGCGCCGCATTAAATAAGGATAATCTTCTTTTTACAAAGTAAATGCTACTCTTGTGAAATACCTTCGTCCATTCTGCCCCATCTGTACAGCATCCCACGGGCCACCCGACTGGTTATTAAACGACCAGAATTTAGCAGCCTGAAGCACTCCCAGATCAGGATGCACATTGAAAATGTTGTCGGCCCCCACAAATATCTTTATCTTATCGCTAATCTTATAAGACAGGAAGAGGTCGCTGGCCACTTTCCCTTTATAAACCACTTCATATTTAATCAATTTATTCTGGTCAGCATCAGTAGGTATCACAGGTAGTTCATAAATAGGCCCGACTCCTATCCCAAGAAAACTGATTCTTCCAAAATAGGTAAAGTGGGTTCCTACCGAGAACTTTTTGATTCCGTACTCCAGATCGAGAGCAAACTTAGCCGGAGGCGCTGAGGCCAGTAAAACACTTTGCTGATTATAATTGAAGAAAGTAGCCTCATGTGTTTTAGTATCTGAAAGTTTCGTGGGCACATTAATCCTGGTGATCTTCATCTGCTGCAGATTACCTGTCAATAGTACATTGAAGTGTTGTTCCCCAAATTTCTTTTTATAGTCCACCACTATGTCTAACCCAAGGTTTGATGTATTTACTGCATTGGCAAAAAACTGAGTTGTGGTTACATTGGTACGTTCCATTTCTGCTATCAGTGCAGGATCGAGAGTTGGGTCATTAGCATTAAATTGTCCGGATAATACCACCCGGTCCTTCACATGAATTAAATATCCATCCAGGGTCACCAACAGATTACTCATCGGCTTCCAGGCTAAACCCAGGCTTGCGTTGTAGGATTTTTCCTGCTTCAAAGCAGGGATTCCGGCCGAACGTGTTATCTCGCTATAATTGGGAGATATCTTCACAGACACAATCTTATTTGACTGAAAAGCAGTGAGCGTGGAACTAAAGTTTAATTGTTGCAATGAAGGTGCCCGAAATCCTGTGCTGACAGAACCTCTAAGGTTCAGGTTGGATGTTGCTTTGTAGCGTGCCGCCAATTTAAAGTTTGAGGTAAATCCAAAATCGCTATAATTCTCTGCACGAACAGCTCCATCGAGCAACCATTTATCGGTTAGGTCCAATTCACCATCCACATACAATCCTATATTACTGCGGTGTGCATTCACTTCATCTCCCGGCTGATAACCAGGAAAACCCTGTGCACCGCCATCCTTGAGATGTAAGGGATCATAATTCATGTACGAGTCCGGTTCCCCGGCCATCAACCGGTATTGTTCATAACGATATTCAGCCCCCATAGCCAGATTGAGGCCTTCGCCTATCCCATGAATTCGTTTAACGAAATTCAGGTTTGTTGTGTTTTGCAGGAAACTATACCCACCATCATCGAAATGAGTTTTGGTAGTACCAAGAGATGCATTAAATGTCTTGTCACCATAAAAGTGAAATCCATTTTTGCCCAGCGTATTACTTACATCCCATGACCAATCATTGGCCATATTTCCTTTAAACCCGGTTGCAATGGAAATATCCTGAATATGTGTCCAGATGTGGGGATCATACACTGTATCAACCCCGCCGGAGCCCGATGTTACCCGTACAATTCCATCCACCATATAGGGCTTACCAGACGGATCTGTTGGAAAGCGGTCAGGACGTGCGATAATGCCGCTCCATGATCGCGTATAGGCGTAATCATCTGAAAACTTATAATTATATCCACCGAAGGCATAAAAATTTGAAGTGCTTTTTGCCGACAAAGGAACCTCCATATTAAAAAATGCACCACCAGTATTTGAAGATCCTTCGCCATTGGCGCGGCGCACCGGATTCACGGGTAATGACCAGTAAGGTGTCCAGTCGTCACTTTTCAGCACTTGTCTGAAAGTCTTGGCCTGTGAAGTAAATTCTCCTGTAAGATGCAGAAAACCGCCATTCTTACCAATAGCTACTCCCCCATCCACACTAGCATTAAAGGCCAGCCCATCAATTTTTCCTGAAGAGATATACTGATTTTCAGCCATCCCTTTAGCATAGGCAGGATTAAATTTAGGATCGTGATAACCGGAGTAGCCTGCCTGAATATTTACCTTTCTGATATCTCTCTTAAGAATTAAGTTTATCACACCGGCCACTGCATCTGACCCATATTGTGCGGATGCGCCATCTCTCAGCACTTCCACTCTGTCGATTGCTGCAGAAGGGATGGCATTAAGGTCGGTTCCGGAACTACCCTGGCCACGGGTTCCGAACAACAACACCACAGACGCCGGATGTCTTCTCTTCCCATTTACCAGTACCAGTGTCTGATCGGGTGACATGCCTCTGAGTGTGGCAATATCGATATGGTCGGCACCATCACTACCGCTTTGCCGGTTGTAGTTAAACGACGGAGCAGCTACATTCAAAATTGAAGTGACATCCATTCGGGCCGAACTTAAAGCCAAATCCTTCACATTAACCACATCTACAGGAACTGAAGTCTCTATTCTCGAACGTCCGGCACCACGGCTTCCGACAAGCACAATACCATCCAGGCTAAATGTAAGTGGCATCAGCGTGACCACAATATCCTTTTTCTGCCCTACCGATACAGACTGTGTTTCATAACCAACCATCGAAAAAACGATTACATCCAGAATCCTCGCATTTATTGTGTAGGCTCCTTCACTGTTTGTTACAGTTCCCTTTCCTGAAGACTTGATAACCACCGAAGCTCCCGAGAGCGCCTCTCCTGTGGAAGCGTCTATTACTTTACCAGTAACTGTAGTTGTCTGCCCGAAAAGTGGAAATTGAATCAGCACAAGCAATACCACTATTAGATTTCTCATAATCTTGAATTTGTTTTTATTTGGGGCGGCAAGGTAGCCAAAAACTTAAAAGTGGAACAAAAAACAGCATCCTTAGTGTCACAAGTGGGTAAAAAATGAAAAGCGGCTAAATAATATTTACTTTGCAAACGGATGGAAATACATAGAGACCTTAACCGATTACCCGTATTCAGAAACGCCGCAATTACTACAGGCACATTCGATGGTGTGCACAAAGGGCACCTCAAGATAATAAGCCAGCTAAAGGATATTGCCCTAAAGGAAAATGGTGAATCAGTGCTGGTTACTTTTCATCCACATCCACGCCTGGTTTTGCAAAAAAATTCTTCACTCCAATTATTAAATTCTTTCGAGGAGAAAATGGAGTTGCTTGATTTGCAGGGTATCGACCATGTAGTGGTGGTGCAATTCACCAGAGAGTTTTCGGACACCCCTCCTGATAAGTACATTTCTGATTTTCTCATCGGAAAGCTTCATGCGAGATCTATTATTACGGGTTACGACCATCGTTTTGGAAAAGACAGAAAGGGGGATTACAAACTACTTGAAGCCCTGAGCCCGGTTTACAATTACTCAGTTCATGAAATTCCGGCTTATGTACTCGAAGAGATCACTATCAGCTCCACAAAGATCAGGGAAGCATTGCTCAGTGGAGACATCGACACCGCAAACGAATGCCTGGGCTATGACTATTTCCTCGAAGGCACAGTAGTTAAGGGCAATCAAATAGGCCGCACAATCGGCTTTCCTACCGCCAATATAAAGGTAGAAGATAACCACAAACTAATTCCCGGATATGGCATTTATGCAATTGAAGCCACGCTACCCGGAGATGCTCAAAAGATTCAGGGCATGATGAGCATTGGTATCAGGCCTACCATTACGGATAACAGGCTGACCATTGAAGCCAACCTTTTCGATTTCAACGAAGACCTCTATGGACGCCAAATAAGGGTATCCCTAAAAACCTATCTGAGGCCCGAACTAAAATTTGATTCGTTAGATGCCCTGACACAAAAGATCAGGGAAGATGAGACGAGAATTCGCGCATGGTTTCAAAACCGAAAACAATAAAAAAACTTCCGTGTGGAACGGAAGCTTTTTCAAGGTTAAACTAAATTTAACGAGTTCATCCTTTTGGGGTTGGTTTCCTGGAGTATTGGATTAGTTTGCCATTTTGTAACTTAAAAAAGTGGGGCACTACTGCCATTTTTTTGAAAACACGACCAGCTATTAGAATCTGAAGGTTCAGGAAATAATTGCTTGTCAAATTCTATGTCAAAATTAGCATACAAAGAGCCGGGATAAAAGGGCACAACTACCCGATTTAGCCGGATATGAAATTTACCATAAGAGCGTAAACTTACGCACTGCCGTATTCCGTATTTCAGGCTAATATATATTGTGAAACCGTGATTTTGCGGTTTTTCCAGTATTACCGTTCGTAATTATTTTTTCCTTTAATGATGAATCAAAGTTTATTTTTACGGCTGACAACCAGCCAAAAACATTTTCTTATGAATCAATCACACATTCTCAAAACTTTTATTATTGCAATTGCAGTGCTCTCATTCACTTATGGAGAAGCACAACGGCCACAAGGTGCTCCACCTGCTCCACAGGCTTCACAAGCCACCTCCGCACAGGCAAGGCCTGCTGCTAAGGCATCCTCCGCAGGTGACGTACACGTACCAATAGATACGGTTGTGCGCACCCAGCACCAGATCACCGTGAAAGGCCAACGTTTCAGCTACACTGCAAACACAGGAATGCAACCCGTCTGGAATGATGATGGCAAGGCGATTGCCACACTCTTTTATGTTTATTATACGAGGGATGATGTAAAAGACAGAAGTACACGCCCATTAATTATTTCTTTCAATGGAGGGCCAGGCACAGGAAGCGTATGGATGAATATCGGATATACCGGTCCACGCAGACTTAAGATATCTGATGAAGGATACCCCGTACAACCTTTCGGAATAGAGGAAAACCCATACTCTATTATCGATGTAGCTGACATTGTATTTGTGTGTCCTGTGAACACAGGCTTTTCAAGGATTGTAGATAAGACAGTTGACAAATCCAGATTCTTCGGTGTGAATGCAGATATTAATTATCTCTCTTCATGGATAGGCGCTTTCATCACTCGTAATAATCGCTGGGCTTCCCCTAAATTTCTCATTGGTGAGAGCTATGGCACAACCCGGGTTTCAGGGTTAGCCAATCGACTTCAGAATTCAGAATGGGTTTACCTGAACGGCGTCATCCTGGTGTCTCCCACAGATTTGGGTATATCACGGTCGGGCCCTGCAGGAGATGCACTGATGCTCCCTTATTACGCTGCCACAGCATGGTATCACAAACAATTGCCTGCCGATTTACAAAGCAAAGATTTGGTAGATGTGTTGCCTGAAGTAGAAAGCTTCACGGTAAACCAATATATACCGGCATTAGCCAAAGGCGGATCTATCTCTGCTGCTGAAAGAAACTCCATAGCTGCTACCGTGGCCCGGTACTCAGGACTTAAGAAAGAAAGTGTTACTCAAAACAACCTCGTCATACGGCCTAACTTCTTCTGGAAAGATCTGCTCCGCGATAAAGGATATACTGTAGGTCGTCTCGACAGCCGCTACCTGGGTAAGGATCAGATGGATGCAGGAATGGGGCCCGATTATAATGCGGAACTCAATTCCTGGCTTAACTCCTTTACTCCCGCCATCAACGATTATCTGAGAAATGATTTAGGATTCAAGACAGACTTAAAATACTATATGTTCGGCCCGGTACAGCCCTGGAGCAACGACTTTGACCGGACAGGTATGCAGTTAAGCGCCTCCATGATGTCGAACCCTGCATTGCATCTAATGGTGCAATCAGGATATTATGACGGAGCCTGCGACTATTTCAACGCGAAGTATGATATGTGGCAAATCAACAAATCCGGCAGCCTGGATAACCGAATGGAATGGCATGGTTACAGGAGTGGCCACATGATGTATTTGAGGAAAGAAGATCTCAAGACAAGTAATGAGGATATCAGAAACTTTATCAAAAAAGCCACACCGGCTCCGGGGCAGGAAATAAAATATCCCGATCTCAAATAGAATCAGCTAATATTAACTCAGGAAGCCGCCACACAGCGGCTTCCTGAGTATTATCCCCTTCAATCCGCTCCGGGGGATAAAGAATTTTTTTTCTAAATACTTTATCATTGTCCGGTTAAATTATTGAAAAATGTGGCTAAAGCCCTTGTTGAGTAAGACTTTCATAGCCCTACCATAAAGGGTAAGGCAATAAATATAAAACCTAAGCCCATTGGCCTTTAACCCAACTTAATCGGACAACAATATAAATATTTGATAATTAATAAATCTGTCACAAGAATTTTGAAAATAAAACAAAATATTTGTGACTTGATCAATTTGACAACTGAATGAAAAAAACGATTCTCTGGATAGCCTTACTCTTACCTTTTTCCATAAGCAATTTATTAGCGCAGGAGGTTCCCGCTGTACAATTAACCGAAAAGATCACACCCGACAACTGGCACCTGCTTGACCGCGAAAAGACAGGATTTTACGGTATAAGCCTGGACCGTGCATATAGCCTGCTAAAAGGTAAAAAAAGCCAGCAGGTAATCGTCGCCGTAATCGATAGCGGTGTGGATACCCTGCACGAAGATTTAAAACCTGTGCTCTGGAAAAATACAAAAGAGATACCCGGCAACGGAAAGGATGACGACAAAAACGGATATACAGATGACCTCTACGGCTGGAATTTCCTCGGTGGGAAAGATGGAAAGAATGTAAAGCAGGATTCAGACGAAGCTTCACGTGTATATTGGAAACTAAAAAACAAATTCGGAAACACCCTACCGGATACATCCGCATTGAATGGGGAAGATAAAATACTGGCAGCAGAATTTATCAGGGCCAAAAACGAAGTGGTGGACGATGTAAATCCTTTTGAAGTGATGTCTGAAAAGCGAATTCTTAATATCTTATTGGGAGGGGACAGTATTATCACCAGGAAATTGAATAAAAAAGTATTCGATGGTAATGACCTTAAAAATTATGTAGCGGAAGGACAGGAAGATTGGGTCGCAGTCCAATTGTACAAAGAACTGCAGAAACTAAATAATGATGAAAAAATAACCAATACAGATGTAATTCATTATTTCCAGGGAAAAATCAGGAAAGCCCAAAATGCCGATACGCCGCCGAGAGACTACAGGGGTGAAATTGTCGGAGACAATTATGATGATATCAACGACAGATACTACGGCAACTCAGATGTTATGGCAGGCACACCATCCCACGGCACCCATTGTTCCGGTATCATAGGAGCAGCACGAAACAACGACCTGGGAATAGACGGTGTGGCAGATAATGTAAAAATAATGATGTTACGTGCGGTACCTGATGGCGACGAACATGACAAGGATATTGCACTGGCTATCCGATACGCTGTTGACAATGGCGCTAAAATCATCAGCATGAGTTTTGGAAAGAGCTATTCTCCTCAAAAAAACTGGGTGGACGATGCCGTTAAGTATGCAGCTGCACATGATGTACTCCTCGTGCATGCAGCAGGGAACGATTCAAGGAATCTGGACTCGTCATTCAACTTCCCCAATCCTGTATTTCAGGATGGGTCAGGCGAAGCGAGAAACTTCATCACTGTAGGTGCCAGCGGCGACCCCACTAATGGAGGGTTTACTGCAAGTTTCAGCAATTATGGAAAAAACTCTGTGGATGTATTCGCCCCCGGAGTAAATATATACTCTACACTGCCGGGAGGAAATATGTATGGAAAAATGAGTGGTACAAGTATGGCTGCTCCTGTAGTATCGGGGATAGCGGCGCTGCTGCTGGAATATTTTCCTACGCTCAGCGCCGAACAACTTAAATACGTAATTGAAGAATCGGTGGTTCCTATCACCGAAGACGTGATATTACCTGGCACCCAGGATGCTGACCCTGTGAAGGTAAAATTGTCTGATATTTCGAAAACAGGCGGTGAAGTGAATGCTTATAATGCAGTGAAACTCGCTCAAACCCTGAAGGGTGAAAGAAAGACCAGATAGCCTATTGGATAATACCCGTACTTAAAAGACAGGAACATCCCCAACCGGATTGAGGCATCATGTGGCTGAAGGATTCTATTTCCGTCAAATACTAAATTGTTCGTATTAAATCTTTATTAACAAGTTAAGCAGACAGTTTAAATTATTTTGCGGTTCTAAAACTCAACGCCATGAGACCTGATCCGGCAACTTATCCGGCATATTTTAATAATTACATCAAACTTGTGAACGGGGATAATATCGTTTCTATAATCGAAACACAGTCTCCCAAATCTATAAAATTCTATCAATCCCTGACCGAAGAACAATCAACATACCGATATGCAGATGGCAAATGGACTATTAAGGAAATTTTGCAACATGTAATCGATGCGGAAAGAATCTTCACCTATCGTGCGCTGGCTATCGCTCGAGGAGAAAAATCTCCATTAGCCTCTTTTGACGAAGGACTTTATGCCAGGAATTCCAGGGCCAACAATCGTTCATGGAAAAGCCTTGTGGAAGAGTTTACTGCAATGCGGGCTTCCACAGTCGCATTCATTAAAAGCATCTCAGAAAAAGATTATGACACCTTTGGCCAGGTGAACGAATATAAGATTGCAGTGTTAGCCATGCTCTTCGTAATTGCAGGCCACGAACTGCATCATATCCGGATAATCAGGGAGCGCTATTTTGATGTAATGATCGACGAGAAATAGGTAACCCCAACCGTTATGCGAAGTCTTCCCCACTTTTCGTAATCTCTATTTCGCTATAAAATCAAAAGTATCAGAGATGACCGTCTATTAAAGCTGACGACTTATTATTTCGTACTCCGGTCACAATATTATTTCAGGAATAAAGCTAAGCTCCAATTATTCTCAGGAATTCAGCTTTCTTCCTCTTCGAAATATCCAGAAGGATCCCACCTTCCAGAATAACCTGACCACCTTCGCCACGAATGTACTTTTCAATGTAGTCCTTATTGATAATATGCGAATTGTGAATTCGCACAAATGTATCTGCAGGCAAGATCTCTTCATACTCCTTCAAGGTACGTGAAGTCATATATTTGCGTTTGTCGGTCAAATACAATTGAGTATAGCTGCCTGTAGCTTCCAAAAAAACAATATCACTCACCTTTATAAATTGAAGCCCCGTACTGGAGGAGACTGCAATTTTCTTAATCTCCTTTCTTTGTCCTAACACATTCTCCAAAAGTAGTTCGAGTCTTTTGTTAGAGCTATCTATTTTCTTTTCGAGTACTTTGGATACTGCAAGTTTCAGGTCTTTTACTTCTACAGGTTTCACCAAATAGTCCAGTGCACTAAACTTAATCGCCTGTACTGCATAATGGTCGTAAGCTGTAACGAAAACAAGTTCAAAATTTCTCCACGAAAGCTTTCTAAGCAGGGTAAAGGCATTCATAATAGGCATTTCTATATCCATAAATACCACATCGGGGTGAAGTGTTTCAATTTGTTCCAGCCCCTCCTGTGCACTTGCACAAAGTGCCACTACCTCTACCTCAGGGCAATGGTTTTTCAGCTTCACATCCAATGACCTTAAATTACTTTCTTCGTCATCTACCAAAATAGCTCTAAGCATACTACAATTTTAAGGTTAAGAATAAATGTTTAATCTTATCTCCACCTGAGTGCCGCAGGGGTTGCCCCTATCGTCTTCCAGGTCTATAATCTTAAGGCTGTCCTCATCAAACTTCTCGTTTTCCGATTGTCCAATATTGTTATACGTAGATATTCGTTGTTTTGAAATGTCTATTCCGTAAGATACGTGCTGTGGGTTATTTATTCTTTTCAATTCTGCTGCCCGACCCCTTCCTACTCCACTATCTGTTACGGTATAGCAGATACTATCTTTTTGTAGCCGGGCCTCTACGGTGAGCAACTTTCTACCTTCCAACTTATTAGCCAAACCATGATGGATTGCATTTTCGATAAACGGCTGCAAGAGCATTGGAGGCACCTTATAATCTCCATTTATCAATTCTGAATCTGCATGAAGTTCATAGGCAAACTTATTTCCTTTTCTGAACTGCTCCATTTCCAGGAATAACTTAATCGTTTCAAAATCTTTGTAAAAAGCTATTGTATTATTCTTGGAGCTATCCAAAACGTTTCTGATGAGCTTAGCAAATCGGGCAAGATAAGTAGTAGCCTCATCTCTATCTCCGCTCTGTATCAGATTATCAATAGCGCTGAGACAATTAAATATGAAATGTGGGTTCATCTGTGCACGAAGGGCTGCCGTCTCCGTTTCGACCACTTTCTGTTTAAGTTCACCCTCTCTACGCACCATTTTTATCCTGCGGCGAATAAGCAATGTAATAAAAAGTGCAACCGTCATTGAAGAAAGCGTATAGAACCACCAGGTATGGTAAAACGGTGGTTTGATGATAATTTCAAAAGAGACAACCTTATCCGCAGCATCTTCACCTTCCGGGCGCAGACTGAACACATACTCTCCGGGTTTCACATTGGTATAGCTCGCACTGTAACTTTTGTCAGCCGCAACCCAGTCTTGATTGATACCCGATAATTTATAATAATACTTCTGATTGGAAACAGATGAAAACGAAAGAGGGGAAAACTCAATAGTGAAGAAGTTCTGATCATGCTTTAATACCAACGGGTCTCCTGCCTTAAGTGCTGAGTCAATCTTTTGATACCGGCCAAACAACCTGAACCCCGTTACTACAATGGGATTTTTTACACGCTCTTCAGCACCTTCCGCCAATTGTAGAGGATTAAAAACACATATTTCAGATCCCGTCCAGATTGCCCATCTTCCACTGCTTAACGGCAGTATCTCATATTGCCGAAAATGGGAACTCACTCTTCCATCGTCGATAATATAATTAATCAAGCGGGTACGAGTACTTGCTATCAACTGATATAATTTCGTCCCCGAAGTAAACCATATACTTCCGGACTTGTCGATCGACAGGCTCGCAATCCGTTCCCTGACTATATCATCAGGAATTAATAACTCTTTGAATTCTTTCGTGTACACATTCAAGTAACCTGGCTTTCCATTCAGTGAATTTATCAGAAAGATACTATCATTCACAATAAAAAAAGTAGAAAGAAAGTCAGAATATTCGGGAATAGCATTTTTTGAAACCAACTGAACTGAATCTGTATAATGCATTCTTTTTGTATCTAACTTATACAATTTAGCTCCTGTGGCTACCCAAATATTTCCGCGGGCATCCTCTCGCATGAACTGAATGCGGCTAACCCTTTTACCCCAGGATGTATTCTGCTTTAGGATAACAAATGTATCCCGTATAGCATCCCACTTTGCAATACTGCCGCTGTTATACCCAAAATAGATATTCCCACTCCTATCGGATGTCATACTAATGACAGTAGAGATAAGGTTGTTAATGTGGAATGGTTTTTCAAAAACCCGGGTAAGCGGATCATATCTTGTTACCCACCCACCCTGGCAGCCAATCCACACTCGCCGATTTTTATCCTCTGCAAAGCACCAAACCATATTTGCTTCTTCTTTGTCAAATTTGTAATTCCTGCTGTACGAAAGCAAACTGTCATACACTGTAATACCTCCTCCCCAGGTTGCTACCCAAAGTTCATTTGCAGATGTTTGAAATGCTCTCTCAATTTCATTCACAGGCAATGAGCGGGGATTACCCGGTTCATGACGCAGCATGTCGAAGTAATCATAGTAGGGATTGAAAATGCTTACACCCTTATCAGACCCTATCCATATATTACCCTGCCTGTCCTGTGTAATTGCCTTTGTTTCGTAATTGTACTGGATACTTTGCGGATCGGCCCGGTCAATAATTGCATAAGAAAAATTATCTTTCTCTTTGTTATACTTCAGTAATCCCGCACCATAGACTGTTGCCCAAAGCTGATTGTGATCGTCTATAAAAAAGCCATTAATACCAAGTGGATTTATCCCCAATATCTTTCCATCCTTCTCTAAAATTTTTTTTAAAAAATACTGAGTCACCTGCTTTGTTTTCAAGTCATACTTCCAAAAACCACCATCCCAGGTCGATACCCATAAATTATTGCTACGGTCAATTATTACATTCGAAACACCCGGATACTCCTTACTCTTTAGAATAGAAAAAAGAGGGATATGAGCACCATCGGTTTGTGCATACACTTTTTGCGAAGCGACATCCATCACAAATAATTTCCCATCGTCATGAAGCCAATACTGGTTTCCTATTGAATCATATAATAAATCCGATCTGACTCCAATCTTTTCATTGAGAAATTCTCTTTTCAGTTTTATTTTTCCACTCCTCTCAGTTACCAAAACCGAATTGGCCCCCACGCTCCACCTATCTCCGTTTGGTGCCCTGAAAGTGAGTTTGGGAGACGTATCCTGATAATGAAAAGTATCAAACCTTTGCCGTATATCATCATAGATGAAAAAAATATTTTTAGCCAGCACAAACAGATTGCCTTTATACGCAAATAATCTCTGTATCTCGCTTGAGTTATTACTCCTATTAAAAAACTGATCCCCAAAATCCTGAAAACGTACCCCATCGTATCGCTGTAAACCACGATTTAATGTGTAAATCCAAATATACCCCGCATTGTCCTGCACAATATCCGCTACATGATTCCCGGTAAAACCATCGGCAGAAGTCAGGTGATGAAATTTATAGCTTAGCTTCTCCCCATTCTGCGAAAATGAGCTTACAGTTAGCAAGCTCCCCAGTATGAAAAACAAAATTTTCATATACAATTTCTCTATATACTAATTTACGATAAAAGTGATCATCTTTCATAATAATTAATATTGATACCCTTCCCTGTTTTGATTAATTTTCGTCTTTTGATTTCATGTCATATTAATTTTTCCAGATTAGTTGCAGTAATTTATGTGATATGTGCAGACTCTCCATTAAAAAAACCAGAAGGTCTTGACATCCGTATCTAACACCTTTAGCCCCATGGCAGAATTAGCGATTGCACTCCGAAATACTACGGCATTACAGATTTGCGAAATCATTTTTTATTATTGTTGTCCGATGAAATTGGGCTTTAGCCCACCAGGCTAAGGTTTTATATTTATAATCCTATCCTTTAGGGTAGGGCTATGAAAGTCTTACTCAACAAGGGCTTTAGCCACATTTTGAATAATTTGACCGGACAGTGATGATATCTTACAAAAAATCTCAGACCCTTAAAAATATCAGATGGCAATTCATTTCAAGCTAACTGTCATTCACCGACAAACTCTCTCCTTTAGCAAGGCCCAGATATTTGCCCTTATTTTTTCACAAATAAGGTCTTCTCGATACTTTTATCGCTTTCCCCTCCGGCAGTTGTTATGGTAACCGAATACACATTTACTTTACCTGCGGCAAACCTCTTATCTATAAACATTACCTGATTGGGCTTTACACTACCGAGCTTGACATGGTTTTTCTCTTCGGGCAGCCTTCGGTAAATATTGTAGGAGACAATGTCTGTCCGATCTGTCATTGGCCAGGATACTTCCACACCGTCAGGAGTTTTTCTTACATAAACTGACGGGGGAGGCTTGGGCATATCCTTCAGAAGAAAAGTAACTTCAGGTGAAGGGCTGCTTTCGTAACCTGAGTAATCAACTGATGTGACCACGTATATATAATTTGTATTTGGCGAAATGGAGGTATCTACAAACCGTGGTGAGGTAATTAATTCGTTTGTCAAGGCAACAAAAGCTTTATCAGCGACCTTCTTGCGATAAAGGATATAACCGGCTATTGATACCTCTTTCTTTTTCATGTCAGGCCATTGAAGGATGACTTTTGTCCCCGTCGCATTCGCGGAAATACCCGACGGGGGCTCGATGAAATATCCTCGTTCAGGACGAATGCCCACAGGGGCCGAAGGATCACTCTTCAGTTGGTTATTATTAACAGCAATGACACTATATACATAATTTATTTTGCCACTCAAATGCCGCGAAGTATCGGTCCATTCATTCTTTTTGACAGCAGGTGAAATTATTTCCATGTTTTTTTCAGTGGTTCCCCTGAGGACATAATATGCAAAAATGTCTATTTCAGCATTCGCGCTCCACCTCAATTCCACATTATCTCCCGCAACAGAAGCAAGTAAATTTTTTGGTGGCAGGGGTTTATTTTTAGAAGCGGTTTTCGTGCCACTGGCTGTTGTGGCAATGACCTCACCCCAACCGGAAATCTTGTAAACCAAAGGCCGAAACTTATAATAGTAGGTGACATTGGGTAAAACCTGTTTATCCAGATAAGAGTTGGCAGAAACAGGTACCGAATCCAGCACAATAAAGTCTTTCATAGGATCTCTGGATCGAAGAATCTGAATACCTGAGTAATAGGGCTTTTGTGCCAGGGGCTTCCAATGACAATAAAGCCCGAGTGCTGTGTCTGTGATTCCAAGGCCTTCGATACCCGCAATTTTTTTGAAGTCCACTGAGATAGCAGAAATAGTATCCGACGGCATTCCCTCATTACCAAATATATCAACAGGCACAATAAAATAACGCCTCATAATTTCCGGACGTACCCTTTCCTCAAATATGGCAGTCAAAACTCCATCATCAGTATTGACAACCGTAAGGCCCGGATAAGGACTAAACCTGCCTTGTGCACCTTCCTGATAAAACACCCTGGCCAATAATGGAAGTTTTAACCCGGAACGACCAAACTCCCACCCTACCCTGATGAGTGAATCCGTGGTTAAAATCTTGCTCGTTTTACCTTTTGGCAGATCACTTTTCTGAAAAGCTCTTGCCGTCTGTTGCCTGATCACCCTGCCATCGCTAACAATTCGGTAATCAAACTGATTAACATTTTGGGAAGGCAGCACATCCAGAAAAATCAAACCTGCAGCACGCAATAAGTCAACATTCAATATGTAAAATCCAAACTTTGCAAGAGCATCTTTCTGATTTAGCTGTGTGATCACTTCCTGGTCGGATTTAACCTGAAGAAAATTCCTTATTTCTAATGCGAGGCTCTTGCCCAATATCTTTTCAAAATCCGCATAAGTTTTTGCCGGGGAAAAATCCCCCACTTTAGAGAAATTGTTTTGTCCGGTACGACTCCTCTCAATTACAAGGCGCGCTTTATCTGAGCCCGGCAATTGTTTATCATCCAGATCAAGCAGGATATAGTTGCCTGCACTTCCTGAATACACAAACTTTTCTGACACGCCTTGTGCGTCTGCCATCAAGACAATAAAAGTAAAAACCGAAATAAAAATATATTTAAGCATACCTGTTTTTTAGTAGTTATTGACACTTTACTCTGTTTGCACGTACAATTGAAAAGTCCCTTAATCCACCCTGACGGGATGCATAACTTATTCTGGCTCCCAATCCTACACATACCTTACCCCCAACATAGAATGCTCCTCCACAGATTGAATTACAATCGCAATTATCGCCAATGGACAATACTCCTTCACCACTCGCAACCGCGTTAAAATTCCAACCGAGATTTGAACTAAACCCGCCCTCAATCAATACACAGGCTCTGGCTTCAGCAGACGCACAGGCTGATATCTCCTCACCAAAAACTCTGACTCCTACACACCCTTTCACTCCACCACCAAAAAACATCGAACTGCTGACTTTAAAATTGAGGTTATTGAAGTTTGCTATGAAATAGAAATCGCTTCCGGACTCAAACCAGGCTTCCCCCCAGGCAATCCCCAGGTCGAGCCGCATGGCCCTTTCTCTGGGGATACCCATATAAGAACTCCCCTTTACATAAATCCCCGTAAAACTTCCACTACTAAGATAGTCGGCAGGTGCATCAGACAAATAATAACTGATAGTTTCTCTGTCTTGCGCATTTTTCACACCAAACCCTAATGCATACACTCCACGCGATTGAATGATCCCAAGCAAATTGACATCCATTCCGGCTCCTAAAAAGAAATAGGTATCTCCGGGCTTTGTACTTACAACAAGGTCTCCCTGAATATTCGTGTTCATAATATCAGGTAGCGGAGAGTAGTTTGATCTGATGCCTACCGTAAAGTATGAGTTAGGAATATCGAGTACAATAAATGCATTAGCCATTTCAAAGGCAGAAGCTACTTTAATCCCCGCTTTGCCTGTTATCTTAGGACCGCTCTCCACCGTCAATTCAATGGGATCCAAAGCAACCAGCGTTTCCAGGCCTGTCACACTTGCACCACCGGAAATGGTCACCCTGAAATAATCCGAATTAGGGCTATATGTAAACCCACCACCTACACGTGAAATGATTACAGGGCCAAGCGGGATTTTTACATTCGCAGAAAAGTCGGCTCCCAGCCTTATTCCAGAAGGTTCTTTAAAATAGAAAAAGCTTACTCCTGCCTTTACAGGTGTACTTAATATGGACAAAGAGCCACCACCAGAGAATCCGTTATCTTTTAAATCCACAAACGCCTCCACATTTACCGCAGGAATATCAACTGCCAGACTAATCCTCTCTGCCCTGACCCCGTCTTTAGTAAAGTGAATTCCGGCTGTTTTGAAGGAAACCATTTTTACGTCAATAGAGAACTGGCCTGTAATATCAATTTGAGGAACTGCTTTGGTTGCATCAAATCCTATGGCATCCAATGCAAACTTAGCAAACCCGGCATTGAGCGATTTATTCACCGGAACAGTAGCGGCAAATTTCCCATCAGTTTGGATTTGAAAATAGGGTAACTGTATTTGGTCTTTAAATAACTTTCCAAAAGAGAATGAAGCCGAACCGCCTAATTTGTAAACGGAAGTGTTTCCCACCCGTCCAAACGATAATGGCGTGCTCCCTGTCTTCAGGTTGACAACCCCAAAAATATCCAGCCCGCCTGAAGGTAAAGAGAATGAGCCTCCATAAATTCCACCGGTGCCTATTGCAAGGTTAGAAAATTCCAGATCAGCTTCTTTAGACTTTGGAGCCTTCACCTTTATCTTACCTCCCACTTTAAACCCACTCCTGCTAAGATTCGCCGAATTTAACTCTCCGCCCCATCCACCAATATCAAAGCGGAAACCTTTACTTATTGAAAGTGAAACATTCCTTACAGTAAAATCATTTGATACAGCCAATTGGTCTATATCAAATAAAAGAGAACTAATGACGGGCATCTCAGGCGTAAGGATAAGGCCTGAAAAATTAATACCCTCACCTGAAATTTTGCTTTTAGAGAGATCCACCATCCCTTCAAATCCTAAAACGCTCACAGAAAGGTATTGTGGCAAAGATTGGGGAATGTTACCGGAAGTGACATACCCTGCTGCGCTTGCAGCCGCACTCTTCAATTCATTCAATTTGGTGTCCAGCATTTTCTTTGCTTCACCGGTCGCCTTATCTGCTTTCTTTTTCAACTCAGCAACTGCCTTATCTGCTGCGCTTTTTAGTTCGGACCTGGCAAAAGAAAACACAAAGTCAGCCAGCCCCACACTTCCATCACTTACAAAAACAGGCACCTCCTGATCCACAGACTGGTTAGCCGGAGCCAGCAGGGGTAAAAAATCTGTCCCGATGTTCAATCCTCCCACACTACTTATCTGACCCGGATCAAGCTGTAATTTTCCATTTATTGTTCCCTTGCCCTCAGCATTCTTCTTTACAGTTAAGACAGGTGCACCCTTCATTCTTACAGGCAGGTAACCCAATAATTTTATTGGTAGTTCGGTGACATCTGTTTTGACCTCATTGTTAAGAACCTGAGCATTTCCATCAGGATCAAATGTCACCTTTATGTTTGAAAAGTTTAATCTGGCAGAACCGGTAGCGGAAAAGATGGAGTTGGCATTCAGGTTTACAAATGCTCCCGACCAGACTTCCGCAGAAGCACCATCTTTCTGGTAGCTCTCCAAAACGATATCAAAGCCAAGCAACTTCGAAATGTTTCTTCCACCGCCATCCTCCAGGACGAAGTCATGGGTAGTACTGCCGGTAAAATTCTTCTCATAAACCGAACCCCTGTAATTGGATTTTGTAGCAAAAACCTTACTATACCCTTTGGGGATTATCAACAAATAGCTTCCATCAGGTTTTGACTGTGCTTTTATAAAATCGCTGCCTTCTACATATATTTCAGCGCCATCTATGGCACGCTGACCTGACAAAACTTTACCTGACAGCATCACACCTTTTTTCAACACTACATTTACCAAAGTAGTACTACCGTCGGGCACCTTTTGAGATACAGCACCACTTTGCGAAACGAAAGTTTCAGATTCAGGGCCGGACACTACATAGGTAAATTGGTTTCCATTGCCTTTAATTATCACCTCTCCTGATTTATCAGTAACAGTATCCCTCATACTTTCAATATGAACAGTTGCGTCGGGAACGGGTTTTCCGTCCTCATCTTTCACTACAAATTTTACTTTGGCAGTACCTTTTTCCAACTTAATATCTCCTATATCCTGAATGCCACTCATTCTTTCAATTGCACTAAACAATTCTTTATACATTGATGAAAGAGAGGAAATAAACAGAATTTCGTTTTCGGCTATACTCACAGGATTAGACGAGGACTTTTGAAACGCAGCTTTGACAGAGGGTTGCGTAGCCATCGTTGCAGCCCATTTTTTCATTTGTGGCTCACTATATGCTACCGAAGAAATATCAATCAGCGTCGGTTCAGTAATGACGGTGTTTTTTGTTTTATTATTCTTCTTAGTATCCTTCTTTGGTTCCTCTTTTGAGCCGGTTTGTTTATTTAGTTTTACAAACACCGATTTCTGCACATATCCCATTGCCGTGATATTCAGATAATCATCCTTATAATTCTTTACTGTAAACAAGCCTCCTATTCCTGACTCCACAATATCGCCACCTGATTTCCAACTGAGACTGGCACCTTCTATTGGCTTATTGTTTTCATCCAAAACCCTTCCGGTAACAGTGAAGATTTCAGGATTAAACTGGAATGGTAAATCTTCAGATTCTCCACGTTTTAATGTCTTTGTTGTGACTTTCTTTTCTACTAATCCATCCTCTGTCTCCACTGTGACTGTAAAAAAGCTGCCCTCCGCAAGAACCGGTAAATTATCAATTCTGAAATTACCATCCTCATCGACGCGTGTTTGATACGGAGTGAGCAGGTAGCTACTCAGAAAAAACGCATCTGCTTTTTTCGCAACAGGCAATACCGAATTTTCAGCCAATTGAACAATTGTCCCCTGAGTGGTTTCGGTATTTTTCACCTCGGTTTTGATTGCACGGGTAACTTCATTCGATCTTTTTACTACCTGACTTTGTACGCTGGCTTCCCTGGTAACACTATTTTTTATCTTAGCATTTGAGTTCCCGGATTCCTGCATCTCATTACTCTGAGGCTTCAGTTGGGCAGGCGAATATTTTTCAACAACTTTATTCTTATCAAAAGATACAGTTACCAGCGCCCCTACGCCATACCCTATGCCTGCGTCGCCTAGAGATATCTTTGCATTCCCTGTTATGAATGGAAGGATTTTCGTTAAGGTGTACTGTTTTTTTACAGAGATAATCATATCTGATTCATCCACAGTTAATGGTCGGAATGTGCCTCCCGGAGATGGTGACGCAGGAAAACTATACATCTTGGGGATGACGCCAATGTAATCCAGATAATCCTCACGGTCTTTTTGTGAAATCCTGATGACAAGACCTCCGGAGCCCGATAAATAAAACAACCGATAGGCAGTTTCTCCCCCATTGAGGTCTGCAATTTTTACATATTCTCTGCCTGCAATTGTGCTGACAGACCTTGTAGCATCCTGCTTTCCCATAAAAGCGTAATGGGGATTTTGTTTGATGGCATCAGCAGGACAATACAATTCTATATTAGCTGAATATAATCTTTCCTGCATATAAGGTGTAAAGCGCCATGATTTTGCAAGCAGATGTAGGGTACCCAAATCCACATCACCATTTTCATCAGGTGCCACGATATCTATATACTGACTATAACTTTCGAAATCGTGATGTTTCACTTCTACCCGCATTTTGCTATACGCCCTGCTATTCTTAAACTTTGGGTCAATAAACTGGAAAATAAAATTGCCATTTTCATCTGAGTACCCTGAAGCTAACATATCCTCTTCCTGGCTTTGATCTTCAGCAAAAAGGAACTTTTCAGGAACAATCGTTTCAATTATGCTATTGGCAAATTGAAATTTATCAGTACGCTGTGCCACAATCCCCAACTGCTTTGACAGGTTCCCTGACTGTATAGCACTTAGGCTGCCAGTACTTATATCTTGTTGATTTTTTGCCTTCACACCCATCAAAAACACTGTGGCTCCTTTGAGTGGGTGCACAACTTTTCCCTTCTCGTTTCCTGACGTAAAACCTACTGCCTCAAACAAATCACCTGCTCCGGTTACTGTTGCAAAAACAGGTGTCCCTGTATTGCTTTTCTTAGGTTGAGGCTGCATCAGGATTGAGGCTGCTACTGTTTTCGCGATTGCGCTTTGCAAATTCGGATCGATCGATATCATCTCGGCTTCCTTTTTTTCAGAGGGAGATGCGCTTTTCTGAGACTCTCTTGTTGCGATTGTAAGGACTTGGCTAATGATGGGATTATCAGAAACTTTTATAAAAGATTTTTCCAAATCTTGTTGGTCCTCCTCTGATTTTTTAAAAGACCAGACTACTTTCCCTTTTAGTTTTGATGTAGGTATTGAAGAAGCAGATGATTTGGAAGACTCAGAGGGACTACGTGTATCTTCTTTAGTACTTTCATTCTCTTCATATACAAATGCCTCCACCCGGCTATATCCGTTGTTGTCAATTTCAATTTCAGTCTTTGCAGCCACATTGGCCTTTACTCTGATGACATACGATTTGCCCCGTTGGAGCACCTGTTTGTTCAGCGTTGTATCAAAAACAAAACTGGGTGTTCGTAATCCTGACTTGTGGTAAACAGGTGGATTATTAATGGCATCATTTGGCACCTGACCTTCAAACATCTCTCTGATTTCAAAGTCATAAGTGACCCTGGAGAGATTGACACCACAGGTAGCATTGACAGGTGTCCAGGAAAAAATCACCGGAGACTTAGGGGTGAGTTTAGGTATATGGTCTCTGATATCAAATCCCGTTACCGGTTGCGTAAATTGGGGTGCAGCAGCTTTGTAACAGATGTTGAATGTGGCACATCCTAAATTTACATTTGACGCATACCCTCCCCGTAAGCCAAATGAATCGTAACGCGCATAGAAGCAAATTTTGTAAACACCCTCAGGCAATTTCAGAATATTTTTGTCATCTCTGAGTTCATCCAAACTAATTCCTGTTGTAATAAGTGCATCGGGTTGAAAATTTCCAAATGCATCCCTCACTTGTTGAGGCGACATTTGCACAGGTATGGAAGGAGAAAGTGCTATGGATGGCTGTTGAAAATAGTCCGGATTCAGGGCTATTGTAAAGGGTTTGGGTGCTAATGATTCTAATTTACCGAATACTTTCACGTTTACCTGTTGTGCACGGGGATTGTTGAATAACAATACAGGTTTGATCTTTCCCTGGAAAATACTTCCAACAATGTCAGGATTTGCCGGCGGAATTAGTTGAGTGTTGATGGTAACTGCATTTTCAGGGTTGGGTGGCGCTATCGTAAATGTGGCACACCCTGAACCGGGTGCTGAAACAGGTTGGAAATCAGTATTAGTGGGTATAAAGCATACCCTATAGGTGCCAGGAGGTAATGTAAGTTTATTACCTACCCGGAGACTATTTAAGTCAATATTCTCGGTAACTACATATCTATCCTCAAAATTGCCAAAACTTGCCATCATTCTAGATGGTGTTATCTGAAAGGGAACGCCCTGCACCAGTCGTAAAGGAGGTATGGTTACCGCACCATAATAGATCAGAGTATTGGCAGTTATGGAGAACGTTGGTGACGAAATCCTTTCAATCCTACCAAATAAATAAACATCAGTAGTAGAATTTGCATTTAAAGTACTCCTTATGTTACCCGACAATATGTAATCCTCTATTAACGGATTATAGGGTGGAGCTGCAGTAGTTGAAACATCTACCCGAAACTGAGAGAAGCTAACTTGAAAACTACTGAGAAAAATCAGGAGCAGAAAAACACAAATTGTTTTCCATTTCAACAAGTCACCTCTCTTAAGTTTTGTGTTATAGGTTGATTTCATAGGGTCAAAAAAAACGCAAGTATTCCTCATTGAAAGGAATGCTTTGTCTAATTGATCATTTATACATTTATTTATTCTCATATTTCCCTGATCCCTTTAAAATGAATAATTATATGAAATACCTCCTGCAAAATTCTTACTGGCCACCACCCTTGACATTGCTCTTTCTATTACCTCATTAATTGGATTATAGGGTGTATAAACATAGTTAGCCATCAGAGAGAAAGTGTGTTTTTCATAGCGGTAACTTACGTTTGCAGAAAAGGTAATATTGCTTTGTGCATTTGCAAAACTCGACTGGTTCATCATATACCCCGTCGTAAACTGCGCATTCAGATTCTTCTCCTTAAGAAAATTTCCTGAAGCACCCACATTTACCCCATAGGTTGTATATCGGTTAGTATCCTAGACATATTGATTATAAAGAACACCTGAGTTTATGTTGACCCCCATTTTTGTAAACCCAAGGCTATAATTCAATGAAGTAGAAAGATTACTGCTGGAAGTAGAGGGCGATGTAACCGGGTTCATATCGTTCAACTTCATATAATTCAAACTGGCACTAAAGGATTGCGACCTGGTATTGTTGAAAATGGTGTAGGATGGCATCAGATTCAACTGATGAATCTGTTGGTTTAATCTTGTAGAATCTGTCAACTGAAGAGTGCCATCACTTTGTTTTAGTATGTAACCTGAATAGCCAAAATTAATATGCATCTTCTGTGATACCATTGCACTCACATTCAGGTTTCCCACAGACGTATTAAGCCGGGAAGTAAGATCCCTTTTCAGATTATTTCTTTGATTGGAAATATTTGTATTAATATTCACTTTACCGTCTAACAGGTTGCTATTGGTCGCCCAGTTTATCATCTCCACATCATTTAGCATATACGGAGTTCCCAGCGATTTGAAACCCGGATCTACACGCCGGTAGCCTATTGTCGTATTAAAATTTTGTAGCGAAGCACTGACTGAAGCTTGTCCTCCAAAGTGGACATCAGTAGAATTCCTGAATGGCAAAAGGTTTGAGAATACTTTATTGATCAGTCCGCCGGTAACCGAGTCTAATTTTTCTGATGACAGATCTGATGTCAGTCCGCTTGCTGCCAAATCAGCCATGAGTACCACCTTTTTAAGTATTGTGGTCTTTAGGGAAGTCCCGATCACGGCATTTTCCTGAGCTTGTATTTTCTGCTTATTAATCACCGTGGCTGAAGTACTGTCGTCCTTGGCATAGAAATATATGAGATCGAGGTAGTGGTTCTGATTGCCTACGCCTAGTTTTACGCCATAACCTGTCCTTGAAAATTGGGGTACTGCAAATTGTCCACTGGTAGTATCCTCGTTCACCTTCTTGTTTAGTCTGCCATAAAATGCAGCAAAGCGCAAAAGTCCCGGATTCAGTTCCACACCCGCTCCACGAAAACTCTGTCCATCAAATACCAGAGGGCTCATACGAATATTTCTAAAACCCAGATGTATTTTAGCCCACTTATAGGTCGGACTTATACCAAACTGGGCAAATGGCTGTGAAAAACTATTTCCAAATTGATTAAGCGTAAAAGAAACAGGGAGTGAAACTCCATAGACCTGAGGAGTTAAGCTTCCATATAAATTCCATGACCAGGGAGGACGCGAAGCCACTGCTTCATTTGATGAATAATAGTTAGCAGACGCCCCGATGGAGCCTCGGATTTTGAAAGGCTCTTGCTTTCCAAGGTTTTCAAGACTTTGTCCCGAAACACACTGGAAAGCTAAAACCAATATGAAGCTACCTAACCATTTTGCGACCAGGATAGTAAGAAACCTTTTTCTCATTTCACAATAGCATACGGTATTAAAAAAAATATATCTTCCAAATTCATCTCAGGTAAATGCGTGTGTCTAGCTCTCCATCCTCATTATTCCTGAGCCCCTGTGCCTTTATCTGAATTTTCAGATATCCATTGCTTCCTTCTGTACCGTAATGCTTCATTACTTTGATGAGCCCATACACGGTTCTGTCTTCCAACTCGGTCCTTACTGCAAATACTTTTCCTTCCAGCTTACCAAACAGGGTAACCCAGGAGGCATAATTAGACGCATTCTTTACTGCACTCAGAATCTGGCTATTTGTCTGAATCTTGTCAAACTGTCCTGCCGTTATCCTTGTTTCAGCTATCTCTGTTTCATTGACATCACTCCATTTAGTAACCGATTCCTGGGTACTTCGGCTGGTATATTCTGCCGCCACCTCATTTCTGGCATACGATGGTGACCATAACTGGTAGCTTCCATTAGCTGCGATGAAGATGACATCCACACGCTTGGGATTTTCTTCTGCCTCAGCGAGACCCATGACAGCTCCAGTCATTACATCCAGACAGTTTCCATAAATACCATTATTCTGATTTCCCCAGTTTCCGGAACCATCTTCATTGATCGTCGCCTCGTCATTAATATAAAGCTGTTGCCTGGGTAGGTAGTTCCGAATAGCCATCTCAGTCGACGAACCTGAAGCATCCTGTCCTTGTGGAGACTTTGATTTGGATAACTCTTTTACCTCTTCAACAAGTTCTTTAGTGTCAAAAAAAATCTGCCTGGCTTTTAAAAAGTAAGGCTGGAATACAGCAATCACCGCCTTTGCTTTATTAACCTTATCTACTGTCTTTTGCACCAGATTCTTAGGAGGATCATTCTGGCTAAAAGCATTTGCGGATACCAGAAATATCAGTGCTACTGAAAAAATAATTTGTTTCATAACAAGCAGGGATGTTTAATAATTAGTTATTCTTTTTGATCCGGGCAATCTTGGATTTTACCCCTTTGTCGCTCACCGGTGGTAATGGCTGCGGATTGAGGGTACCTGTAGCATTACTCTTGCCAATTTGGGAACTCAACTCGTTTGCCCTGCCCTTTTTCACTTTCTGAATAGGAACAGGACTTGGTTTTTCCAACTTCTTTTTTGTGTTGGTTGAGCTGGGGGTAAGAATTTCCGGATCCTGCATCCCTCCTTCTTCAGGTAATGGTTTTGCAGATTTTTTAGAAGGCTTTCTGGCCCCCGGATCGTATTGCGTAGTGTCTTGCTGGCGTGGAACTTGTTGTGTGGGCCCGCAACTGCACATAAAGAACAGCACCATAACAAAAATGGATAAAATGAAATTTGTTTTCATGTTTTATTACTTTTTATATTGAGAAAATATGTTACAATCCCATTACTACACTAATAAAGTAAGCAACACTGTTAGAAATTTAGTCAGGGGAATTGGATATATCAGCAGTAACCGATCCTTGTATGTATCAGTAAAGTAAAAATAGATATAAGCACTTCGCTCAAAAAACCCTTATTGCTAAGTGGGTATGATTTTCTAATAGGTGGGCGATTTATGGGGTTATGTGGAATAAGAAGATGTATTCTCCTGCATTATCATTCACACCAATTGCAGACGATCATCATTGGCAAGATATTTCGTATAACTATATGGGTGATTACTATAAATGAAGAATTAGAAGACCAGTAGATTTTTTAATTCCATTCCGGATCTTCCGGCCAAAAGTGGAATACTTACATCATTGAAGGCGAAATAAAATCAAAACTTATTCTACCGGAATAAACATTAGCGCGAAGCCCCGACAGCAAACGGGATTGTGTCTTAGGGCCTCAGTGGCGAGGGAGATTTTATTCTCACCACAAAGACACTAAGGCATGATAGTACACCAAGGTATTTTCTTTGATGCAGTTTTTTGCCAATGTCAATTCTGATGCAAGTGGACGCCCTCGCCATAGAAGCGCTTTTCAGCCAGGGGGTACCACGTAAGGCATCTTTAATTTTCCCGGGAGCAGGGATAATAGCGCCTGAATCCATTTACAAAACACCGGCCCTGACAAACCTGATTTTAAAGGAAATAAATAATTTTATTACCTTAAACCGACTCCTTAATTTTAAGGAGAGCTAAAAACAGCCAATCTAATCACCTTTTTTTATGAGCCACCTAAAGATCTAACACAGTTCTTTATGCCTGATTCAAATTAATTTTTTATGGATAACATTCTTGAGTTTGTAAAGCAGAGTCAGATATGGGTGGCACTTTATTTCATAGTTTCAATCGGAGTGGTGATTACCATTCTACTGGAAAATCGTAATCCGTCAAAATCCCTTGCCTATATCCTGGTACTGCTCTTTTTACCTGTTGTCGGGCTTATTGTATATTATTTCTTTGGCAGAGACCTCCGTAAAGAGAAGATTTTCAAAAAGAAAGTTTTTAAAGAAACCCATATTGTCACAGAATTTATCCACAAGTATTTTAGTGACTCCGAAAGAGAGTTAGCACGAATGGAAAAAGAAATTGGCGACCTAATATCTCCATTCAAACTACTTCTTTCTCAAAAGCAATCATTAGTACACCGCAATAACAGAGTCACCCTGCTCACCAACGGGGAGGAAAAGTTTCCCGCTCTCTTTGATGCATTAGATCAGGCACGGCACCATATCCACCTGGAATATTACATCTTCACAAAGGACGATATCGGAAATCAACTGGCAGAAATACTTATTCGCAAAGCTTCGGAAGGGATCAAAGTACGTGTAATCATTGACGACAGGGGCAGTAATCATATTAAGGATATCCCACGAAAGCTAAAAGAGGCGGGCATTGAAGTGTATCAATTCATGCCCGTACGCTTCGCTTCGCTCTCTCAGGCAAACTATAGAAACCACCGAAAAATAGTGGTGATTGATGGGAAAACAGGATTTGTCGGAGGAATTAATATTGACGATCGGTATATAAACAATGGGAAGCATCAATTATTCTGGCGCGATACGCATGTAAAAATCGAAGGATCCGCGGTTAAAGAGCTACAATTCAACTTCTTCAAGAGTTTGAGTTTTGTTACTCAAAAGCAATATGAACTTGAATCTGCCTATTTTCCTGAAGCCATAGATTATGATGATGGGGCTACAATAAGCGTAGCCGCAAGTGGGCCCGCCTCGCCCCACCCCTACAATCTGGAGGTATTACTATCAGCTATTAATCAGGCTAAGAAAAGTATAAGAATTGCAAACCCCTACTTCATTCCACCTGCCGAACTGTTGACAGCACTCGAATTGGCAGCAGCCAGTGGAATAGAAGTAGAACTGATTATTCCTGCCCAATCTGATAGTTATATTGTGCAACACGCTTCTTTCTCGTATCTGAAAACTCTCATTAGGCGCGGTATCAAAGTCTATTTATACCATAAAGGCTTTATGCATGCAAAGACCGTTGTCATTGATGGGAAGCTGAGTTTCGTTGGCACAGTCAACATGGATATCCGAAGCTTCTATATCAACTTTGAGATCGCCGCTATAGTCCACCAGCCAGAGTTTGCCTCCCGGATGGAATATCAATTCGCCCTCGACAAAGCAGACAGTAGCCTTATCAGAGCTAAGGAATGGGTTACCCGGTCACGGAGCAAAAAGTTTATTGATTCCGTTTGCCGGCTTCTGGCACCATTGCTTTAATAATTCTCCCTGAATTTTCATTTGAAGAAAATAGGGAGAGGTGGTTTTATTACCTGCGACCGTAAGAAAGGAGTTAGAATTAAGAATGTGCTTTCTCAACGCAAAAACAATTTGATTAATGACACAAACATTCTATGTGCCAATAATCTTTAGAAACTCAGATTTCTTTCTCTTCGAAATATCGAGTATAGCCCCTCCTTCCAGTATCACCTGGCCACCTTCGCCACGAACGTACTTTTCTATGTAATTCTTATTGATAATATGCGAATTGTGAATACGTATAAATGTATCAGCAGGCAACATTTCCTCATACTCTTTCAGGGTTCTTGAAGTCATAAATTTTTTACTATCCGCCATGACAAGCTGGGTATAGTTTCCGGCAGCTTCCAGAAAAACAATATGGGCGATCTTTAGAAACTGAAGTCCGGTACTCGAGGAGACCGCAATTTTCTTCATTTCTTTCTGCTGTCCCAACACATTCTCCAAAAGCAGTTCCAGTCTCTGATTAGGGCTATTCATCTTTTTTTCGAGCACCCTGGATACTGCTATTTTCAGGTCTTTCACTTCCACAGGCTTTACCAAATAATCCAGTGCGCTGAATTTAATAGCCTGAACTGCATAATGATTATACGCCGTTACAAAAATAAGCTCAAAATTCCTCCACGACAGTTTTCTCAATAGTGTAAAGGCATTCATAATCGGCATTTCTATATCCAGAAACACTACATCAGGATGAAGTATCTCTATCTGCTCAAGCCCATCCTGAGCTTTTGCACATAGCGCCACTACCTCAATTTCAGGGCAATGATTTCTCAACTTTACATTTAGTGACTTCAAATTATTTTCTTCGTCATCAATTAAAATAGCTCTCAGCATATAAAAATTTTATTCTGTTGAATGAATCTTTAACCTAATCTCCACCCTGGTACCTTGTGGATCACCATTTCCATCTTTCAGGTCAGTAATTACAAGACAGTCTTCATCAAATTTCCCCTTCCCGGTTTGGCCCAAATTATTGTAGGTAGAAATTCGTTCTTTTGAAATGTCAATTCCATAGGATGTATGCTGGGGGTTATTAATCTTCTTTAGCTCTTCCGCCCTGGCTCTTCCCACCCCGGTATCAGTTACAGTATAATAGATACTATCCCCATTCAATCTGGCCTCTACAGTGAGCACCTTTTTCCCATGCATCTTATTTGCCAGGCCATGATGTATAGCGTTTTCAATAAAAGGTTGTATGAGCATAGGGGGCACGCTGTAGTCGCCATCCATCAGCTCCGGATCCGCATGCAACTCATAAGCAAACTTATCTCCCTTCCTGAACTGCTCCATCTCTACGAACAACTTAACGGTTTCATAATCTTTGTAAAAGGCGATTGTATTATTCTTCGAGCTATCCAACACATTCCTTATAAGCTTTGCAAAACGTGCGAGATAGGTGGTGGCCTCGTCCCTGTCGCCATTCTGAATAAGGTTGTCTATTGCACTAAGGCAGTTAAAAATAAAATGTGGATTCATCTGAGCTCTCAGGGCGGCCATTTCTGTTTCCAGCATTTTATGTTTGAATTCACCCTCTCTCCGAACCACTTTTATCCTGCGGCGAATGAGTAAGGTGATCAATAGAGCCACCGCAACCGAAAATAACACATAGAACCACCAGGTATGATAAAACGGAGGAGTTATTTCGATATGCAGGGAAACTATCTGATCCGGTAAAGTACTTCCTTCCGGCCTGACACTAAAAAGATACTCGCCCGGAGATAAATTAGTATAACTGGCACTATAAAAATTATCAGCTTCAACCCAATCAGTATTGACCCCTGACAATTTGTAGAAATATTTTATTCGTTGAAGGGGAGCATAAAGCAAAGGAGCAAACTCAATGGTAATAAAATTCTGACCGGGTTTTAGCTTTATCTTTCCCTTATTTTCAAGTATAGAATCTAATAAAATATAACGGTTAAAAACTTTTAGTCCGGTAATTACCGGTGAGTTTAATTTCAATTCATTTATCGAATTAACCAGCTGCGCCGGGTCAAAGATCAAAAGCTCTGTCGCCGTCCAGATACCACGGCGACCGCCTTTAACATGCACCATTCCATGTTGTCTGAAAGGGGAATTAATCACTTTGTTATCTATATTATAACTAGTTAATTGAGATGGATTGCCCGGCGTCAATTGATATAGATCCCACCCGGCTGTAAACCATATTTTTCCATTCTGGTCCCTTTCAATATCTGAAATTCTTTTTCTTACAATCTCTTCAGGTACTTGTAGTTCTTTGAAATCCCTGGTATAAAAGTTTAAATACCCTGGTTTACCCTTGTAGGATGTTATTAAAAAAATACTATCCTCAATCTGCGTAAATGATAAGTGAGTATTAATATAGTCCACGGCCATGTTTTCTGAATACACGGGTATAGAATCTACATATTTCAGCTTTTTTACATCGTATCGATAAAGGTATTTTCCGCTGATAACCCACAAATTCTGTTTTTTATCTGAAAGCATAAACTCCACCGGTACAGCCCTGCCACCATTGGAAGCATAATGTTTAAACAGAAAGAAGGAATCCTTCTCTGCATCCCACTTGACAATGCTCCCATCAAAATAACCTAAAAAAATATTTCCGCCAGGGTCACTTGTCATGGAAGAAATCGTGGATTTCAAATCCGAAATACGAAATGGCTTATCAAATTCATTTTTTGCCGGATTAAACCGATTAACCCAGCCAGTTTGGCATCCCACCCAAATCCTTCCCATTTTATCTTCTGCAAAACTCCAAATCATATTAGTTGACAAATTCAAGTCAAACTTGAAAGTCTTTTTGAAATTAAGAGTGCTATCAAAAACCACAATTCCGTCTCCCCAGCTTCCAACCCACAAATCTTTATCCCTTGACTGGAAGGCTACTGAGATTTCACTTGACAACAGAGAACTGCCCTGTCCTTCTTTATTTCGAATTATTTTAAAATACTCTCTATAGGGATTAAACAAGCTAATTCCTCTGTCTGTACCTATCCACAGATTATCCTGCCGGTCCTGTAACATAGCTTTATTCTCATAGTTGTATTGGATGCTGTGCAGATTGTCTTTCTCATAGACCATGTAATCAAATGCCTCTGTTTCTCTGTTATACATCAACAATCCGGCCCCATAGGTTGGCACCCATAATTGATTGTGATTGTCAACAAACAGGTTATTGACACCAAGTGGATTTTTTAAAAGACTTAGTGCTTCCTTTCCAAATATCCGGGAAATACTATACTCCTTAATTTGATTCGTTTTGAGATTGAACTTGAAAAACTTCTCTGACCAGAAAGAAATCCACAAATTGTCATCACCGTCAATAATCATATTAGCAATATCAAATCTGTATTTGCTTCCGATGAAATCAAGAAGTGGGTGTTTCCCTGTATTACGGGTATTGTACACTTTATGCGAAGACTCATCCAGGAGATGCAATTCACTTCCCTTCGCATACCAATAATTTTTACGGGCAGAGTCGTAAATAAGTAAAGAATTGACCCTTACTCTATTGTTTAGAAAAATCTCTTCACTTTTCTTATTCCCGTTCTTATCATACATAGAAACAGAATACTTATCTACTTTCCATATATCCCCTTTATCGTTAAAAAAAGAAACTGTCTTCGAATCTTCATGAATAGGTACCTGATCAAATCGCCGCCTTATAGGATCAAAAATGAATATCCTGTTTGAAGATTTTACATATAGCAATCCTTCAAAAAAGGCGAGCTCATGAATTTCATAAGAATTTGTTTCCTTATTGAAGAATTGTTCTCCAAAATTTTGAAACCGCAATCCATCATATCGCTGGAGGCCATCTATTAGAGAACATAACCAAATATACCCTTTATCATCCTGCGTGATGAACAGCACATGATTCCCTGCAAGACGTCCTGATGGTACTATGTGACTGAAATGGTAGTCTAATTTCCTACCTGTTTGTGAAAACGCATTCAAAAGCAATAGGATCCCGATTATAGAGAAACAAAGCTTCATAAATGAAAATTAGACATTGTAAACTACTTATTTCTACTAAAATATCCGGCATCAATTCTGCGGTGAAGGAGCGCCCCAAAAAAAAGTATCGCCCTGTTTGAATATCAATAAACATAACCGCCTCAGACTCACCTTTTTCTCATACATTCTGTTAGTCTCACTTTTCCTAAAAGAACCCCTCTGAAGTCTTTAACTCCAGAAGAGTTCTTAAATGCTTCTCACTAACATTTTTTAAACTTGTTTTTAATTGTGCAATTTTTCTCGCAATCTACATCTACAACAAAATAATGTTTACCGGTCTCCATTATTACTTCGTACCCTCTCTTTCCAGCGATATTAACTTCTGTAACCCCGTGAATACTTGCTCCGGGCAGGAATGAATGCAGTTGCTCCCTCACATCGGAGTTTAACCTGGATTCCGGATAATGCCTGATAAGAGCCAGGAATTTAGCATCCTCCTTGTCTATATATAATCGGCAAAGGACACCCTCTCTCATAAACCTAACTACGTATTCGTTTTGTGTCTCGGACCAGAATATTTCTTTTGAATCCGGAAAGTTGTATTTAAACTTTTCGATAACCCAGTTTTCTGGTAAAGAGCGATTTGCAAATGCAGCCTGGACAATTAATAATGCAAGCACTGCGCTGATAAATGTTTTCATTTGAAATGTTTTTAATTAATGATTAAATAAAACGCGAGTTTCAAATAGGATAATAATTCTGTTAATAGAGCATGCTGCATACATTTTAAATCGTCTGACAAATTGGAGTATATACTTAATTTCTAACGAGATTACCTGACCCACCACTTCTAAAGTTGAAGGCCATAATTCATAGTGTGTCACTTTCCTTTCACGCTAAGATTTACCTAAATCAAAAGGCTCTCTGAACCCAAAATCATTATGCATTCGGAGATCCCCTGTTTAAAATTACAAACCACGCTTCCCAAAGGGCATAGTGCGCTGCAACACAAAAAACTAATTGCCTATTCAGATAAATGGGATCAAACACCATAACATTTATTTGAGAATGTAAAATCAGACAACTCATCTTGTGGAACAACAGAAAGCCTTCTTTTGCCTTTCATATAATTACGGGATTCGCAACTACCCTGGCATAGTTTTCTTACCCCCGGTACTTACCCATTCCATTCTGCTCTCCGAGTAAATAGACCCAAACGATCAATGTGCATCGGGAGAGAACTTCTTATAGGCGAAATTGGATTTTGGCAGAGTGAAAATAATTACTCAATTAACAGAGAAAAAACCAGTTTTATCAACTGGCAGTACTTTCCTTTCAAGTGGGCATATTTTGTTCGTAGATAGGAAGTCTAATGCAACCAAATGCTACCGGTGCCGCCGCTTTAACAATTCAACTCGTATTTTCTTTTTCGTGTAAATAGAAACAGGGCCATCGGTTTATCAAAAGTTAGTATCAGATACAACCGTATGATTAGAGTAAGGACTGAGAATGCGTTTTATCAGCCCGCCATCTTAGCGGATTCTTTCCATAAATAGTCGGGAATAGGTGACTTTAGCTCCCATTTTACAGACATGGGTTTGGATCCTTCATGGGATACATATCTGGCCGAGCCAATAAACACATAACCCTGTGTGCATTTGTAATAAGTCTTTGGCGCTTCTCTGATAAAAAGAAGAATCTCTTTCCCATTTGCTTCCTGTTGTATATAAGACTGTCCAGTAAGTGACTCCGGTGAGGTTCTATTTTGAGACTGCCAATGAAATAAGGTCTCATTAATAGCATAATCATCATACATAGTAGTAGGAGAGAAATCTTCTTCCGTTTTCTGAAGATTGACAAACAAAGCATCTACATTCGTCTCTTTATTACTTGCAACCCCTTCTATAACGGAGGATTGAATTTCGAATGTGCTTAAACCCATGGCGGCAAAAATTTGGTCACGGGTGTAACGAGCATGTATTCTCAGCGGAAAAATAAATCGAGGGTGTGTATATGGAAATTCTTCAAAACTAATTTGGTCGATTTTATACTCCAGAATTTCTTTCATTTCTTCCACATAATTATCATTTTTCCCAATTTCCAGGATAGCCTCCTCTAAGTTTCCGCCTTGATTGGGTGCTTGGTAGAAGTCGTAGTAGAGCATGAGCGCGTAAAGCCTTGTTTCTTCATTTGCATTTAGGCAGTTCAAATCAAACTGATTATTAATCAAGTTTAAAACAAATTGGAAGTATGCACAGGACTCAGTCACAATCCACTTCCTGGTAAACATACTTTTGTATCGTTCCTCATTCGAGCGATTCACCTTTTGGTTAAATGCCGCTGCCTTAAGGTCACTAAAGGTGTTATTTTTATAGATATCGTGAAATTTTAAATTATAAATTTCGAGGAAGTTCTTTATGGTCAGGGGACGCTCAGTAATGCCTGCAAATGATTGAATCCTCTTAATTAAACCCCGCTTATCAATTTGAGTAGCCTTCCTTATATTCTCCAGGATGTATTCTTTTGCCTGCTTTTCCAAAACAATCGAGCAACCCAAAGGCAAATTTGGAAAATCCTTTTCAACTTCCTTTAGTACCGATGAATTTGTTTTACCAATCAAGGCTCTGAACTTATTTTCAAAATCATATTCATCTCGGGCCTGCCCCACAAAATCGATGACAGTCAACATCTCTTTGCTTTCATCAAGTCTGAGGCCTCTTCCTAATTGTTGCAGGAAAATAGTTAAACTCTCAGTTGGTCGCAGAAATAAAACCGTATCTATTTGAGGAATGTCCACTCCTTCGTTGAAGATATCAACAACGAACAAATAGTTAATTTCCTTCTTTTTAAACAGTGTTAAGATTTCACTTCTCTGATGGCTATTTTCTGATATTAAAAACTGAGAGTTTAATCCGGCTCTTCTAAACTTTTCAGCCATAAATTTTGCATGCTGCTGACTTACACAAAATCCAAGGCAACTCACATTCTGTATATTTTTTGTGAATCTTTTGAGATTGTGAATAATATCCCCCACCCTGACATCATTTGCGGTGTAAATATTAGTGAGTTCTTCAATGTTGTACTTCCCGTTTCTCCATTGCACATTACGATAATCTATAGAATCACTTATGCCAAAATACTGGAAAGGACAAAGCAACTTTTGGTTTAGCGCATCTGGCAACCTTATTTCCGCAGCAAAACGGTAATTAAAATCATCCAGGATACTTTGCCCATCCATTCTTTCCGGAGTGGCTGTCAATCCTAAAAGAATTTTTGGATTGAAATAGGTAATGATCTTCTGGTAAGATTGAGCCTGGGCATGATGCACTTCATCAAAAATGATATAATCGAAATAAGCAGGTGTAAATTCATTTCCTAGTTGGAGATTATTCAATGTTTGAATGGTGGTAAATAACGCATTCTTTTGAGACGGCTGGTAGCCATCGCCCATTAATTCACCAAAGTTTTGATTTTTTAGCACATTTCTAAAAGTCCTTCTCGCTTGCTTTACAATCTCTATCCTGTGTGCTATGAATAAAAAAGTACAAAAAGGATTTTCCTGATAAAACTGTTTAAAATCAAAAGCTGCAATCATAGTTTTACCAGTACCCGTAGCAGCAACAATTAAATTTCTAAAAGACTTATGAATACTCCTCTCAACACGCAGTTTTTCTAAAATTTCTTTTTGGAAATGGTAAGGTTTAAGGTCAAAAAAGTTAACAATATCCTCATCGTCCCTTCTAGTAAATTGGCTCTGCCTAAGTGCCTGATCCAATTTATGGTATTGTGTTTTTTCGTAAAGTTCAAATTCAGGGTTATTCCAATATGATTGAAAGGTTTTAGAAAATTTATCAAGGATATGAGGCACCTCTTGGGTAGTTACTTTAATATTCCACTCCAGCCCTGTCGTCAAAGCAGACCTGGAAAAATTGGAAGAACCAATGTAAGCAGTATGATATCCTGTATTTCTATAAAACAGATATGCTTTTGCATGCAGGCGCTCATTTCGGGTATTGTAGCAAATCTTTATTTCCGTATTGGGCAGCGCACTTAATTCTTGAATTGCTTTGGCATCGGTTGCACCTACATAAGTAGTGGTAATTACCCTAAGTTGTCCCCCTTGTTCGATAAATTCCTTAAAATCATCTAACAAAATCCTTATAGCAGGCCATTTGATAAAAGAGACAAGCAAGTCAATCCGGTTAGAAGATCGTATTTCCTTTCTCAATTCAGACTCTAAAGACAAACCCACATTTCCGCCGGTAAACAATTCGCTTTGAGACAATCGTGAGACCGGCATAATCTCACTCAAATGCAACTGTAAATCGCGATGCTTATTGTTTAGTTTATTAAAGACACCTTCCAGTATCCTACCTTCCAGATCTATAATATCTTCTTCAAAAGAAAATTCCTCAATTTGCTCTGATAAGAATTTCAGGAGATTATTAGAAATTTCAATTTGCTTACCAACCTGAATATCTTTTTTTACTGAAATAAGGCCTAGCGCCTTTTTAATCACACTTAGCAAGTGAAGGCTGATATAGTAAGCTGCTTCCTCGGCATCCAATCTTTTTCCTTGCAAAATTTCATACTTAACTTTATCTATAGCATCCAACTTTTGCCGTACTGAAGTTGTTATCAGCTTTTCATAAATTCCTATTTCCATATCAATATAAAGCCATTAAATAATAGAGATATCAGATTCTCTTTCATCCATTTATAAGAAATAACCTAAACCATCAATCGAGTCCATTCAATCTTTGCTCGGGTTTTTCTATACTTTCCGGACATCAAGAATAAATGCAATCCAAAGGCTTAGTTCCTTTTCTCCAACAAAGTTTGGTACCTAATTTTCCCACCTCCATCTCCTGCCTTGTATCATTGGTTATGTCCTAATGTAAATAATATCATCGCAAAGTATTGTATAGCTGCCATCTATTTTCAATAATACAAGTTATAGGTGAAGATATTTCTTAAAACCTCCCGGATTAATAATAATTCAGAAGGCTGCTCTAATTTATGAAATATAGAAGCAGCAATCACTTATTATCTTTACTTTATCAAAGTTACCTGTAAGTATTCCTATAATCCAGGCATTCTTATTAATTATTTTCCCGTTCGCACATAGATTGCTACTAATCCCGAAAAACATACCCTCTAAGCAATTGAAAAAATTTCTCAGGTTGTTCTATCCACGGGAAATGGCCGGATTCATTGATAAATTTAATTTGTGAATCTTTGAGTTTTTCATTCAATACCCATTGCCTTCCATCATAACACGGATCCTGCCACGACTCTATCATCCGCACCGGGATATTCATTTTCAGAACGCGCTCCTGAATATCAAATGTGGGATTATCCTTATTGGCCCAATATGCCTGATGAAATTTTGGATTGAACATACTACTCAGTTCATCTGTAGCAATGCGGCCGAAAAGAACCGGTATTTTTTCTGGGTTATAAAAATATCCTTTCAGAAAAATCATATCGGCCTCGCCCATTCCATCCGACTCCTTACCGGCCTCTGCTGCCCTGAGTTCCTGCATCCGCCGCCTTTCATCCATACTGATTTTGGAAAGGATATTTTCTGTAAAGTGCTCCTGAAATCTGGAATTCGTTCCTGCACTTGCTATGGTGATAACCTTATCTACGTATTGCGGATATTCTACTGCGTAATGAAGAGCATGGGTAGCTCCATAGCTGTGTCCTACAATGGTCCATCGGGTAATTCCTAATTTTTCTCTAACCATTTCCAAATCTTTAATCATATTCCCGTTGGTAACCCAGTCCGGGCTTACATTTCCATAGTTTGACCGCCCGGTTCCCTGAAAATCCAGTAAAATACACTGTATGCCTGTCATGGAATCTGTAATTGCCTTCATGTAGGCACTGGAATAGCCGGGCCCACCCTGAACAAAGATGACAGCCTTGCCCTGCCCCTTTACATAATAATGCAGAAAGCCTTTGTCGGTTTTGAGCGAATCGTGTTTGTATTGAGCCTGTGAGGATATGCTTGTTAATGCAACGATTAAGGATAAAAGCAGCAGTTTCATTTTTTCAATTTAGAGATAATAAAATAGAATTTGAACTTATATAAAAGTAAAATTTCGGTTGTTTTATGTAAGAGTCAATAGGAGTAATTGATCCAATTATATCAACCGGAAAGTATATCTGGTAATTTATGGAGGTTCAACAAAGCCATCAAAATCCAATTTAATTTTATGTTCATCAACCAGAAGAAAAAGATTCAGGATGATTGCTTCAGGGTTAAATTCAAGAAACATTATTTCCTGACTAAGATTACCCAAAAAACACAGTTTTTAGAGCATACATAATTCGCATGGCTGAATAATACTAAATATCACATGTTATCTCCACACAGGAATCTTAATGGTACTGGTGTTATACCACTTGATCTGCAAAGGCTCTCCTGCATCGGCAATGGTCTCTTCGCTTACATCCTTTCCGGTTCCATAATTTACCTGCCAGGCCGGACTTTTATTGATCCCTAATGCAATTACAATGCGGCTGCCTTCTTTTACTAACTTGCTCGTAAAATAGTTTTTAGTCATTGGGATATTCTCCACTTTTCCCGGCTGCAGGAGCTGCCTTTTGGTCCTGTCTTTCGCCATACTCGCACGCTGCAGGTTACGATTCAGATAAAAATATTTTCCGTCCGGTTCCTGTACAAAAACATACATCACCAAATCCATATCCTTCTTGTTGACTGATGCAAAAATGTCTGCTATTACCGAGCCGTTTATCTCCACCTGCTGACTTAATGGCTCTGAAACGAAAACCATTTCATCTTTTGAGCTCCTAACAACAGAATCAATAATTTTATCTACCCCTGCGAGGAGGTTATCCTCAAAACGAATGAAACTTCTTTCCCTGAAATCAACTGTCTGATTTATAAATGAATTCTTAACAGGTTTCCTGGTATCCAATTTAAAACTTCCGGACTTTTCTCCTTTTGTAAGATAAAATGTCAGCGTATCATTATTCATTTTCTCAAGGGAGGAGACATGGCGCCATTCGTTTTTACCCATCACCTGGAAGTTCACTTTGTCTTGTAGGATTTCTGGTCTGGCGCTATCTTTCATCACATAATCAAACCAATTAAAGATTACATCGTGAATCTGAATAGAGGCAACAGAATCTATTTCGTAATTAGATACCTTTTTCGCAGGATAAGCCTGTGCACCACCATGCGTATAGGGGCCAATTAACAGATAATGATTATCCCGTGCCCTTTGATTCCATTTCAGATGCTCATTGTAATAATAAAAAGCTCCAGGCTGGTCATCATCATAATAGCCTGTGATGCTAAGTACAGGAATATTAATTTTTGAATACTCTTCCTTTTGTGGGGTCATTGCCTGCCAATACTCATCGTATAATGGATGTGCGATCCATCGTTGGAAAATCGCATTTGGTCTTTCGTCTAAGGAATCAAGTGAGCTAAAACTAGCACCTGCCTTATACCATTTTGCATACAGGTCGTTCCATCTGGCAGTATCACTAAATTCAGCCTCGTCAGTCATCTTATTATTCACTACATAATGAATCCAACTGAGCATATAGTTCATAAAAACACCATTATGGTTTGGATAGTCAACCCCGGGTGCTACTGAAACCGCAGGGACAATAGTTTTCAAAGCAGGATGTAACTTCTTTGTGGCTGCCCATTGCGAAAAACCAAGATAGCTTCCGCCGTACATACCTATTTGCCCGTCGCACCAGGATTGTTTGCTTATCCAGTCAATTATATGCCATGCATCTTCTGCATCTCTTTCAAAAGGCAGGATCGTATCTGTACTAAGTCGTTTGCCTCTTGTATTTACCACCACGCCAATATACCCCTTATCAGCGGCATCTATTGCCTTTTTTGTATCGCCTCCCGGATAAATATTAAATGTTAAAACCGCAGGTTGCTTTCCGGTCAATCCTCTTTTTTTGACGATTGTGGCGGATACATTACCACCATCCGGCATCTGAATAAGTACAGAATCCTCAATCTGATAATTCTCTTTAATGCTGGCTGCAAAAACTTTTTTTCCTGCACGGAATAATTCCTCAAACAGCTTTTTTGATAAATAAATCTCACACAGATTAATGGCCGTCTGACTGGAGATACTATCACTCCCGCTTTTCCTGATGGCAGCTATCTGCCCCAGCAACATACTACCTAATGGAGGTTCGCCCTTACCTATTATTTCACTAGCCAACATTTTAGCAGTTTCACCGGATAGCGACTGATATGCATGCTGGAGCGCATCATCATAATTCGTCTGAAAAGATTTACCATTTCCTTCTTCAAACGAAACTGCTGCCAGAATGAACGGCCGAAAAAGAAATCCCACCACCTCTGAAATCAGCGAATCTTTCATTGGCGGCTTCATCTGATCCTCAAGCGTTCGCAATGCATTATTATAATCACCGGCAACAACCTGTAAAACCGGTAAAACGGTCATCACCGGAAAATAAGCTGAAGTTTCATTTCTATTATTTTGTTTGATGAGTGCTTTGGCCAGGGATGGCATGCTCAACTCCAAGGTGGTACTGTCCGAATATGCCCTTGGTGGGAAATATAAATTTTGACTAAAGCCCTGTGCGCCCGCAATCAAAACAATGATTAGCAAGAAAACTTTTTTCATCTAAGTACAGTTTATTTGGTTATAAATTGTTTGAATCAAATAATATCACTTTGAAGATTATTTCTTCAACTGAAAATCAGGATAGCTACATTGCCACAATTCCATTTCTGTACAGATATTGCCAGAAACTTTGTGTCGGCAACATAAACGGCGTGGTGGTTGAAAATATCACGATGGTCAGATTATCTTTGGAATTCTTCGTCCGGAATGCATTCACACCAATAGTGCCGCCACTGTGATTGATTACGGTGCCCATGCCGGGGACTTCGTTCGTAAACCATCCGTAACCATAATGTACTGAAGGAGACTGAAACGTTTTTACCTGGCCTTTAAAAAGCTCATTCAATGAGTTTCTGCCTATCACTTTTGGTATTTCGCCATTCAGGCATTTTTCATAAAGTATCCAGTCGTTTAAAGTAGTGTAAACATTTCCATCACCCACCGTAGCCGGAATCAGGTTAAAAACTTTGCGCCAGGCGCCGCTGGAAGGAATATAACATGCTGCATAATTTTTAATCTCACTTTCACGCTCCATAATACCACCGTGAATAAATGTATTTTTCATTCCTGCGGGGATGAAAACATTTTGCCTCATGTAATCCCGGAAATCCATTCCTGTTACTTTTTCAATGATTTTGGCCAGCAGTACATATCCACGGTTGCTGTACTGCCATTTCCCTTCTGCGCCGGGTTCAAAACTAAATTCAGGTTGCGTGCGCATGATTTCAAAAACACCTTCGGTGGTCAGAAAGCCTTCTGCTGCAACGTCAAGAAATTGCTGAAAATAATTTTCGGGTAAATTTTTAATTTCTTTTAAGCCGGCTTTTTCAAACCAATGCGATATATTACCAGAGTCTGATATTCCGGAAGTATGTGTCAATAATTGAAAAATGGTGATCTTATCTCCTTTTGGAAAACCGGGGAAAAATTTTCCGACCGTATCAGACACCGAAAGTTTTCCTTTTTCAACAAGCTGCATTACCGCCAGCGCCGTAAATGATTTACTGATAGAGCCGATGTTGAATTGCGTATTGGCATCAGCTTTTCTTTTATGCTCAATATCCGCATAGCCGAACCCTGCCTTGTACAATACCTTGTTGGAATTTCCAAGTATTAATATTCCTGTGCCCGGCCCGTTTGCATCAATAAGACCACTGAATATTTTATCAAGAGAATCTTTTGAAATAAGATCTTCTTTTGCCTGGGCATTTCCATCAAGAAAACCAAACAACAAAATGGTAATAATCATTAATTTTCTCATCATTTTTATTTTTTAAATTGAAAATCGGGGTCGCCGCACTGCCATAGCAAAAACGCATATTCTTTTGCCGTTTGCACGAATCGTTCATCAACGGTACTGCCGCCAAAATGACCGCTGGCATAGTTCACATCTAAGAACACAGGATTTTGAGAGCCACTGGCTCCCTGCATCCTGGCAGCAAATTTTGCAGGGATATAGCTGTCCACACGCGGGTCGTTCCATCCTGTGGTAATCAGTTGCGACGGGTATTTCACACCTTCCTGAATATGCTGGTAAGCATCCATTTCCAGCAGGGCGTAGAACTCCACGGAATCTTTTACCGTGCCAAATTCGGGAATGTTGGCAGGACCGTTTGTTGTATGTTCAAATCGTAACATATTCAGTGCACCTACTTTGGTGATAGCCACTTTATACAGATCGGGGCGTTCGGTAACGGCTCTGCCAATTAAGATGCCACCTGCACTTCCTCCTGTAATACCGAATTTACCGGGCGAAGTATATTTATTTTTGATTAAATATTCCGCACAGGCATTAAAATCTTTCCAGGTGTTGGGCTTGGTGGTTTTCTTACCGGCAATATGCCAGTCGTTGCCTTTTTCACCACCACCACGAACGTGTGCCCACGCAAGAATAACGCCCCTGTTGAGCAAAGGCAGGTATTCTACTCCAAAGCCGGGGCCGTAAGTAATTCCATAAGCACCATAGCCTTCCATAAGGCAAATATTGCTTCCGTCTTTCTTTAGTTTGGCTTTGTCATAAACAATGCTTAGCGGTACAGGGGTTCCATCGTGGGAGGTAACTTCCACTTCTTCATCCACGATATTTTCAAGATTGGAATAATTATATTTTGCAGTGAAAATGTCTGTATATAATTTTTTGCTTTGCAGATCATAACTGTAAAAATTCAATGGAGTGGTCCAGCCACTGTTGAATAATAAAATTTCATTATCCTGGCCGGGAATTGCTTCGCTCCAACCATAAGCATTGATGGAAGAAAATCCGTCGCCATAAATATTGCCTCTAAGCGGCACATTGATTTCAGACAGTTTTCCTGTTTTAAATTCGTAAACAAAAGGTTTTGCAATCACCCCGTTTCTGATCTTGTTGAATACGAGGTAATCTTTCGTTTGTCCGAAACCACCTTCGATTCCCCAATCGTCTTTGCCTTCGGCGATGGTTGTTGCACGGGCTATATCCGGATTTTCAAGGTTCGTTTTCGCAATTTTAAATTGGGGATTGCCTTTGGATGTAAGAAAATAAAAATCATTACCGCGCGGTGAAAAATATTTCACTTCATCTGCCTTTGTAGTCAAGGGTTTCCAGTGAATGTGACCGCTTTTCAATTCAGATACAGATGCGTAGTACAAGGTGAGATTTTTTTCTACGCTCGACGGTCGCAAAAACATATAGGGACAATCTTTGAAAAGACTCACATACGGATATTCCGAACGGGGTAAGATCTCCGGGGTTATCTGCGAACTTGCAATTATCAGATCTGATGAGGCCGGCGTTCCCAACACGTGCAATTTGCAGAGTAAGTCAAAGGCGTTCGCCGTATCGTGAACATCGTAATTTTTAGATTCCAAATATAGAATTTCAATGTTGCTGCCGACGGCAAACCAGCCTCCGCTATGTGGTATGATATCAGGAAGTAATTTTCCCGCTGCTACATCTATAATATGTATATCGCCAATTTCCGTTCCCACTTCACTAAGGTTGAGTATTATTTTGCTGCCATCGCTGCTTACACTCGGGCTATAATCATACGTTTTGCCTTCTGTATATTTCTGCGGGTCAAAGAGCAAGACTTCTTCTCCGTTTGCCCCTTGCCTGTAATACAATTTGTAAACCTGCTCACCGGACAATCTTTTTTGGTAAAAATATTTCCCACCTGCTTTTGCAACCGGCATATAGCTCGCAGATTGCAAATTGTCCAATCTTTTCAATTCACTAATTAATTTATCCAGTCCGGGAATTTTTGTAAGATGCGTGTTTGTATAATCCGCCTGCGTTTTAAACCACATTTCCACTTCAGGGTTTTTCATATCTTCCAACCAGCGGTAAGGATCCGGATAGGTTACACCAAAATAGGTATCCGCGCTATCCACAGTTTTGGTAGGCGGGTAATGCCACGTTTGTGCAGAGCCACAAAGGGTACATACAATAGCCCAATACAGTAAAAGTATTTTTTTCACGTCTAATTACTTTTGATCTTTTTGTGTAACACCCGGATTAATCATCTTCATTGAAGACTATAGAAAATTAAGTCAGACTGGATTTCAAAAAAATATTCACTTGTATTAAAAGGATTAGAAGTTTTATAAGCCTCGAAAGCCGCATCATCATTAAGCATCAAGCCATAAAAGCACTTTTAATTCCTGCAAGATTTTGATGGCTTGCACTCTCTCATCGGAAATTAATTCTTTACCCCTTCTCCCTTTTCATTAATTCAACAGCTCTTAGTGGATTAATGATATTGATTCCTTTTTCATACAAATCTTTATCGCTGGTGGAGATAATAAATCGCTTCACCTGTTCCGGTGTCAACTCCGGGTTTAGGCTAAAAAGTTTTATAGCAGTATTGCACACTACAGGTGAAGCTGCTGAAGTACCGCTGCTCTCAGGATAGGTATTCTTACTTTTCAGCTTAAAATGTCCGGGAGCAAACACATCTACATCCGGGCCATAGTTAGAGTATTTGGTTTTGAGCAGGTCTTTATACAAGGCCCCTACCACAATCGTATTGGGCAGGTGAATCTGATTGTTAAGTGCCGGATTGTCTTTCGTATTTACGCTATCATTTCCCGCGCTAAGCACAAAAAGAGTATTGGGAGCCTCTATAAAGCATTTCGTAAATCCATTCACTAATTGCCAGAACTTTTCTTCCCAAAACTTTTTTGTACCTGTCTCATCCTTACCGCAGCCGGTTAGCGCGATTCCATTTTCATGCAGCGAAAGTCCCATTGAGTTTATTTCAACCACTCTTACCTTGTTGGCTTTTATATATTGGATTGCCTGCTGCCAAACCCGTAATCTTTCAGTCACCAGACTGTCGATTAACCATCGGTTGTGTGCAATGTCTTTGGTGAACCGGGATATTACTTCATCCCAATCCAGATCGTACTGAGAATGTTCAATCCCCATGACTCTTGCTGTCGGATTATCCTTCAGCATCAGCTCTACCGTCATGGTTCCATGTGCATGATTAATATCAATTACACTTTTAAAATATGGCAAATCTTTCTTCCGGTCCAGATAGATGGGCGACGCCTTGTTATCGTCCATACGGTTAAAAATAACACCATATATATCATCTGTCACTCCATTATGATCGTCATCTATTCCATTATCCGGTATTTCCTTTTCATTCTTCCAAATCTGGTTTTCGGGAAACTGATTCTTGTCAAAACATTGCATGTTGGCTGCAAGCACGATTTGGGGCTTGTCTGATTCTGAATAAGGATATTGCACACTTTCCCAGTATTGTGTAGCCTTGTCAAAACCCTTATTTACCTCAGCGGCTAACTGCCTGATTTCACCCCCATAGGTTTCTGAAACTTTCAGGCTTGCGACAATTGCCATAATCTTTTTCACCTCATCGGTTGCCAATACTTTTTCCGGCTTTCTTAATTTTATTTTCAGGAATTGTTCAAAAATTTGCTCTAACATCATTGGGTCTCTCTTTGGCATACTAAATGCCACCAGGTTATCGCGATTTTCAGGTGGAATGTTCAACGCTTTGAAGGATACATTCATCTCTTCAAGAAAGGAGTTTTTGTTGTTTTTGATCCCTGCCTTAAAGTAACTTCTGCAGAGTGCCATCCACACAGCCGGAGCTTTTGAAAGCTTGTGTGCGGTGCTCTCTTCAACGAGTTGTAATCCCCCTGAATCATCACCGAGTACCATAGCTATATCAATTTTATTGTCAGATGTAAGTGCACTTTGATCCGTCGACAATAAATTCTGAGCGGCGGCACGAAGCCACTCGTTATTCCCGAGAAGTGCCACCGTGGTTGTGTCTGTATATGGAAAGGTGCTACTCTGTCCGAAGATGGTGGAATAGCATCCCAGGAACAAAATCAGATAAAGCATTACTTTTCGCTTCATATTATATCACTTTATGTTATTGCCAACCAGGTTGGGCAAAGACTTTAAATTTATATACTCCACCAGGGGCTTCAGCCTCATTTCAAATAATTTAACCAGACAACATTATTTGTTCCAGCCTCCGGGAATTAAAAACCAATATTCCTGAAGACGTATCGGCTGACCCCAAATGGGTCTTTCATAAAAATTCATGTTCAGTTTCTTTCTCAAAACCGAACACCACAGTTTTTCCGCAAAATCGTAGAGGATTTTCTTAAGAAGTGGATTTTCCGATTGGTTCTCATCGTTGTTTGTCAATACCTTATCTAAAAAGCAGTTAGTCTCAGTACTACCAATCACGAAAACTGTCAAAAGATTAATAAAACTAGTTTTAAGAAAATAAGGACAAAAACGGATTTTATTATCTGTACCCGTTTTCCCGATAAGTGGGCGAAATCGGGCGATAACCGGGAGGAAAAGGATTTATAACATGCCGGATTTATTACCCGTCCGGGATTATAAAAATCAATTCTTTAAAAGATCCCAGGTCATATTGCAGGGAAATTACTTTGGGAGGAGGGAGTTGAAGAATTCCGCTTTTCAGCCTCAAATCACTTTAGTAATTATGTAAATGGCACAATCTTAAATCTGTGCTTTGATCATGTAAACTCTAAATGAAAATGGACGAATTATGGGGAAGCCGACAGATACTCCTGTTTTCTCCCAAATTCAAATACCTGATAGAAAAAAAACACAAACTCATCACAGTAGCGTTGTTTTCATTCGCTATAAGAAATCATCACCCTTCATTAGATTATTCGTGTCTCTATACCTTCCAATACAGAAAAATTACAAGAAGGGGGCTAACTGAACGATTTTAACAGGATTGACATGCGTATCTGAAATATAGTGTCTTCCACAATTCTATTCCGGGCACTTGAAATTATATTCATTTTTATACTGGAAATCCCCGGATACATCTTTCCAAACCATCACAGATGCATACCCACTCGAGTGCAATTCTTTGGATTTCACTATCATCTTGCCTTGAGAAATAAGGCTTCCATCATCCATGTTTACAAACAAATATTCAACCGTACTACCTACCCCCGGATCTTTCAGCGGGTTAGGGAAAAGAGAAACCACGTCAATTGGGAGGCCCAATTTTTTGTAGTGGTCAGCATTCGTAACTTTCCCCTTTACCTCATACACTACATATTCAAATGGAATGCCATCTCCACCGGAAAGGATCTCTCTTTTAATTGTTCCATCAGCATTATACTCCCATTTAAAAAGTTCAGTCATGAAAATCTTTTCATTCTCATATTCAGTAAGAAACATACTGGTAATCTGATCCGAATTATTGAGATCATAGCCATAGTCATAGTTTTCAAAAAGAACATTATCTTTATTAAAGCATTGAACTCTTGTTAATTTGGAACCTGAATAGGTAAACACATTTCTGCTTTTTATTTCATTTCCTTCTGTCAGCACTGTTTCCTTAATTAAATTATCTGAATCACGGTTTATTTTTACCACGACAGGTGTAGTCGTATAACTATCTGTGTATGTAATACCCGATATAACTTTCTTTTGGATATCGTAGCTATAGTCAGCCCGGTAGAAATTGGCCGAATCTGCAAACCAATGGTAGGATAGCAATACCGGAGTACTGCATTTATCCCCATTGCCGGGAAAGTGGAAATCCTGCTTTTTGCAAGAAACGAAAATAAAGGGAAAGGATACAATTATAAATGACGCCACCAACTTTTTCATGTTCTAAGTTTTTGATTATTGAGGAATAATTACTAATAACCTTATTGAAGACTTTACATATTGCATTGTTAACTGCTTTCCTCCTCCTCCTTTGATTAAGTCAGTTCTGGCCGTCTGGAAATTCCGGCTAACTGCCCGCAATTCTCTGAATGTGAATGCACATAGAACAATTAAAAAAACACAATTCACAATTTCCACTCAGCTTAACACACTAGTAACCTTTAGTATAGTTTTTTTTGGAATGATTGGATCATTGAACAGCAATTTAATACTGACAAAACCTGAACAAAAACCAGATTTATTAATTGGATATAATTCTTCTTTAGGTGGGTATGTTTAAAACATATTCGGAGGCACTCCCAATGTTTTACATCTTTTTATTTTAGCCCATTAATTCAACACTTGCAGCCGAAGTGGGCATGCAGGGATCAGCCCGACAAAAGGTAAGAATTACTTATATCGTTTCTCAGTTAGACAAACCTGCATTATATTCCATAATTTGGCTTAGCAAAAATATGGCAACGGATAACCCCTGATAGTACAACTTAAAAACCTGATAGCATTTTTCAACAAATGCACATTTTGATCCTATAAGTCTCAGGTGGTTTCTGCGTACTAAATGATACAGGAAAATTAAGATGAACGATCACTAAATATTTTAAGCAAGGGGAACCGTCCACCACCGATTGTTATAATTTCTGATACACCCTTACGTAATCTATCAAATAAGTAGATGGGAGGGTATGCTCAGGGATTTTCTCTCCACCCTGGCCTAATGCAGCATTCATTACTAAGTAAAATTTTTCATGGAAAGGATTATTACCTCTTTCGCCATTTCTGATATCCCTGATCCTTGTTTCATTCATCAAACGATCATCCATGTAAATACGCATATATTCCTCATCCCAATCCAGTCTCCAAATATGGAACGCATTCCAAAATGCATTATCGCCAATATCTGCAATCGGATGCTTTTCGGCATGCCATTCACTTTGGCCACCTTTTGCCTGCCAGGCAAGGTTAGCATGCATAATGCCTCTGTAGTATTCCATAATATCTACCTCACCACATGCAGGCCACGCCACAGGCCCGCGGTTGGCCCCCAGCATCCAGAAGGCCGGCCACTGGCCCTGAGCGACGTTGATCTTTAGCCTGGCCTCTACCCTGCCAAACTTAAACTCAAATTTACCTTTTGAAATCACTGAAGCTGAAGTATATTCAGCTATGGGGGTATTCATCCTCCAGTCAGAACTGCCGGCATCATAATTCGGGTTCTTAACACGTTCCTTTTTGGTAGTAATCGTTAATACTCCATTATCTACCCATGCATTTTCTTTCTGGTACCATTGCGGCTCGTTGTTGCGTATAAATCCGGTTTCAAAATTCCACCTTCGCCCATCAGGCTCTCCTACATAATCAAACTCATCCTGAAACACTAAAGTGTATCCTTCATTCAGCCTTGCTTCTCTGCTCCGGCCTGCAATATCCGAATCATTAAATCCGAAAATCAAAACTACCATTGCTACAACACCCGCGAATCTTTTCAAAAAATTTTTCTCATCCATAAACGGCAAAGTTAAAGAACACCTCAATCCGACAACTATCCTTTCGTCGGGAAACCTTTCGTCTGTAAACGTATGGAACCATGCAGGTGCAGGATACGCCACCTACCTGTCAAAATTTTAATGGCACGTTTTTTTCTGAGCCAAATCAGGACTTAAAATACGAGTCTGAAAAGTAAAATTCTAATCAGCCAAAAACACAAAGTAGAATCAGCACCACGCACTTCATCTTTTTACTCAGGAATGGAACCACGCAAAAGAATAAGAAAAAGAAAAGAACATAATAAAATAAGACAATTCTTTTCGCACCTGGGCCCCGGGCTAATTACCGGTGCAGCAGATGATGATCCTTCGGGTATTGCCACTTATTCGCAGACAGGCGCTCAGTTTGGATTCGGGCAATTATGGACAGCTTTTTATATGCTACCCTTTATGATGGCCGTGCAGGAAGCATGTGCCCGAATCGGCCTTACCACCGAAAAAGGAATCGCCGCAGTAATTAAAGATCATTATAACAAATGGTTACTCTACTTTGTGGTTTCCATAGTGGTGGTCGCCAACACGATCAATATAGGGGCTGATATCGGTGCGATGGCTGCAGCCGCATCTTTGGTAATTCCCTGGCACTTTGCAGTATGGACATTGCTTTTCACGGCATTCATTCTGATATTGGAAATCTTTACTTCCTATAAGGTATATGCGCGCATTCTGAAATGGCTCGCATTATCTCTGATAGCTTATCCACTCACTGTGATGATCGTAGATATGCCGTGGCGGGAGGTTATCAGGGCCACCTTCGTACCCAAACTAGAGTTCAGCTTCTCCTTCCTGTTTATAATCACAGGCGTGCTGGGCACTACCATCTCTCCGTATATGTTTTTCTGGGAAGCATCAGAAGAGGTGGAAGAACTGAGGGAAAAAAAACTTTTCAGGAGAAAGAATTACCATGTCCCTAAAAACAGAATCAGGAATATGCGCATCGATAATAATGCAGGTATGCTGATTTCTGAAATCTCTACCTGGAGCATTATGGTTGTTGCAGGAGCAGTATTACACCAGGGAGGAGTGCATGATATTGCCACAGCCGCAGACGCAGCAAAGGCTATAGAACCTCTTGTTGAGTCGTTTCCACATTCGGGTTTTATTGCCAAGGTGATTTTTGCCACAGGCATCATTGGGCTGGGGCTGCTAGCCGTGCCCGTGCTTTCAGGCTCGGCTGCCTATGCTGTTGCCGAAGCGTCTAACTGGAAGTCGGGCCTTCGTCTAAAGTTAAAAAGAGCACATGGGTTTTACGGGGTAATAACAATTTCAACCATCATCGGTCTTTCTATCAATTTTGTAGGAATTGATCCGGTGAAAGCATTGGTATATGCAGCGGTGCTGAATGGTGTGGCTGCGGTGCCCCTTATCTTTCTGATCATTAAAATCTCATCAGACAAAAAAGTGATGGGTGATAATCACAGTGGCCTCCTTTCAAGAGTTTTACTATGGACAGCATTTTTAGGGATGGGTACAGCCGCAATCGCTATGTTTTTTATGATGGCTAAGGGTTAACTTTTACCCCCGTCCGGTTAAAATATGTAAAATGAGGCTAAAACTTTTATTGAGCAAGGCTTTCATACCCCAGCGTTAAAGGGTAGGGTAATAAATATAAAGCCTAAGCCCAGTGGGCTTTAACCCAACCTAATCGGACAATAGTAATTTAAAACCTAAGTCTATCGGGTTTTAGTCCTGCTTCGTCGGACAATAATTTGAAGAACGGAGCATACTGTGTGTGGATATGCAACCTCAAACCCGCAAAAAGTCTAAATCCACCCATTTAAGAGAAAACCATGCACACTTAGTAAAACGCTCATTTATCCCCTTTTCTTTAACGCTAACTTTCACCCGCATTTCAATCATTGCAGCATAGGATGTACAACTGAAAATCAACAACTGATTAAATGCAGGTAAATCCAATAAGAGCCAGGCACTGCACAACCGGGGAAATTCTGCCGAAAGTGAACGTGATGTAGGATTCTGGCTTCCACACGGCTATCAGAAGCGCAGCATATCCAAAATCCTTCTAAAACACGAGTGAAACCAATATTCAAACAAATGGATTAGACTCAGTCCATTCATTCATTAAACATGTCAAAACTAAAAGCCATGAAAAGATTTTATCTCACTGCACTGACAATCATAACAATTTTGGTTATTAACTCCTGCAAGAAAGGAATTGACTGGTTACCTGATACCTGCAAACTGACACAAATTATTGCTCCGGGGTATTACACCAACTCTTTCGAATACGATTCTCGTACAGGATTAGTAAACAAAGTAATAAAGCAAATGCCTCAATGGGAGGCTACTGATGAATACCGTATTAAAAGAGATTTTATCGGAAGAATTGTGTCTGCCGAGCTCTTTAATAAAGAGTTTGGGGATGTGATTGGCAATGCCACATTCTTTTATAAAAAAGATGAACTGTCTAAAATCGAATTGTCCTATTTCGGAGAACTGTCCACGACCTATGAGATGACCTATTATCCGAACGGGCTCCTCAAAACTTTGTATCAGGATTATGGTATTCCTGAAATAAACATCCGTAAGGAATTCATATACAATAACGATGGTGTATTAACTGAATACAGAAAGTATGACAATAATGGATTCCTGTATCAGAAAAACGTTTATAAACCCAAGGGCTCCCCTTCTCCTTCAGCCTGGGCATACCTGATGAAAAAAGGATTGCCCCAATTAGATTTTGACTTTTTTGAATTTGTTCCCGTCAGAGATCCCGGCATTCAAACCTCTTTGGAATTTCAATGTCCGTGTGATGAGGAGGGAAATATAAACTATGACAAGCCAAATGAATTCAGAACCATATATAAATGGAATCTGGCAGGCAAGACCACCAATAAGGACGGCTATACCTCCAGCCTCGACTGGCGCGATGAGGAGGGAAATCATATTGATCCTGATTCGGGTGGCAGTTTTATTTATGACTGTATCACCAAAAGAAATTCAAAATAGAACTGGTAAAAACACTGCATACATGGCCGGGTATCACTGTGCGTCCTGCACCTGTCCGAAGATAGCCCGGCTTTTCTTTTTGTCTCCACACTCCCATGTAAAGTCGAGATAATCATTTAAGGAATCTATTTATTCTGACCTGTTTTTCTATTCAGGATTCTAAATATTCTTTCTTGTACTACCTTCAAGGTATGAAAGTCTTTTCTTCTGAACAGATACGAAGGTGGGATCAATATACTATCGAACATGAGCCTATAGCAAGTATTCATCTGATGGAGCGAGCCGCAAATGCTTGTGCCCATCATATTTTAGAGACCTATTCAGGCGAAGACATAGTTATTTTTTGCGGATCGGGAAATAATGGCGGAGATGGATTAGCAATAGCAAGAATCCTGTGGGAAAGGAAAGGAATCATTCCCGCTGTCATCCTCTTTTCAAAGGGAAATGGGAGTCCTGATTACAATACAAACCTTGAAAGATGGCTTTCAATATCCGGCATAAGTTATTTTGACCCTGAAAATAAACCACTGTTGGATGGTAAAATAGTAATAGATGCGATGTTTGGAAATGGACTCAACAAACCATTGAGTGAAAAGTATCTGGATGCAGCAATTCAAATCAATAATGCCAAAGGATATGTAATCAGCATAGACCTCCCGTCCGGATTGTATTGCGATAAATCATCAGTAGGCAACACTATCGTCAAAGCCCACGAAACACTGACTTTTCAAAACATGAAGCCCGGATTGTTAATGCCTGAAAACGAACCATACTTCGGAATGGTCACAAGATTAAACATCAATCTTTCACCAGAATTTGAAATCGGGGAACCCTGTAGTTGCTACTATACCGAAGCATCAGATGCAGTAGCGATATATCGTCCCGGTAACAGATTTGCCCACAAAGGCGACTTTGGCCATGCAGCACTTATCACCGGCAGCTACGGTATGATGGGCGCTTCGGTACTTTCAGCAAAGGGTTGCCTGAGAAGCGGTGTAGGAAAACTCACCTGCATCATTCCTGAAGAAGGGTACACCATCATGCAAACCGCCGTACCTGAAGCCATGTGCCGGGTAGCAGGGAAATATGCTTTATCCTCAGAGGTGGATACAGAAAATTTTGATGTGGTGGGAATAGGCCCCGGTATTGGCAACCTGGATGAACACGCCACATTGATTCGTAAAATATTTCTCCAACAAAAGAAGCCGGTCGTAATTGATGCAGATGCAATTAATGTAATCAGTCAGCATCCCGATCTGATAAAGCTCATTCCTGCCAACAGCATTCTCACTCCGCACCCGTGCGAATTCAGAAGGCTGTTTGGTAGGGCGGATAATAATTTTGAAGAGCGCAGGCTGGCAATACAAAAAGCAAAAGAGTTGCAAATTATCATTGTATTAAAAGGCAGATATACCTTTATAGCCACTCCGGAAGGAACAGGCCATTTCAACTCCACAGGAAATCCGGGAATGGCAACCGGAGGGAGCGGCGATGTACTCACCGGTATCCTCACCGGACTTCTTGCGCGAGGATATAAACCCAGGGAAGCTGCTATTTTCGGTGTATATCTTCACGGGCTTGCGGCAGATATTGCCACTACTGAACTTTCCGAAGAAAGCCTCATTGCAGGAGACATCACAAATTTTCTGGGGAAGGCGTACTTACAATTTACTGCCCGCTATAAAGCCCATTAGGAACAGGAATACATCCCTCAGCCCTCATGATAAAATAAATTTCCATCCACCCACCCAGCGGATAAATCTCAGATAAAAGAATTTACTTTGTGGCACTCACTCAATACACTGATTTAGATGAAGAATTTTCAGATTAAGAAACTGTTACCCCATCTGGCCGCTGTCGCCATCTTTATAATAGTAGCATCCGTGTACTGTAAGCCGGCATACCAGGGAAAGGTGGTCAACCAGCACGATATGCAGGGATGGCTGGGGATGGCCCAGCAATCGTTTGAGTTTAAGGAGCAGCACGGTTTTTTCCCGTTGTGGACTAATAGTATGTTCAGTGGAATGCCTGGCTACCAGATTGCGCTCGACGCAGGCACTAAAATCAATGTGTACCTCCTGCATTATGTAGCTACACTTGGCCTGCCCAAACCCGTAAACTTTTTCTTTCTTGCCTGCATTGCCTTTTACTTCCTATGTATTGTCGCAGGCGCCAATCCATGGGTGGGGATACTGGGAGGGCTATCTTATGCTTATTCCACCTTTGATCCTATCATAGTAGCAGTAGGACACGATACCCAGATGATTTCCCTGGGGTATGCCCCTGCCGTAATCGCCGGTATTCTTTTATTATTCCGAAAACATTTCCGTTCAGGATTTGTAGTCACAACCGTTTTCAGTTCCCTGCTTCTTGTGCAAAACCATATCCAAATTGTCTATTACACCCTCATTATAGCACTGATAATGGCCATAGGCTTTTGGATAAAATCATTCAGGAAAAACCAAATTAGGATTGCAGCCAAAGCCACAGTTCTTGCACTGATTGCAGGCATACTTGGGCTGGCAACAGATGCGGTATCGCTGATGCCGACATACGACTACGCTAAAGAAAGTATGCGTGGGGGCAGATCGGAATTGACAATTGGAGACACCACAGTTAAGACCAAAGGAGGATTAGATAAAGATTATGCTTTCAGATATAGCCTTGGGATAGGCGAGACATTTACCTTCATGGTACCGGGTTTGTATGGTGGCAGCAATGGTGGTGACGAGTTTAAGCCTGACACTAAATTTACTAATGAATTTTCTACACTGGGTGTCCCCGCAGAACAGGCAGCGCAATACGAGAACGCCTATTCGTATTGGGGCAATCAACCAGTCACATCCGGACCTGTTTATCTCGGAGCAGTAATCTGTCTGTTATTCATTTTCGGCGCAGTATATGTAAAAGGGTGGCTCAAGTGGTGGTTGGTGATTACAAGCGCTACCGGTGTAATCCTGGCTTATGGCTCCAATCTGAGTGCTGTAAACTATTTCCTTTTTGACTACCTGCCTTTCTACAATAAGTTTCGGGCGCCCACGATGGCATTAGTAATACCACAGCTATGCTTTCCGCTTTTGGGAGTATTAGCGCTAACCAAGATGACAAACCATCTGAAAGAGACAGCACTTCTTAAGAAATTAAAACTTACAGCGATCATCGCAGGTGCGTTGGTATTATTCATGGCCTTGTTCTATTTCTCTGCATCCTTTTCAGGCCCTAATGACAAAGCATTGAAGGATGGGCTGGAGCAAAATTTCCTTAGCCAAACTCCTCAGGGACAACAACCCACACCACAGCTTCAGCAGCAAGCTGCCCAATTGAGTAGCAATCTTATTTCGGCCCTACAGAGCGACCGAAAGAAACACATGGGGGGCGATCTGCTTCGAAGCTTTATCCTTATGGCGCTGGCCTGGGGCCTGATATATATGCTGGCTCAGGAAAAACTAAAAAAAAATCTGGTATTTGGAGGCCTTATTGTATTGTCAGGATTTGACCTGCTCGGTATTGCATCAAGGTATCTCAATGATAGCAAGTTCGTTGAAGAGAGCGAATACAAAGCAGTTTTCAACCCTACTGCTGCAGATATGCAAATCCTAAAAGATCCTGACCATGCTAACTTCAGGGTATTTAATCAGACCGTAGATCCGTTTAATGATGCCAGCACTTCGTATCACCATAACTCCGTAGGAGGTTACCATCCTGCGAAATTGGCTTTATACAACGATCTGATAACACATCAATTAGGAAAAGGTAATATGGAAGTATTTAACATGTTAAACACGAAATACTTTATTCTACCTAATCCACAAAACGGACAACCTGTTGCCCAACTAAACCCCGGGGCACTTGGCAATGTCTGGTTCGTAAAAGGAGTAAAAATGGTTCCTGATGCCAACTCAGAAATGCTTGCATTAGATAACACGAATCTCAGAGATACTGCAATAATAGAAGAAAAGTATAAAGATCAGATAAAGCCCGTGGAATGGGACTCAGCAGCTACAATCAAATTGGTTAAAAATGATAACGATATAATTCAATATGAGTACCATAGTACCTCTCCTCAAATAGCAGTATTTAGTGAGATATATTACCCAAGGGGATGGAATGCTTTTGTAGATGGCACTCCCACCCCTTACTTCAGAACCAATTATGCACTCAGAGGCATGTATCTCCCGGAAGGAACGCACCGCATAGAATTCAAATTTGAACCCAATCCTTATCTCCTTGGTAAGACGATTTCGCTCGTATCAAGTCTTTTAGTTTTTCTATTAATACTTGTAGTCGGCGTATTAGGTTTACGCAGTACAGAAAGGCCGATTGATGATTCAACAGCCCTTGACGATCTGGTATAAATGATGAAATGATACTAAACAAAATAATCAGGCAGGCAGGTTTTTTACTTTCCCGATTCTTCAGACAGGATACACCACACAGCCTCTTTTTGTTTATATCAGGAGATACAGAAATTGATAAAAACCTTATCTCTTTAGGTTCACTGTCGGCTGACAGAAAACCCGTACTCATAATATTCGGAAGCACACCTTTCATTTCTATCCCGGAACCATTTGACATCCCGGTTTGCCTTTTTCCTAAAATTAAAAAAAATAAGCTTGTACAGGCTTTCTATTCAGGGGTAATAGGTAAATGGATAGAAGCATCTGATGCTTCGGTTATAGTCGGCGCACAGGATCATTCTTTCAACAATATCATCGTACATGTAAAAAAAACGGTCAAGAAAATAATAGTAACAAAAGGGGATTCCTGGAAAAATATAGAGCGCAATGTGCTCAGTAAGACAGATATTATAGTCTGTGATTCGGAATACCAAAAGCAAAAAGCACAAAAAAATTTTGCAAACAGGATCGACAAAACATACTTCAGGGGATCTGTTTTCGCAATCCACAACTATAGAGACATTCCCCCCTCTTTTGCACTTAACCCAAACTCGCCGCCTGAAGCCCTCTATATCTACCAAACCGGAGAAGCGCAGAAGGCTTTGATTATTGCAGAAACCGCAAAGAGAGCGCAAAATAGCAATCTTAATTTTCAGTTTACGTTTGTGGGTGATGTAGAGGAAATAGTTAGCCCGAGCCAGTTGCCTAATTGTAATTTTTATGGCAAAATAGAAGATAAAGATACACTCAAAGGTATCATTTCACATTCCGATATATTGATAATACCGGACGGAGGCGAGGAGATACCGGAGTATTTAGGAGAAAGTATGTGTTTGGGTAAACCAATCATTTCACTTGCATCAGGCCCGATGGCTGAATTTGTCGAAGATGGAGTAAACGGATTCCTTGTACCCCCAGACAAAGAGCCAAAAAAAATTGCAGAAGACCTCTTTATCGCACTTTCTGTAATAGCATCAGACAACGACACGCTTGTGAGAATGGCAGCGTCAAGTTTTAGGAAAGCAGGAGAGTTGTTTAACAAAAAGAAGTACTATGAAAAATGGAAAAAAGTGATCAGCAAATAATCATGCAGAAGTCTTAATTTTCGCAAGAAAAAACAATATTGATAACACTCTCAGTCATAATCGTAAACTACAATTCTGTTCAGGATATCCTGAACTGCCTGAAGAGTGCTTATCAATTCAACTCGGCCCTCACCTTTGAATGGATCATCGTAAACAACGATGTGAAGGAAGAAAGGAGGAAAGAGATTACCACTTCCTATTCTGAAGTTCGATGGTTTGATATGGGATATAACGCAGGATTTGCAAGAGCCAACAATGAAGGCATCCGTAATGCCAAAGGAAGTACCATACTACTCCTCAATCCGGACACAATTATTCAGGACGATGCCATTAATCGATGCCAGGAGAGACTAATTTCATCCCCATTTGCAGGTGCAAGTGTCCAACTAAAAAACGAGGATGGCACCAACCAGATCACCGGTAATTATGTAATGACAGGAGGACTAAACCACTTACTCCCCCTTCCCTACCTTGGTTCACTGCTAAGAAAAATTGCCTTTGCTTTGGGTACCAGGAAGACAAACATCATCTCCCCAGGAGCTGAAGAAAAAGTGGACTGGATTAATGGCGCATTCCTGATGGTAAAAAAACAAGCCATCGAAAAAGCAGGACTACTCGACGAAGATTTCTTTCTTTACTTTGAAGAGGCTGAATGGTGTAGCCGTCTAAACAAGCAGGGAGACTTATGCGTTTTCGGAGATATCAGTACCATCCACAAACAAGGAGAGTCAGTGAATACAGCACTCCATAATGAAGGGAAAGGCTACTCAACCCTCTCAGGCAAAAAAGGATTGCAACTTATAGTATCACAACACTTGCGAATAAAGAAACAATTTGGAGTATTTTGGTTCTCAATACATCTGCTGGTACATACCTTTGAAATTCCCATCTTCTTTGTATTCAGTTTTCTTGAAAACTTATTCAGATTGCGCAATCCCTTCAGGGATTGGGGCACAGCCCTTTCCTTTACAAAGAATGTGGGCACCTTATGGCTGCTGACTCCTCGAATTTTGTCAGGCAAACCCTATTTCTACAGAATGTTTTGATGGAAAAATAATCATTGTTTAATACCAGGGAACTGTTCGTATGACCGGCCAGGCTCAGCGAATAATCAACAATATCCTGACCTTACAAATAATTATTGCTAAAAAAACTGAAACAACAGGAATCACTCCCCAACACTGAACCACCACGGAATGATAACGGGAGACTGAACCGTATGAATCCTTACAATATACCTACGCACAATAGCCCGCAAATCAATAACAATGCACATAAAAAGAAGAAAGGAATCCCCAAAATAGAGTCACACTGCAGAACTCATAAACAGATATCTGACAAATTCATAGAAGAAAAATAATAACATCTGAAATGAATTATTGATTTATTTTACAGCAACAATAAGAATATGATAACAAAAGAATACGGAGAAGATTTTTTTGATGACCAGGCCGAGAAATCATACAAGGCCGCAAAACAAACTATACCAATTTTGATGGAGATATTAAATCCAAAATCAATAGTGGATATGGGTTGTGGTGTGGGTGCATGGCTCAAGGCATTCCAGGAAGCAGGTGCAACACGAATCCTTGGTGTAGAAGGAGATTATGTAAAGAGCATTAAGACTTATGTTCCAAAGGAGTATTATAAATACCACAATCTTGAAACTGATTTTATTTCCGATGAAAGGTTTGACCTGGCAATCTCACTCGAGGTTGGAGAACATCTTAAAGATTCATCTGCGTCAGTTTTCGTTAACTCACTTTGCAGGCTTGCCGATGTGGTGCTCTTTTCGGCAGCTATTATTGGACAGGAGGGCACGATGCATATAAACGAACAATTACCTGAATATTGGGCTGCCCATTTTAAAGCGAACGGCTTTGTTCCTGTAGATTATATCAGGCCAAGGGTCTGGGACAGATCCGATATAGAAGTCTGGTACAGACAAAATATGATTCTCTATGTTAAAGAGACTATACTCCATACGCTCCCTGAACCAATTCAGGCCTGTCAGAAAGAAACCCACAGCAATTATCTCTTCAGGATTCACCCTGAATTATACTTAAATATTTTAAAGAGGAAATATCCTTTCCATTTTGCAAACTACTGGTGGTTTAAATTCAAACGCTCATTCAAGAAGTTCTAAATTTGTACGAACCGGAAATTTTCCCGTAACTCTTTTTTATAATAGCAATGCCTGATCCTCTTGTTTCCATAATCATACCATGCTTCAATATGGGAGAGTTACTTTCAGAAACATTGGAAAGCGTCCAAAATGTTTACGAATCATCATTACACCAGGTGATTGTGGTCAACGATGGCAGCACGGATCCACGCACACTTGAAATATTTAAAACCATTACCCAACATCAGGTTGTGCACAAAGAGAATGGCGGATTAGCAAGCGCCCGCAATGCCGGAATATCTATTGCCAAAGGAAAATACCTGCTATTCCTTGATGCTGACAATCTACTCACAGACGGGTATCTGAAAAAAGGAGTAGAAGTATTAGATAATCATCCGGAAATTGACATTGTTTATGGAGAGTCAGAGGTTATAGGTAGCGGGAAAGAAAGGCTATTCACCAAGCCATTTGATTTGCAGACCTTAATGTCGTATAACTATATAGATGCCTGTTGTCTGGTAAGAAAGCGCCTTTTTGACGATTTGGGAGGGTTTGATGAAAATATGAAAATCATGGGTTACGAAGACTGGGAAATGTGGCTGCGTGCTGCACTTAACCACAAAAAGTTTTTCTACATGGAGGGCGTAATTGTGCAACAATACAGAGTAAGAAATGATTCTATGTTACGAAAAATTGACAAGCAAAAAAGAGACGTACTCTATGAACACCTTGAAAAGAAATATCCCGGACTGATTAATATGACAGGAGTCAGCGACTTCTATTATAAAAAATTTGATATCCATCCCATCGGCTGGACAGCTAAACTTTTTATAAGAAAATACTTTCCTTCATGGTACAAACAACTGATCCGAAAAGGAAAAATTAGCAGGTATTTATAGGATCCCAAAACTAGGGAATCAGCGTTTGTGAGCTACAAAAACAAAATTCAGGGTATTGAATTCATTGGGATGACTACTTAACCTATCAAGAGTACCAAAGACCAGATTGACCCAAAACTTACCCAACGTAATTCTAAAAATAATATTCTTAAATCTGGACAACAGACCTGGATGCAAAGGTCTTTCATTAAAAGCAATTATGATCATCTGCCCGAGTAATGCCCATTTTCCACCATTTGCCTTTATATACTCAATCCCAAGGCCGGATTCCTTTACCAATCCCTCAATCCCAAACTTTGTAAATCTGAAAAAGTCATAAGGTACTTCATGGTGTGGCCAGGCCATAGGCAGTGAACCAATAAAATAACCGCCGGGCCTCAATACTCTTGAAATCTCAAAAAAGGCTTTTTTATGGTCATACACGTGTTCTAATACTTGTGTACACAGCACTGTATCAAAGGAAGCATCCTTAAATGCCAGATTGGTAGCCGGGCACATCACATCCACTACCCTGAGACTCGACTGCTCCACATCACATCCGGTGTACGAATGTATGGTATCCGGGAAACTTGACTGATAAGGCTTATTGCCGCAGCCTACATCCAGCACATCGCCTTTCCCGTATTTTCGTATAGCGCTTTCCATATCCGGAATCAGAAATTTATATACTAAGTAATATGGATTAAGAAGCGACACCCGTATATTTTGTAAACGTTCGATTAGCTGTTCTGGCATCGATGGTTCTTTATTTTTTTAGGATGTTCAAAAATAGGATAATAAATTCTCCATATAATATACAATTAATTACAGCGGCTATGCCATAGTCTGCTTTCCTAAATAGGTTCTAAATAAAAGCCTATTCCTTCCATCGTGGAAAATGTGAAACCTCTCCTTCGTTAAAATCTATCAATCGTACCATTCATTACCTTAAATTGCACTACGACTTTTCTTCTCAAGCCTACTGGTTATGAAAAGGTGCATTGCCTTTATACTTCTCCTGATTACCCTTCGGGGCCTGAGTCAAAGCAATATTTCCCATATCAGTAATTACGGAGTAAACGAAGGCCTTTCCCAAAACTCTGTTTACGTGATTATGCAAGACAGGCAGGGATTTGCCTGGATTGGCACCGGCGATGGGCTTGCCAGATTCGATGGGCGAAAGTTCAGGATTTTTCGTTCCAGAGAAAATGACACTTCTCATTCATATTTACCCGGGTCCATTGTAAACAGCCTCATTGTAGAAGACCGTAATGACCGACTGTGGTTCAACACTAATAAAGGGTTGGTGATATTGGACAAGAAAACTGAAAAATTTCACATCATTGCCTCGCAAGGCAAAAGTGCATTTACATTTGCTATCTCTTTTATGCCTCTGGGAATAGATGAACAAGATTCTTTATGGGGGTATATATCCGGAGTCGGCATAGGTGCTATCCACACTCAGAACCTTGGCTACACCCTCTACAAAACACACCTGCCTCCCTCACCGTCTAACTCGAATGCCACGTTTCAAAATGGAATTATATATATAGCAGGCAATAACGGGGTTTTTAATTTTGACACCAGGACGCATCTTTCTGACTGGATATTCCCGGGCCGGGCTGCCAACTGTATTTGTCCTCTAAGCAATGGAAGCCTCCTCATCGGTGGAAGAGAACAGTTAATCAATTATAATCCAAAAACGAGGACATCTGTAAACTTAAACACAGGCGTGGGACATTTACCGCCCATTTCCTGGAAAAGCCTGGCACATGGAACGAGTGAATTCAGCATTGGAATTTCAATGTCAGGCGATATCTACCACATTCAATGGAGCGATTCGTCTATTCACAAGATTGATTTCTCCCGTGAACCCAATGCTTCAGGACTTTCTGATTACCTCGTGAACTGCCTCTTCACTGACAATTCAGAGAACCTGTGGATAGGGACGGATGGCGCAGGATTTTATATCGTAAATCTGAAAAAGAAAAAATTTAATCGTTACCCTGAACTCAAAGAAGAAGGAAAAAACCTCATGGTAAAGGGACTCTTTGCCGATGACCATCACAACATCCTGATTGGAACCTACAGCAAAGGGTTGACTATATTAAACACCACTAATCACAAATCAACTCATGTAAATTTAACTACTGACCTGACCCACCAACCCGATCCTATCTTCTTTATCTACAAAGATTCCTCTGGAAGGATTTGGTTAAATAGTGGAAGTAATGTGGGCTATCTGAGAAAAGACTACAGTGGTTTTGAGCATTCCCTTAACCTCAACCAAAATTCTAACCTCAATACTCCTCTAACCTATCCCTACACCATTTTTGAAGTGAGAAAAAACGAATTTCTCATTGGTGCCAACAACGGTTATCATAATTTTCGAACAGATGTAAATGGAAGAATTCTGCCGGATTCCACCTTTAAAATCCCCATATCCTATTCAGGATTTGTATATACTCTAAAAAGAGGGCGGGACGGATCTATCTACATAGGAAAAATCCGGGGTGGGTTTTGGAGAATCAAAATCACAGGAAAGGATATTATCAGAATCGACAGCGCTTTCCTGAACACGGGTATTCGTGATTTCTACTTCTGCAAAACGCAGCCTATCGTCTGGATGGCATCTGAGGAAGGCCTTATCGCTTATGATCCCACCCAAAAGACCTATAGAATCTTTGACGAATCTGATGGCATGAGCAATCAGTATATCTATGGTATCCTTGCACAAAACGACCGTTCACTGTGGTTTAGCACCAACAAGGGAATCAATCATGCAAGCGTTACCTATGATAACAACCACAGCATTAAAGATATTTCTTTCACTTACTATTCTTACGATGATGGATTGCAGTCAAACGAGTTTAATAGTGGCGCTTTCTTTAAATCGCCATTTGGCGACTTCATATTCGGCGGTGTCTCAGGAATCAATTGGTTTAACCCTGACTCAATTGTTATAAATCCACATTGGGGAATTCCTGCTATTACTTCAATTCATTGTAATGACAAGCCACTGACCGCCGCCATTGCTCCTAACTACCTTAAATCTCTCACACTCTCCTCCTCAGAGAATACCCTTTTATTTGAATTTGCTTCGCTGGAATTTACAAATCCTGAGACCAATCTTTTTTCTTACCGGCTCAAGGGTCTGGAATCCAAATGGAGTACCCCCTCAAATATTAATACAGTAAAATATGCAAACCTCGCTCCGGGCTCTTACACCTTTGAATTAAAAGCTTCTAACAACGACAGGCTCTGGAGTGAGCCGTTGCAATTGAAAATAACTATAACACCTCCTTTCTGGCAGACCTGGTGGTTTAGAATTTTGGTGACAGCTATCCTCATTCTCCTTACCATAATTATTACAAAATTGGTTGCCCAAAGAAGGCTAAAACGTCGCATTGAACGTTTGGAACAACGCGAAGCGCTTAATCAGGAACGGGAAAGAATAGCGCGCGAAATGCATGACGATATCGGTGCAGGACTTACACAAATCTCACTGATAAGTGAAAATATCCAACGGCATACAGAACAAATTAACCGTGCCAAAGCAAGCGAAATAGGGGAAATAAGCAGGGGCCTTATCAGCAATATCAGTGAGATTATCTGGAGCCTGAATCCTGAAAACAAGAGTTTTCCTCAACTCATATCCTACCTGCGCGACCAGATACACAAACAACTGGAATACGCCTCCATCAATTACCAGATTGAGTTTCCAGAAAAGATTCCGAACCTGTTACTTACTACTGCACAAAGGCGAAATATCCTAATGATTACAAAGGAAATTATCAGAAATAGTATCCGCCACAGTGGGGCCTCCAATTTGTCAGTCAAACTTGAAATACAATCGGAACAATTGCGTTTTGAGATTGCAGATAATGGAACTGGCTTCCCTAAAGAGCAAATCCACTCCGGAAACGGACTAAAAAATATTCAGAAAAGAATTTCAGAATTGAAAGGTACGATCCACATTGACTCTCAAGCCAGCAATGGAACCCGCTTTCAGTTTACCATCCCGATAATTACTACTTAAATCACATTCCAATAACTATCATTTATACACATATTTGTAATTAGCACCTTATATCATGAAAGATAATTTATCAATAGAATCTATTGCAATTGTGGAGGATGATGCCAGGGTGCACAGTCTTCTTTCTGAAGAGATTTATCTGAACCTGAAAGTGAAAGACTTATACGTATTTGAAGATGGAAAAATAGCACTTAAGGAGCTAACCAGGGTACCAGTGGATATTGCCCTATTCGATATAAACCTGCCGGGAATGAACGGGATTGAATGTATCCAAAAACTGAAAATATTGCATCCGAAAATGCAGATCATTGTACTCACAGTATATGACAATCCGGAGGTAATATTTAATGCGCTTAAAGCCGGAGCCACAGGATATTTGTTGAAATCAACCCCATCTGAAAAAATCATTGAAGCCATCCAGGAAGTAAAAAATGGAGGGTCACCAATAAGCAGCACTATTGCCAGAAAGGTAATTGAAGCCTTTTGTGTGAGAGAAAAGACAAATGAATATTTTCAGGAACTAAGCAACCGCGAAAAAGAGATACTTGAGCACCTGAACAAAGGATACCGCTATAAGGAAATCGCAGACAAGCTATTTCTAAGCATAGATACCATACGCACTCATGTGAGAAATATCTATGAGAAACTTCAGGTAAATTCCAGAGTAGAGGCATTAAAAAAAACAGGATTCCTGTAAGACATAGGCAAATACGCAGTGGATAAACTATCTGCCAGGCACAAACTGTATCTTATCCATTCCCCTACCCACCCAAGTATCAAATTACTACTTTTTTCACATTTTTTCTTTCTGCGTTGCTGAGTAGGTTTGTGATAATAAAATTTTTTTATGAAAAAAGTATCCGTTTACCTGTTTCTCTTTTTGATCTATGTTGTCGCACTTCCGTCCTGTAAAAAATCAGCTGACAAAGGCGATGATTACAAATGCACAACCTGCACCACCTCTCCCACCGCTCTTGCCGCGAATGACAACAGTAGCAAAGGCATCTATAAAGGTGTGGTCATAGGCTCTACAGGCACCATTGAATTTAACATTATGAACAATGGAACCACACTAACTGCCACAATGGTTCTCGATGGGCAAACTATTAACCTGACAAGTAATGTGACTTGGACAGCCGGCACCCCTGTGGTGGCTCCTTTCACTGGTACGTTGAACGGTGCATCTGTTTCCATAACTTTTGCAGTAGGCAGTAGCGGACAAGAACCTTCAGTGACCTCTGCTGACATTCCCGGACATCCTAATGCATCCTTCCTCATCGCTAAGGAAACAAGCACTGCTTTGATTAAATGCTTTGAGGGCACTTATCACACTACCAGCCCTGAGGATGGCACATTCAACGTAATACTAAGTGAGCAATTGCATGCTTATGCCGCAGTATCACGCGAAAATGGAAGTAATGAACTAAACCACACTGAAGGAGCTATTACAACCGACAACAAAATCAAAGATGAAGACGGAAATGTAATTGGCCAGCTTTCAGGAGATAAAATGTCGGGTAATTTTAAAGATTCCGATGGCAATACGGTAACTTTTGAAGGGAAAAGAACAAAGTAAAAACTTAACCTAAACGAATTATGATGAAAAAAACAATCATTAGATCGCTATTATTCACAGTAATCGCGCTATCAGTAACCCAACTGGAAGCTCAAAAATTGTCAAAAAAATTTAGCTTCGGAATCGGACTCGAAGGAGGCATCGTAACCGGTGTTTACAACGATTTGTATGGAGCCAATGGAGGGCTCACACTCAGAGGATCGTACCATGTAGGTCCCGGGTTTGTCACTCTTACTTCCGGCGCTATTGGGGAGATTCCAAAATCATTTGATGGAGAAGACTTAAAAGCGGCTGTTTTAATTCCGGTAAGAGCAGGATACAAATATATTTTCAATGACCACTTCTTTGCAATGGGTGAAATCGGATATGGCTCTCTCAGAACATTCTATACAGATGAAAATGACGATCTGCAATCCGAAACTTCCGGTGGGTTTTTGTATTGCCCTTCAGTGGGTGCACAGTTTGGCACAACGGAAATATCGTTGCGATATGAATCTGTAAGTGTTGAGAAGGGAGTCACACTCTCTTCTATCGGGCTTCGCCTTGGGTTTAACTTTTAATAATCATGTGTCAATGGAACCTCCATATCTCCGTGATGGGAGATGTGGAGGTTTTCTATTTAGCAGGGTTCCATCCAAAGACTTTACTAATATTAATGTCGGTTAGATATTTTTCTGACCATGTGCAGCAATACCGTGGTCATCATAGCTAATCACATTTTCCTCACGCCGAATCACCCTGCTTTGTAAGTAAGTGCTTTTCTCCGCCTATTGATTTACTTTTGCGGCTCAAATCACTCTCTATCTGATGAACCTTTCTCCTCTCACCGCTATATCTCCGACAGACGGCCGATACCACTTCAGGACATTGACGCTTTCAGAATATTTCTCTGAATATGCACTCATAAAATACCGCGTAAAAGTGGAAGTGCGATACTTCCTTTTTCTGAGCAAGAGAGGATTCTTCAAACTTTCTGCCGCAAATCAGAAAAAGATAGAGGCTATAGTGAATAACTTTTCACTTGCAGATGCTGAAAGGATAAAAGAAACCGAAAAGGTTACCAATCACGATGTAAAAGCCGTTGAATACTTCATCAAAGAAAAACTCAAGGCGCTTCACCTCGAAAAATTCAGCGAATGGGTGCATTTTGGGCTAACCTCCCAGGATATCAATAATACTTCGTTTCCAATGATGTGGAAAGAAGCTATAGCCAATGAATACCTGCCACAGATTATTAAACTTACAGCCACACTGAAACAACTGGCTGCTGAATGGAAGCACATCCCTATGCTCGCCAGAACCCACGGCCAACCGGCTTCGCCCACACGTCTGGGGAAAGAAGTATTGGTATTTGTGGAGAGATTAGAGAGCCAGATTAAGATGCTGAAAAGCATTCCACATTCAGGGAAGTTCGGAGGAGCCACGGGAAACTTCAATGCGCACTATGCTGCTTTTCCAAAATATAACTGGAAAAAGTTTGCTGATGAATTTCTTAAACAGGAACTGGGATTGCAACGCCAGCAATACACCACCCAGATTGAACATTATGACTTCCTCGCTGCTCAATTTGACAACCTCAGCAGAATCAATACGATTCTGATAGACCTTTGCCGTGATATCTGGGCATATATCAGTATGGAGTACTTCAGGCAGAGGGTAAAGAAAGACGAAGTGGGTAGCAGTGCCATGCCTCACAAAGTCAATCCAATCGACTTTGAAAATGCGGAAGGAAATTTAGGAATAGCTAATGCCATCTTCAGGTATCTCGCTGAAAAACTCCCTATTTCACGGTTGCAAAGAGACCTCACTGACTCCACAGTACTTAGAAATATTGGAGTGCCTTTGGCTCACACGTCTATCGCGCTTCAATCACTGGAAAAAGGGTTAGACAAACTGCTGCTTAACAAAGAAAAGATAGATGCAGACCTGGAACACAACTGGGCTGTAGTAGCCGAAGCGATTCAGACTGTATTACGAAGAGAGCGTTACCCCAACCCCTATGAAGCGCTGAAACAACTTACACGGGGCAATCAGCATATCACTAAAGAAGTAATGCACAACTTTATCGATACGCTGGATGTTTCACCAAAAATCCGGAAAGAATTGAAAGCTTTTTCTCCACATAACTATTGTGGGAGGAGCTAAACAGTTGAGAGACCGCAAAAAATCCCTACTTTTAGTCGGCATAATAAAAGCATCCGGTTATGAAGGTCAATAACTTTTCATCTGTAGCACCCATTTTTGTTTTCAGTATCATTATCGGCATTTTTGGAGCTTCCCAAATTTTGAACGCGGAAAGTATGGCTGACAATGTACCGGCATTTCTACCCGCACCCAAAGTGTTTATTTATGGTACAGGTGTCGCATTGATTCTTGCGGCAGTTGCTTTTATAATCGACCGATACGCCAAACTTGCAGGATACCTTTTGTGTCTGCTTTTGCTTGTAATTGTATTTACTGTCGACCTCCCGGGCATCATTGGAGCCAAAACAGTAGAAGCCAAATCACTCTTTACTACCAACGCGCTCAAAGACAGTGCCCTTGCAATGGCAGCCTTTATAATAGGCAACCTTTCCAAGCATTGATTACCTTTGCAAAATGACCGTCAGACATCTTTTGTCTTTACCTTTCATCGTTGTGATCCGGGCCTATCAGTTAATTATATCACCCTGGCTGGGCCCTTCGTGCAGATACACCCCTACCTGCTCGCAATATGGGCTTGAAGCCTTCAGGAAATATGGCCCTTTTAAAGGAATGTGGCTTACTATCAAACGAATTTCACGATGTCATCCCTGGGGAGGACATGGCCACGATCCGGTACCTTAATTTTCGGGAAGAACTGCGATGCTTTCCATTTGTTAACTCCCGATTCATTTACTTTGCAGCGCTATGAAAAAAATATTGCTTTTTGGTGCAGGAAAATCTGCCACTGACCTGATTGACTATCTGGGAAAATATGCCGACAAAAACCAACACAGTTTAATTGTCTGTGATCAGTCACTCGATCTGGCACAGTCTAAAATTCAACATCTCAGCCATGCTTCGGCAGTCAGCATTGATGTTACTGATGCCTCAGAAAGAAGTGCGCTTATTTCAGGAGCAGATATCGTGATTTCAATGATGCCACCTGCATTGCACTTTCTCATAGCCAAAGACTGTGTAGCCTATTCTAAAAACCTGCTGACCGCTTCTTATCTTAGTGAAGAAATCAAATCTCTCGAAAAGGAAATCAACGCAAAAGGTTTACTTTTTCTCGGAGAAATGGGACTTGATCCGGGAATTGATCACATGAGTGCCATGCATCTGATCAAAAGCCTTAAAGAGCAGGGAGCTGAAATAAAATCCTTCTATTCGCATTGCGGCGGCCTGGTAGCTCCTGAAAGTGACGACAATCCCTGGCACTACAAAGTCACATGGAATCCGGCAAATGTAGTATTAGCTGGCAATGCCGGTGCATCATACCTCCGGGATGGAAAGATCATTGAAGTTCCCTACAAAAAAATCTTCGCCAGAGAGGATCAACTCATCCAAACAGAGGAAGGCCCATTGGCCTGGTATGCCAACAGAGACTCTCTGTCTTACATTGATTTATACGATTTGCAGGGAATCCAAACCTTCATACGCACTACTCTTCGCTACCCTTCTTACAACCGGGCATGGAACCTTGTGATTCACCTTGGACTTACAGCTACTGACGACAGAGAAACCATCTCTGCATGCGATACTTATGCTGACTGGTTTAATTTAAAACTATCAGAAGTGAGTAGCGAATCTATCCTGACGACTTTACAAGCCCCCGAAATCAGACAACAGTTCGAATACCTTGGTTTTAATAGTGACCAATCGCTGCCTATTAAAGAATCGTCAGCTAAAGTCCTCCAGACTTTACTCGAGAAGAACCTTGCCATCAAACCCCACGATAAGGATATGATTGTAATGGTGCATGAAGTGGAGTATGTAATAAAAAATAAATTTCAGAAGACAACGAGCACGCTAATCGTTAAAGGAGAAAACAATCTGCATACCGCGATGTCAAAAACTGTGGGCTACCCGCTTGCAATTGCAGCTACCCTCGTATTAGAAAATAAAATACCACTTACCGGGCTGCACATTCCTGTGCTACCTGAAATCTATATCCCCTTGCTGGATGAACTGAAAAATAATGGAATTGCTTTTCACGAGGTAACAGCCTAAAGCCTTAAGCTGACTTTCCCCATATCAATCGTACTATAATAATGATGATGGCTGCCAGGAACAATAAAATGGAGAGCCTGTTGATAAAGTGCATATAGCCTACCCACTTCGTCTTAGGTGCATCAGGGTCTTTCTTTACAATCCAGAGATATTCTCCTATTTGTCGCCAGAATCCCATGAAATCTATTTTAATGCAATCACAAGCTGGTTGATGTCCACATCCCCCTCATAAAACTGTTTAAATTTGCCCCGCCTGTCATATATATAATAGGAAGGGAAGTTTCTAACCTTATAGAACGTAGGGAAAAAGAATGAAGCATCCCGTGCGACTGTAATATTGGGGAACCGGTTGAGCTGATACTTTTTATAAAAACCCATCATCTCATCATAAGGCAGATAAGTGACCATCACAATCTCTGTATGGCTAAGCGTCTTAATATTCTTGATTATCATTTCGGTGGCGTGCTGGCAATGGCTGCACTCCGGGCTAAAAACAAAAAACATCACAGGCCCTTTCCGCTTCAAGTTTTCTCTAGTAAACGCACTGCTATCGGGTGCCTTATATACCATGAAAGCCGGAATCGTAGGGAACCTGAGATAAATGGGAATTTCATTATTGTTTACCTGTGCAAACAGCGACAAAAAAGTAACAGAAAGAACTACACTCAATAAAACTTTTTTCACAATAATTGTTTTTAGCTAAGCTAACGGATAGAAATAATAAACCACTTAATTACCTGTAAAATTAACATTATCAAATGATTCTGAAAAATACAAACCATTTGAAAAAGTACGCTGTATTTATACACAACTGATAAAAAACACATGGATTCTTTTCATTTTTTTTACCTTTGCGCACAAAAAAGCAGATATGGCAACAACAGCTGACATTCGCACAGGATTAATCTTGAAAATTGATGGGAATCTGTATTCAGTAGTGGAATTCGGACAAAATAAGACAGCAAGAGCCGGTGCTAAAGTTTGGGCTAAGATGAAAGGGGTGGACAATGGCAGAACCATTGAACAAACCTGGAACAGTGGCGAAACAATTTATCCGGTAAGGGTAGAAAGGCACAATTACCAGTTTCTTTATAAGGATGATACAGGCTATACCTTTATGAATCTGGAGAATTATGAACAAATAACTGTTCCTGAAAGTTCAGTAGATGCCCCTCAATTCTTAAAAGATGGTCAGGAAGTGTCTGTGCTTATTAATACCGAAACCGATACACCTATGGGAGTGGAATTACCTGATAAGATTGTATTGCAGGTAACCTATTCTGAGCCGGGAGTAAAAGGTGACACTGCTACACGTACGCTGAAACCGGCCACTGTGGAAACAGGTGCGACGGTAAACGTACCATTATTTGTGAATGAAGGAGAATTCATCAGGATAAATGCGAAAACGGGCGATTACGTAGAGCGCGTAAAAGAAGGATCTTAATTTTTTCAATAACTTAGTATTCCGTTCAACTTTTCAAAAGTCTGAGCGGAATTTTTTTAGTTGAATCGTATATTATTATCTATTTTTAATCTTCCTACCCTGACTGACTATTATTTTAAAAAATTAATTTAAAGATGGACATCAAACAAATTCAGGAATTGATAAGGCTCGTCAACAAAAGCAACATTGGCGAGGTTAGCATCGAACAAAAAGACTTCAAGATTACCATAAAACAAAAAAAGGACCCTGCCCCAATCTATGCAGCACCAATGGCAGTTCAGGCTGCTCCTGCTGCTGTAGCCCAGGCTCCTGCTCCTGCCGCCCCCCCTGCTCCTTCGGCTCCTAAGGCAGAAACTGCTCCCAAGGCTGAAAACACAGTAACCATAAAAAGCCCGATGATTGGCACCTTCTACAGACAGCCGGGGCCAGACAAACCGGTCTTTGTAAATGTGGGTGACACTATTGAAAAAGGACAGATAGTTTGTATTATCGAAGCCATGAAACTCTTCAACGAAATTGAGAGCGAAGTTTCGGGAAAGATAGTTAAAGTACTTGTAGAAGATTCGCAACCCGTAGAGTTCGATCAACCTCTGTTTTTAGTAGAAGTATAGTTTGCTCCGTTCATTATTTTCTGAAGTTTAATCATTATTGATGTTTAAAAAAATTCTTATAGCCAACCGAGGCGAAATAGCCCTGAGAATTATACGTACATGTAAAGAAATGGGCATCAAGACGGTAGCAGTGTATTCCACAGCCGACAAAGACAGTCTTCACGTGAAATTCGCTGATGAGGCTGTTTGTATCGGGCCACCCAGTAGCGCGGAGAGCTATCTGAACATCCCCAATATAATGGCAGCGGCAGAGATCACAAATGCGGATGCTATACACCCGGGATATGGTTTCCTTGCCGAGAACCCGCGATTCTCGAATATCTGCCGTGAACACAAAATTAAATTCATAGGGCCTACTCCTGAAATGATTCACGCAATGGGTGACAAGATCACCGCAAAGGAGACCATGATCAAAGCCGGCGTGCCGGTAGTACCAGGTGTGGATGGACTACTCGAAGATGCCAGCCATGCTAAAAGGTCAGCTGCTGAAATAGGGTATCCCGTAATGCTGAAAGCTACAGCCGGTGGTGGCGGAAAAGGTATGCGCGTAGTATGGAGCGAAAAAGAAATAGAAAAAGCATTTGAAGAAGCCAAACTGGAAGCAGGAGCGGCTTTTAAGAACGATGGAATTTACATGGAGAAATTCGTGGAAGAGCCCAGACATATCGAAATCCAGATCGCAGGCGATCAGTATGGTAAGGTATGCCATCTGTCTGAACGCGACTGTTCCATACAAAGAAGACATCAGAAACTGGTGGAAGAGTCTCCTTCGCCATTTATGACAGATGAACTCCGCGACAGAATGGGTGAAGCGGCCATCAAAGCTGCATCCGCAATCAATTATGAGAGCGTGGGAACTATAGAATTTCTGGTCGATAAGCACCGCAACTTCTATTTCATGGAGATGAATACCCGTATTCAGGTAGAACACTGTGTGACAGAAGAGGTGATGTTCCATGATCTGATAAAAGAACAAATCAAAATAGCTGCAGGCGATCATATATCTGGTAAGAATTATTATCCCAATATGCACGCCATCGAGTGCAGAATAAATGCAGAAGATCCATTTAACGACTTCAGGCCATCACCCGGAAGAATAATTACGCTTCACCAGCCTGGTGGCCACGGAGTAAGAGTGGACAGCCATATCTATGCAGGATACGTCATACCGCCCTATTATGATAGTATGATTGCAAAGCTTATTGCCATTGCACGTACACGCGACGAAGCTATTGACACTATGGAAAGAGCACTGAGTGAATTTGTAATTGAAGGCATCAAAACCACTATTCCCTTCCACCAACAATTGATGAAGGACGAAAATTTCAGAAGCGGTAACTTCAATACCAAATTCATGGAGTCTTTTGTATTGAAAAAGCCCTGATAGCCTTATAGGGTTGACTTTTCCATTATTCCGGTTGCTGTCCTCAAAGGGCAAAAGCCTATTGTATCTGCAATAATGAATTTGAAATTACCAATTCTTGTTTGCTTTCTATTCATCCGGCCCTATCAGCCCCTACAAATTCCTGAAGGTAAATTCGTAGCAAAAGTAATTGGTGTAAAAGACGGCGACACTATAGAAGTACTGTTCGACAGGAAGCCCCTGATAATTCGGCTCGAGCATGTGGATTGCCCAGAGGTCAGATCCAAACAACCATTTGGACAAACTGCTAAAAACAAGACCTCTACACTGTGTTTTGGACAAATGGTCACTGTAATTCACCACAAAAAATACGACCGTTATAAACGATTAATAGCCACCGTTATAAACCAAAAGGGAGAAAATATAAACAAGGAACTCATAAAAGCAGGTCTTGCGTGGCACTATCTGAAATATTCGTCAGATAAGGAGTATAGCCGTCTGGAAACTGTAGCCAGAAAACAGAAAATTGGAATTTGGTCCGACCCATCATCTATTCCACCATGGAAATGGAGAACTCCAAAGAAAAAGAAAACCAGTCTCAGGCAATCAGCAAGCCTGAGTAATCTCTGAGTTTGCAATCACCCTTTCCAGAGTTTTTCAATAACTTCATGCTTCAAAAAAAATCGCTTTCCTGCGAAGCACTATGGCAAAATATACTGACCATCCGCATATCTATATTCCACCTCCCACTTTCTTTGTGCTCTTCTTTGTGATTGGGATAGTGCTCAGCAGGCTGCATCCCTTGCACTGCCAGATGCTTCCTGATGCAGCGCATAAAATCCTGGGAGGAATATTTTTTCTTGGAGGAGGCATTGTGGGCCTGTTAGGATTACTCCGGTTTTTAAAAGCCAAAACCACATTCGCTACGTTTCAGCCGGCAAATTCATTGCAGACAGAGGGTATTTACGCCTGCTCCCGGAATCCAATGTATTTGGGATTGTTTCTAGTGTATTTAGGGCTTTCCTTATGGATTATTTCTCCCTGGAATATTGCCATGATACCACTTCTTTACCTCACTGTGAGAATCTACATAATTCACAGAGAAGAAAAGTACCTGGGAAACCGGTTTGGCCAGTCCTATTCTGATTACAGAAATAAGGTCAGAAGATGGCTCGGGAGAAAATAAATCTACTTCTCACATTCCTCGGATAAAGCACTGTAATTTTGCGCCCTGATGAAAAAGGCTTTTCTGCAACTACATGGTGCCATTTTATTGGCAGGGTTCACTGGTATCCTGGGCAAACTCATCCATCTGCATGAGGGATACCTGGTACTCTATAGGTTAGTCCTGAGTGCACTACTCCTGTTTTTCATCCTGAAAATAAGTAAATCCTTCTCTATTCCGGGCAGGAAAGGGCTTTGGCAGCTTTTGGGCACAGGAGTCATTGTTAGCCTTCACTGGGTTACGTTTTACGGTAGTATTAAATATAGCAATGTATCTGTAGCGGTAACCTGCTACTCTGCCGTGGGCTTCTTCACCTCATTGATGGAACCTGCTATCGATCGGAGACGGATTGATCCGGCGGAGGTCGGTCTTGGCCTTTTAGCGATTTGTGGTATTTACCTCATTTTCAATTTTTATCCGGAATTCAAGACCGGGATTATCTTCGGGCTCATCTCGGCCTGGTTTGCATCCATCTTCCCCATCCTCAATAAGAAATTACTGAATGTATATAATCCCAGGATTCTCAATTTCTACGAAATGACGGGAGGCGCTCTTGCCTTATGTTTTATTTTGCCTGTCTATATGCAGTTTTTCCCTGCTGCCTACACGCTGCCGACTCTTTCTGATTCGTTATGGCTTCTTGTGCTGGCAGGTGTCTGCACGGTGTATGCGTTCGATCTGGGGCTGCAGGCACTCCATAAGATCAATGCGTTCACTGTAAACCTTTCGTTCAATCTCGAACCTGTGTACTCGGTGATTCTGGCATTCATCATCTTTAAGGAAAATCAATTCCTGGATACAGGATTTTATCTTGGATTTGGATTAATCATTCTTGCTATTGTATTACAAATGGCACGGTTTATCAATAAGCATAAAACGGATTCTGCAAGTTTCGATTCGACGCTTCCTGAAAGCAGCTTGTAAAAAAAGCCCGCAGGAAATTCCTGCGGGCTAATCACTTATCATTCAGATTAAATAATGCCTACAAATAGACAATCTCAAAATCCACTTTAGCAAACGACTCAAACATACGGCTGACACCACAATATTTATTCTTGCTCATTGACACCGCACGCTCCATTTTTCCTTGATTATCCTTGTCGAGTTTTATGGAATACCGGATCAATGCCTGGTCATATACCGAAGGCTCTCCATCTGTCAGATTTCCATCTACACGCACTGAAAAGTCTGAAAATTCCACCCTCATCTTTTTCAGCATACTCACAATATCAAAACCCGTACATCCGGCCAGAGAGAGCAGCATAAAAATTTTGGGACTTGGGCCAAGATTTTGACCGCCTGACTTTTCAGAAGCATCAATCTCGATAGTGTGGCCATTTACATCCACTGAGAAATGCATGCCTTCCCTGTAAACTGCATTAACTGTATTTGTCATATAATTCCTATTTGATTATAAAAGTGGCTGTATTATATGCTCCATTTGAGATGCACTCATTGCGCCAGACTGCCTCCAAAGCACTTTGCCATTTTTGAAAAGAATAAGTGTAGGTACACCCTGAATTCTATAGTTACCACTTGCTTCGGGGTTCTTATCCACATCTACTTTTATTACCCTTAACTTTTCAGCATTTGCTCTGGCAAATTTTGTAAGCTCCGGAGCCATCTGTTTACAGGGGCCGCACCACGTCGCATGAAAATCAACCAATACTGGCTTATCACTGTTGATTATTTGATTAAAAGTTTCCATACCGAGCATATTACAGAAACTATGCCTGACCCAAAATAAACATCACAACTGCCATTTATGCAGTAGCACCGGCTATACGCTGGTAGTCTTCTCCTGCTGGCGACTGGTAAATACTGATTCCAAAAAACGAGGCAGAAGCCAGCACATGATCAAAAATATCCGACTGGATAGTCTCATATTCTGTCCAGTGAATAGATTTTGTAAAGCAATAAATCTCCAACGGCAAACCGAACTCATTAGACGGCTGCTGCCTTACCATAAGGGATAAGTCTCTATTTATTCCCGGATGATTCTGAAGATATCTTTGAATATACTCTCTGAAAACACCCACATTCGTCATCCGCCTCCCATTTACAAAAACATCTGTATTAATATCCCTGCTTTCATTATAGTTATCAATTTCCTTTTGCCTTTCTGTCAGGTAATCAGATATCAATTCCACCTTCTTAAACCTCTCCATCATTTCGGGAGTAACAAACCTGATTGAATAAATATTTACCATTATATTCCGCTTAATACGTCTGCCCCCACTTTGTTGCATGCCTCTCCAGTTCTTAAAACTCTCTGTTACAAAGTAATACGTAGGTATGGTGGTAATGGTCTTATCAAAATTCTGAATCTTCACTGTATTCAGATTTATCGCTATGACATCTCCGTCCGTATTGTATTTTGGCATTTCTATCCAGTCACCAATCCGTATCATATCATTTGCAGAAATCTGCACACTCGCCACCAATCCCAGAATCGTATCCTTAAATATCAACAGCAATACTGCCGTCATGGCACCGAAAGCCCCCAACAGATAAATCGGCGATTTCCCCAAAAAGATTGAAAGAGCCAGAATGAAAGCAATAATGTAAAGTATGATTCTGAACAGTTGGAAATAACTGGCCAATGGCTTTTCGATAAACACTTCTGATCCGGATAAGTGCTCTTCAGTTGCTTTCAGGAAAATGACAACCAGATGTATAATTACAAAAACGAAATAGGCATCCAGTACCTTATTAAGGAAACCAAGCGTCTTAGGCCAGTCTTCGAACAGCACAGGAACCGCCTCCTTCAACACAATTACCGAAACCAGAAAGCCAATGCCCTTAAACAGCCTGTGCTTTATCAGTAAATCATCCCATCCTGTTTTTGTCTTGCTGATAATTTTCCCTATGAGTTTCCTCAATACTATCCTGGTTACAAACACACTCAGGGTGAGCAGGATAATTGCCATAGCCAACAATCCCAGAAATACCAGTGAGGGCACTATCTCTTCAGAGATATTCTGATGATGCAGGAAAGCTTCGAACCTTAATTTGATTTCTTTCAAAATGACTGATTTTTATGTCTGTAATTCAAAGCGCAAAATTGCCAAACCAATGGGATAATAACAAATTGAAGCATTTGCGCCCCTAATACCCCCCTTTCATCTGTTATACATAACCAATGGAACTGCCGAAAGCCCGATTTTGAAAAAGCGGATTCATCCAGAAGATAACAGATTTTCGTTTGGAAAGGAGAATTTTACTGCCGGATTCTCTCATTTTTTGAATTTCTTTAGAAAAAAAGGCACTTTATCCACATCAGATAGTATATTTTTTTTCAAATTTGTTGAATTCTTTACTACCTTTGCCGTCCGAAAAAAAAGACTATTATGGCCAGAGTATGTGAGGTGACAGGAAAAAAGCCGATCACCGGAAACAAAGTATCTCACTCTAACATCAAGACAAAGAAGAGATTTTTACCTAATCTTCAGACAAAAAGATATTTTCTGGCTGAGGAAGACCGTTGGATTACACTAAAACTCTCTTCTGAAGCAATCCGCACCATCAACAAGAATGGATTGTATGAAGTGGTAAAAGAAATGAGAGCTAAAGGAACAAAGATTTAATCATCCAATTATTTTAAAATATCATGGCAAAAAAAGGTAACAGAGTACAGGTAATCCTGGAGTGCACCGAGCATAAGACAAGCGGTCAGCCTGGAACCAGCAGGTATATCACTACCAAGAACAAGAAAAACACGCCTGAAAGACTTGAGTTGAAAAAATTCAACCCGATTCTTAAGAAGGTGACTGTGCACAAAGAAATTAAATAACCTCTACAAAATAATTTATCATGGCAAAAGCAGCTAAAACAGCTATTAAAAGCAAGGACAAGCAAGGCAGTGCTGACGCTAAGAACTACACTAAAGTAGTACGTGCAGTGAAGTCCGCATCCGGTAATTACACTTTTAAAGAATCCATGGTTCACAAGGATAAGATAAAAGATGTACTCGGCAACGGTTAGTCTGTGATATTGATTTTTTTTAGAAAAGCTATCCCCTACTTGACGGATAGCTTTCTTTTTTATGTACTTTTAAGCCAATGGGTATATTTAATAAGCTTTTCGGAAAGAAAGAACAAAAAGAATCTCTCAATGAAGGCCTGCAGAAAACCAGGCAGGGCTTTTTTGAGAAGATTGCAAAGGCCGTCGTAGGCCGCACTACAGTCGATGAGCAGGTACTCGACGACCTGGAAAACGCACTTGTGAGTGCAGATGTGGGTATTGACACCACCGTCAAAATAATTGACAACATTGAGAAAAGAGTGGCTAGAGACAAGTATGTAAATACCTCAGAACTGAATGCCATACTCAAATCAGAAATCGAAAATATTCTTGTCAGTACTTCACAAGACAAGACCTATGAGGATTATGAACTTCCTGAAGACCATCATCCTCATGTAATACTTGTAGTAGGAGTAAATGGTGCGGGAAAAACTACGACCATAGGCAAACTTGCACACAACTTCACCCTTGCAGGTAAATCTGTAGTGCTCGGTGCGGCAGATACCTTCAGGGCGGCTGCAATCGACCAGCTATGTATTTGGGGTGAACGCACAAATACTCCTGTCGTAAAACACCAGATGGGAAGCGATCCCAGCGCCGTGGCATTCGATGCAGTTCAAAGCGGCCTCGCCCGAAATGCGGATGTGGTAATCATTGATACCGCAGGAAGGCTCCATAACAAAATCCACCTGATGGACGAACTCAATAAGGTCAAAAGATCCGTAAACAAAGCAATGCCCGGAGCACCGCACGAAGTATTGCTGATTCTGGATGGAAGCACCGGCCAGAATGCGCTGGAACAGGCAAAGCACTTTACCAAGGCTACAGACGTGACTGCAATGGCCATCACTAAATTAGATGGTACAGCCAAAGGGGGTGTGGTGCTCGCTATCGCGGATCAGTTCAAGATTCCCGTAAAATTTATTGGGGTAGGAGAAAAAGCTACAGATTTATTGGTATTTAATAAACAAGACTTTGTGGACAGCCTCTTCGGAGACGGACAATTAAAATAATTCCTCTTCAGATAACCAATGAAAACAAAACTCAGAAAAGAAAAGGTCAATATCATCACGCTGGGATGCAGTAAAAATTTAGTGGATAGTGAAGTCATGGGAGGCCACCTCAGGAGAGCCAGGATTGATGTAAAACACGAAAGCAAAAAGCTCGAACACAATATCTCCATCATCAATACCTGTGGATTCATAGACCTCGCCAAGGAAGAAAGTATCAATACCATCCTGGAACAGGTGGAATTAAAAAAACAGGGAAAAATCGAAAAAGTCTATGTGACTGGTTGCCTCAGCGAACGGTATAAACATAATCTGGAAGAAGAAATTCCCGAAGTAGATGCTTTTTTCGGTACAGGCGAACTCAGGCAATTACTGGCTAAGTTCAAAATAGACTATAAAGCAGAACTCGTAGGCGAAAGGATGCTTGCAACCCCTAAACACTATGCATACATGAAAATAAGTGAGGGCTGCAACCGCACTTGTGCATTCTGTGCCATACCACTAATGAGGGGTAAACACACCAGCAAGCCTATAGAGGCTATTGTTGCTGAAGCAGAAATGCTTGTACAGAAAGGAGTGAAGGAGATTATGCTCATTGGGCAGGAACTGACCTACTACGGACTCGATATCTATAAATCCAGGGCACTTCCTCAACTCATGGATAAGCTGGCAATGGTACCGGGACTGGAATGGATAAGGCTTCACTATGCTTACCCGTCAAAATTTCCAATAGAAATTATTGACGTTATGAAAGAGCATCAGAATATTTGCAATTATCTCGACATGCCGGTGCAGCACGCCAGTGATAATATCCTTAAGGCAATGCGCCGGCAAATCACACGCAGGGAGACAGAAGACCTGATTGCAGAAATCAGAAATAGAATACCGGACATCTGCCTGCGTACTACATTAATCGCAGGATTCCCGGGAGAGACAGACGAAGATGTAGAAGAGGTGAAACAATTCCTGCAAAAGATAGAATTTGACCGCGTGGGAATATTTACATACAGCCACGAAGAAAATACGGCTGCATACGAACTTAAAGATAATATTCCACAGGAGGTGAAACAACAAAGAGCCGAAGATATCATGGAAGTGCAGCGCGATATCTCCTACGAAAAAAACAAAGCAAAAGAGGGTAAAATATTTAAAGTAATTGTGGACAAAAAAGAATCAGGAAAATATCTGGGCCGTACCGAATTTGACAGTGTGGAAGTGGATAACGAAATCATAATCGATTCCCCGCACAAACTGAATCCGGGCGACTTTGTAAATGTCAAAATTACCCGGGCTTACGACTATGATATGGAAGGTGTGGTAGTTTAATACACCGGTTCCGTATTATTTTCACTTCACTTTGAAGTATCTTTAGGGCAAAAACCTGAAGCTTTGAGTGTGCACTTTGATCATCATTCCCTTTCATTTGAATCTACCGGCAGATTTTCAAAAACCGTTTTAGACTATCTGCAAAATGATCCGCAATTAAAAAGTTTTTATTTATATCGTCCTGACAAAGAGGGAATCCGCAAGGCCATCGAAAACCGTAAGAAATTTCCGGTGAATAGAAAACTTCTTGTAGAAGAACTTACCAGACAGTATAAGCAAATCCCCGACTCCGAAAAGGTAATTGAAAATATCCGCCTTCTCGCTGATGAGCAAACATTTACCGTCTGTACTGCCCACCAGCCCAATATCTTTACAGGGCACTTATATTTTATTTACAAGATACTGCACGCCATCAGGCTGGCTGAGGATTGTAAAAAAGCTTTTCCTGAAAACAACTTCGTACCGGTATTTTTTATGGGGAGCGAAGATGCAGACCTGGACGAGCTAAACCACTTTGAACTCGAAGGAAAATTATATAAATGGGACACCAGCCAGAAGGGAGCAGTAGGCAGAATGAAACCTGATAAGGCGCTTAGCAGACTGGTATCTGAAGTAGAAGGCAGGTTATTGACCGAGCCTTTTGGAGAGGAAATAGTGGCTAATCTGAAAACCTGCTATATCAAAAGTGCGAATATCGAAGAAGGTACTTTCCTATTTACACACTGGTTGTTTCATCAATATGGCCTGATTGTATTTCTCCCGGATAACGCCGTTTATAAAAAAGAAATGCAGGCTGTCTTCGAGGACGACCTGTTCACACACAGTGCACAGTCTATCGTAACACAGACTTCGAAATCCCTTGCTGCATATTATCATGCACAAGCATATCCACGAGATGTCAATCTCTTTTACATGAAGGAGGATACCAGAGAGCGGATCATTGAAAAAAAGGAAGGCTTCTCAATTAACAATACAGATATCCACTTTTCTAAAGAAGAACTGAAGGAGGAACTCAGGAATCATCCTGAACGCTTTAGCCCGAACGTGATACTTCGCGGATTGCTACAGGAAAAACTGCTTCCGGGTATCATCTTCGTAGGCGGAGGCGGTGAGCTGGCATACTGGCTGCAACTAAAAGACTTATTTGAGCATTTCAATGTACCCTACCCTGTCCTCTACCTGAGGAATTCATTCCTCGTTGTAGAAAAGAAATGGAAAGAGAGGATTGCCAGGCTCCATCTCACAATACCTGAAATATTCAGGAAGGAAGGTGATCTGGTCAGAGATTTTACCATGCAGCATGCCCCATACCCACTATCTCTACCTGATGAGAGGGCTTCTATCAGAAATCTTTTCAGGGAGATGGAACTGAAAGCTGGTCAGGTGGACATCACCCTCCAGCCCCATGTGCAGGCCTTGTTTAAGGGAGTGGAAAAGAAACTGGATACACTCGAAAAGAAAATGCTTGCTGCCGAGAAGAGAAAACAGGAAGATGCTATAAGGCAGTTGCAACAATTATTACAGGCCGTTTTCCCCGGCGGTGGCTTGCAGGAAAGAAGTGAAAACTTCATGCTCTTTTATGCAAGATGGGGTAATAGATTCATTGAAGCACTACACGACGCTTCCCCTTCATTTGATGCTGCTTTTTGTGTACTGGAGGAAAGAAAATAATCTGTAATAGCCACCCGGAAATTAGGACATGTATTACCACATAATCCGAAGATCGACAATCGAAATGAGTTTAGCGACTGAATTTCTGCTCTACTTTTTTTGCTTTTTCTTCCACTTCAGTCCTCATCCTGAGTTTATAGTCGAAAATCTTCTGTGATATCGCATCATCTGATGTGGCAAGGATTTGTGCTGCAAGCAATCCTGCATTCTTAGCGGCATTTAGTGCCACTGTAGCAACCGGTACACCGTTTGGCATTTGCAATATGGAAAGTATAGAGTCCCATCCATCAATAGAGTTTGATGATTTGACGGGAACACCTATCACCGGCAAGGTGGTATATGCAGCAACCATACCAGGCAAATGTGCAGCCCCACCGGCTCCAGCAATAATCACTGACAACTCCCTGTCCTTTGCGGAAACGGCATACTCCATCATCCGCACAGGAGTACGGTGCGCACTTACAATTGTGATTTCATGCGGTATATCCAGCTCTTTCAGAATGTCAGATGCTGCCTGCATCACCACTAAATCGCTGTCGCTGCCCATAATAATCCCAACCTTTGGCTTTTGTTCCATTTCTTAATCTTTTTAGGAATAAAGGTACAAACTTAACCATCCATACGGCTATCAGCAATTAAAGATGCTGAATATCACCGGTGAGCAGCGCTATCATCGCCTCTGCCGACTTCGCCTGGTTCAATGCATTTACCAGCCTTGTCCTGGTGGCATTATAACTTATTTGAATCTGCCTTAATTCTACCGCAGTAATATTAAGCCTCTTATACCTTTCTGTGGCAATCCCGATATTTTCCCTGGCAGTTACCAGATTCTTTGTTTCAAGTTCAATAATCTTCCTGGCATTTGAGTAGTTGATAATGGCGTTATTCACAGCCGTCCTGATATCATTTCTGGCTTTATCCAGGGCCAACTGTTGATTACGTATGTTGATGTCTGTTACCTGCATTTGCCTGTTCACATTGCCTCCCTGAAAAATCGGAATGCTGATACCTATCTGGGCAGAAGGCCCATAAGTCTGGTTAAACAAGTTAAAACCCGCACTACTGCTATTCTTATTAAAATTATAATTGCCTGTAATGGTAACCGATGGTAATCTCCCTGCTTTTACTTCATTTCTTGTTTCAAATAGTACCTTAAGATTTGTATTTGCCAAAAGAATGTCAGGATTCTGAAGTGCAATCTTCTCTTCAATTTCTGATAACAGAGGCAGTGGGTTCACCTCAATAGTATCGCCTACAATAAAAGAGGTATCTGCCGGCTTTCCCAAAAGATTATTCAGGGAGCTCTTAGAAACGGCCAGTGCATTTTGAAGTGACAGGAGATTGGATTGTTGCTCATTCAAATCCACTTCCGCTTCCAACACTTCGTAACGTGCTCCTGTTCCTATTTCAAACTTTGCTTTAGACAGGTTCCAGCGATCTTCATAGAGCTTTATCTGCTCCTGAGTAGCCTCTATTTGTTCTTTCAGTGTGATGATGTTGTAATATGCCGAAATAACGTTATAAACTATTTCGTTCAACGTTTTCCGAAATGACAGTTCTCCAATCTGTTGCAGTTCATCCAGTTTTCTCTTGGTTGCAAACATCTTCATTCCGTCAAACACACGCCATACCACCTGCACACCTGCACCTATGCTCTGGGAGGTGTTCCCTTTTTTTTCTATGACCGTACCGGTATTCAGTTTTTGTTTAAGGTTATTAGCCCCCATGTTTTTATTCACAAAAGCATTCACATCAGGCAATGCCCCGGCGCTTCCCCATGTGTTATTAATCTTGCTTATCTCTGTGGAATTCCTTGCAATCTGTACATCAAAATTATGTTCAATAGCGGCCTTGATAGCATCCTGAATGGAGAGCCCCTGCTGCTGCGCCCCCACAGGTATTGATACACAAATTGAAAAAAATAACATTCCTATCCTATATCGCCACTTCATGAGTTTTTCTCTTTTTAGATGATAAGAATCCATACATAGCTGGCACTACATACAGGGTAAGTATCAACGAAAACATTACGCCTCCCACAATTACTATTCCCAGAGGGATGCGGCTGGTAGATGCCTCTCCAAAAGAAAGTGCAATGGGTAGGGCTCCCAACGACATCGCCAGGCTGGTCATCAGAATTGGCCTGAGCCTCATGTAGGCTGCCTCAACCACTGCTTTTGACTTTTCCATTCCCCGATCGCGTAATTGATTGGCAAATTCCACTATCAAAATTCCATTCTTGGTTACCAGCCCGATTAACATGATCATTCCAATCTGTGAGAAAATATTAAATGTCTGATCAAAAACCCATAGTGATAACAATGCCCCGGCCAAAGCCAATGGTACCGTAACCATGATAATAAAGGGATCAATGAAACTCTCAAACTGAGCCGCAAGTACCAGATAAATTAAGATAAGCGCCAGCACAAAAGCAAACATCGTATTCCCTGAACTCTCCTGAAAGTCGCGCGAAGTACCCGTCAGTGCGGTATTGAAGGTTTCATCCAGTAATTCTTTCGAGATTCTGTCCATCTCAGCAATACCATCACCTACCGTATAGCCCGGCTGCAATCCAGCTGAAATAGTGGCTGATTTATACCTGTTAAAGTGATAGATGGTAGGTGGTGCGGAGGCTTCTTCTGTGGTGACCAGGTTATCTATATTAATCAGTTTACCCTGATTATTTCTGACCATAATCTTAGAGATATCTCTTGGATCTTCTCTGTTTTTTCTATCCACCTGGCCCAATACGGAGTATTGTTTACCTCCTTTATAAAAATAACCCAGCCGGCGATCGCTGTATGCCAGTTCCAGGGCATGGTTAATATCCGTAACGCTTACGCCTAATTCACTTGCCCTCAAACGATCCACCTTAATCCGTAATTCCGGTTTATTAAATTTCAAATCTGCATCAGCTGCCTGAAGGATATGGCTTTCTCTTGCAGCATCCAGAAACTTAGGCAACACTTCCCTAATCTTCTCAAAGTCGTTGTTTTGCAATACATACTGTACAGGCTGGCCTCCTCTTCTGCTCACGCTGATCGTCTGATCCTGCATGGCAAAGGCCCTTCCCTCAGAAAACTTACTCAGATTTCTGTTTACCATATCCACTATTTCCTGTTGAGATCTTACGCGATCTTTGGGATCTGTCAGTGTCACCCTGATCATTCCACTATTTGCGGAGCCTCCGCCAAATCCGGGAGATACCATCGTAACCATAACATCTCTTTCCGGCACAGAATCCATCAGAAACTTGTCCAGCTTATCCATATAATGCTCCATATACTCATAGTTGGCTCCTTCAGGGCCTGTGATCGACAATCTGAACTGGCTCCTGTCTTCCATAGGAGCAAGTTCTGATGGCAATCCCTGATATATGAAATATATAATAGCAAGACAGGCTCCAATAAGGATAAAGGTGACCCATTTTATCTTCATAAATGCAGCCAGGCTTTTCTTATAACCACTCTCCATACCCGTAAAGAAGGGTTCTGTCCACCGGTATAGCCGCGTGTGCCCCATCTTCTTTCTGGTCATCTTTACATTGAGCACAGGTGTAAGGGTCAGCGAAACGAAAGCAGATATCAACACGGCGCCTGCCACCACAATTCCAAACTCACGGAAGAGCCTGCCCACAAACCCTTGTAGAAATACAATGGGCAGGAAAACGACTGCTAGCGTGAGCGAGGTTGCAATTACCGCAAAATAAATTTCCCGGGTGCCCTCGCTGGCCGCCCGGTGTTTATCCATCCCCCGTTCAATCTTCTTAAAAATATTTTCTGTGACGACAATGCCATCATCTACTACAAGGCCTGTCGCCAGTACAATCCCTAACAAGGTGAGTACATTAATTGAAAACCCAAAAATGTACATGATGAAAAAGGCACCTATAAGAGATACAGGTATATCAAACAGAGGCCGCAAAGCAATAATCCAGTCTCTGAAAAACACAAATATGATGAGTATCACCAGACCCAGAGCTATAAACAAAGTCTCTTCTACTTCAGAGATAGCCCGCTTGATAAACACTGTCTGGTCGGTTGCAATATCCAGTTTGAAATCTTCAGGCATATCAATCTTCAACTGGGCCACTCTCTTATAAAACTCGTCAGCTATTGACACATAATTTGATCCGGGCAAAGGGATGATTGCCAACATAATCATAGGAGTACCACTTTCCTTCAATCCTGATTCAATGCTTTCCGGCCCCAACACCACCTCACCTATATCCTTCACCTTTATGTTCACACCATTGACATTCTTTACAATCAGGTTGGCAAAATCCTCCTCTGTATATAACCTTCCAAAGGTACGGATGGTAAGTTCCATCCTGTCACCACTCAGTTTTCCCGAAGGCAACTCTACACTCTGTGTCTGCAATGCTCTTTGCACATCTTCAAAACTGACGTTATAGGCGTTCAGCTTTTCAGGATCAAACCAGATACGCATGGCATACCGCTTCTCGCCCCACACACTCACTGAACTCACGCCCGGAATGGTCTGCAATCGTTCTACCAGATTGTTATTAGCATATTCAGTTACTTCGAGCTGATTACGTGAATTACTCTGCACCGTCATTGCAATGATGGGCTGCGCATCAGCATCTGATTTAGAAACCACAGGTGGCGCATCAATGTCCTGAGGCAATGATCTTGCGGCTCTGGATACTTTATCCCTCACATCATTGGCAGCGGCTTCAAGGTCGGACCCCAATTCAAATTCTACATTAATATTGCTTCTGCCCTGACTACTGCTGGAAGTGATATTCTTTACCCCCTGAATTCCATTGATGGCTTTCTCCAGAGGCTCTGTAATCTGAGATTCAATAATATCAGAATTTGCCCCGGCATAGGAGGTGCTTACTGAAATATTGGGTGGATCGATAGCCGGATAATCTCTGATTCCCAGAAACCTGTAACCAATAAGGCCAAAGAGGATAATTGCGAGGTTGATTACTATCGCAAAAACCGGCCGTTTTAAACTTATATCAGCTAAATTCAACTCTCTCCCTCTTTTTGAAATGATGAAATGGTAACCTGGCTCCCCGGTTTAATGGATAGTAATCCTGTGGTAAGTATCGTATCTCCAATAGACAGGCCCTTAGTAACCTCAATCTTATCTGAACTTCTGACGCCAGTTTCGACCACCACAAAATTAGCTTTACCCCCTTTATACAGAATTACCTGTTTATCTCTGGCTCCCGGAATAATACATTGGGATGGTACTAATATGGCTCTGTCCACCTCACCCAATTTAAAATCTACATAAGCAAAACCACCAGGCTTCAGCCTGTTATCTGCATTATTTACCACGGCGTGCACAGCAAGTGTCCTGGTATCTTCGGCGATGCCGGATTCATACGACATAATAGTAGCTTGTTGCTCGCCCCGGGTAGTCTCGGTGCTAAAAGAAACCTTATTCCCTACTTTGACTTCGGTCGTATATTTCTCAGGTACGCTGAATTCCAGCTTAAGCCTGTCCACCTGCCGAATAGTAGTTACCACCGTCTGGGGCGTCACATAAGAACCAATACTGATATTCTTGAATCCCAGCCTGCCATCAAAAGGTGCACGGATATAGGTCTTTTCAATCTCTGTTTCCAATACCGCTATATCAGCCCGCAGGCTATTTACGTTCAACACACTTAAATCATAATCCTGCTGAGAGATACCGCCAATCTTCAGGAGATCATTCTGTCGCTGTTCCGTTTTTTCTGCTACCTGCAGTTGCACATGCAACTTCTCCAGACGTGCCCTGAGATCGCCATCGAACAACCTAGCCAACAGCGTTCCTCTCCTGACGAAGGTACCTTCCTGCACAGAGAGCATGGTCACCTTCCCCGACACTTCCGGATGTATCTCAGTAACCTCCATAGGCAACAAGGTGCCGGCAATCTGAAGAGAGGTTCTCAAAACTTCAGGGCTGATGATATAGGCCTCAGCAGAAGCAGCGCGCATTCCTCCGCGTCCGGGACCACCACTTCCCTGCCTGTTATTTACCGATTTGGAATCTTTATTGCCGGAATTACCGCATGAGGTAAAAACCAGCGAAGCTATCAGCATAAGAAACAGCTTGCAAACTCTACAATCCATATTTATTCTTTCAAGGTATTTTGAATTTATTTTGTTAGACGCCTAAACCAAAGAATTACTTCGCTGGGCGCCTGACTAAAGTTTATTTTCCCAAATATTGCGTACACGGTTAGCCTGGTGTACTAATTCGCTTCTGTCATTACTCAAAATGGTTACATGGCCCATCTTTCGTCCGGGCCTGCTTTCCTTCTTGCCGTACAAATGCACAAAAGCGTTTCCGATTTTTGAAAGCTCACGCAATTGCACCGAATTTTCATCGATGGTCTCTGTGCTCTGTCCTATAAGATTCACAAGTGCTGAATCCATGACCTTATCAGTATTTCCAAGCGGTAAACCCAACATCACCCTCCACAGCATATCAAATTGTGAAGAATAATTGCCCTCAATAGTATGATGCCCGCTGTTATGCACACGGGGGGCTGTCTCATTAACCCATACTCCATCCTCCTGATCCAGAAACAATTCAACGGCAAATATGCCGGCACTATTCAGGTTCTTCACCACAGCCAGTGCAATAGCCTCAGCCTTCCACAAAACTTTTTCAGGAAGAGTGGCCGGACTAAGCTGAAACTGAAGCAGGTTAAGAACCGGATCAAAGATCATCTCTGAGGGTGGATAAAGCACTGTGTCACCGGATTGGGACTTTGCTACTATCACAGCAAGTTCTTTCTTAATATTCACCTTTCGTTCAAGTACCGCATCACTTTCAAAAGCCTTCTCTGCTTCACTTACATTATTTAGAATCTGTACTCCCCGCCCATCATATCCTCCGGTGGCTGCCTTGTGTACTGCCGGGAACAAATGGCCATTAGCCTTCACATCAGTAAGGGAATGCGTCACTACAAATTCCGAAGTAGGAATTGAAAATGAAGCATAGAACTCCTTCTGAGTGATTTTATTTTTAATGATGTCCAAAGCTGCTGAGGAGGGAAACACTTTCACGCCGTGCGCCTCAAGCCGCCGAAGCCCCTCAGTACTGACTGATTCTATCTCAATGGTAACTGCATCCAGGTTCTTTCCGAACTCAAAAACCTGGTCAGCATTGGTAATATCACCTGCCACAAAATGTTGACAGAGAGAAGATGCAGGACAATCAGCCCTGCTTTCCATACAATATGTTTCAACCGGATAATTTGCTCCTGCCTGCAACAACATCCTGCCCAGCTGCCCTCCACCGAGGATTCCCACCTTCATCGACAATTTATTTTTTTGCAAGATACTTTTAAATTAAAGAAGAATACTTATAGATTCAGTAATATTCATGCTCATTCAATGCCTGAACCTTACAGAATTAATAACAATCGTAATACAATAAATTCGATATTTTTGCGTCGTACCAAGACTAAGGATTGGGAGCATACCTGCATTTTCAATACACTTTAAAACTCGAAAACAAATTTTATGGATGTCATTCTGGAGTTCCTGAAAAATCTGACGGATCCTCAATGGATAGTAGATCATGGTGGATTATTCTTCGTGCTTTTTATCATATTCGCAGAGTCAGGATTATTCTTTGGCTTTTTCCTTCCGGGTGATTCATTACTCTTTATCGCCGGTATGGTGCTGGCAAATTCACTCTATCCCTTCGACAATGCAATTGTGAACCTTATCTTCTGGATTATTACCATCGGGCTAGGTGGAATTATTGGCAACTATGTAGGCTATTGGTTTGGCAAAAAATCAGGCGACTTCCTGCTGCAACGTAAGGACACGTTCTTCTTCAAGAAAAAGCATATCTATCAGGCAAAAGAATTTTATGATAAAAAAGGTGGAGTCGCAATCATTCTTGCCAGATTTATTCCTATCGTAAGAACTTTTGTGCCGATAGTAGCAGGCCTGGTAAAAATGGAGTTTAAGAAATTTTCTCTTTACAATATAGTAGGTGGTTTTCTGTGGACCAGTCTTATTATTACCGTAGGCTACCTGCTTGGAGAGAACGTCTGGGTAAAAGAAAACCTTGAAAAAATTCTTATCGGTATTATTCTCATCTCGGTAGCTCCCGTGTTCTTCAAGATTATCCAGAGTAAATTTAAAAAACAACCTGCCACTCCTTAAAGGAGCCGGTTTTGTCAATTTTTAAACATGGAATAGTTTCAGGGACACACTTCCTAACAGGTTGTAAACCGGGTGATTTATTTTTTCTTTACCTTCGAGAGTACAAAAAATAAATTCCTATGCCCGTAATCTGGAAAGGCGTAATGCCTGCTGTTACCACAAAATTTGATGAAAATGGAGATGTGGTGCTTCCCGCTTTTGAAAAGAATCTGAAAGCCCAAATAGATGCAGGAGTAAGTGCATTGATATTGGGTGGCACCCTTGGAGAGTCAAGTGTACTTGAAGTCTCTGAAAAGAAATTACTTGTGGATACAGCCCTCGTAGTTGCAGAAAAGAGAGTACCTGTCATCCTGAATATTGCCGAAGGCAGTTTGCGTGAGGCATTGAGGCAGACCGCGCTGGCTGAAGAATGGGGTGCTGAAGGGCTTATGGTGCTTCCTCCCATGCGTTACAAGAGTGACCACAGAGAAACAGTACACTGGTACAAAACAATTGCCAAAAGTACTTCACTGCCGATTCTGGTATATAACAACCCTGTTGACTATAAAACCGAGATCACACTCGACATGTTTGCTGAATTTGCAGAACTGGAAAATATTCAGGCCGTGAAGGAATCTACAAGAGATGTCACAAACGTGACGAGGATGAAAAACAAATTCGGCGATCGTTTTAAAATCCTTTGCGGTGTAGATACGCTTTCAATGGAAGAACTGGTATTGGGAGCAGACGGATTAGTCGCCGGATTAGTATGCGCTTTCCCTGCCGAAACCGTATGGTTATATAAGTTAGTAAAACAGGGCAAAATAAAGGAAGCCACCGCATTGTATCGCTGGTTTATGCCACTACTCGAACTGGATATTCACCCTAAACTAGTCCAGTATATTAAACTGGCTGAATCAGTTGTAGGGCTAGGTACCGAACACGTAAGGGAGCCACGGCTCCCGCTTGCAGGTGAGGAAAGAGAAAGAGTGTTAAAAATAATCAAGGATGCAGTAGCCTGCCGACCAGGTATTCCTGAGTCATTAGTAGCAGATACTGCTCAATAAATGAAATAACCTATGTTTAAAGATGCTACCCCTGAAGAAATAGATCAGGCCGTAATGTTGTCTGACAAAGCATTCAGGGAATACAGAAGGCTATCCCTAAAAGACCGTAAGAGACTGATGTATGCAATCGCAGCCAGGCTGGAAAACAGTGGTAGCGACATTATACACTGCGCGATGGAAGAAACCAACTTGCCTGAAGCCAGACTTAAAGGGGAAAGAGCCCGTACGATATTACAGCTCAGACAATATGCAGATGCCTGTGAGCAGGGCGATTGGCTGGAAGTGCGAATCCACAGAGCAAACCATACCACCGGAGCACCCGACATCCGAAAGACCAAGGTGCCCCTGGGGCCGGTCGTAGTCTTTGGCTCCAGCAATTTTCCATTTGCCTACAGTACGGCAGGAGGAGATACAGCCACCGCATTGGCTGCAGGATGCCCCGTCATCGTAAAAGGTCATCCGGCACATGCCAGGACATCCCGGATGGTAGCAGACCTTATCATGGAAGCAGTGCGCGAAGAGGGAATGCCCGAACATGTTTTTCAACATTTACATGGTACTAGTTTCGAAGTGGGCAGACAGCTCGTGATGCATCCCGGAATAAAAGCAGTTGCCTTTACCGGCTCTCTTGCAGGAGGCAAACAACTCTTCGACTGGGGGCAACAGAGGAAAGAACCTATCCCCGTGTTTTCAGAAATGGGAAGTACAAATCCAGTATTTCTCCTTCCTGAAAAATTGCAGGAAGAATCAGCATCTATAGCCAGGCAATATGCACAGTCCATCACTCAGGGCGTGGGACAGTTTTGTACAAATCCGGGATTAATTCTGGGAATTGCCGGAACAGGACTCCGCAATTTCAAAGAAACCCTGAAAGAAGAAATCAAAAAGACTGCACCACAGAAAATGCTCCATGCAGGTATTGCAAAAGCCTATGATACTCACAAGGCAGCGGCACTACAACAGCAAGGCGTAAACGTACTTGCAAATTCTGATGTGGCATCGCATATTGAAGAAGGCGTACCCTTGGTCGCCACCGTTTCAGGCGAAGCATTTATAAATAACCCACTGCTCAGGCAGGAGGTATTTGGCCCCTTCAGTCTGGTAATTGAATGCAAAGACATGGCAGAAATGGCACAGGCCGCAGGCAATATGGAAGGCCAGCTCACCTCTACCATCATGGGGACAGAAAAGGACTTGCTGGAGTTTAGCGAGGTGGTAGAAATGGCGGCAAACTTTTGTGGCAGACTTATTCTTAACGGTGTACCGACAGGCGTTACGGTTTGCCGTGCTATGCACCACGGAGGCCCCTACCCCGCCACCACGGATAGCCGGTTTACTTCAGTAGGGGCAGATGCTATTCTACGCTTTGTAAGGCCGATAGCCTTTCAAAACTGGCCGGATCATTTGTTGCCTGACGAACTCAAAGACGCAAACCCACTCGGCATCCGGAGGATTGAAGAATAAAGATTTAGACCTATCAGGAACTCTCGTTGTGATCGAAATCGTGGCATTCATGTACGACTTCTGACAATTTCCTGATTGTGTAATAATTATAAGACCGCAGGGTTGTAAATTTGCGCGGAAATTAAGCTTTAACCTAAAACATTGAAATGAAAGAATCCGGTATTTATGAGGCACTTTCCAAAGTAAAGGGAATTGATAGTGATAAAGACGTGGTATCTCTGGAAATGATTCGCAATATCAAGATTGTGGAAGACAGGGTCTATTTTACTGTGGTCCTGGATTCTCCTAATATCTCCATAGATAAAAAAGAGAAACTCAGAAAAGACTGCCTTGAGGCTATTCACGAAACCTATCCAATGGCCAAAGTACTGGTGAGCTTCAATGTGAAATCCGGTGGCAAGAGAAACGATCCGCGCCTCTTTGAAAAGAAAGGAGCACTGGATGGGGTTAAAAATGTAATTCCGGTATTTAGCGGTAAAGGAGGAGTAGGAAAGAGTACTGTAGCTACGAACCTTGCATTGGCTATCGCCGCAAAAGGCAATGTGAAAGTAGGCCTGATGGATGCTGATATCTATGGCCCAAGCGGGCATATAATGATGGGCGTAAGGACAGAGCGGCCACACATGCGCGATGTGGATGGAAAAGCTAAGATTGTCCCTATCATGCGTTATGGTATTGCCATGATGAGTATTGGACTTCTGGTAGATGAAGAACAGGCTGTAGTGTGGCGCGGCCCCATGGTGAGCAGCGCGATTCGTCAGTTCACCAGGGACGTGGATTGGGGCGACCTGGATTATCTCATCATAGATATGCCACCCGGAACAGGAGACATTCACCTAACTATTGCACAGTCAGTACCCGTAACCGGTGTAGTGATTGTAACAACTCCACAGACAGTCGCTGTAGCTGATGCGCGAAAAGGAGTTACCATGTTTAACCAACCGGGGCTCAAAGCGCCTGTGCTGGGAATCGTAGAAAATATGAGCTACTTCACACCAGCCGAACTTCCTGAAAATAAATATTACATCTTTGGACAAGGGGGTGGTAAGAAACTGGCAGACGAATTCGGCCTCCCCTTCCTTGGAGAAATTCCTCTGGTAAAATCTATACGTGAAGGTGGCGATATAGGCGTTCCTGCCATGATGGGCGACGACCCTATTACCAAGGCCGCTTTTGAAGCATTTAGTGAAAAAGTAATTCAGCAGGTAGAAGCGCTTAATGCAGAAGTATCGGACAGTGAAATTGAAGCAAAGCTTTAAGAAAACAATGTTCTGATTTTATTCCCGCCCACTTCGTGTGGGCTTTTTCATGCCCCTCATCAGACAAAATCTTCCTGACATAATTCGCAGAAGGCATATTCATGTTCATTTTGTTGTGAGTACCAGTCTTTAGGTTCAGGAAGGATTCGCTCCCAATAGCAACCTGATACCCTCAAAATAATTTCTCAATCTCTCTTATATTTTCTCAACTTAGCTAAGCCAACTAAATTTAAATCAGGCCATGCATAATATAATTTTCAATAGCGGTAAATCGTACGGATTAAAGTATATTTTCTTATTTATCAGTCTGCTGTTTGTCACCATTTCGTATTCTTACGGGCAACAACTAATTGAAGGCAGCCCAATCAGCGAGGGATTCTCACCCGATCGATTAAAGAGAATAGATTCCATGATACATAGCTACACAAACAACGATCACAAAGTAGCAGGTGTAGTAGCCATCGTAGCCCGTCATGGAAAAATTATCTATTACACTGCAGCAGGCTATAATGATATAAAAGCCAATAAAGTGATGAAACGTGATGATCTTTTTCGGATTGCTTCACAAACTAAAGCCGTCACCGGTGTAGCCGCCATGATACTTTTTGAAGAGGGTAAATTCCTGCTGGACGATCCTGTTTCAAAATACATCCCGGAATTTAAAAATATGCGGGTGCTGGATAAGTTTAATCCTGAGGACACTACTTTCACTACAGTCCCCGCAGAAAAAGAAATTACAATTAAGAACCTGATGACACATACTTCGGGGATTGACTATGCCATCATCGGTTCGCCCGAAGCAAAAGCAATCTATGCCAAGTACGGCGTACCTGTCGGTTTCGAACCACGGCACATTACGCTTGCAGAAGGTATGCAGAGACTGGCAAAAGCACCGCTCATGTTTCAGCCGGGAAGCCAATACCGATATGGCCTTTCGATCGACCTGCTCGGTTATCTGGTTGAAAAGGTTTCAGGTATGTCATTAAAAGACTTTATGGAACAAAGAATATTTAAGCCACTGGGAATGAATGATACCTACTTCTACATCCCTGAAACAAAACAGCACAGGCTGGCGAAGCCCTATAAATGGGAAGATGATGGCCGCAAGGTTGAATATTTTTCGGCTGACTCTTCAGGCGCAAATTCTATCTATCCACTTGTCAAAGGAAGCTATTATTCGGGAGGAGCAGGACTGGTTTCCACAGCGAAGGATTATGCTACATTTCTCCAAATGCTGGCCAATGGAGGCACATATAACGGGAAACGTATTCTCAGCCCTTCCACCATAAGGTTAATGACTACGAACCAAATTGATAAAAGTGTGATCCGGTATTCAAAGGATGATCTCGGACTTACTTTTAACATTGCTACCAAAGAAGGTGGTGCTAGCAGTTTCCCATGGAATCCCGGCACTTACGACTGGGGCGGCTATTGGGGATCAAATTTCTGGGTAGATCCCACATCGGGAATCGTAGCTCAAATATGGTCGCAGGATCCGGGTGCATACTACAGAGAATTGTCACGCAGATTCTTTGTAATGATTTACAGCGCACTAGTCAATCCATAGTCTTCTCCGGGAATTCTATCAGGCCATTTCCGGTTTTTCACTTCTCCCAACGGTTGAGAATTTCGACACGAGATATACTGTCAGTACAGATAATGGAAATGAGACTAAGGCAGGATTTTCCAGATGATGAAGTGCATTTGCACCATCAAGCCCATAACGATCCCACATAGTGGGGGAAGTAAGGATTATAGCCATTGAGGATATAATGCCCACTACAATGGACCACGCAATGCCTTTTGCTGTCGTCTTTTTCCAAAACAATAAGAACAGAATCGCCGGAAGATTTGCTGAGGCCGCAATAGCAAATGCCCACCCCACAAGAAATGAAACATTGACACCCTTATAAACCATACCTAAAAGAATAGCAAGTAATCCCACAGAAAATGCAGCAATCTTGCCTGCCCTCACTTTAGCTGCATCACTCAGATTCTTCTTCAGGTACACATCAATAAAATCATGGGCTATAGCTCCCGACGAGGCTACTATCAGTCCTGACACTGTTCCCAATATGGTGGCAAATGCCACCGCAGAAATTAATGAAAACAAGATTACGCCAAATGCCCTCGCGAGCAATGGCGCAGCCATATTACTCGACTCCACATCCATAGATCCATTCACAGCCGCACCAATGCCCATATAAAGTGTAAGAATATAAAAAGTGCCGATAGCCGCAATAGCCAGAATAGTGGACTTTCGTGCATCCTTTGGTGACCGTACTGTAAAGTAACGTATAAGTATATGAGGTAGTGCTGCAGTACCCAGGAACAATGCCAGCATCAGTGATATAAAATCCAGCTTGCTCCAGATGCTTGCCCCCTTCCCTATCTTGTACTTGAGTCCGGGAAGCATAAAACTCTTTCCCGATGTTTCATTTTGATAATATAGCGAAATGCTCACACCATTATGACTAAACTTAGTGTTCGAAAACCTGACTAAGGTACTCTTCTCCATTACTGACAGATATTCCACAGGCCCCAGCGGCCCTGTCTTCTCAACTTCTTTTCCATCTCTAACTATCTTGCTCAGATGGCCCACCTGAAAAAAATGTCCGTTAGCCTGGGGCTCTCCATTGTAAAGTACAGATCCGTCAGCTTCATGGGTAATAGACAATGCTTCTTTCAGCGCATAATCATCATTTGGCTTTACCAAGTCAAACCAGCGCACAATATTCTCTTTTCTCAATTGTACAAAATCCTTTCCCTTCATTGCTACCTGATCCATCACCTCCCATCCCGCCACAGCAGCTACCTTGTCGCCTGACATCTCGGGCGATAATGTGACAAATGAATGATATTGCTGGTCTTTCTGATCGGGTGTCAGTGTGAATCCATTCTTCAAAATATACGCAGATAGTATTCCTGACAGTAAAATCAGCAATCCGCCCTTAATGAACTGAACATAAGTGGTAGAGGCCATACCTGCGGTAGCTACGATGACGATAACAATAGTGCCCACTGTGAGTACCCCCACCCAATGAGGCAGGCCAAGAAGTGGAGTCACCAGATCACCGGCTCCTACCATCTGCGGAATAAGATAAAACAGAGAAACAATCAGTGTGCTTATCGAAGCCGTGAGCGTAATGGCTCTGGATTTGAATTTAGAATTAAGCGCATCCGTAAAGGTGTATTTACCTAATTTCTTAAATGGTTCGGCAATCAGAAAAAGCGCCACAATCCACCCTGCCAGAAACCCTATTGCATATAAAAAGCCATCAAACCCTGCTACTGCGATCATCCCGCAAATCCCAAGAAAGGAAGCTGCGGAGAGATAATCTCCCGCGAATGCAATACCATTCACTGCCCAGTGAATCTTACCACCGGCAGCGTAATATGCCGAAGCCGACTTTGTCCTTCGTCCTAAATAAAATGAAAGCCAGAGAACGAACCCTACAAATAGCAAAAATGAAAACAACGCTATATAAGAAATTCCGTAAATCATGGGTGCACCTCCTTCCTTTCTGCGTCATCCTCATAGCGATTGCACAAAAAGTTGTACCACACACCTAATAGTACGGCAAGCACAATCAATCCAAAACCATAAAAGACCGCCAGATTAATACCTCTGAATACCTCTACAGCGAGCAGTTCGTAATTGAGCACACCTATTGCCACAAACCCTCCATACACTATAAGGTATAAAAAGAAAAATCTGATGCCCAGCCGGGCTTTTTTTGCGGAGACAATTTCAGACTCATGCCCCCCGGTTGCAAGGTCACTTTGCATAACAGTTAGTCGTCGTTTAATGTGAACAATAATAGCCAGCTACATGCAATTTTATTTGCATGCAATGAATATCGTAAAAATTTTTATTTGAGATTAAAATATTTGATAGTATGCCGGCAGGCAGTAGGAATGGTAACCTGATAATAAAAGTGACTGGACACAAAATTATTCAGAGGACATTCCCGAATTAAAGCGAACTAAGTTTGGCCAGTCAATTTCACCACTTTCCTTGCAAAATAGATTAGAAAACTCTCTTGTGAACTTATTAATCATCTGACTATAGGACACCTGGAATTCCTCATTCTTTTCCTTTGCCTTATGCCCAAGAGGTTGTATCAGTTCAATATAAAGTGCCTCATCACCTGAAATAAACTCCCAAAATCTTTGACCACAAAACTTAAAGTAATCACCTTTATCAGGATTATTGTCACTTCCATAACAACAGCCATTAACTGCAACAATATTTAGTTTAGAGTGGCTAGTTCTCAAAGTTTTTTTCGCTGTTCTAAAATCCGCAATCATTTTGGCAATTTGCGAGCTATTGCCCCAATTGGGCCCTGATTTTATCGTAACAATATTTCGTACTCCACTGTGATCAAACTCAAGGTCAATACCGGTAATTCCAGACTTAAATCCATTATATACCTTATTACAAATAAAAATAGCCAGCCCTTCCAGCCAATCACCGAAAATAGTCTCCTCATTCGATGAAATGTGCGCATCCACAATTCCTCTAATTATCTGTTCCGCAGTTAATGCATTCTTAGCCTTAAAAAGATAGGGATTCTTTCGCTTTAACACCTGAGAGAGCTTCAAACTCCCAAGACTCTGAATACGTTTCTCATGAAATATTCCAATATTTGCCTCTACGTATTGTGATACATCTCTTAAGTTTAATTTCTTCATATCACTACTTTGGTTACAACAAATACAACTCTACCGGATTAAGTTTTTGTTTTACCATCTCGTAGTATTCCGGAGTAATGTCAATTCCAATTGAATGCCTCCTCATACGATTCGCAACTATAAGTGTGGTACCAGACCCCATAAACGGATCCAGTACAGTGTCATTTTCCCTGGTAAAAAGTTTAATAAACCACTCTGGAAGTTCCTCAGGGAATGCGGCACTATGGTTTTTGTTGCTACACTCCGTTGCCAAATGCAACACATTGGTAGGATAGGCTTTATCCCGTTCCAACCAATTTGAAATATTCTTGCCAAATCCACTACCTACTTTAGAGTTATCCCTAACCTTATCGGTTGTGGACAGGTTTTTAAGGCGAGATTTTGCCCAGTCTCCCATTGGCACCATTACCTCCTCCTGATACATATTAAACTTGCGATTCTTATTAAACTGAAGAAGACGCTCCCATGCATCCCTAAACCTATTGGGCCATTTTCCCGGGTAACAGTTCTTTTTATGCCAAATGAACTCTTCTGTCCATAGCCACCCCTGCTTTCTCATTTCTATGATGAGCTCCATTACATAGGTGCTTCTCTCGCCATCAACCACTTTTTCTTTAATATTCAGCACGAAGGTCCCGGTCGGTTTAAGAACTCTTAATAGTTGCTCCGAAATTGGCAGAAACCATTCTACATATTTATCCGGATGAATTCCTCCATAAGTGTTTTTTCGTTGATCTGCATAAGGGGGCGAAGTAATAATCAGATCCACAGAATTATCTGCAAGCAATTTTAATTGCTCTCTACAGTCTCCCAGGTACAAATCAGTAAGAATTTCCATAAATTACAGCCTAAGATATTTAGCAAACCTAATCATTTTATCTTCTAACTCTTCAATATTTATCCAGATACCTTTACCCTCTCTCACGCCTTTTTCTTCAGCGCCTTCTTAGCAGACACCCGTCTGTTTGGTGTTGCTTTCTTCTTAGCCACCGCCTTTTTCGTTTTCCTCTTCCTCAATTTCCGCTTTGCCGAATCAGCAGCTTTCAATATGGCATCTTCAAAAATGGTTGATGTGGTCTTGAGATAAAGGTCACGACCCGGCACTCTGATATTCAGAGTACAGTTCACAACCTCCCGGTTTCCTTTTACCTCTATCAGAAGCGTGACCTCCACTTCCTGGATATCTGCATTATACCTGTCAAGTGCACCCAGCTTTTCCTGTGCAAATTTCTTCAGTGACGGACTCACTCTGAATCCGGGTGATTCAATTCTGAACTTCATACTTTTTTCTTTAAATATAGGGCAAATTTTCTCGACCTAATCACTGAAGAAAATTCTCATGCTCTATGACCTGCCATTTTCTTACTTTAGCCTATCGTTTCATACTACACTCATCCCACAAATCACCTACTGGCGCAAGTGTTCCGGCTTGCCGGGTCACTTGATGCCTTAAAAATTAGCCCGTTTGCAACGGGAATTGAAAAACAAAAGATAAGTATATTTACCAAAGCCAATACATAACAGGATGTCGGGTAAATACAAGGTAGGCGAAGATGCTATACCTCATTTTGTAACTTTTTCTGTGGTGGGCTGGATAGATGTATTTAGCCGGGAGCAATACAAAGAAATCCTTGTAGAAAGCTTGAAGTACTGCGAACATAATAAAGGATTAGCATTGCATGCATGGGTGATAATGACAAATCATGTACACCTAATAATAAGCAGCAATTCTAACAAACTGGAACATATTGTGAGGGATATAAAAAAATTTACAAGTAAGCAAATAGTAAAAGCAATTGAGGCAAATGGATTCGAAAGCAGAAAGGAATGGATGTTAAATATGTTTAGATACACAGGCAGGCAAAATAATAATAACAAGGAGATTCAATTTTGGAAACAGGATTATCATCCGATAGAATTAAAAACAGCTGCAAAAACAAAACAGCGTTTAGATTACCTGCATGAAAATCCCGTCAGGGCAGGGTTGGTATGGGAACCCTGGCATTACAAATATAGTAGTGCAATTGATTACTACTCTAATGAGCATGACCTACTGGCTATTGAGCATTTGCAACTTTAATTCCCGATACAATCGGGCAGGATAAATAGACACAAGTGACCCGCTTAAGCGGAACACTTGCGCCAGTAAGGAGCCAGTAAGGACAGTGAGCAAATTATCTCGACCTAATCACTGAAGAAAATTCTCATGCTCTATGACCTGCCATTTTCTTACTTTAGCCTATCGTTTCATACTACACTCATCCCACAAATCAAAACTATATGGCCAGATCCACTCTCTTCACCTTAATCCTTTTTCTTTTGTTTGCAAGCTCCTGCCGGCAAAATGAAAAAACACCACAGTTCACCGAAGACCTTTCTCTCTTTAATGCTGATAGCCTGAAAACCGATTTAGCAATGCTGGCTTCAGATTCCTTTATGGGTCGCAAACCCTTTACAGAAGGAGAAAAAAGAACTATTGAATATCTGCAGAACCGCTTCAAAGAGATAGGACTTGAACCGGGTAACGGTAACAGTTATCTGCAGGCGGTACCTATGGTGGATATTCTAGCTAAGGCAGAACCTGAAATGAAAATTAAAGGATCAGACAAAGGTGATTTTAACTTAAAAGCATTTGACGATTATGTGGTATGGACCGACAAGACTGACGAAAGCATAAGCCTTGAAAATACCCCCATTGTTTTTGCAGGATATGGTGTAGTGGCACCGGAACACAATTGGAACGATTATGAAGGGCTGGATGCCAAAGGCAAAATCGTATTGGTAATGGTAAACGATCCGGGATATTGGGTGCACGATACTACCCTCTTCAAGGGAGACACCATGACTTATTATGGCAGATGGACTTATAAATTTGAAGAAGCAGCCCGGCAGGGTGCAAAGGGGTGTCTGGTAATTCACAATACCCGGGCAGCAAGCTATCCCTTCAGTGTGCAGCAGGTAAGTTTCAACCGGTCCAGGCTGCAACTCGACAATCGTGGAAAAGATATAAAGAATGCCGATATGATTGGATGGATTACTGAAGATGCAACCAACAGACTTTTTAAGGCTGCCGGTTATGACTCCACACTACTGCTGAAAGCAAACGAAAAGGGTTTTAAAGCGATCCCGCTTAATCTCACTGCTACTACAGGCCTAAAAGTCCAATCCACTTTCAACAAATCGTATAACGTTGTAGGAAAAATAACCGGCTTCAAACATCCTGATGAAGTAATCATATATACCGCACATTGGGACCACTTTGGAATCGGACGCCCTGATGCCACCGGTGATTCAATTTATAATGGCGCAGTGGATAATGCATCCGGAACTGCCGGATTAATAGAACTGGCCAGAGTGTTTAAGGCATTAAAATCACAACCTGAAAGAACTATCGTCTTTATGTCGGTAACCGGCGAAGAACAGGGATTATTAGGCTCTAAGTATTATTCTGAAAATCCGATTTACCCTGTTGAGAAAACTGTGGCTAACATCAATATAGACGTGCTTAACACGGGCACACCTACCAAAGACATTTCTGTGGTAGGCAAAGGGCAAAACGACCTGGAGGATATGTTGAAAGAAGATGCGGCCAGGTTTAACAGGTATATTTCTTATGGCTCATATCCCGAAGCAGGATTCTATTTCAGGTCCGATCATTTCAATTTTGCCAAAGTAGGTATCCCTGCCCTTTATACCGGGGCAGGTTCAGTCCCGCTGGATTCAGCAAGTATCGATAAAGAGAAATCAGACGACTATACAGCACTTCACTATCACCAACCATCGGATAATTATGATCCTTCATGGCCGCTGACAGGGGGTATCGAAGACCTTAAATTGCTCTTTATGGTCGGGAGCAGGCTTGCATGGAGCAACACATGGCCACAATGGAAAGCAGGTTCTGAATTCAAAGCGATCCGCGAGAAAAAATAAATGCAACCAGACTTACCGGCACAATGTTTTCTTACAGCGGAGATTCATTAGTCAGCAGTTCTACCTCCGCCACAGGGCTGAAATAAAAGAGTCTGTTCGTATGTGTATCTCTGCAAATAATACGTTTACGGGCTTTCTGCATTCGCTGAAATGTTTTTCCATTTCGCAGCCGGAATACTCCATTCTCCGGTACCTCTTCTACCAGACAGAACCCGGGCTTCTGGCTGTCGTATTTGCGCAATACTCTCAGAAGCGACTCTTCCGTACAGGACGAGGCCGCAGGGTTCTTTACTGTCTTTAGCAGTTCTGCCTCCACATCAGCAGGAAAGACCCTTCGCGAAAGAAATCCTGAAAGTATCACACCGTACTCATGTTTCCAATGGGTGCCATGAGGCATCACCCTCGGACCGTGCTTATCGAACGTAACCAGATGCGCCAATTCGTGCAGCAGGGTTATGAGAAAAGAGTATTTGTTCAGATTACCATTTACGCTGATTCTATGCCTGCCTGTCCGCGATGTCCATTGGTAATTCCCATATATGCTGGTTCGTTCTCTGGTGATGGTAAGGATAACCTTGTATTGCTTCAGGAATACCTCCACATAGGTAAAGGTATTTGCAGGCAGATATTCCTCTAATGCGCTTAATGGCTGCTGCGTTTTACTCATTTCCCGATCCTCTGGCGATTTTCATTAGCTGATATACCTCGAATACAGCGTATAACACATACAGACCCATCGACACAAAAATAGCCTTCTTATTTACCTCGCCCTCTGCTACCACGATATAAATAAGAATGGCAGTCATTACCAACAACATCTTCACTACCACTGACAAATAAATACCACGCATAAACGCATGTCCACTCGGAGAATGAATATTTCTCGTCTGCACCCAAAATGCAAAGGTGCTCAAAAAAAACAGTATGACATTTGCAGCAAGGATAAAACCAACTCCAAATCCGGCCGCTTCAAGCGGATTCCTCCAGAACATTAAAGCGGCTGATACTGCAAGGAAAAGAATTGTCTCAGGTAAAAGCTTACGCCATTTCATTTCTTATTAGTTTCAAGGATGATCTTTAAAATGATACCGATTATTAAAACCAATGGAAGCAACCATACCAACAAAGGAAAGGAAAATCCGAACCATTCATCCAGTTTTAATCCACCCCACACACCAACCCCAATAGCCACAAAAAACTGTGTGCCCATCGACGCATATCGCATCAGTGTTCTATTCAGTTCTTTCCTGTCTTTTATCATATTGCTTCTGATAATAATTTATTCATCAGCCCATTGCCTTTGGCGGGTGTAATATAATTCACAATTTTAATCTTCCTGTTGCAGCCTAGCCTAAAATCCTTACAAAAGCCCCGGGCAAACCATTCCATGCATCCCTCTGGAGCCACTCAATGCGTTTCAAAGGATATTTTTTTCACCAAAAGCAACATATATCTACGTCAGAAACGTTATTATATAGATTTTAAGGTTGTAAAACAGCGGTTAAAAAAGCGAGTTGTCGGTTATTTGAGGTGGCCATTCCGAAAAATAACCATATTTTTAAAATACTTTTGTCAAAACAGTCCATTTCGCGATCGATATACATCTACCCCAATCCGTGTTTTAAAAAATTTAAAGTTGAATGACTAAGAGAGTCCGCCATTCTATTGTATTGCTGTGTACACTGGTACTGACGGCCGGAAGCGGGTATGCACAATTAAGCAAGATCACTTTCGATTTATACAAGGAAAAGCCGCAGAAGTATGAGAACAGGGTGCTTCGGTCTGAGAAGACAGGAGACAAGAAATTTACGCTTCCCCGAAAACTTATCCAAAACACCACCAGCCATTATAACTTTTATTTCAACGCAGACAATAAACTCAACAGCGTAATAGAGCGTGCGCGGATGTCAGAAGTAACGGATTACACTAAGCTACTCCCCTATTATAGTTATTCACTCAATAATACGACTGCACAGGCCACCGAACTGGATTCCATTATACAAAAGGCTACGGCAGGTATTCTTCTGCACGACCTTCGGTCAAATTGGGTAGATAACTTCTATATGCTTATCGGCAGATCCTACTTTCTACAAAAGAAGTTCGATTCGGCCTATATGGCATTCCAGTTTATAAACTACAACCTCCGTCCAAAGGACAAGAAGAGCAAAGATGAACAGGTGGTTGTAGGGAGCAATCTGAATAAATCCACAGGCTCCGGAAGTATTGCCAATAAGGAAGACAGAAAGTTCTTTCAGCGAATCCTGAGCAAGCCTCCCAGTAGAAACGATGCATTGGTGTGGCAGGCTATGTCACTTACCCGAATGGAAAAATACGGAGAAGCGGCAGGGCTGATGAATACACTGAAAAACGACCCTCAGTTTCCCGACCGGCTCCAGAGCCAACTTGCCGAAGCGGAAGGATACTGGTTCTATACACAGCAACAGTACGATAGTACTATACACTATCTAGAACTCTCGCTGCCTAACACACTGGATCTTCAGGATCAGGCCCATAAGGAATTCCTGCTGGCACAACTCTATGGCCAAAAGGGAAGTGTGGACACAGCTTCCTTTTATTACACCAAGGCAATTCGCCATACCACAGACCCGCTTATGGATATCTATGGAAACCTGAATATGGCCATGCTGCTAAAAAGTGATGATCCACAGGAAATAAAAAACACCGTAGGTGTGCTGCTGGGGATGGCTAAGAAAGACAAGTACGAAAACTATCGCGATATTATCTTTTTTGCCGCCGGTGAACTCGCAATGGAAATACCTGACACAGCTTCAGCAATAGCTTTTTATAAGAGAAGCACGCACTTCAATACAATGAATCTATCATTGAAGAATAAAGCGTTTCTGCAACTGGCACAGTTAAGTTATGATCAGAGAGACTATAGAAATTCATTCAACTATTACGACAGCCTGCAAAATGGAGACACCACTTTTACTGCTGAAATGTGGGATAGGATTAACAGTAAAAAGACTTCACTCGCTGAAGTAGTAAAACAATTAAACATTATTGAGCGCGAGGATAGTCTGCAACAGATCGCAGCGATGCCTGCTGCCGACCGCGATGCTTTTCTGAAAAAACTTTCAAAGAAACTGAAAAAAGAACGAGGCATAAAAGACTGGGATGCCGACACGGAGACTGCCTCCAACGCATTCAACTCTAAAAATAACAATACACCACTCTTTGGATCAGAAAACCAGAAAGGCGAATGGTATTTCTACAATACAGCCGCAAAATCAAAAGGTTATTCTGAATTCAGGAGTATTTGGGGGCAACGGCAAAACATCGACAACTGGAGAAGAATATCAGGTCCGGGTACGGCACCTCAGAGAGCAGCCCGGCGCGTAAATGATAATGAAACTATTGTAGGAGATGACCCAATGGCTGCACCACCTCCGGGGAACAAAGCAATCGATATACTGGTTCCAATTCAGGACGATATATCAGTGGAGGGGCTCAGGGAAAATTTGCCACTTACCCAGCCTCAACTGGATACCTCAAACGGCAGAATTGCGACCTCAATGTTTGCACTTGGCAAGGCATATCAGAATTTGCTTGAAGACTACAAGGAGGCAATTTTTACTTACGAAAGTTCACTTCAAAAATTTCCTGATAGCCTTTATGGCGGTGAAATCTACTCTAACCTAAGCTATTGCTATACACAGCTTGGTAATTTGTCGCTGGCTGACCGATATAAATCACTGCTGCTTCAAAAATTTGCTTCGAGCGAATATGCCGACAGGTTGCAACATCCCGAAAAGTATAAGCCCGCCGAAAAAGATCCCGCCACTACTAAAACCTATGAATCGATCTACAACAAATTTATCGAAGGCCGTTTTGAGGAGGCAGTAAAAGAGAAAAAAGAAGCAGACAGTATTCACGGTAAAACATACTGGACACCACAACTACTCTACATTGAATCTGTGTATTATATCAGGAACAGACAGGATAGCGCGGCTACCGGTGTACTGAAAGAAATTGTAACTCAATTCCCACAATCTCCGATGAAGGAAAAAGCGGAAAATATCATAAGAGTATTGAGTTATCGCGACAGTCTGGAAAATTATCTCACCAACCTGAAGGTGGAGAGAATGAGAGAAGACTCACAGATAGTGATGTTTGATGACGCCCGGATTCAGGGAAATATCGCACAAAAATTAGAGCGAGACGACAGCAAACTGCTGCCCAAAAGGGTTACTACAGTGGATGTGCCCAAACTGGCCGAAGAAAAGAAAGCGCCGGTGATTGCCAGGAATCAGGCCTTTGCCATCGATCCCCTTAGCGCTCAAAACGTGGTAATGATCCTTACCAAAGTAGATCCTGTGTACAGTAGTGAGGCACGGACCGCATTTAATAGATACAATCAGACTAAGTTTTACAATCGAAAAATAGAAATCAAAAAAGATACACTGGATGCAGACAGGACACTACTAGTCTTCTCCGGATTTGTAAGCGCTGATGATGCAATCAAATATACGGACCGTATCAGGAAGGATGCTCCTGGCGAGGTGTCGTGGCTTCCGGCAGATAAGTATTTCTTTACCATAATTTCAGACGACAATCTGGAACTTTTAAAAGAAAACAAAAAATTGGACAACTATCTGGAATTGCTCAAACAGAAATTTCCTGAAAAGTTCTAATGCCCTTAAATTTGGGTATATAATGAAAAATTCGCGAAACAAGAAAAACAGCAATTCTGTAAAACCCTCAGTAAGAATTTTGTGGAAAATTACCCTGGCAGGAATCGGCCTGGTAGTGTTTCTTTTTGGAGGTGCCTATTTCGGATTATTCGGCAGGCTGCCATCCCTACAGCAACTGGAAAATCCTGAGGCAGACCTTGCCACAGAAATTTATGCCAATGACGGCAAAACCCTGATGGGAAAAATCTATACTGAGAACAGAGTCTCTGTGGACTATAAAGACATTGCACCGGGCGTTATAGATGCGCTCATTTCTACTGAAGATGAAAGATTTTACGACCATTCAGGTGTAGATCCCAAAAGTACTGCGAGAGCTTTCTGGGGCCTGGGTTCCAGTGGCGGCGGAAGTACCATTACTCAACAACTTGCAAAAAACATCCTGGGGCAGGGTTCGGGAAATGTATTGAAACGAGGTATTGACAAGATCAAAGAATGGATTGTGGCGATAAAGCTTGAAAGAAATTTTACCAAGCAGGAAATTATTGCCTTGTATCTGAACCGCGTAAGCTGGCTCAACGTATATGGCATTCGCAATGCTTCACTTGTTTATTTTCAAAAGGAGCCTTCACAACTCTCAATTGATGAGTCGGCAATGCTGGTGGGGATGCTAAAAGGGCCTGGTGCTTATAACCCCGTCTCCAAACCTGATGCAGCGCTCTTCAGAAGAAATGTGGTACTGGATCAGATGGTGCGAAATAATATGCTGACTGCAGCACAGGCTACTGTCATGAAGAAAAAACCTCTCGGAGTTAAATACAGGAAGATTACAGAAGAAACAGGAATAGCTCCCTATTTCAGAGCCGTACTCACAAAGAAACTTATTGACTGGTGCAAGACTCATGAAAACCCGAAGACCGGAGAAAATTATGACCTGTATCGCGATGGCTTGAAAATCTTCACTACCATAGATCCTGTAATGCAAAAATATGCCGAGGAGGCAGTGATTATGCACATGACGGCAATGCAGAAAAACCTGGAACGCCGTATGAAAAAAGATATGTGGAAAGGCCAGGAAGCAATCCTGAACCGCGCGATGAAAGACAGTGACCGCTGGAGAAACCTGAAAGAACAAGGGCTTTCTGATAATGAAATCAGAAAAACATTTGACCAACCGGTTAAAATGAAAATATTTGCATGGAACTCCAAAAGGGAAGCAGACACTACCCTGACACCACTCGATTCTATCAAATACCTGAAACGGCTCATGCAAACAAGTTTCATGGCAATGGATCCCATTTCAGGTGAGATAAAAGCCTGGGTGGGCGGAATCGATTTCAAATGGTTTAAGTACGACCACGTCACCGCCAACAGGCAGGTAGGCTCTACCTTTAAACCACTCCTTTACACACTGGGGGTAACTGATGCAGGACTAAATCCTGAATCCTTCCTCGGTGGCAAACCAATCACCCTAAATAAAAAAACAATCTCCGGGCATGGAGGCAGCATGGCGTATTGCCTTGCAAAATCACTCAACGACTGTGCATGGGATCTGATGGAACGTATAGGCCCACAGCGCACAGCAGAGTTTGCCCATGAGTGCGGCATCCAGAGCAATATCCCTGCACTCCCTTCCATCGCACTGGGTGCAGCAGATATTCAATTGATTGAAATGCTTCGCGCATACACCATGTTTGCCAACAAAGGGTTCAATACGGAGCCTATTATGATTAACCGAATTGAAGATAAAAATGGGAATGTACTCGAGACCTTCCAGCCTAAAGTGAAACAAATAATCAGTGAATCAGATGCCTATACAATGTATCGGATGATGCAGGGGGTGATGGATTTTGGAACTGGCGGATCTATGCGCTGGAGATTTGGCATCAACAGTCAGATGGGTGGCAAAACAGGTACTACCGATAACAATACAGACGGTTGGTTCATCGGCTATACCCCTCAACTGCTTGCAGGTGCATGGGTAGGATACGATGATCCTTTCCTTAAACTCATAGGTGAAGGAAGCCAAATGGCGCTTCCTGAGTTCGCATACTTTATGCAAAAAGTGTATGCTAATAAAAAACTGGGAATTGATCCGAAGGCTGAATTCGAAATGCCTCCACAAATGCACAATGACCCCATCTTTGCAGACCAGAATTTTTCGAACATCCTGAAAGAAGGCACCGGTGAGGGCGAAAACAGTAATGGAGATGCCGGAGACTATGAGCCAACGTATGTGCCTGTAGAGTCAGACTTTGAAGAGCACAAACCGGCGGATAAAAAAGCTGTCCAGCCAAATACCAAACAGGAAAAGAAAGATACTGCCATCAAAACAAAGCAGGAGCCAAAGGCGGTAATGCCCAAAAAAGAAAAGTCGAAGACCGAGTCAGATTATAATTAACAGAAACCATTCCACATGCCGAAATCTTTACCAAAATATGTGAAAGTGGTATCGTTCGGCTTGCTAATTCGTCGCTACATTTACACCGATCAAAGTATTAATACCAACCATCCATTCAATAATGAAGGTATCACACCTCTAAAAGGATAAATAATTTATGAAAAGAAACTGGATTTTTCTATCCATATTATCAGTGGGGCTTATACTCTCCGGCATAGCCCTTGGCTGGGGCAGCTGGGGCCACAAACACATCAATCGTGCGGCAGTATTCTCATTACCTGATGAAATGCGTCCATTCTATTACAATCATATAGATTACATTACCGAAAGCTCAGTAGTTCCTGACCTCAGAAGGCCCCTATTAAATGACAAGCAGGAAGGCCCCCGGCATTATATAGATATAGAGGAGTTTAATGGACTGGCCATTGCTGATTTTCCTAAAACGACAAAAGAGGCCTACGAAAAATTCGGAGATTCATTGATCAATCGCGCAGGAAGCCTGCCCTGGTATATCCAGAGCATGATGTATAAACTTATCAGAGCCTTTAAAGCAGGAAACAAATCCGAAATCCTGTTTCTCTCCGGAGAAATTGCACATTACATTGGAGATGCTCATGTACCGCTCCACACTACAAGCAATCATAACGGACAACTAACCGGGCAAATTGGTATCCACTCCCTCTGGGAGAGCACGCTCCCACCAATGTTCGGAGGATCTTTCAATTTCAAAACTGGCAAACCAAACTATATTTCTGACATTGCAGACTATACATGGAAAATTATAGCCCACACCTACTCTCTGGTCGACACAGTGCTTGCAGCAGATAAGAAAATAAGAAGTGCCTTTGATACTACAGCCATGTACAAAAGGGACTCATTAGGCAACCGCGTTATGTTTTACAATAATCCGGTATATTCAGATGCATACGCATCAGCCTTCCAGAAAGAATTAGGCGATATGGTAGAAAAACAGTTACGGATGGCAATTTATAATACGTCTTGTTACTGGTACACTGCCTGGGTCATTGCCGGAAGGCCTGACCTATCAAAACTGGATGACCCTGAACTGACTAAAAGAAACAGGGATAACTTCAAAAAAGAATACAAGGCATGGCAGGAAGGGAAAATTCTCTACCTGACAGAAGACAAAGAATAGTAACTCAGGAAAGAACAATAAAACAACGAAATACCGGCCCCCGGCCAATCCATCCAATCCTGAAAAAATCGGAATTCCAAAACAAAATTTCTTTTGTAAGGAATGCGTTTTCCTATGGCAGAATGCCGTTTAAGTTCATTTGTTATAAAAACATATACAATATATGTGTGGAATCGTCGGATACATAGGTCCCAGACAGGCCTACCCTATCATCATCACAGGATTAAAAAGACAGGAATACCGTGGCTACGATAGTACTGGCGTGGCTTTAATAACGCAGGAAGGATTACAGATATATAAGAAAAAAGGTAAAGTACAGGAACTGGAAGATTCACTCATCGGCCAGTCGTTGCAATCTAACATAGGAATCGGACATACCAGGTGGGCCACCCACGGCGAGCCAAACGATGTCAATGCGCATCCTCATAGAAGCTTCGGAGGAAAACTTGCCATGATTCATAACGGCATTATTGAAAACTTCGCCCAACTCAAATCGGAACTGATAAAGAAGGAATATTCTTTCAAAAGTGAGACTGACACAGAAGTGTTACTGAATTTTATTGAAGATATTTATATCCACACGGGTTGTCCACTTGAGGAGGCTATCCGTATTGCCCTGAAACGGGTAAGCGGCGCCTACGTAATTCTGGTACTCGACGAAGACCATCCTGACACCATCATTGCCGCCCGTAAAGGAAGCCCTCTGGTAATAGGAATAGGAAAGAATGAACACTTCCTTGGCTCAGATGCCACCCCGATGATTACTTACACAAAGGAAGTTGTATATGTGAATGACTACGAGATAGCCATCGTGAAACAGGATGAACTTATTCTGAAAAATCTGGGTAACGAAAAGCAACTTCCTTACATCACCAGACTCGACCTTGAGCTTGCTGCAATCGAGAAAGGTGGGTATCCTCATTTCATGCTCAAAGAAATTTTTGAACAGCCGACTACCATCTTCGACTGCCTCCGCGGAAGGCTGGATGCACAACAAGGCAGAATAACCATGCGGGGAATTGATGATAATATCGAAGCACTTACTAAAGCACCACGATTCATCATTATTGCCTGTGGCACGAGCTGGCATGCGGGTCTGGTGGCTGAATACGTTATTGAAGAGCTATGCCGCACCCCCGTGGAAGTTGAATACGCCTCAGAGTTTCGGTACCGCAATCCGGTAATTCGTGAAGGAGATGTGGTGATTGCCATTTCTCAAAGTGGGGAGACGGCAGATACCCTCGTGGCCATTGAGAAAGCAAAAGAACAAGGTGCTTTTATCCTGGGAATTGTCAATGTGGTAGGTTCCTCCATCTCCAGAGTATCTCAGGCTGGTGCCTACACCCATGCAGGGCCCGAGATAGGCGTGGCATCCACCAAGGCATTCACTGCACAGCTTTCCGTCCTCATGATGATCGCACTCAGGATTGCCAGAGAAAAAAAATCAATCACTGATGAAAAGTATCTGGAGCTGCTTCACGAATTAGAGAGTGTGCCTGAAAAGGTGGCAACGGTATTAAGAAACGCACCTGCGCTTGAAACCATTGCTAATAAATATGCTCAGTCATCCGACGCATTATTCCTTGGCAGGGGATACAACTTCCCCATAGCACTCGAAGGCGCACTGAAGCTCAAAGAAATCTCTTACATTCATGCAGAAGGCTATCCCGCAGCAGAGATGAAGCATGGGCCCATTGCACTGGTAGATGAGAAACTGCCTGTAGTGTTCGTAGCCACAAAAGATGAGCACTACCTGAAAATCGTCAGCAATATCCAGGAGGTAAAAGCCCGTAAAGGAAAAGTGATAGCTGTTGCAAGCGAGGGAGACACCACAATCCAATCGATGGCCGATGATGTCTTTTACGTACCAGAGGCGAATGAGATTATGGCACCTTTGATTTCTGTAGTACCGCTCCAACTCCTTGCGTATTATATGGGAGTAGCGCGCGGATGCGATGTGGACAAACCACGCAATCTTGCGAAGTCAGTAACTGTAGAATAAACAACATGTACTACTACACACGATAAACAAACGTAATGAATAATATAGTCAAGCACCCCATTCAGGAACTGGGATACAACTTCATTGATGGCCCTTACATTCCAAAAGGCAAGAATGAATATTATCTGAGAAATCAGCAAAACAAATCAAACCAGTACAGGCCGCTCAAAGTCTCCGAGATAGAGATCCTGATCAGAAATGGAAATACTTCTGACGACTGGGGTAACATCTATGTCTCAAAAGAATTTGATCCGGCACTTGTAAAAAACTCTAAGTTTCTGGGGCTGATACGAATCGGAAAGCTGGAACCTTATTACCTGGAGTACCACAACCTGAGGATGGCAGTCGGGATATACAACAGTACCGTCATAAGTTGTGATCTGGGCGACAACATCTGCATAGACAACACTAACTATCTGAGCCACTACATAATAGGCAATGAAGTACTGATTGCAAACATCAATGAATTTGCCACCACCAATTATTCAAAATTCGGCAATGGCATACTTAAGGATGGAGAGCCCGAAAAGGTAAGAATACAAATAGAATTAAGAAACGAAAACGGAGGCAGAAGTGTAATCCCCTTTAATGATATGCTTCCCGGCGACGCAGCCCTATGGAGCGATTATCCTGAAGACAAAATGCTGCAACAGCGGCTCACAGAACTCACCTCGGCGTCCTTCCCTGCCCGACGAGGCTATTACGGCACTGTGGGAGATCGGTGTGTGATCAAGGACTGTAACATCATCAAGGATGTAAAAATTGGAAGCGATGCCTACATCAAAGGTGCAAACAAACTCAAAAATCTTACTATCAATAGCGACGAAACCAGTCCATCCCAAATCGGAGAAGGATGTGAACTTGTAAACGGCATCGTAGGCGTAGGTTGCAGAATATTTTATGGCGTAAAAGCAGTTCGGTTTATTCTGGCAGACCACTCCCAACTCAAATACGGTGCACGATTGATCAACTCCTATCTGGGGAGCAATTCTACTATCTCATGTTGTGAAGTGCTGAACTCGCTCATCTATCCCGGACACGAGCAGCATCATAACAACTCTTTCCTTACAGCGGCACTGGTAAAAGGGCAAAGTAATATAGCAGCGGGTGCTACGATAGGAAGTAATCATAACAGCCGCGGAGCAGATGGTGAAATCATTGCCGGAAGAGGCTTTTGGCCGGGGTTATGTGTGAATATGAAACATAACTCCCGGTTTGCATCCTTCACTATTCTCGTCAAAGGAGACTATCCCCACGAAATGGATATCTCTATTCCATTTAGTCTGGTATCTAACAACATCCCTAAAAACCGGCTTGTAATAATACCGGGATACTGGTTCAGGTACAACATGTATGCACTTGCGCGCAATGCGTGGAAATACCATCAGCGGGATCACAGGATTAATCCTGTTCAGAAAATAGAATACGATTATCTGGCGCCGGATACTGTCAACGAACTCTTCGCAGCCATTGCGCTTTTAAAAAAGATAAAGCCCGATGAATACGGAAATGGCACTTTGCCGGGCCTTGAAAATAGCAAGCGGCCTACAGAAATAAAAGATGTCCAACTTTCCTTAGCGCTCTTTCACGAGCTGATTGTATATTATGGCATTACCAATCTGATGCAATTCATAGCTATTAAAAAGACAAAAAGCCTTGAAGAATTCAAGAGACAGATTAAACGGGAAAGCAGGAGAGAAGAATGGGTAAATCTCGGTGGACAGCTAATGCCGGCCCAATCTGAGAAAGCACTTCGGAAATCCATCACTTCCGGAAAAATTCACTCCTGGAAAGAGGTTCATGACTTCTACAGGAAATGTGGCAACAGATATGATATTGAAAAAGCAGGCCACGCCTTTGCTTCCCTGCTTGAGATTGAGAACCTGACCACACGCCAATTGGACAAGAAAAAAATAAAAGAATTATTCACCAGAACACTTGCCACCAGAGAATGGATGGCAAAGGGGGTATATGAATCCAGAGCAAAGGACTACACAAATCCCTTCAGAAAAATGGTGTACCATTCAGAGGAACAGATGGATGCTGTGATAGGAAAACTGGAAGACAATCCTTTTATCCAGGTGGAAAAAAAGCAATTAGCTACATTCAAAAGACAACTGAAAAAGACTGAAAAAATATTAGGTCTCTGATCATTACATTTTCGGTGGACAAGCAAAGGATTTTGAATCAAATCCTGCTGCTTTGGATGCGCCTGCATCTATTCTGAAAGATACGGTAAGCCCTGTGAAGTAATACCAATCCAGGCTTCTGGCACCTCCTCTTAAATCCCCACCTGCCGGGTAAGGGCCACCACCCGGTAGTTCGCCACCACGGTAAGCAAGTTCCACTGCCTTGGGGCCCCGCTCACTCAGAAGCAAAAACTCATCCACATAAGTGGTACTTACATCATCAATGTAATCAGTAAACGTTTTTCGGAGGCCCATTTCCAGACCCACGTTCAGGTTATCGGTAAGGGATAACTTTACTCCTAAGCCGGCCGGGATTGAAAACTGGGTTAGCGCATATTGTTTGGTTCCCGGAAGAAACCCCTGCCCTTCGGTGCTCAGTGGCCTCAGAAAGTATTTTACGTTTGTAGTATCATAAGTGTAGGGATTGAAATGGAACACCCCTAGCCCTGCAAATACATAAGGCGTCAGCAAATGAGAATTCAGCGGCATGATATAATACTTAAGCGCTGCCTGTACTTCAAACATCGAAGTCTTGAAATTCAGATTTCTTGCCGCATTCCTTCCATTCTTATCATCTGCCGACAAGGCTCCGAACAGTAGATGTAATCTTGCACCAAAATGATCGCTGAAATCATAGGTAACTCCTGCTCCACCGGAAAGATGTGACTGAGTAAAGGTAAAACGCTTATCCTGCAGATCTCCCTGGTAGTTGAGCGCTCCTACAAAACCATCTGCCCATAATCTTTGTGCATTCACAGATAAGGTTACCATTGCAAGGCATACAGCCAAAAAGTACTTCATAATTAGGATTAACGGATTACCGCAAAATAAAATATCATTCTGAGAGTGACTGATTCCATTTTTGTTAAAATCAGATTATTATTAATATAGAATAACGGAATTTTTGGCAAAACCTTGCCTCAAACCGATTTTTTTTAAGGTATCCTTTCAAATCACCACCCTCCGGTGCCAGAATTCAATATTTCAACACTACCAATTTCCATTTACTACCGGATTATGGCTTTTCTCGTCAAAACCTTGCCAATAGCTTGAAATTTATCAACCTTGGTGTCAGCCTGTTGGGAATACTGAACACGTTATTTGAAAAATCCTTAATAAGCTGGTAAGAGATTACATTTCTCCTGTCAATCATATTAAACACCTCCAGGCTCGCCCAGATATTCTCGAAAGACCTGAATGGAGAATGGCTTCTTCTCAACGACTTTTCGCTAAGCAGCAGGGCACTGAATCCAGCGTCAACCCTGAAATAAGGTTCCAGGATCAACCCATTCCTATACCTGACACTGTTTGGAATATTGTAAGTCATATTGCTGCCATAAAACAGGTTAAGATGTACTCTGAAATTCTTGTTCGTGCTCAGGTAATCCTGAAGAAAAAGCCCTACTGTTACCAGTCTGTCGCTCGGCCTTCTGATCCACCCCATCTCCTGTCTGATGCTGTCTGTCACCACCTGGTCTTCGGTCTGCGAATTAATCACCTCACCGGCGGCATTGGTATATAGAAAATAGTGGTCGTCTTTTAGGTTCTCCATCGTGCGGCTGACATTCACACTCAACCAGCTTTCTGCATCCTTTACCAGTTCAGTAAACAATCTGGTTTCCACCCCCATCGCGTATGCTTTGGCATTATTCTCACCGGAATAGATTATCCGCACATTATCCAAATCGTATGACACTACATCAGTCAGTGATTTATAGTATGCTTCTGTAGTGATCCGCAGCGGCTTGTTACCATAGGTAGTATTATAATCAAAGCCGGCTGTAAACTGAATGCTCTTCTGGCTTTTCAGGTTTTTGTTAATCGTTCCATCAGGCCTTCTCAGTTCACGATAAAAAGGAGGCTGGTCGTACACACCGCCGGATGCTTTAATTACAAAGTCTCTTTTCCATTCCGGTTTATAGTTAAGCTGTATGCGTGGACTCACCAGGAATTCTCCGTTAAGTGAGTTGTAGTTAAACCGGACACCTGCCTGCATAGAAATATCTCCTGAAGCATGGCCTAATAAGATGTTGTCCTGCAGATACCCGTGAATCCTGTCAGATTGAAGGTCAGCATCTGATTTTAAAACCTTCTTCAGTACCAGTTGAGCGGGATTATAGGGCAGCGAATATCCTGCACTGTCGTGCATTTCCCATTCGTTCAGATGATCCTTTATTATCTGATGCTCCCATCCTGTGCCCCACTGCACATAATGTTTTCCCGCCTGAAGAAAACCTTTATGACTTAGATTATACACCTGGATATGAAGCTGGTTTCTCGCAAAATTCTGGAATATTCCTGCACCGAGTGGATTCACAATCTGCCCAAATGAAGGCTTGGTTTTGTCAAAAGATCTTTCACCAAAAAGATAAGCACCCAATATGTCAAAATTTTCATTTTCCTCATCATCATACCTGCTGAAGAGCCATTTCAATTTAAGTTTTGAACTCACTGAATGATTGAGCGAAAGCCCCGTCAGATAGCTCCTGTAACGATCTTTCTCTCTCCCCTCAAAATATACATCCAACCCTAGATTTGCAGAAAACAAAGGGGTAATCACAGTGGTAGTTTTCTGCGCGGATTCGGGAATCAACTGAAAATCCGAAACCGAAAGTATGCCTAATGCCTCGAGTTGCCACTTCTCCGTGAGTTTCCATGATAGAAAAGCCTGGATATCGGATGAAGAAGGAATGTAATTGCCTTTGGTTTCCTGGCTGCTCAATAGATTTCTATTCGTTTTTGTTCTTGCGCCGATGAGCCATGAGGACTTTTTATTGCGAGAGGTGCCTTCCAGGTGAAGGCCTTGCTCGAGCAGGCTGATGTAGGCTGATCCGGCAAACTTAGCAGGTTGTTTATAACTTATATCCAATACACTGGATATCTTGTCTCCATATTTTGCCTGAAATCCACCGTTATAAAAGTTAATATTACGTACAAGCTCAGGGTTTATAAAGCTCAATCCCTCCTGTTGTCCGGCTCTTACGAGGTAAGGTCTGAATATCTCAAAGTCGTTGATATAAATCAGGTTTTCATCATAATTGCCTCCTCGCACCGCGTACTGTGAGGTCAGTTCATTATTGCTTCCAACGAGTATCTTAATTAACCCCTCCACACCGCCGGTGGCCGATGGCAACACAATGGCATTCTTCGGATTTACTTTTACCAGTCCGGGCTCGTTCCTGAATCTGTCATCACGTATCACCACCTCTTCCAATCCCTTAGCCGTCCGATACATTCTTACGATCTGGAGCTCACTTTCACCGGGATTAAGAAGGAAATTGCGTTGTACTTCCCTGAATCCTTCATGGGTAAAAACCAGGGCAAATGCCTTTCCTGCCGGCACTTCCATACGAAAGGTACCTGAATCAGAAGTAATCCACCCTCCCTGCTTTCCCAATATATTAATACTTACACGGGCAATAGGGTCCTCATTCTCATCAATCACTTTGCCACTTAAAACAGCTGTCCCTTTCTGTGCAACCGCTTCCATGCCTATGATAAGTAAAAGGCCACACAGGAAGGTGGTGATAAAATCTTTCCTGAAAGGTATGGATCCGAAAAATGGCATTTGTTCTTTTTTCTTTGGAGCTTAATTATAGTCTCATCAGGCAAGTGCAACTACACCCGTTCGGTCTTCCTCACTATATTTTGGCTTTTCATCTTTGAAAAGGATCATAAATAATATAGCCACTACCAGGGAGTAACCCGCAAACGAAAGCCATATATTTTTCCATTGAAGTGTTTTGTCCGGATTGGTGAAAAACAGATCAATGATATATCCGCTGGCCATGCTCCCTATAATTGCACCAAACCCATTAGTCATCATCATAAACAATCCTTGCGCACTGGCTCTGATTTTAGGTGAAGTCTGCCCCTCAATGAACAACGAACCTGAGATATTAAAGAAATCGAATGCCATCCCATAAACTATACAACTCAGGATAATCATCCAGAGGCCATCGCCGGGGTTTCCATATCCAAACAGGCCAAACCGCAATACCCAGGCAAACATACTCATCAGCATCACCCTCTTAATTCCAAAGCGCTTCATAAAGAACGGAATTGCCAGTATAAATAGTGTCTCAGAAATCTGTGAGATAGACATAATTATAGCCGGATACTTTACGGCTATAGTGTCCTTGTATATATCCACCTTATCAAAATCATGAAGGAAAGTGTCACCATACGCATTGGTAAGTTGCAGCGCGGCCCCAAGCAGCATAGAGAAAATAAAGAAGATGGCTATCCGTGATTTCCTGAAAAGTGAAAAGGCATTCAGCCCAAGAGCTTCAGCAATTGAGGCGCTTTTGACCCCTCTCCCTTCGGGAGGGCATTTCGGAAGTGTAAATGAATAAATAGCCAGTAATAAAGCAGCTCCGGCAGCCACATAAAACTGTCCGGCTGTCTTTTCCAAATGGGTAATGCTCACTGTCCACATGGCGACAATAAAGCCTATTGTACCCCATACCCGAATAGGCGGAAAATCTGTGACCACATCTTTACCGGCCTTCTTAAGCGAAGAATAAGCGACGGTAATTGCCAGAGAAAGTGTGGGCATATAAAAGGCCATGTTGAGAAGCAAGACCCAGAACATCACTGTAGGATCATCAACCATGGGCAACGAAAACAGAGTAATGGCACCTGCAAAATGGCAGATCCCCAACAACCGCTCTGCATTGATCCACTTATCGGCTACAATACCCAGAAGGGATGGCATAACCAGAGCAGCCCATCCCATCGTTGAAAATAATGCACCAAACGCCGCACCACTCCACTCCTTATCGGGATATATCTCCGGAAGGGTCTGAAACCAGTAAGCTCCAATGGTAATCAGCCATGCCCCCCAGATAAAAAACTGGAGGAAATTCATTACAATTAATCTTAGTTTCAGTGCATTCATTCTCGCAGGATTTTTAATTGGTAAATATATATTATTATTCAGCGTAGTAAAATATTGAATTAATTTTATTGGCAGAATCCCCGGCTGCTGCGATCTGCCATTCGCAATTTTACAATAGCCGTTTCGTTATAAACAAGTGTAATACTTTCCCTGGGACAGCACTTTACGACAGCCGCAGATTGTTGTTTGATATGGAGTAAAGATTACATTTGTATAAGTCAAAAAATATAATTCGATACCTGTTCTATCCTACCTTAAAGCGAATCAAATCCCTACAGATGTCAAATCCACTCATACGCCAAAGACTCGTATTAACCCTTATCATACTCACAATCGCTTTCCCAGGGATAGGCCAGCAATCTCCCAAACCTCACTCCGCCAGAGAAATTCAGAAATGCGGTACCATGCTTATAATGGAGGCCTCAATCAGAAACAATCCGGATATCGTTACGCAATGGCAGCTACAGGGCGAAAAGAAGTACCAGGAATATCTGACCCGCAAATCGGCTCTAAAACTAAAAGGAATCCTAAATGACACCATCATTATTCCAGTTGTTTTCCATCTGATAGACCAGGTAGATAAACTGGCAATGATTCCCGACCGCACACTCTACGACCAGTTAGAGATGATGAACGAAGCCTTTAACGGCACCAAAGCCGATATGTTCAGATATGTGATCCCGGAAGAGATATATAACCTTACAGGAAGAATCCCTGTAAAATTTGTGATGGCGCGCAGAGACCCCCTCGGCAATTTAACCTCAGGGATAGAAAGAAAAACAGGAACTACTCCGGACTATATCAAAATAAAATCGACTGCTGAGGGCGGGTTGAATGCCTGGAACACTGATAAATATCTCAATGTGTGGGCGGGTACGCTGCCTCCCGTAGGTGGTACTTCCATTTTGGGTGTAGGCACTTTCCCTTTCACAAATGACATAGGCCCGCAAGGGGTTGTAGTGGACATTAAATCGCTTTCATATACTACCAATACCACACGCTCATATTATCCTACCTATTCGGAAGGAGTCACCCTGATTCATGAAGTAGGCCACTATCTGTATCTGTGGCACACCTTTGGCGACCAGACAGTATGCAATAATACCGACTTCAGGATTCAGGCCGGATGGCCTCTTGCAGCGGGCGCCGGCCCTGAAGGGGATGATACTCCGGCAGAAAAAGCTGATGCCGGCGGTAGGGCACACTTTGGCCTGCCTAGCATGAACTACTCCGACGGATGCACTACCGAGTCTTCAGGCGAAATGTATGGCAGCATTATGAATTACTTTGACGACAGAGCGCTGTTCATGTTTTCTGAAGGACATGGCCGGCGTGTACTCAGCACTATTGAATATTACAGGCCAGACCTTGCCAATTCTGATGGTGCCATACCTCCTATTGCCACTACTGATGCTTATGTAGTCTCTGCTATGCCCTATGGAAACATTGAAAGAAGAGCCTACATTAAGAACAATACTCCACTTACGGCCAAACTCAGAAACTATGGCAACACGCTGATTTCATCAATTCAACTGACTGTAAAGATTGATGGTAGCACGTCATTTGCCCAGACATTTCCGTTGTCATTGCCGCCCGGTAAAGACACCATACTTTCTCTTGGAAATATCAATGCAGTTGCCGGCACTCATCTGGTGGAGATTATCAGCAGTAACCCTAATGGTGATGTGGATGCGTTTACAGCCAACGACACATTGCAATCTCTGATCATCATAGCCGGGCTTTCAAAAAATGCCCCGTTTGCTGAAACTTTTTCAAGCCCTGCTTTTCCTCCGGAAGACTGGACAATATGGAATCCCAACAGTGATGCCACCTGGACGTATGACGGCACATCCGGTTATAACGGAGGTGGTGCTGCCTCTATAAAATTCTTTACATATAATAAACCCGGGGCGATGGACGAGCTGATAATGCCGCCGGTAAATATAGGCAGTGCCGACTCCTCTGTACTTTCCTTCAAAGTGGCGTACGGCGCTTACGATATGCAGGATGTATCTGTATGGGATGGTTTGGAAATTTATTTATCGTACGACGATGGCCGCTCCTACAAATTAATTTATAGAAAAAGTGGCACGTATCTGGCTTCAGTTGCCGGCAACACACGCACCTCTTTTATCGCAAATACTAATGGCAACTGGAAATATCAGGAAGTAAACCTATCCCCTTTCATTGTGCCCGGGAAAGATTTCCTGATTAAGTTCAGAGCATTAAACGGCTATGGGAACAATCTTTATCTGGACGATGTAGGTGTATCCTCTACCACCAGGATGAATCGCGACGTAACGATTACAGGACTGACCGGTGTTTCTATATACAACTGCGATGCCATGCCCACCCCGGTAATTAGTGTTCGCAGCAACGGAAAAGACCCAATCAACTCTGTGAAGATCAACTACCGAATCGACGAGATGGCATTGCAAACTTTCGACAAAAACCTGTCGCTCACTCAGAATAACAGCACGGTCATTACGCTCCCTACCCTTGCCACTCTCCCTCCGGGCGGGCACAACCTCACTATCTATACCTCCATGCCAAATGGATTAGCTGACGAGGCGCCACAAAACGACACCGTGATGATGAGATTCTATGTCATCGGAAAATCTGACATACCACTTGAGGAAAGTTTTGAATCAGCCACTATGCCGCCGGCACAATGGGTCATACAGCCGAGCGTCAGTGGACTGGCATGGGAAAAATCCACACTTTCAGCATCAAAAGGTATTTCCTCTGTCATGGTAAACAACTACCTGTATAACGGCATGGGCAAAGGAGTCCACCTGATTTCTCCCCGAATACACCCGACAAAGGATTACGACAGTCTATTCCTTTATTTTGACTATGCCTATGCCCCCGGTATAAATTATCCGGGTATCACAGGAGAGAGCGAAGACACCCTGGAAGTGAAACTCACATTAGATTGTGGGCAGACATTCACCACCCTATTTAAGAAATATGGTAATGAAATGGTTACGGTGGAAGATCCTGACGCACAAAAGCTCCATCCATTCGTGGCCGCAACCAAAGACTGGTCGACGGTAAAGATATATCTGAACCCGGTCGTTGGGAAATCCGACTTTCAGGTATTTTTCTCAGCCAAGGGCAACAACCGCAATAACCTGTATCTGGACAATATTAACCTCATGGGCATCACGGTGCCACCGTTATTGAAAGAGAAAGGATACTTATTCTATCCAAGCCCCTTCCAAAACCAGTTCATCATCCGAAATTATGAACAGCCCACTGACCTCAGAAGTATTCAGATTTACAATGCAATCGGCCAATTAGTCTGGTACAGGACATATAACGGGGATGCCTACAGGCAAATATTGGTGAATACCCCCGGCTGGGCCCCGGGAGTATATACAGTAAAGATGAATTTTACTGACAGGAAGGTAGTGGAGAAAGTGTTGAAGCAGTAGCCTCCCGACCTGTCTGGCTAAGTGAGCCTAAAGCCCAGCAGTCTCCGATCTTAAATTTAACACCCTGCACTTCAGAAAAGCTCTATGAGCGCATTACTCCACAAGGGCTTTGGACTCATATTGAATAATTCAACCGGTCAAGTCGGGAAACAGGACTGCACTCGGGATTTATCATTAAAGAAGAACGGCTGTGAAGAAACTCCACAGCCGTCAACCTTAAAACCTAAACAAAAAACACTTATTCATTTCCACTCAAATCGATTGGATACTCAAAAATTTCATTATACCCGGGATACACCCCTGAAATAGTAATCTGGTCACTATTGCCAATTGCATCTCTTAAGTCATCGAGGCTTTTCACATCTTTTCCATTTACTTTAGTAATAATGAATCCATCCCTCATCCTGGTTTGATCATTCAGTGCACCCTCTCCGATTTTTTTCACTCTGACACCTCCTGACAAACCTAACTTCCTGGCACTCGCAGCATCCAGCACATCAAACTCGGCCCCCAGCGACTCCTGAAGTATATCAGCCTTTACCAATTCAGTGGTACCTGAATTATTCTTCAGGGTTACATTTACTGTGTATGATTTTCCCCCTCTGTCATAGGTCAGTTGAATCTTATCACCCGGCCTGTAGTGGCTGATTTGCTCCTGCAGTTCTGCACTAGAGTTTACACTTGTTCCATTCACCTTGCGTATGATATCACCTTCTTTCAGACCTGCTGCTGCGGCGGCACCATCTTTGACAACTTCTTTAACAAAAATACCATCGGCTGACTCCGGTATCTTTTCACTCGCTTTCTCTTCTTTTGTCAGTGTGCCTGCATCAATAAAACGTACACCAAGGAAAGCCCTTTGTACACTGCCATACTTAATAAGGTCGGCCACCACCTTCTTCACAATATCTACAGGAATTGCATAGCTGTAGCCACTATAATAACCTGTAGGCGAGGCAATCGCAGAGTTAATACCAATCAACTGTCCATTGGTATTAATCAATGCACCACCACTATTACCCATATTTACGGCAGCATCTGTCTGCAGATAAGATTCTACTGCAAAATCCCTCCTGCCATCTTTACCCCGATTTAGTCCCAGGGTTCTCGATTTTGCGCTGATAATACCGGCTGTAACTGTAGCATCCAGTGTGAGTGGATATCCAATTGCCAAAACCCATTGTCCAATCTCTACATTCGCACTACTTCCATACAACATAAAGGGAAGATTCTTCCCGTCAATTTTTACCACTGCAAGGTCATAGTTTGGATCTGAAGCGATCACCTTAGCAGTATAGGTTTTGTTATCACTGGTAGTTACTGTGACTTCATTAGCACCGGAAACGACATGGTTATTCGTAACAATGTACCCATCGGCACTAATGATTACACCTGAACCGGATGCCGATTGAGGTATCACACGTTGCTGACGATCTCCACGCCCCAAAAACTGGTCAAGAAAATCATCCCCAAACATATCAGAAAATGGATCTCTGCTCCTTGGCAGATTATTAGATACCGTTTTGGTACTCTTTGTCTTGATATGCACTACTGTAGGGATTGCAGCTTTTGCAGCCTGCACAAAGTCAGACGGCCCTGCATAATTACCATTTGAATCAAAGAACCCCGCATAGTTAGCAGGCACCTGAAATTTCTCAATTGAAGCACTACCTGTCACTTCTTTTACCTTGTTGTAGCCAAACAAAACTGCTACAGTTGTAACTGCACTGATTAAGACAGTCAAAAAAACACTTTTAGCTTTCATGTAAGTAGATTTTTATTTCTTAAACGAATCTAACCTTCCCTCCTCAAACCGTATGCCGCAGAATAAAATTAGAGGCTAAAAAAACTATCTGTTTGCCGTTCTCGTATTATTAACAATTAATTAGTGTCACGTATAAATTCCTTTTACAAATCTAAAGACAATTATGCACCCCGGTGGGCCGGGCACGCAATCCCGTCATGCCAGTTCATCACACCGAAAGGAGAAACTCCATCACATCTACCCCGTCCGCATAATCAAACAATCCTGCCTGCTGTGTCTGTCCCATCGGGATATACCCCTTTCCTGCCACACACTGCACCTGCTCATTATTCAACAATGCATCAGCACTGGCTCCTGCATCCTTATAATAGCTGAAGTACAATTCGCTTATGGGAGAAAACAACTGATCGCCTTCTACCAGGATTATATTTTCATTACACATATACGCTCTGCTATTCATAATCAGCAATGCAAGATTATAATCATAATTGTTACGGTACTTCGCATGATCTTTCAGATACTCATACTTTCTGAAGGCATCCAACAAAGGCACAAAATCGTATCCTTCCGGAACATAAATCTGGGAGACATTTCTGCATCCTAATCCAAAATAGAGAAATACATCATCAGCAAGAAGTGCCAGCTCATCGTGCGATTCGGCACCTGTCAACACTGCCGCAGAGGCTCTGTTCTTACGGATAATAGAGGGGTACTTACCAAAGTAATAATCGAAATAGCGCGACGTATTGTTGCTGCCCGTGGCGATATAAGCATCACACCCCTTCAGCATCTCAGCAAACAGGATATACTCCTTCACGTCAGGGTCCAATGCGATCATCTTATCCACCACTTTCCTCATAAGCACATCGTCTTTTTCAGACAACTTAATCACTGCTTTGTGGCCCGAAACGAATACAGCCAGAAAATCATGAAACCCCACCAGAGGTATATTCCCTGCCATCACAATACCTATGTTTCTGGGCGATACATTATCATCAAGATGATAATGGCGAGTCCAGTAATCAAGCTTTTCTTCATCCAGATACTGGTTAGTAATACAATGGATTCTGTGATCCAGAAATTCAGGAATAAACCATTGGTTATACAGATATGCCCTTTGCTTTGTATCCTGCCACTCCTGATCATTCAGCGCCCACCAGTCTTTTAATCCTTTCAGTACCTCTATTCTTTTTGCCAATAACATAAAGTAATTGTCGTTATGTTTTTTATCTTTGTCAGAGACATTTATAATGCAGGCAAAATTCGTAAATAATTCCTGCGTAATCTTATTAAATATTCTCATAATGGCTATCAAGATAACAGACGATTGTATCAACTGTGGAGCCTGCGAGCCCGAATGCCCCAACAATGCGATCTATGAAGGAGGAGTGGAATGGGCTTTTGCAGACGGAACTAACCTCAAAGGCGCTGTAACAAGAATGGATGGAGTGACGGTGTATGATGCTGACCAGCGAAATGCACCAATTGCCACAGACATTTATTATATTGTACCGGATAAGTGCACAGAGTGCCAGGGATTTCATGAAGAGCCGCAATGTGCTGCGGTATGCCCGGTAGATTGTTGTATTCCTGACGAACTCTACAGAGAGACGGTTGAGGAACTTCTGGCAAAAAAAGAGAAAATGCACGGATAAAAAGCTTACCAGGTTTAAAAACCTGAACACAGACAGGTGATATTTCCTGTCAAAAAAAAGCGAAGGTCCATTTCTCACCTTCGCTTTTAATTTTTAAATAATGCCGCCAAATGAAAATATGCAATCAAATCCTGGCTTTTCTGATTCCGGTAATTCTATTAACCGCATGCGGCCTGCAACCTGAGCCTGTATTTAAAGACAGTGAAGGCCCGGTTACAATCGCATCGCCGGCAGAGATACTCCAGGCTGATATTGACTTTGCAAAGGCAAGTAAAGAAAGAGGAATGAAACAGGCATTCATCAAATTCATGGCAAAGGAGGCCGTGCTCCTCCGTCCTGACAGATCGCCTATAACAGGTGCAGATGCTATAGAATATATCAGCCAGATCGATGACTCAGGGCTGCTGCTTTCATGGATTCCGGAAAAAGCAACCGTATCGGAAGATGGCACACTGGGATACACTTATGGAATGTACACCGCTGAAACGGATGCAGATACCCTGAGATATCCCTATGTGCATATTTGGAAAAAACAGGAAGGTGAATGGAAATTTATTCTTGAGACCTATACTCAGGGATATTAAAATGAGTGATAATTTTACACTGACACTAATTTGAAATATGAAAGCCCGTATTGCCTTAGTTACAGGTGGATATTCCGGAGAAGCTGAAATCAGTTACGGCTCCACCGATACTATTAAGAAAAATATTGATCCTGAAAAATTTGATTTTTTCATCATTGATATCACCCCCTCCGGCTGGTTTTATCAGGATGAAACAGGAGCAAAAAAAGAAGTGAACAGAAGCGACTTCACCATTATCATCAATGGTAAAACTATCCGGTTCGATGCGGTGCTGTTTAGCATCCACGGCACTCCGGGAGAAGATGGCAAACTACAAGGATACCTCGACATGCTGGGAATCCCCTACACGTCATGCAATGCGGCCACCTCAGCCATTACATTCAACAAACGCTATACGGTGGCAGTGGCGGCCTTTTCAGGCATCAGTGTGGCCAACTCCATCCTGCTCTTCAAAGATTACCCAAACACCCCCGATCAGTTGAAGGCAGTAAAAAAATTACGTTTCCCCGTATTCGTAAAGCCTAACAACGGCGGGTCAAGTATCGGAATGAGCAAAGTAGCTACACCTGACCACATTGAAGCTGCTATTGAAAAAGCTTTTAAAGAAGACAGCCAGGTATTGGTTGAAGAATTTATTCCGGGAAGAGAGTTTACCGTAGGGGTGTACAAAGCAAAAGGAACGGTTACGGCACTACCCGTGACAGAAATAATCTCAAAAAATGAATTCTTCGATTTTGAGGCTAAATACAAAGGAGCCAGCGATGAGATCACACCGGCACAAATAGATATTTCACTCACTACCCTGATTCAAAACGAGGCAGTAAAGATTTACAAATTATTTAATTGTCAGGGGATTATTCGTGTGGACTTTATTTACAATGCCAGCACACGCAAACTATACATGCTGGAGATCAATACAGTGCCCGGGCAGACGGCGGCCAGCCTGGTACCTCAACAGGTAGTTTCGGCAGGTATATCGCTGATGAAATTCTACACCGGACTGATTGAAGAATGCCTGAGACAGGCGAAGGCTTAAACTTTTGTAAAGGAGCACTTCTTTTCTGGCATTCGTCTTATTTTTTGTTTATTTTGCGTCATAGACATACTTTTTGCCGGTGTTTAAATCCCTGTTACAAAAATCATTTTTCATAAATCTGCTTGCAGCCATTGCGCTGGTGCTGCTCCTCATCTTCTTATTCTTCGTTTCACTGGGATGGCTTACACACCACGGCAGTTATCTGAAAGTGCCTGACATTGTGGGTATGAATACAGATAAAGCAGTCGACTTGTTGAAAAATCAGGGATTTGAGGTAGTGATTACAGACTCCTCATACAATGACAGCATCCCGCTTAATACCGTACGCAGACAACTTCCGCTCTCAGACGCCACCGTCAAGGTAAACAGAACTGTCTTTCTTACAGTGAATCCGGTAGAACTCCCGATGATATCCATGCCTAAACTGGAAGGACTGAGCTATAGATTTGCTGCCGACATCCTTGCAAAAAATAATCTGGTATTAGGAGATACAACCCACAAACCCGACTTTATGAAGGGCTCCGTACTCGACCAGCTTTACAAAGGAGTGTCCATTGCACCGGGCGCCAAAGTGCGCTGGGGCTCCAGAATCGACCTTGTCATTGGAGGAGGCGTGGTTGGCGAACAGATACCTGTACCCTACCTCATAGGGCTTACTGTAGCTGAAACAAAAACATTACTGGAAACCAAAGGACTAGTACTTGCTTCTATCATCTCTTCTGAGCCTATTGCAGATACTGCAAGTGCATACATCGTGCGGCAAAATCCTGAAACGAGAGATTTTCAGGGAATACCACTCTATATCCAGGCGGGTCAGACGATTGATATATGGATATCCACACAACCCCCGGTAGTCGACTCTCTGGAAATAAAGAGAGATAGCGCATTGTTTCCCCCTCGGGAAGCACAATAAGGAATGCGCTCCACAGGAAAGAGGAGATTCATTAATTTTATTTCCGGCAAGATGCGGGCAGTATCAATATTTTTGTGCCAGATATACCCTTTTCACAAAGGATAAACAGCACCACTGGATATCCAAAAAAAAATCGCAATGAAAGAAGCCAATCTCAACCGGCTGACAACCATCATGGATGAGCTGAGAGAAAAATGCCCTTGGGACAGAAAGCAAACCATACACAGCCTGCGGCAACAGACAATTGAAGAACTGTATGAACTCACAGACACTATTGATGAAGAGGATTTTGAAGGCATGAAAGAAGAACTGGGCGACCTACTGCTCCACATTGTATTCTACACCAAAATTGCAGAAGAAAAGAACCGGTTTACCCTCAGGGATGTGATAAATTCTATCAGTGATAAACTTATTAGAAGACACCCGCATATATACGGTGACACCAAAGCCGACAGTGCAGGTGAGGTAAAGAGAAACTGGGAAAAACTAAAACTTGCTGACGGCAAGAAAAGTGTGCTGGAAGGTATCCCAAATTCCTTACCCTCACTCATTAAGGCGCTCCGGCTGCAATACAAGGCAGCACAGACAGGCTTCGAATGGAAACACCAGGATGATGTATGGGAAAAAGTGATGGAGGAAAAAACCGAACTAAGTAACGCAATGCAAACAGGCAATGGTGATGAGGTTGCCAGGGAAGCAGGCGACCTCTTGTTTTCTGTGATCAACTACATAAGATTTCTGAATATTGACGCAGACTATGCTCTGGAACTCACAAATAAAAAATTCATTACAAGATTCATGAAAATGGAAGCTATCGCCGAAGAAGCAGGAAAAAGCTTGCCTGATATGAGTCTTGAAGAAATGGATGAAATTTGGAACAGGATAAAACAAACTACCTAATTTGCCCGGAAAAGGAAATAGAAGTTTTTTCACACGCAGGGTATATCTGCTGATCATTGCAGCAATACTCTTCGGCATAGCTTTTTTGGCCAATAACTATTGGAACACAGGAACCAGTACAAAGGCTGTCCACTCTTCAATCCAGCAAAGCGTCACCCACAGGGAAACCGAAGTAAAACAACTCCTGGCAGACACCACCCTGCTGCGTGCAGTAACCCGGGGCAGCTATTCAGAAAAAACACTGCTATCGCTCACAGGCAAAAACTATTATCTATTTGCCTTCAGGCCATCAGGCCCGGGCATTTACAGTGCCGTATTCTGGAGTACACAGTTTGCATTTCCCGACACTGCAATCCTCAATGCGCAGGCCCCCTCAGGATTCAGGCTGCTTAATAACGGTTGGTATATCTTCCACAAGAAAAATTACTTGTCCCGATCGGGCGCATCCTACCTGATAGTAGCCCTGATACCGGTGAAATGGAACTATTATATTGAAAATAATTATCTCCAAAACCGTTTTGCAGGCCTCCAGGATGCCCAGTATATCACTGATATCAGCCTGACTACCGGCCTCCCGGTACGGGACCTTTCAGGAAATACACTTTTCTATCTTGAGAAAAAAGAAGGGTCCCATCTCCACAATATTAATTTGCCGGCATTAGCGCTGGGGGTTCTTGCCCTGTTGCTCATACTTTTTTTTATTCACCTGTTATCGGTTTACATCACAGAAAAATATGGTTTCGTTAAGGGCTTCATCACGTTGCTATCCTTGCTGCTGATAATAAGGCTATCGACCTACGAACTCAATCCCTACAATTTCAGAACATTAAAACTCTTTAATCCATCAGTGTATGGCGATAATTTTCTGATGGGCTCGCTCGGCGACCTGCTGGTGAATTCTTTACTCTTCATCTGGGTGGTGCTGTTTATCCAGTTCAAGTGGAAGCCACACGCTGTCGTATCAGTATTAGGGAAGCCACTTTGGCGGTATGGGATTGCACTCCTTATCGCCGTCACCATGATAGCAGCTACCTTCGGAGCCGGGTATATCATCAACAGCCTTGTGGCCGATCCTCAGGTCTCGTTTGACGTGCTCAATTTCTTCTCGTTAAACATTTACAGCCTCGTCGGCTTTATTGTGCTCTGCTGTGTAGCTACCGGTTATTTTATATTCATTCAGCGACTTTCCAGGGGGCTGAGTCGGGCTGCAAACGGCGTGTATGGCTACCTTTTTATTGCTATTGCGGGATTGTTGATCTTGTCAATCGACCCGGGCAAACTGGTGGCCTATAAACTCTTTCTGTTGCTCTGGCTTCTCATATTTGTTTTCCTTCTGAATATGCCCAGATTACGGCTGCACAATGTGAGGCTTTCTTCCTCAGGTTTCATCTTCTGGGTCACCTTCTTCAGCGTTTCCATTACCGCAGTCATCGCTACTCAAAATCACCAGAAAGAACTGGAAGCCCAGAAAAATTTTGCACGCAATCTTTCGGAAAAGGTGGATCCCTCGGGCCCGCTGATTATGAATATCATCCGTAATGACTTCAGCAATGAGTATATGTCGGAAATTTTTCATCGTTTCAGAAATCCTTCGGAGAGTCTATTCCTAAAAGATAGCCTTATACGTGAATCATTCTCCGCATATCTCAACAAGTATTCCACTGAGATTTATACTTTTGATTCTTCCGGCAATCCACTCAACAATCTGCGCAACTCCTCTATCAACGACCTTAATACCATCATCCAGACACAGGGCCGGGAAACCGGTATCCCGGGGCTCTATTATTATGATGTCTCTTTTTCAAACTTCAACTATATCAGCAGGACAGACATCACCGATTCGGCAGGAAACCTTGCGGGGCATATCTTCATCATCTCTAAGCCCAAAAATTTCCAGAGTGAAACACTCTATCCCGAACTCTTTTCAAAAGGTAATAAAAACGCGATCGAAAGTTCGCCTGAGTATGCCTACGGCATCTATATCAATAATAAACTTATAACGAGCTATAACGACTATCCGTTCTCGATAGATATAGACAGTTCCCTCATCACGCATACAGGATTCCGGTTTATACACAAAAAAGGCATAGACGAGCTATGGTATTCCTCACAAAAAGGTAAGGTGGTGGTATTGGCACACAAAGACAAGATCGCATTGGAAACAATCACCCTCTTTGCATATCTCTTCTGTTCTTTCCTGGTAGTAATTTTCCTTTTTAACCTTACAGGTTATTTGCTGGGTGAAAAAAAATATGCAGAAGAGCGGAAGGCATTTTTCAGGCCAACCATCCGCAATCAGGTGCACAGCACGATCATACTGATTTCTGTGTTTTCATTTATCGTAATCGGTGTATCTACTATTCTCTTTTTTATCAACCGATTCCATAGTAATAACAGGGAGTTTTTAAGCCGCACCATCCATCTCATGGAAAACGAGTTGCACAATGCTCTGGATACAAGTGCAGCCAGTACCTTCACAGCCGCTTCACTGTCACCTTTGCAGTTAGAGAAGCTGTCGACCATAATTAATAATGTAAGCAACATCCATGGCACCGACATTAATCTGTATGACAGGTATGGAAACCTGAAAGTATCCTCGCTGCCACTACCTTACGAAAAGGGTATTGTGAGTGAGAAGATGGATCCGGTAGCCTGGTATCACATGAGTGTACTGAAAGATGCCCAATACTTCAGAGAGCAGTCCATTGGCTCGTTGCGTTATGTCAGCAACTATCTTACCGTAAGAGACCAGAATGGGAAAGAATACGGATACCTCAATATCCCCTACTTCGAATCACAGAAAAAACTTCAGGACGAAATATCGAATTTGCTGGTAGCTATCATCAACCTGAATGCTTTCATCTTTATCATAGCAGGTATTATATCTCTCTTTATCGCCAGTAGAATCACCAGGTCATTCTCCCTCATCAGCGATCGTATGCGTGCTTTAAACCTGCAAACAGGAAATGAGCACATCATCTGGAAGAAGAATGACGAAATAGGCGAACTGGTGAAGGAGTACAACAAGATGGTGACACAGCTCGACCTCAGCGCACAGAAGCTTGCAAAGAGCGAACGTGAGGGCGCCTGGCGCGAAATGGCAAGGCAGGTAGCACATGAAATCAAGAATCCGCTTACACCTATGAAACTGAATTTGCAATATCTTCAGATGGCTATCGAAAAAGATTCGCCCGACGTGAAAAATATCTCCGGATATGTAGCCGGTATTATCCTTAATCAGATAGAGCATCTCTCACGGATAGCAAGCGATTTTTCGCAATTTGCGAATCTTGCCAACACACACATGCAGGACTTTGATCTGAATGATGCATTGGAAAGCGTGATCTCTTTGTATGCCACTAATGAAAAAATAGATATCCAATCCCGCTTAACAAAAGGGCTTATTATTCATGCGGATAAGACTCAGATTAACCGGTTGTTTACCAACCTGCTTCAAAATGCAGTGCAATCTGTTCCTGAGTTCAGGGATATCAAAATAGAGATTGAAAGCAAAGTGGACGCACAGTTTGCCATTGTATCCATCAAAGACAACGGCATTGGAATATCACCGGATATGGGTTCTGAAATATTTGTACCCAACTTCACTACCAAGTCTTCAGGTACCGGTCTCGGGCTTGCGATCTGCAAGGGGATAGTAGAAAAAATAAATGGGGATATCCGCTTCGAAACGAAGGTGGGTGAATGGACTACCTTTTACGTCAAGATACCTTTGGTTAAATAATTTTATCAGAAGTTGTATCCGCTCACGGCATGTGTGTTTAAGTGCGTTAAGAGAGTAAATCAAATTGGTCGATATGGCCTGCAATTTTACCTGTGGCGGATATAATAAAAAAATGACGCTGTCCGGTTCTATTATGCAAAATGTGGCTAAAGCCTGAGTAGGTAGCCTTTCTGTTCAGTTGGCTAAAGCCCACGGTAAAAGTTGCCAAGAGGTTTGCTGTGGTTTGCCTTTTTCTAAGGCAGAATTTTCAAATTGCGTATTGCCTCTCCCCGCCGCAACTTCTCTTTTTGTCTGAAGTAGTTTTGTGTTTAACCCACATTACGCATTAGAAAATGGATAGGTGAAATTTTGAGACTGATTCCAAAGAGAGGTGAACCACTTTCGTCGTTTTTTGACGAGTGCTATTTTGAGTACTATTAGGTCTTTGGATTTTTCAAAATAGGCACCTATTGCAAAGGTTCGGTAACGCAAGGTGGATAATCTTTTCTGTGTTCTTTCCTGCAGAATAAATTGCCTGAACAGCGACATTAAATTGTAGGCAATCATGGCAAAGGTCAAAGCTGCTTCTGTAGCGTAAAATCCTTTGAGATTAAAGCTGCCAAAGCCAAAGTCATACTTGAGCTCTTTGATGTGATTCTCTGCATTGGCCCTGCCTCTGTAAAGCCGCCATACTTCTGCTGCACTTAATTTCAGACTTGTTACATAAGCGCTGTAACGGTAATTTCTGTATTCCTCTTCTTCAGGAAAAAGACTTAGCATCTTTCCTGCAGCATTAGGTCTTTCCCTGATTTTCTGCCTCACGATTACTAACCGCCTTGCCTGATTCCAACTCTCGCTCTGATAACTTTGTTCACAAATCTCTACACCTTCATCCAGTTTAATCCAGACCCTGCGGTCTGCTATCAAACGTTGAATGGGATGTGTAAACTTAGCTGCAATAATATAATCGGTATCTCTCTGTTCCAGATAGTCCAGAATATCGGACTGGAAAAAACCACTGTCAAGTCTGATTAGTCCTATTGTTTTGTCCTGAAGCTTTTGTAAAGTGTCTTCCAAAAACGATAGAAAATTATTAGCAGATGACGTGTTGCCGCTTCGCAGCCACATATTGGCCACCAGCTTTACATCCGACACAAAAGCAATAAGCGGATGGTGGGATTTTCTGCCCCTTTTCTTAGGGTTATAACCTTTTTTGGCACCTTCTACATCGCCATAACGGGTAAGGATAGAAGAGTCAATATCAAGTGTAAAATGGTCAAAATGATAATTATCAAATATCCACGAATAAAAATATTGGCTTACCTCCAGATTAGTAACATGATCGAACTTGGAAAAATAACGCTTATACACATCCTGGGCAGGTACTTTTTCCCATCCAAAGATGCGGGCAAGAGCCGGGTCCAAACGGGTTAGTTCTATATGCATGAACCGGTTGGCCCCGCACCAAATACTGGTAATAAAACTTTCTAAAATCACCTCCGGAGCATACCCTCGGTTGGAACCTGAGACAGGAAGGTGCTCACATTTTGAAACAACTTCCGAAAACCCCATTTTATCCAACATTTGCTTCAAAAGTACCATTCCGCCCCAGGGCGTAATCTCTTTACTGGTAAAGCTTACAGGAAAATCTATCATAAAAATTCTCTAATGCTAAGCGTTAGAAAATTACAACCTTTTTTGTAATAAAATAATCCTAATGCGGAATCTGGG
>JAMLGT010000006.1 GCA_023957755.1 Chitinophagaceae bacterium
GGAAATTACTGTACCGTCTTCATCTGTGCCGCTACCTGCAAGCGATACGGTATTTGTCGGAAGGGTAATCGTCTGGTCTGCACCGGCATTGGCTGTCGGAGCCTGGTTGGGAGCAGCATTTACGGTTACCTGCATCGTGTCTCTGCCCTTTGCGCCCTTGTTATCTGTTACCTCAAGCTCAAAACGGTAAACCCCTTCTGTAAGACCGAATACATCGGTAACTGCTGATCCGGAATTTACAATATTATAGCCTGATGGGCCTGATATCTTTGTCCACTGATAAGAAATTACTGTACCGTCTTCATCTGTGCCGCTGCCTGCAAGCGATACAGTGTTTGTCGGAAGGGTAATCGTCTGGTCTGCACCGGCATTGGCTGTCGGAGATTTATTTGGAGCAGGATTTACAGTTATTCTCACAGTATCCAAACCAAAAGCTCCTTCATTATCAGTAACCTTCAGTTGAAACTCATATACCCCCTCTGTTAGTCCGCTAATATTCGTCGAGGCATCATCAGGATTGGTAATGGTAAAAGAGGAAGGACCGGATATTTTTGACCAACGAAAAAAAACCACCGTACCATCATCGTCGGTACCGCTACCGGAAAGTGATACCATATTCGTTGGAAGGGTAATTTCCTGATCTGATCCAGCCATTGCCTTGGGGGGTATGTTCTCCGCAGCATTCACAGTTATTTTCACACTTGCGGTATCAGAAGCACCGTCATCATCGGTAACCACCAACTCAAAAACATAAGTTCCCTCCACTAATCCATTCACTTCAGTAGTTGCTGCTTCGGCAGTTACAATTGTAAAATTCTCCGGTCCTGATTTCTTTCTCCAGCTATAAGACACTATTGCACCATCTTCATCTGTGCCACTGCCATTCAGTACTACGTTATTAACCGGAAGCTGGATTGTTTTATCTGAACCGGCATTGGCAACAGGTGGCTTATTAATTGCAGGATTTACAATAACCTTTACTGTATCCAATCCTTTAGCACCTTTATCGTCAGTTACTTCCAATTCAAATTCATATGCCCCTTCCGTTAGTTCTGACACATCTGTTGAGGCTGAAGCCGGACTTTGGATATTATACCTCGCAGGCCCACTGATTTTGCTCCATTTGAATCCGACGATTGTACCATCTTCATCAATACCACTTCCCGATAGACTAACTAAATTAAGGGGTAAAGTGATACTTTGATCCACACCGGCATTTGCTTTGGGCGATATATTCGGAGCGGGGTTCACAGTAACTTGCACGGTATCCAATCCAATAGCGCCTTCATTATCAGTAACCTTTAATTGAAATTTATAGACTCCCTGACTGAGTCCATTGATATTTGTTGAAGCTGAACCCGGGCTTAAAATATTGAATGAAGAAGGTCCCGCTATCTTTGTCCAACTGAAGGAGACAATGGTTCCATCCTCGTCTGTTCCACTTCCATCAAGCGTTATTGAGTTATCAGGCAGGGTTAGAGTTTTGTCTGGTCCTGCATTAGCTCTGGGTGCCTTATTATTATTGCTATTTCCCTGCAAATAATTCCTGGCAAACCACTCGTAAATATTTTGGTTAATTCCATCAATATTGAAAATACCCGGTTGCTTTCCCTGTCCACCATAAAATTCATTCCAGCAGCAATGCCCGCCACCTCCAAAATTTGTCAGAATATAATTACCTGAGCCTGGCTTCCAATAATTTGCGGCAACAATTACCTGGCTACCCCCACGTAAATCATTCTTTTGCTCAAATATTACATAACGTTGACCAGCTTTAATTGGGGCTTCATAGTATTTCTGTATGTAATCAGCCCATGGCCCATCCCCACTATTGTAGCCTGCACTTGGAATCACTCCTTCAACACTTACTACCGCCTTAGGTTCTGTCGGATATTCATGAGAATAGGATAGTACAGCCCATCCTCCCATGCTAAGGCCGGTAAGATAGACATCTCCAATGCGGTATTTCGACTTAAGATTTTCCAAACGTGTTTTTATTGAAGCCGAACTGGGCCAGGTGTTTACCGGTTGCAAGCTGACCACTATAAATTTAACTCCAAGGACTTCACCATTCCACCCTTGAGTCACATAAGCACCAGGACCATTTGCAATGATCTTATTAGCATCTGTACCTACCTCTCCAATACCCGGAAGGAAAACAATTGTAGGATATTTGTTGCTTGTTTGTTCGTAATCTGCAGGTAAATTGATATAACAATTCCATCCATCCAGTTGAATTAGTTTCTGTTGCGCAACAGCTGTTGTTACAACAATTAATAAAGTCCAAATTAGTAAATGGAACTTTAAAAGAAAACGACTAAAGAATAGCCTTCTTACGTATAGGTTTTTCATATTGGTATTGGCGAGCTTTAAAGCTGTTTTACTGAAATAAAACCAGTTTAAGACCTTGATTAGTAAATTCAGTAGTTCAATATATTAACGTATACAAAGGGGATATATTTTGTTAAATTCCCACTAGTTCCAAAGCAAGTAAATTAGGCTTAAATTGCGGAAAATACTTATCCACAAAGGACTATTCCACCCAAATCCGGAATTCCTATTTACCAGATTGATAATCAAATCACTACTCTCAATATAGATGTGATTACTCTTAATGAAAACCCACAAACACCACAAAATGTTTTGTTAAAACAGGAATTCTTATTACATGTTTATGGGCTCACTTTTAATTTCCATCGGTTTTTTATCCAGAGAAGAAATCTCTTTCTTTTCCTTGGACCAACTCATCTTGTTCTCGTCCAACTTAAAAATCCATTCCATCCCCAGGTGTTTAACCACTTTATAAAATACAACAGGGAAAAAGAGACCAGCTGCCAATCCGATTAAGAAAAGCACTAACACATTTGACACATTAAACACATTCATAAGAAATATTCTTGTACCAGATGCAAAAACCACATGGGATACATAAATATATAATGAATAAGAACCCAGTTGACGCAACCATCCCGGTGACTCAAACTTCTGTAACACAAACGAGAGCGCCAGAGTAAATGAACAACCAATCAAAATAATCACCAATAAAAGTGAGGGCAAATAGTACTCAATGTATCTGTATCCACCCACTTCAGGATGGTGATAATTTACATAAAGAAAGGTATATTGTGTTATTAAAAAAGGAACAAATAACAAAAGAAGTAACTTATAAGACTGAAGAAATTTCAGATTCTCTGAGTTTCTTACAAATCGGGAAATACCATCACCGATTACAATATATATGTAGAATACAAAGATGTCATTTAGAAATCCTAAGTTAACTGCATTTCTGTTTAATAAAGAAGCACCGTAAAACATCGCAATACCAATTATCACCTGATGCACATACTTTAATTTTACAGTGTATTTTAAAATTACATACAATACACTTACTCCAAATAAGGCATTCAAATACCAAAATTGGCCTTCCTCTCTGGGATGAATGATTAGTTTAAGGAAATCAATAAGACCTCTATCGCCATTAGTGTATTTTCCAAAAATAATTTGAATAGCAATTTGAACACCTCCCCAAACCAGGTATGGGTAAAGGATAGTATAGCCTTTATTCAGGACGTATCGCTTCATACCGCGCTTGGCAAAGCTTGAAGAAAGAAAAATACCTGATACAATAAAAAACAGCGGCATCCTAAAACTATAAAACATAGTGTTTAGGTGAAATAAAAACATGTAATTACTTGTATCAAGCCCATCTGTATTTCTAAGGCTGTCAAATACATGACGATAAACTACTAATATTATAGCAATCCCCCTTGCAAAATCAACCCACGATTGTCTTTTAGACTTTTGTTGTACCACCTGCTATAAACTTATTTAATATTATCAATCTAATAATTCACAATTACCCATCATATTGAGGTTAAACTGATACCTCGATTATGGCTTTAGCAAAAAACTAATTCTTGAAATGCACTACCTAGCAATTGCAAATCCTAAAACGGATCAATGATGGCTCCCATTCATACTAATTATTGTACCCGGGAGGAATCACAAAAATCTCCCGGGTACAATATTAAGAATACATCTATTGCTTCTTAACAACAATCATTGTTTTCACCTTCCCTTTAGCAGTTAACTTCAAAATATAATTGCCGGGGGCAAAACTACTGCTAAATGTCAGTTTCATTAAATTACTTCCCCGAATTCCACTAAATGATTTCCTCAATAATTTTCTGCCGGTTATGTCGTACATCTCTATCACAGCATCCTTCGCCTCATCAGGCAACTGAATATTCACAAACAAGTCAGAAATTGTCGGATTAGGATATGCTGATAATCCTATCTCCTTTACCGGTAATGCAGATTCATTATTTCCCGTCATAAGGGCTATTCCTTCAACTCTTCCGCGTTCAGAAGCATTACCACCTCTCAAATTATCTGTAGGGAAGTAACTATCTGATGGCTTGTCAAAGCTCTCCAGGGTAAATGCACTTACAAATGCTTTAGTAGAACCCAATTCAGGAGTAATACTTAAATATACTTCTCCATTCGCGTCCGGAGCAACATTATCAAAATAAATAACTTTTGCAGCATTCAAATTAGCATTAATCTTCTTGTGCATACTATTCACAGTAATGATTCCCACATACGGCTCAGCGTTATCATTTATACTGCTCATAACGCCAAGCCTATACCTCTTAGAGTAGTTCAGGTTTGAAAACTTAATTGAGGATACTTGTCCCGAACCGCACCACACAGTAGATTCCATCACATTATCAGGCATTACGCCTGGCTTCACACCCACCCAGCCAATACCATTAAAACCCTGAGTAATCTGAAAGTCGTAACTAGTATTCTGAAAGTTCGTATTAATCAAGTCTGTTACAGTGACACCAGCACCTGAGGTTAGCTCATCCAGATTATTCCATGGAGCGGCCTGATGCATATCACCCCATGCATTCGTATTCATGTTGAATAATACAAGATTCTTAGCCAGGCCAAACCTTACTACATTAGAATATTCACTATAGGTAGTCGGAGAAGTTTTGTACGCTCTCACCTTGTAATAATAGACTGTTCCAGGAGTTAACGAACTGGTTTTATCTACATACCTCCATGTATTTGCGGTTGAAATAGTTGCAATCTTTGTAAAACCGGTATTTATTGATTCAGATCTCCACACCTCATATCCAGTTTCAGAATTCGTCCTGTCAGTCCAGGTCAAAAGGATAGAGTCAGTTGACAATGTGGGCTGCGCTACCAAATCGCCAGGTGCCAATAGCTGAGTGCCGGTATATTCTTCCAGAACCAGCGCATTAATATAAAACTTGCTCGAGGCAGCATTTTTATTAATTGTGACTTGAATTACACCCGACGCATTAGGCGTCAATTCATTTAACTGAATTTTTCTTGTAGAATTATAAGATCCGTTGATAGACACAGATTGTCCTCCTGATGTCAGCATTGCAGAATCCATTGCACCAAGGTTAAGGCTACTGAACAAGGCGATGTTATATTTATTTGAAACATTTAATCCTCCAAATTGAAGGGTATAACTCCCTGTTCCACTAATATACAAAGCGGATTTCATCACATTATCTGAAAAAACTCCCTGATTACCATCCTCCATTCCCTCCAAAGATCCTCCATTCAACGAATTATTAAACTTAAATGTAAAGCCAGTATTCACATTCCTGTCATCTAATAAACTTGTAATTGCTGTTGTGTTACTTGCCGGTTTCAGATAATTATTCCATGGCCCTGGTTCCGCAGTAGCATTGTCAGGCCCTATATTCACATAAACAGATCTCACTACATTATTAGACACCCCAATCAAAAACGTCCTTGACGAGGTTCCATTCACCGGATCGGTAACAGTCACCGTAATATCTTTATAAATACCTTCTTCACCATTTTGAGGAGATATCGTCAGTGTCGCTGTTCCATTACCAGTATTTTCAAGAGTTACAAACGGCGGTTGATTGCTTACTGAAAAATTCAAATTTTCTCCTTCATCATCTGTAGCAATAAGATTAATCACGTTACTTTCGCCAGACTTCAGATAAACGTCGGCGATCTCTCCCAATTCAGGCTCTCTGTTTCCTACTATTGCTGAGGCAATTCCGATCGTATCCGAGTGACCGTAATCGTTAAACGCAAATACCTTATAATAATATGTCTTGTTCCCAAGAGTGCTTGAATCTATGAATGAGGTTTCATCAGCGTTATAATCTCCGGAATTCAAAATAGTGTATTCACCGGATGGGCTTTCTGATCTAAGAACTCCAAATCCATTTTCATTGTAGGATTTATCGCTCCAATCCAGCTTTACAAACCCATTAGCAAGCGTCAGCGTGGAAAGGTCGCCTGGCGTTTGTGGAACCGTACCATCGTCATACATCTTCTCTATATACATAGCATTTAAAAATCCAATGGCAGTTCCTTCAGTTTTGTACATTTTAACCTGTATCTCACCGGACGCATTAGCCAATACACCTTTAAACAACACTGTTTCGCTTGTATTATTATAAAAATCCAGCGACTTCACTCTTCCATCTACACTAAAAACAGTAGCCCCGGAATTCACATCTGATGCAGAAAAGAAATCAAGATTATATCTCTTCCCCGCATCCAACCCACTGTAGGTAAAGTAGATTGTATCAGGAATTCCGGCTGTGCCAAAATAGAAATTATCCCTAATAACCTCATCAGGGAATACCCCTGACTGATTATTTGTTCCACCACCCGAGGTAGTAGTATTGAAATCAGGAGTAGTAAAATTCAGCGAGATTCCTGTAGTCTCTCCATTATTATCAACCAACGAAGAAGTGTTTTGACCCACAACATTATTCCATGGAGTTGAAGGAATTGGAGTAGTACCATTATCCAGAATATTTACATATACCCTTTGGGTGGTTGGCTGTGCATCATTTACCACCAGGGTTACCAATGATGAATCATACCCACCTGCTCCGTCCCAAACCATCGCCCAGAAATTGTATGTTCCAGCATCAGAATAGCCCGGGTTGGCAAAAATATAGAATGCATCTGTGATCCTTGACTCAACAAATGAAGGTTGGCCCGTAAGCGTGAACTTCAAATAGGTAAACCGATCTGCATCAAATGCAGTTAACTTTCTGGATAGAACCCCTCCTTCATTCACAGTTAATTCAGGTATCCTGCTTAAAGCAGGTGGCCTGTTACTGCTTACATTGATGCTCAATGTTATCGTATCACCGCCCTCGAAGCCATCCGATACAAATGCCTCAAATGTATAGAGCCCCTGGTTTGCCGGAATCGTAGAGAAAGTCAGGCTACCTTCTCCATTTTCACCTGGTGTAAACGACACAAATGAAGGTAATCCGGAAAAGCTAAAGGATAGATTATCCCCATCTGCATCCGTAGCAGTAATTGGCAATACGGTAGTTCCCTGGTAATATACTGACATGGGTCTGATTGGGGTAAGTACAGGAGCTGTGTTCTCCGTCAGAACAGAAGCTTCTTCTGAAAAATCTGAGAATCCACTTACACCAAAGGCTTTTATCTTATAATATACATTAGTATGCGCAAACAGACCAGAATCAATAATATTTACTAAGCTATCTGTAGTATTAATCTGTTTAAATAGTCTGTAATCATTGTTGAGCCCGATTGACCTATATATCTCATACCCTGTTTGTGTAGAGCTATCACTCAGTATAATATTTACTGAAGTAGGTGATAATGGTTCGAGGGATAAAATGTGGGGTATATCTGGCACAGCCGGAGCATCTGGAGTAGTCACACTTACACCTGCCTGATTGAACCCTGATCCGCCATTAGCGTTGATAGCCTGAACCTTGTACTCATAAGTTGTACCTCCGGCTACTGTAGTATCATAATAAGTAGTAACATTAGCATCAACCGAGGCTACCATTTCAAAATCTGTAGGAGCTACCCTCCTATATACTTCAAACCCGGTTTCGTTATTGCTTCCATCCTGCCAGTTAAGTTTCACGCTATCATACCTCAATGCCGTAGCTACCAGATTTGTTGGTTGTCCAGGAACTGACCCACCCGGAGTAGCCTGATCCCTGAAATACATATCAGGTATGAGTACCTTGGTAGTGTATCCTGTTTTGTTACGCTTCCAATAGATATTGAGCCCCTGGCCACCCGCTTGCTGAAAGAAAGTGAACGCTACCTTATGATACCCAACAGGAAAGTTCGCCGAAGTTGCTTTGCTCACGGTAGTCATCGCGTGAGTACCATCATTATTAATAAACTTAGTAGCCCCTGGAGAGTACCAATTATCCAGATACATGGCACTTCCGTCATCAGACTCCAAATAGAAGGTATAGGTGGCTGCCTGAGGAATATATATATACCCTTCCCACACCATACCGAAATTTTCGGTTCGTTGACTAAGTGAAATATCTAACCCAGCATGTACCCCTGAGTCAACGGGAGTCAATGTGGAGAAATCCGGGAGTGTACTCCAATTTCCCTCATAAACTCTGTAATTCAAGCCATTATTCATTGTGAAAGCTGTTGCCTGATTACTTGGCGCTGAAACATTATCCACCAAATCCCTCGCTCTTACATAAAAGGAATAATTTACAAACGAATCAAGATCATTCACTAAAAATGTAGTCTTAGTAGTAGAATAAGTCTTTACTCCGTTAATATATATATCATAATTCTTTACACCTGACTCATCTGTGGATGGAATCCATTTCAATGTTGCCGTATGCCTGCTTACCTGAGTCACCTCCAAATTCTGAGGAATAGTAGGAGGCGTTTTATCAGAAGAAGTGATCGCACTCGCCTCATTACTCAGGGGGGCAGCCGCATTATTGTTAATGGCTCTTACAACATAGAAGTATTTTTCTCCTGGAGTCAGGTTAGAATCTTCAAACTGTAAAACATCCGCCCCCACCTGGCCAATCAATTTGTAATCAGTACCGGAGCTCTTAGACCGATATATTTCGAACGCCGTTTCGTTATAAAGTGGTGCAGGTTTATCTGCCCAGTTTAATTGAATAGAAGTATTACTTGAAGCAGTAGCAGTAAGGTCCGTTGCTTTATCCGGCCCATTCGCACCATTCGCATCAATAACTGTAAAAGGAGCAGAAGTAACTGCTGGGCACCCAATTGAAGAGGTAACCGTCACTGTATAAGTACCTGGGCCCGCATAATATTTAAAAAGCGTACTAACCTGTGCATTATCACTAACCCTCCTCCAATCAAAAGAAGCATAGTTTTCTGTTAAAGTAAGCGGAGTTGTAACATCGCCGTTGGGAGTTGGAATAACATTTGAATATCCCTGCTCCACAACAATTTGGGGAGCAGTAGCCTTTGATTTGATCTCAACCGGTCTCGGTGACCAATCAGACCAATCTGAAGTGCTTGTCCTCTTAAACCTGCCTCGATAGGTTCCAAATTCAGTAACCACCAAAGAATCCTTATCCGCACCAGGAATGGTTACGTTGTCCTTCTGCCATTCATATTGGTAAAATCCCGGCTGGAGTAATAGAGACACATTTATGGTTTCACCAGGGCAGAATTCTGTTTTTCCAAACCTGACCAATGGTTGCGCCTTATGGGCCTTATTAAGAAAATCAAAGTAACCGGGTTCTGCCCAAAAATTATTCCAGACATTATGCCCAAGGGAGGGATAAAAAGATTGTTTGACGTCACCACCATAATAATTGTATGCATTAAGCATCTGATTTATATTGGCCGGTGAGGGTGAATTATCCTGACCTCCATTTGCTAACCAAACCGGAATGGTAATTGAATGGGGTAGCCAATCCATTATTGTTGTATAATTATAAGCCGCTGAAATTGGAGTGATAGCAGCCCACGTTTGAGGGCTATTGTCTATATAACTCCATGAAGCCGATCCCCCAGAAGAAAGACCAGCTATAATTACCCTATCCTCATCAGCCTTAACTTCAGCCTTTAACTTACCTACCAGGGCTACCATTTGGGTGATATACCCATGAAACCACCCACTTCCAGTTGCCTGTGGATAGATAATAAACCCATCAAAATCACCTTTATCAGCAGCCTGTGCATGAAGCTGAGCTCCCCACAATAATGACTTTTCATTGTTCCATGTAGGCCCCGGTTCTCCTAATCCGTGTAAAAAAATATATACAGGATACTTCTTTCCATCATTTACTCCAGGCTGATAGCTCTTGGGAAATTTAAGCCTAAAAGCCATTCCTCTGAAAATATAGGATTTATAACCATAATTATATGGCTTCCAACTCAACACATTAGCATGGCCCCACTTCTTCACCTTGTCCCAATCTGCACCTGATGGATTGGGTGGGTAGTTGGTGGAAGTATAAATCACATCAGGATCATTAGGATCCATTTCAGTAGTCTGTGCTGAAACACTGATTGTGCCCGCAAAAAGCAACAGGATAAATACGTAAAAAATCCTTTTCATTTTTTTAATCTGTTAATAGTTTAGAGGCTCCGATCGCTCCTTCTTATTCAAGAAGAAACCATGGTAGGAAAATGGAAATCTTACGGAAATTCGAACTAGGAAATTAAGATAATAATACCAGTTCTACATAGGATAGAAAAGAATTGAAGCAGTAAAAATACTGCTATTAATGAAAATTACAAATTAAGAATCAGCTTTTTTTCAACATTATAATAAAAAAATACTAATCCAATCGAGAGCATTTAGTCCTTTTATCTAGCCATTCTTCACCGCCATCATGGCCAATCCTTCTTCCAGGCCACCAGACCTTATTATTTAAAGCACAATATTGCAGATGGCCAGGCAGTTTCACCCGCTATTATTCGCTCCTATTGTTCAATTATCAGTTACTTTGCACTCCATAGCAAAACATATCTCTCAGATGTACCAAGGTAAAAAGGTGATTGTGGTATTGCCGGCTTATAATGCGGCGCTTACCCTTCAAAAAACCATTTCAGAAATCCCGACTGACATAGTCGATGATATTGTTTTTGTGGACGACAACAGCACCGACAACTCAGTTGAGGTAGCACAACAGATTGGTATTAAGCACATTATAAAACATAAGGAAAATAAAGGGTACGGTGGAAACCAAAAGACCTGCTACAACAAGGCCCTGGAATTGGGGGGAGATATCATCATTATGCTCCACCCTGATTATCAGTACACCCCTTTATTAATTACAGCTATGACCTCAATAATTGGCAACGATATTTACCCCGTAGTATTTGGAAGCAGAATTTTGGGGAAGGGCGCACTGAAAGGAGGTATGCCACTCTATAAATACATAGCCAACCGATTACTAACACTGTTCCAAAACATCTGCATGAATCAGAAACTATCTGAATACCATACAGGTTACAGAGCTTATAGCAGCAGGGTGTTACAATCGATAGATTATAACAGAAACTCCGATGATTTCATATTTGATAATGAAATGGTTGCCCAGATATTTTACAAAGGATTCGAGATTGCAGAAGTGACCTGCCCAACAAAGTACTTTGATGAGGCTTCATCAATAAATCTTAGGAGAAGTACGATATATGGCATGGGAGTGTTGAAGGTATCCTTATTATATATGCTTACGAAACTGAAGTTTTTCAAATGGAAAAGATTAACAGCCTGAAGAATGACCATTCGATTCTATTTATAGTCATCCTTTTTGTCTCAGGATTGCTTTTCTTTTTTCCCTACCTGGGCAGTGTACATTTGTTCGATTGGGACGAAATCAACTTTGCAGAATCTGCCAGAGAGATGATTGTCACGCACGACTATCACCTCGTGCAAATTAATTATGAGCCTTTCTGGGAAAAGCCACCACTATTCTTCTGGCTGCAGGCAGGGGCGATGCACTTATTCGGTATCAATGAATTCGCAGCTCGTTTCCCGAATGCGCTTTTTGGAATTATCTCATTACTGACATTTTTTCTGATTGGGAAAAATCATAAATCACCAAGATTTGGTTTTCTCTGGGCACTGGCATATCTGGGCTCTTTCCTCCCCCATCTTTATTTCAAGTCGGGTATTATAGACCCCGTCTTCAACTATTTCATCTTTATGGGTATCTATTTTATGTACAGAGATGTCACTAAAGAACAATGGAAATGGAAATATAGTTTTGTGATTTTGTCAGGGATCTTTATTGGGCTTGCGACGCTTACAAAAGGTCCGGTAGGACTTCTGGTTTTTCTTCTGGTGTACTTTATTTATTTCTTATTTAAAAAATTCAGTTCTTTTCCTTCCGTTTCCAGGATTTTGATATGGTTGGCATTTTACATCATTGTTTGCTTGCTCTGGTTTGGAGAGGAGGTTGCTAAAAACGGACTCTGGTTCCTCCAAAGATTTATTACTTATCAAATCGAATTGTTCCTTGAACCGGTTGCAAGCCATGGGGAACCCTTCTATTATCACTTCGTTGTTGTATTCATTGGATGCTTCCCTATCTCCATCATCGGATTACCTATACTTTTTGGAAGGATTAAAGGTGTGAAAAAGGAATTTCCCTTATTAATGAAAATATTATTCTGGACAATCATGATATTGTTCAGCCTTACCACCACTAAAATAGTTCACTACTCTTCATTAACCTACATGCCATTAGCATTTATGGCAGCCTTCTACCTTGATGAATTAATTCAGAATAAGGAAAAAATAAATACCGCAGTACTATACGGAGTAATCCTAATGGGACTCATATTTTCCTCCCTTCTTGCCGCCCTACCCTATCTTGCTAATCACCCGGAAATTATCGAACCATATTTAAGCGATGAATATGCAAAAGCCAACCTTAACATTAAAGTAGAATGGCAGGGATGGGAAAGCCTTACGGGAATTTTTTATTTTCTGCTTATAATATTATCGGCATTCTTTTTTGCAAAGAAATCAAATTGGAAAGCTATAACTACCTTGTTTTATTCCACAGCACTTTGCCTGTTTATCTATCTGATTACTGTAGTGCCAAAAATTGAGCAATACTCGCAGGGGCCAGCTATCAGGTTCTACCAAAGCCTTGCTGGGAAGGATGTGTACATGTGGCCTGTCGGGTTCAAAAGCTATGCACAGTATTTTTATGGACAGAAACCCCCTGAACCAAAATACGGTAAAAACCAACTGGAATACCTACTAAGAGGCAAAATTGACCGCCCAGCCTATTTTGTGGTGAAAATAAACAACAAGGAATTTACCGATCAGTGTAATGACTGTACACTCATAAAACAGGAAGGAGGTTTTCTGTTTTATGAAAGAAAACCTCCGGAATAATTTTAGAACCGGTTGTTCCAATTATTAAGCAACTGCCTTATTCACAAGTTCGGCAGCTTCACTTAGTAAAATAGCTGACTCCACTTTAAGTCCACTTTCGTCAATTAATTTTTTGGCCACTTCAGCATTAGTACCCTGAAGCCTTACAATGATGGGTATATCAATATTCCCAATACTCTTATAAGCATCAATTACTCCCTGGGCTACCCTGTCGCAGCGTACGATACCTCCAAAAATATTTATAAGTATGGCCTTTACTTTAGGGTCTTTCATGATAATCCGAAATCCGGCCTCTACGGTCTCTGCATTCGCAGTACCTCCTACATCCAGGAAGTTGGCAGGATCTCCTCCGCTCAACTTAATCATATCCATAGTAGCCATGGCGAGTCCGGCACCATTTACCATACAACCTACGTTTCCGTCCAACTTTACAAAATTCAGATTGTAATTCCCAGCTTCCACCTCTGTTGGATCTTCTTCAGAAAGATCTCTCATAGCCAGAATCTCCGGATGACGAATAAGTGCATTGTCGTCAATATTCATCTTGCAATCTACGGCTATAATCTTATCATCACTGGTCTTAAACATTGGGTTTATCTCCAGCATGCTGCAATCAAGTTCCACAAACGCTTTATACAGATTGGTTACAAACTTGACACAGTTCTTGAATGCTGTTCCCTTCAACTCTAAATTAAAAGCAATCTTGCGGGCCTGAAATGCTTCGAGCCCACCACCTGGATGTACCCACTCCTTAAAAATCTTTTCGGGTGTATTATGCGCAACATCTTCGATATTCATCCCACCTTCGGTGCTATACATAATCACATTCTGCCCTTTGGAACGATCGACCAGAATTGAAAGGTAAAATTCTTTCACCGGTTCCGGGCCATCGTAATAGACATCCTGTGCCACGAAAACTTTATTTACCACTTTACCCAAAGGGCCCGTTTGAACCGTAACTAAAGTACCACCCAAAATTGCCTGAGCAATTCTCTTAACATCCTCTGCGTTCTTTGCCACAGCCACTCCTCTCTGGTCAGTTCCCTTAATAGTTCCTTTACCACGACCACCTGCATGAATCTGGGCTTTTATCACAGCGAACTTGCTTCCATATTCTGCATTTACAAATCTATAAGCCTCCTCGGCCTCAGTTACTGTACTGCATGCTATACCGTTTTGAACCGGCACGTTATACTTTTTAAGCAATTCCTTTGCCTGATATTCATGTAAATTCATAAGTAAATAAGTTTTGGCGAAGGTAAATGCTAATCGCCGATTTGAAAAATGACATTATCAACGATTTTGTATATTTCCAATTTCAAATTATGATGATGCGCCTTGCGGGTTTACTTTCATTTTCAATATTCCTACTTGGTTTGGGTGCCTGTAACACCCCCAGACTTATCTTTAGCAAACAGCAAACAAGCCCAATCCGGGGAGATGAATTTTACAAAAGTGTTCTGGGAAAATCAAGAGAAGATAGAGAAGTAGCAGCCCAAAATGCAATCCTTACAGGCAATATTCCCGCCTCCTTAAAAAGATTTACTCCTATCAGGATTGACACAATCATAGATGGCAGGAAGTACAAAATCAAATTGTTTGTGTTACCCGACTACCTCTCAATCGGGAACAATTGGAATTTTGCCCGGATTCCCCTCACACCAAAAACAGCACAAAAAATAGCAGACTCCCTGCATTGTTTTCTGCCCACGAAAACTATTGTCGACTATATCTATCAGCATGCAAAGGTGAAATTAGAACCGGTACCCATGTATGCATTCCGTGATAGTTCGGTTACAATGTACCAACATCATCTGATCATTGAAGGCCAGCGAAGATTAAGAAAAGGACTTATCGCCGGAATAAAAAAGGACGTAGTAATTACTTCCAGACTGGAATCGTTACCTGCCAAAGTAGCCATCTACGGCTGGCACAAGCCTGACGGCATACCCATACAACCCCTATTTACCGGACATATTTGGTGGTATGTGGATTACAGCCACGGTATCCGATTAATATATGAATTCATCAGGGTAAATGGGAAACTCCTTCATTATACTGAAATGCTTAAGGACAAGGAGTTGAGAAAATTGATTTCTGACGAAAACGAAATTCACTTTTTCAAATATCCATACTAGTCCCTCTTTACTGAAATGGGAAAATTCATGTAGGTTTGCAAATACAAAACTTTAAAAAACATAATTCATGTCAATAAAAAAGATTGAAGAAATTCTGGGAGACAAAGCGGAGTCATTACTAAATCACAAATGCAAAGTTGATAAATCTTTGCTCACACTACCGTCGCCAGATTATCTGGATACAATATTTGCACAAACTGACCGTAACAATCGTGTTTTAGGAAATATGCACCGCCTCTATAATCACGGAAGGCTTGCAGGCACAGGATATTGCAGCATATTTCCTGTAGATCAGGGAATCGAGCACAGCGCAGGCGCTTCATTTGCACCTAACCCAATTTATTTCGATCCTGAAAATATCGTAAAATTAGCCATTGAATCAGGCTGCAATGGAGTGGCTTCCACTTTTGGGGTATTAGGAAGTCTGGCAAGAAAATATGCTCACAAGATTCCTTTTATCGTTAAGCTTAACCACAACGAACTGCTCACCTATCCGAACAAATACGATCAGGTAATGTTTGGCAAAGTGAAAACAGCATACGAAATGGGAGCAGCAGGTGTAGGAGCAACCATCTACTGGGGAAGCCATGAGAGCAACAGACAACTACAGGAAGTTGCGGAAGCTTTTGCAGAAGCACATGAGTTGGGAATGATAACTATTTTGTGGTGCTATCTGAGAAATAATGAATTTAAGAAAGACGGCGTAGATTATCATACCAGTGCTGATCTCACCGGGCAGGCGAACCATCTTGGAGTTACACTGGAAGCTGATATCATCAAACAGAAACTACCAACTAACAACGGTGGTTACACTGCGATAAAATTCGGACAGACTTCACCAAAAGTTTATACAGACCTTTCCAGCGATCATCCCATCGACCTCTGTCGTTACCAGGTACTATGCACTTATAGTGGAAAAATTGGTTTAATCAACTCCGGTGGCGCCAGTAAAGGTTCTAAAGATTTGGCAGAAGCTATTGAAACGGCAATTATTAACAAGAGAGCAGGTGGCACTGGCCTTATTATGGGTAGAAAAGCATTCCAAAGGCCTTTCAAAGAAGGTGTGGAGTTGCTTCAGGCCACTCAGGATGTATATTTGGATAAATCCATCACTATTGCCTAAATTTGGCTTTAGCAGATACTTACCAGCACCAAATATTCTATATGAAACAGGACGAAGACTTCGACCATAGCCTGACAGGAGAAACGACCAATGATGCCGAAAAGAGGAGTTGGTTCAGACGCATGACCAAAAATATTACCACCTCTACAAAGGATAAGAAAGAAACTCCCGATGGCCTTTGGACGAAATGTCCCCAGTGCAAATACACCTGCACTATTATCGAATTAGAAGAAAGCCTTTTCGTATGTCCGAAATGTGGATACCATCACAGGATCGGAAGCAAGGAATATTTTGAGATCCTCTTTGATAAAGATTCGTACAAGGAACTTTTTGCCAATATACTTTCCAAAGACTTTTTGGGATTCGTGGACTTAAAGCCTTATTCCAAAAGACTGGAAGAGGCCTATACCAAAACTCAGATTCACGACTCCATCACTGTCGCGCACGGTAAGGTATCCGGAAAAGACCTTGTGATTGCCTGCATGGATTTTGATTTTATCGGTGGCAGCCTCGGCAGTGTGATGGGAGAAAAGATTGTGCGAGGGGCCGACTACTGTCTCGAACACCGCATTCCATTCATGATAATCAACAAGAGCGGAGGCGCCCGCATGATGGAAAGTGCGTTCTCTCTGATGCAACTTGCCAAGACATCAGGCAGGCTGGTACATCTGTCAGAGGCAAAAATTCCCTATTTCTCCCTGTGCACAGACCCGACCTTTGGAGGCACTACAGCTTCCTTCGCAATGCTCGGCGACATTATTATGGCAGAACCGGGTGCCCTAATCGGATTTGCAGGTCCGAGAGTAATTAAAGAAACAATCAAGAAGGATTTGCCACCGGGATTCCAGCGTAGCGAATTTCTCCTGGAACATGGATTCCTGGATTTTATTGTATCAAGAAAAGAACTAAAGGAAAAGCTTACCCAGCTTCTCACATTGTTCGGATATTGACCCCACCACACTGATGGATATCAGCAACCGTAAAGCGCACTTTGAATACAGCATTATCCAAAAATATACTGCGGGGATTGTGTTGACCGGTACCGAAATAAAGTCTGTCCGCCTGGGAAAAGCATCCTTCAACGATAGCTACTGTCTATTCTTTAAAGGTGAACTCATACTGCGAAACCTTCATATTGCAGAATATGGATTTGGCGGAGTATATAACCACGAACCCACAAGGGAACGCAAGCTGCTTCTCCGCAAGGCAGAGCTAAGGAAACTTGAATCTAAGATAAAAGAAAAGGGATATACCATCGTTCCTCTAAAACTATTCTTAAGCGAGAAGGGGCTGGCCAAGGTCGAAATAGGATTAGGAAAAGGTAAGAAAACTTTTGACAAGCGGGAAACTATCAAGTCCAGAGAATCAGAACGGGAAATAAGAAGAAAATTTGGTGTATAACCAGGAAACCCTTCCACACTACTTTATTTCTACTTCCAGCACTTTTTGGTTTTCTAAAAAGCCTTCCAGCTTATCTCCTACTACACACTCACCCACACCGGCAGGGGTACCCGTAAAAATAAAATCTCCAATATTTAAGGAAAAATAATTCGACAAATGAGAAACGATTTCATCAACCTGAAATATCATATCGCCAACGGTAGCGCGCTGTACTATTTCTCCATTCTTTTTAAGAAAGAAACTTAATTTCTTAATATCCTCTCCATTCTTAATGTCGGTGAGATTCCCTATTACCGCAGAATTATCAAACGCTTTTGCCCTTTCCCAGGGTAGCCCTTTCTCTTTCAGTTGGCTCTGGATATCTCTGGCTGTAAAATCAATGCCGATAGAGTAGGCATTATAATAATTAGATGCATGCTTTGGTTGTATGTACTTGCCATTCTTACTGATTCGAATTACAAATTCACACTCATAGTGCAGCTCATTTGTGAACTCGGGATAATAAAAAGGACTATGTGCCTGAAGCAATGCACTTTTCGGTTTCATGAAAACAACGGGTTCTTCAGGAACCTCATTACCCAACTCTTTTGCGTGATCTACGTAATTTCTTCCAATGCAAAATATCTTCATACTTAAGCAGATTAAATTCGGCTTCTCAAGGGACGATGCGAAAATATAAAAAAGGTTTTGAATTCAGGAAGGTTCATTTTATATCTTTATTATTCGATAGATTCATAGCCCTATCGATACCCAAAACTGCCCAATTGCCAATTATATCTATACTTTCCCTGATCTTACCCTTAATTACCGGCAGTTCTTCCGCCGTCCAGGTACTCAGCACAAAAGAGACCTGAGCCCCCCTCGAAAAATCATGACCAATTCCGAACCTCAGGCGCGGATACTTTTCAGTGCCCAAAACAGCGGTAATATCTTTCAACCCATTATGGCCCCCATCACTTCCTTTCCCGCGGAGTCTGACCTTTTCTACCGGCAGGGCCAGATCGTCGACTATCACCAGCATATTTTCCAGAGGCACCTTTTCCTTATCCAACCAATACTTTACAGCTCTGCCACTCAGATTCATAAACGTTGTGGGCTTAATACATACAAATTTTCGGCCTTTCCAGCTTACCTCTGCCCTGAAAGCCAGCCTCTCCACCGAAAACACCCCTCCATTGGCAGCCACAAAAGCATCTACGACATCAAATCCGATATTATGCCGGGTATGGTTATACTCAATACCCGGATTACCAAGTCCGACAATCAGAAACTTGCTCATGACGCCTCGGGGTTTTGATTTTGCTGAATCTTTTTCACTTCAAAATTTTCCTGTGCAGGCCAGTCGCCTTTTGCCTCAATCTGCCCGGAGTTTATCAATTCTCTCAAACGCCAGATTGCAAACTGAGTATTCAGATGATACTTTTGTTTTCCTCTGACAGAAGCTATCAACCTGGATGCCTTTTGAAACTCATTCTGCAATGCACCTAATATCTCTTTGTCAAAAAAATGCTCCTCTTTCGATAGTAATTTTTTCGCTCCATCCAATACACGTAATGGCATATTCTCCTGTGTCAGTTTTTTCCATTCATCAGGGTCAGTTTCAAAGAGGGATAAAGATATCTCATTTGAAAGCCTTTTAGCCTTCACAAACTCTTTCGCAGGTATTTCATTCAGGTACGATGGATAAAAGATTAAACCCTTATCATTGATAAAGGGTAAATTGTTTAGCCATATTGCTGCAAGCCTACCCTTAAAATCTTCCAGATTACTAACGAGGTAATAATAGCCTGATACGTCTCTGCTATTTGGGGCAACCCAGATCAACCCCTGTTCTTCCGGATGTTCTTTAAGGGTTTCCTTTATCTCGTCAAGATACCTGCCAACTCCTGAAATTTCTTTTTCTGAAACTTTCGAAAGCCAGTTATTCCGGCCTCCCATACCGCCCTCTTCTGCATCCTCTATCAAGGGCCCTATTGACCAATCTTCATTTACCACCACAATCCGGGATCGCATTGACTCATCCACATCAAAACTTGCTGCCAATGATCTGCTATCCGCTTCATCAAATACTATATGCATGATTATCTTGTCTTTTTAGATTCTTCTATTCTTCCTCAACCAGGTCCATTTCTACCCTTAGATTTTCAATAATAAATTCCTGACGTTGCGGTGTATTTTTTCCCATATAATACTCCAGCATCTGTTGAATATGCATTTCTGGCAGAAGGATTACGGGCTGAATTCTCATATCTTCTCCAATAAATTTTCCAAACTCTTCGGGCGAAATCTCTCCCAGCCCCTTAAATCTGGTTATTTCAGGCTTACCACCCAATTTTTCAATTGCTTTCCTCTTCTCCTCCTCGTCATAACAATAAATTGTCTCCTGAATTCCTTTACCCTTTCCCGGCATGGTCCTGACCCTGAATAGAGGAGTCTCCAGGATGAATAAATGTCCATTCTTCACAAGGTCCGGGAAAAACTGAAGGAAGAAAGTCATCAGCAATAACCGTATATGCATACCATCTACATCAGCATCTGTGGCTATTACAATCTTATTGTATCTCAAATCATCATATCCTCCTTCAATATTCAGCGCATGCTGAAGCAAATTGAATTCTTCATTTTCATACACAATTTTTTTAGTCAGCCCAAAACAATTCAGAGGTTTACCTCTGAGACTGAACACTGCCTGAGTCTCCACATTTCTGCTCTTGGTGATGCTTCCACTCGCGCTATCTCCCTCTGTAATAAATAGTGTGGACTCCAGCCTCTTTTCGTTTTCTTCATCCTTATTCTTGCCCTCAGAAATCTCATTGAAATGGTATCGGCAATCGCGCAATTTCTTATTATGCAGATTAGCTTTTTTAGCCCTTTCGTTTGCCAGTTTTTTTATACCTGCAAGGTCTTTTCTCTCCCGCTCACTCTGCTCTATACGCTTCTTGAGCGCATCTGCAGTCTCCGGATTCTTATGCAGATAATTATTAAGTTCTTTCCCAAGAAAATCGGATATAAAGGTCTTTACTGCCGGCCCTTTCTCATACATTAGTGTACTCCCCAGCTTAGTCTTTGTCTGGCTTTCAAAAACCGGTTCCTGCACACGAAGGCTGATTGCTGCACAAATGCTGCCCCTTATGTCTGCATAGTCATAATCCTTCTTATAGAAGTCACGAATTGTCTTTACAAATCCTTCCCTGAACCCTGACAAATGCGTACCTCCCTGAGTAGTAAACTGTCCGTTTACAAAACTGTAATACTCCTCTCCATACTGGTCGTTATGAGTAATGGCTACTTCAATATCCTCACCTTTCAGATGTATAATTGGGTAACGCAGTTCGTCTTGATTTGTTTTTCTTTCAAGCAAATCAAGAAGCCCATTTTTGCTCACGAATCTTTTTCCATTAAAGTGGATAACGAACCCGGCATTCAGGTAGCAATAATTCAAAAACTGATTTTCAAGAAACTCATTCAGAAACCGATAATTCCTGAAAATTTTCTCATCCGGAGTGAAGATTATTTCCGTTCCATTTAACTCAGTTGTCTTTTGTTCTTTCGGATTATTAAACAATACCCCTCGCTCGAACTCAGCGACTTTACCCTTTCCATCTCTGAAAGAACTCACTTTAAAATACTGGCTTAGCGCATTCACGGCTTTAGTTCCCACACCATTCAGTCCTACACTCTTCTGGAACGCTTTACTATCATACTTTGCACCGGTATTGATCTTGCTCACCACATCGACCACCTTACCCAGCGGAATCCCTCTTCCAAAATCTCTGACAGTGACCACCTTATTTTCTATAGTAATATTAATCTGCCGGCCAAACCCCATTGTATGCTCATCTATTGCATTATCGATAACTTCTTTCAGAAGTACGTAAATGCCGTCATCAGGGCTACTGCCGTCTCCTAATTTTCCAATGTACATTCCGGGGCGAAGCCTTATATGCTCTTTCCAGTCAAGGCTCTTAATGGAGTCCTCATTATAATCAAACAAATCCTTATCTGCCATTCAAACTTTAATTTTGTCGCAAAAGAAAGAAATTTAAACCAAATTACTGAAGCATACCATTCACACGGTTTTGTATAATACGGATTGCTGCTTCACTCCAATAATAAGCATAACTTCTGATAAAAAAAGTAAAAAATGAATCTTGACCTGAAAGGAAAAACTGCTATCGTTTGTGGAAGCACACAAGGATTGGGATTTGAAAGCGCCAGAGAAATTGCAGCATTGGGAGCCAATGTGATCCTTTTCTCACGCAACGAGGAAAAACTAAAGACCGCCCTGACCCGCCTGGATACTTCTAAAGGGCAAAAGCACAGCTATCTGATCGCTGACTTCAATTATCCTGAACAGGTAAAAGAGGCTATTGAAGCCTTCCTTCAGAAAGGAACTTCCGTTCAGATTCTTGTGAATAATTCCGGCGGCCCGAAAGGCGGCCCCCTTCTGGAAGCCACAGAAAGCGAGTTTATTGAAGCGATCCAACGCCATCTTCTTTGCAGTCATATCCTGGTAAAATCACTCATCCCATCCATGAAAGCTTCAGGTTTTGGAAGAATCATCAATATAATCTCTACCTCAGTGAAGCAGCCCATTGCAGGTCTCGGTGTTTCTAATACCACAAGAGGGGCTATGGCCAGTTGGTCAAAGACGCTGGCCACAGAGGTGGGCCCATTTGGAATTACGGTAAATAATGTACTGCCCGGCTATACACGAACCGCGAGATACGATCAACTTATGCATGCGTCTTCACTGAAAACAGGCAAGCCGGTTGAAGAACTTGAAAAAGCTATGATAGAAAGTATCCCACTCAGACGGGTGGGCGACGCGGCTGACTTCGGTGCAGTGGTGGCTTTTCTTTGTAGTCCATCTGCAGGATACATTTCCGGTACCAATATTCCGGTAGATGGTGGAAGACTTTTGTGCTTGTAGAAACTCTGCAAAAGCATCTATCTTTTCCATTCCGGAAAAGAATCAATAATGATTATCTTTCTGGCATGAAATATTTATTCTCACTGCTCTTTTCAATCTTAACAAGCAGCGCAATTGCACAAACAGACTCTTTTTATCTGTTGAAACCCACAAGAGTATTTGATGGGGAAAGGCTTCACGACAACTGGGTAGTGCTTGTAAGAGGTAATAAGATAATAGAGGCAGGTACAATGACATTTAAACTGCCCTCTAACACCCGGATAATAGAACTGAAGGGAGCAACCCTGCTCCCCGGATTAATCGAAGGCCATTCACATCTATACCTGCACCCATACAACGAAACCTCATGGAACGACCAGGTATTGAAAGAAAGCCGTGCAGAAAGAACAGCGAGAGCGGTGAAACATGCAGAGGCCACTCTGATGGCAGGCTTTACGACCATCCGCGAACTGGGAACAGAGGGCGCAGCTTATGACGATGCAGGCCTGAAGATAGCAATAGAAAAAGGAGTTATCTCCGGCCCAAGAATGATCGTAGCCACTAAAGCGATAGTAGCCAAAGGTTCTTATGGTGTAAAATCGGACAATCCTGATGTAGAATTTCCAAAAGGAGCTGCAGAAGTAGCAAACCGTGAAGAAATGGAAAGAGAAGTCAGAAGCCAAATTTCGAAAGGAGCTGAAGTGATTAAAATTTATGCGGATTATCGATGGAACCTCCAGGGAGAGGCTGCACCGACATTCTCAGCAGATGAATTGGCAGCTGCTGTAGCGATTGCTGAAAGTGGTGGCCGGTATGTGGCCGTACATAGTGCCACTGCAGAAGGAATGCTCAGATCGATTAAGGCTGGCGTGCATACTATCGAACACGGAGACTTAGGCACAGAAGAAATCTTTAAAGCCATGAAAGAAAATAACATTGCCTACTGCCCTACTCTCGCCGCCTCGGATGCGATAGCTCAATATAATGGATGGAAAAAGGGAACAGAACCCGAACCCCAGCGTATCCTGAACAAGAGAAAATCTTTTTCGGCTGCACTTCGGTCAGGCGTAACTATCCTAATGGGAGGGGATGTAGGAGTATTCCCTCATGGCGATAATGCAAGAGAAATGGAAATGATGGTAGATTATGGGATGCCCCCGATCGATGTCCTTAAATCTGCCACCTCGGTAAACGCGGATGTTTTTGGATGGGGTGACCGTATAGGGAGGATCAGAAAAGGGTTGCTCGCTGATTTAATCGTAGTCAGGGGCGATCCATCTGCCAATATTCATGATATCAGAAAAACAATCCTCATAATGAAAGACGGCACATTTTATATGGAACCTAAAAGATAACCACAAGACCGCCTTTTCGTACCCAAATAATAAGATGGTATATTTGCACACTTTTTAAAGAAGCAAACACTTAAAACCATCTTGCCATGTCGTTGAAAGCCGGAATCGTAGGATTGCCGAATGTAGGAAAATCAACCTTATTTAATGCAGTAAGTAATAGTGCAAAAGCCCAGGCGAGTAATTACAGATTCTGTACTATCGAACCTAACGTAGGGCTGGTGAATGTGCCGGATCCCAGACTAAATAAACTGGCCGAACTGGTGAAACCTGAGAGAATTGTCCCCACCCAAATTGAAATAGTAGATATCGCAGGGCTTGTGAGAGGCGCAAGCAAGGGAGAAGGATTAGGAAATAAATTCCTTGCAAACATCCGTGAAGTAGATGCCATCATTCAGGTAATCAGATGCTTCGAAGATGAAAACATTCTACGTGATGAAGGCCCTATCGATCCGATATCCGATAAAGAAATTATAGAAACAGAGCTACAACTCAAAGACCTGGAGAGCATCGAAAAGAAAGTATCCAAAATGGAAAAGATGGTGAAATCCGGAGATGCAAAGCTTAAAGCCGAATACGATTTACTTATAAAAGCGAAAGAGCACCTGAGCGAAGGCAAAAACCTGAACCAGCTAGACTTGAACAAGGAGGAGAAGGAATTGCTCGACTCAAACTTTTTGCTCACAGGAAAACCAGTGTTGTACGTAGCCAATGTGGATGAAAAGTCAATGCATACAGGCAATGCCTTTTCGCAAAGACTTGCCGAAGCCGCTAAAAAAGAAGGCGCCGAGATGATTGTAATGTCGAATAACATCGAAGCACAAATTGCAGAATTCGAAGACCCCGAAGAAAAGCAAATGTTTATGGATGAATACAATATGAAAGAACCGGCTCTCGATCGTCTCATTCATTCCACATACAACTTATTAAATCTATCTACCTACTTTACTGCAGGAGTACAGGAAGTACGTGCCTGGACTATTCACAAAGGCTGGAAGGCACCTCAGGCAGCCGGCGTAATCCACTCTGACTTCGAAAAAGGATTCATAAAAGCCGAAGTAATCAGCTATGACGATTTCATTCATTTCGGTTCAGAAGCTGCTTGCCGCGAAAACGGAAAACTTCGGATTGAAGGCAAGGAGTATATCGTCAAAGACGGAGATGTAATGCACTTCAGATTTAATGTATAAGAAAAGGTAAACCTGACACGACTCCGGTAGTAGAACTGCATCCCTTGCTGAAGTAAATCAGGAGCGCAAGTCCTAACAACACAAGGATTATCGGCAAAATCCATCCTTTATTTTTGGGTTGCGCCACATTGGACTCTACATAATCTTTAATATGCTTCTCGTCTATCTGATCGGTTGACAACCCAACAAGTGCACCCACTTTTTCAATCCCTGCGGGCAAGCCGGCCTTCACGCTGTCTTTTAGCCCGTTCACAAACCTGCCAAGGTCTTCCGCAGAATGTCCTTTACTCTTCACCATTTCTCCAAGTTTCCTCATTAACATCGGCAAAGAAAGCGTAAACAACGGACCGCCAGACTCATTCTTTATACCTGCGTACCGCGCGACGGCATGCGATACCGCAGTAGCATGCGTCCCTAAATATTCTGCCACCAGGGCATTGCCTGCTCCTTCATCATGCAATTTCCCCAGGTCAGGTTTAGGCGGAAAATAATCAGTCGCGTTGGTTGCCGAATTATAAAGTGCAGCAACCGCCTCTTTTCCTGTATTTGCTTTCTGGATTATAGCGCCTACACTTAGTGGTATTACGGCTTCCATTGCACGATTAACAGCTGCTGCTTCTTCATTCAGCGAAAGCGCCATATTGTTTACAAATTCAGGGCTAAAGAACGATTTAGCCTCTGATAAAAAATCATTTTCCATAAATAAATACTTTAGTTTTTGAAAATTCGAAACTTGCCTGAAACATGCCAGTTCTCATACGCAAACACTTACAGCAAACCTGATGCCTAACTGAAAAACAATTTCGTATATCCCTAAAAAAACAACCTCACCCGATTGCAGGTGAGGCTGTTATGAAAACATTGAAATCCCCGATCTATTGAGGAAGCAGAATCTTGTCTATAACATAATACACACCATTCACACAATTCTTATCCCAACTTGTGGCATTCGCTGCAGGCCCTGAAAAAGGTGTTCCCCCGGGAGGGAAGGTCCCCAGCCCTGTAAAGGTAATTGCTGACACCATCCCCGAATTGTAAGTGGTTGTCACTTTCACACCAGGATGTTCCGGCACGGAGCCATTTACAAGTGTCTGATAGAAGGAAGGAGTGGTAGCAAAATTATTGCTGAATATACGCTGCATAGGTTGGTAGCCTGTAGCCTCGGACGCAAGGAAGTGATACGCCAGAATGCCTTTCACTGTGGCAGGAGAAGCCAGCGTACTAAATCCCGGAATCTTAAACACATCCGGATTGGCAGCCAGAGATGACGCATACGCATCAGCCTGAGTAGGAGTCAATCCAAGACCGATATAATATCCATAAGCCAATCCATAAATCAATTCCTGGAAGGCGGCATTGTTAGGAACAAGCACCGTCATATTCATCACTGCGTAACCCATTAAATAGTTCAGACTTGCAGTTCCTGAAGCGCCTGCATCAGCATATTCAATTGCATTCTTAAAATAAAGAAGGTCAGGATTTGAGTAAATTTCATCACTCAAAAGTTTGGAGGGAGGAGCTACCACGGCAGCCATTTTATGAATAGTGCCATTAGTGTACTTCTCGTCAGCTGACTTCACCGGAATATTATTCACCCAGAAACCATTTGACAATTTGCTTGGAAAAATACTCATCTGTAATGGAACCGGAGTACCCGGCAGTGTTCCTATATTCAGAGAGGTCGGGAATTGGGTATTAGGAAATGTCCCAAACTCGCCAGATAAATGTTGCTGGCCGGGAAGCAATGAATACTGCACCATTCCAATAACAGATGCCAGAGGCATGGCATTAATTACAGCAGCAGAGGGAATCCCTGAAGCCTGAAAGCCTGCATTATCCGGAACAAATGCTGTAAAGGTATTCGACTTGTCTTTCAACTTATCCAAAAGCCCCGGCACTCTCTTCACAGCTGCCAGATAAATGCTATAATTAGCGTCGGACTCAATCTTGGAACCTATACTTTGTGAGGCTTCGGGATTTAATACCGGCGGATTTATTGGCTCTGCATCCGGAAGCGCCTTGTTACAGGAGCTAAATACTCCTGCCAACGCAATTGCTGCTACAGCAACAATCTTCAATCGTAAACTAATTTTATTGTTCTTCATATTATCTATTTAAAATTTGAACAAGCTGTTTCTTAAAAAATATTATATCCCACGCCCACATAATACAAACCTCCAATGGTTGCATTACCAAAACCATTTCTATAATACTGATTCAGGATATTAGTCCCACCCAGTTTTACCATCACCTTCTCCTTAGGGAATTTGTAATTCACCTGAGCATCCAATGTATGGAATGCAGGAACTATTCCGGATGCAAAATCACCCTGATAAATTACCTCATCCTGCCACTTATAGTTAATCGTGAAACCATAACGATTCTGATGGCCAAATCCTGTATTTGCCAGTGATACTCCTGCTCTGTATTTTGGCGCATTAAAGGCTGCAATAAATCCGGCAGGAACATTATCCAAATGATCGGATGAACCCTGAACTTCAAGAGTGAAATTCTTTGGGAACATATAGGTAGCACTTAAGCCAAATCCATACGTAGTAACATCATTCGCCACATTCTGAGGAACTGAATACACGGTAACTAATGCAGGATTATTCAGGTTGGCCCTAACGGTGGCCGGATTTGAAAATACGGATGCATTATTATTTACTGACTGCGCTACCAGAGTTCTGGTGATGAAATCTTTATAAATTCCATAATAGCCGTATAAGTCTATCAACAACTTCTTATCGGCTACCAGTCCTTTGTACCCCAATTCAAACGAATTCACGGTCTCGGCCTTAAACTTCTGCAAGTTTTTAATAGTCGGGTTACCAGCAAACATATTGTCATCTATACCATACACAGGATTTGTATTAAAGTGGTAGTAGTTTCTGAAAGCCTGCACACCACCTATCAGTGCAGTACCACCACCTACTCTCAGGTTAATCCATTGCTGTTGCGTGCTTCCAAATCTGTAGGCTTGCTGGTAGGACATCCTTATGTTGTTATCCTCCGCCACTTTAATCACAAAAGAAACCCTCGGAGTAAAGCGTCCGTCAAAATTGTCATTCTTATCATACCTGGCACTTGCGATAATACTAAAACGTTCATTTGCAAATTTCTTTGTAGCCTGAATATAAGCGCCATATTCGTTAATAGGAATTTTGCCGGTAGAGTCTGCAAACAAAGTCCCTTCCGAATTCAGCACATACCTCTTATAATTCGCACCTACCAGAATATCAGCAAATGAACCTGTGATATCGGACAGGTTGTACTGTCCTTCCAAATTGTATAAATCAGTCTTATCCACAAACAATCCTCCGCCCTGTGAAATTGGCACGCTTCTCACATTATCAAACAGCGTCTTAAATTCAGGGGATCCTGCGTCAGGGCGACCAATGTCCGCGACAGCGCGCGCACTGTTATGGGCTGCAATATCTGTTTGCCCACCAATCTTGGCATTGAGGAAAGCCATTGCATAAGTATAGTACCAGCCACCGGTTCCGCCACTCGGCTTCCAGGCTTCATTCAAAAGTCTGGTAGTAACGGTAGCATTGTATGATTCGCCTGCATTTTCCTGAGTAGTCCATGCTCTGAGGAACCAGTTCTTATTTACGAGTTCAGCCTTATACTGAGCTATCTTCAGGTTTAGCAAAGAATATCTGTCACTACCTGTATATACCGTGTTTCCGGTTCCAAAGTACCCTGCCACATTCAGTGTAGTCTGATTCGTTACTTTATAACTTATTTGTCCGCTAAACTTAAGGTTCATAGTATTCGGATCCAGGATATCCTTTTCCAGATAACCGGTCCTGGATACGGGAATCGAAGCTGGCATTGCATTGATATAGGGGGCATAAAATGGAGCCGCCGCTGCAAGTGGTTTCAACACATTTGACATAATATCCGCAGTGGTTTCATCCCCATACACATTCACCCCATCATAGTTAGGATCTGTCTCACGGGTTCCGGCTTTGATTGCACCGGTAGTTCCGGTACGGTTATAGTTGCGATAATCATCAGCTACCCAGTCCTTCGCCTGAATCAGCTGGCCATTCAGCTTAAACGCAAACTTATCACTTACTTTCTTAGCCCATCTGAATGTCCAGTCGTAATAGGGTGAAGTCTTTCTGCTATGGTTATCAATATTCATGATTCCCTGTTTGATATCAAACGAAAATCCCTGATACTTAAATGGATCTTTACTGTTAATAATCAATGCCCCGTTCATACCACCAGGCCCATAAAGTGCTGATGAAGCTCCAGGCAACAATTCCACGCTCTCTACATCGAGTTGTGTAATACCTATCACACTACCAACAGAGAAGTTAAGACCTGGCGCCTGGTTATCCATACCATCCACAATTTGGTTCAGCCTCAGGTTACCACTTCCGTTAAATCCACGTGTACTTGGTGAAGCAAACGTAAGCGATGCATTCACCATATCCACCCCTTTCAGATTCCTGACCATGTCATAATATGAAACAGCAGTGGCATTTGTAATATCCTTTGCACTGATCCGTTCGATGGTTACGGGTGATTCCAATATTTTTGAAGGTGTACGTGTAGCAGATACTACTATTTCCTGACCTAGGGTAGCCGTTTGAAGTAACTGCACCATTACAAAGTCTGACGCACTATTTACTACCACCTGCCGGCCTTCAAAACCAACTGAAGTCACCATAAGGGTCATTGGAAAAGCACCCTTTACTGAAAGGGAGAATTCTCCATTTTCATCGGTAAACGTTCCCTCTCCGGTGCCACTCACCGTAACTGAAACAGCCGGTACCGGCAATCCGGTAGCCGAATTATTAACCTTTCCTTTGATTACCTGCTGAGAAAATGCAGGCATAACAAACAATACTGCCATAAGCAGGAATGTTAGTTTCAATAATCTTCTCATAGACTGTTATTTATTTAAATTATAAGCAATTTAGGATTGTTATCGGGCTTTAAAAAATATTTCGATATAAATTTCCATACGCCCTGAAATATCGAAAGAGGAAAATACAGGCAGGCATCATAAATATTTTGCACTTTTGCGATTCAAATCTTTCTATGAATCAATTTCACTTTGACGGACAGACTTCCTTCTATAAAGGAAAAGTCAGGGACGTTTATACCATACAGGACGAGTATCTCGTAATGATTACCAGCAACAGGATTTCTGCATTTGATGTGGTATTGCCCAAACCCATTCCATACAAGGGCCAGGTGCTGAACCGCATTGCCGCCTTTATGCTCCGGCTCACCGAAGATATTTGTCCTAACTGGTTGATGGATACTCCTGCATCCCATGTTTCCATAGGAAAGCGCTGCACTCCATTCAAGGTAGAGATGGTGGTAAGAGGTAATCTGGTGGGTCATGCATGGCGCACCTATCACAGTGGTAAAAGAGAACTCTGTGGTGTGGCACTGCCGGACGGCATGAAAGAAAATGATTATTTCCCTAAGCCCATCATCACTCCCAGTACCAAAGCTTCCGAAGGACATGACGAGGATATCAGCCGGGAAGAAATTATTGCACGTGGTATAGTTTCCGAAACAGATTACAAACAACTGGAGTCTTATGCGCTTGCGCTGTTTCAAAAAGGGAAGGAATATGCGCTCACCAGAGGGTTAATACTTGCAGATACCAAATATGAATTTGGCAAGTCAGGAGATCACATCTACATTATTGATGAGGTGCATACTCCTGACAGTTCCAGATATTTCTACGCAGATCACTTTGAGGAAAATCTTGCCAAAGGTGCACACCAGAAACAACTGAGTAAGGAATTTGTAAGAGAGTGGCTGGTATCTAACAACTTTATGGGCAAAGAGGGACAATCAGTTCCTGAAATGACCGACGAATGGGTGGATACCATCAAGAATAGATATATCGAATTATACGAAAAATTACTAGGTTCACCCTTTACTCCTGAAACACTCACAGATACTGAGGTCAAAGCCAGAATAGATAAGAGTCTTAAAAATATTATCGGATAATGTCAATCCAAAACAAAAAAGCGGAAATACTTTTAAAAAGCACTTCCGCTTTTGTATATCACCCGTAAAATTAATGCTCTCGTGCCGGAGGAATATTTACCGGATGTGCATCACCTTTATGACAGGTGTAGCATGTTACATATTTCAGCATATACTGCACTGAAGAAGTATCTGCGGCTGCAGATGTACCATGCCCCATTTCCTCTTCAATCTCAGAGAAATGATTTTTATTGATATCAATCGACATCAGCATCATCTTGCGCGCAATTAATTTTTCCGGTTTTGCATCACTCGAAAAATCCGTTCTTTTAGTTGCCTCATCGCGCACATGACAGAAACTACATCTTACTCCTAATGAAGCTGTAAAATGCTGCATCACGCTATCCAACCCATCTTTAGTAATATCCTGAGGCAGAATGTGAAGATTTTTAAATCTCGGCTGATTGGCAGAGGTAAAAGCCTGTAGCCCGAATATAGAGACTACAAGTACAAGCACGGTTAAAAAACTTTTATTCATCATTTCAAATTATTTGAGCGAATTTATTAAATAAATATTTCGGAAAAGATAAATTTATGGCCAGCGGCCCGGCTTCCAATATCCGTAAATGCATTCATTGGCTCTGAGAGTCCAAAAAATCTTGAACAAAAAAATTAAAGAAGAAGATACAGGAACTCAAAAAGCAGAAGCCACTTTGGCTAAACTATATGGTAGAATTAACTTTTTCAACTCAGTGTGAATAACTAAATTCGACAAAGTAAAATCGAGAAGATATTTTCAATCCATCAAAACCCTTTTAAACTACTCTTAAAACTAACCTGTATTGACTGACGTTATCATTAATCTGGAGACCATCAACCCAATTGATTTCTTTGGAGTAAACAACAGCAAGCTCGACATTCTTAAGAAAAAATTCCCCCGACTGAAAATTCTCAGCAGGGGTACACAGCTAAAACTCAGTGGTACTCCTGAGCAAATTGCGGCTGCGAAAGAAAAAATCAGGCTAGCTGTACAATACCTTGAACGAAACGGCCACATGAGCGACAATTACATGGAACAAATACTGGGTGGGGATGACGAAACAGTTATCGACCACTTTATGGATCGCAACCCTAACGAAGTGCTGGTATTTGGACCTAACGGAAAAACAGTCAGAGCCCGTACTCCCAACCAGAAGAAAATGGTTCAGGCGTTGGACGGAAACGATATCGTATTTGCCATCGGCCCGGCTGGGACAGGTAAAACATACACAGCGGTAGCACTCGCCGTGAGAGCATTAAAGAACAAACAGGTAAAGAAGATAATCCTCACCCGTCCGGCAGTGGAGGCAGGCGAAAGCCTTGGGTTCCTGCCCGGCGACCTGAAGGAAAAGATAGATCCTTACCTGCGTCCGCTATATGATGCGCTTGACGATATGATTCCGGCAGACAAACTGGGATACTATATGACCACGCGCACTATAGAAATAGCTCCATTGGCCTACATGCGCGGCAGAACGCTGGATAATGCCTTTATCATTCTGGATGAGGCTCAAAACGCCACCGATCTGCAACTGAAAATGTTCCTGACCAGAATCGGAGCTAATGCCAAGGCAATTATTACAGGCGACGTATCCCAGATAGACCTGCCTCCAAAAGTGAGAAGCGGCCTCGAAAAATCCGTAAGAATCCTGAGGCACATCGATGGCATCGGACATATAGAACTGGATGAAGAAGATGTGGTAAGGCACAAACTGGTGAAACAAATCATCAAAGCCTACGAAAAAGAAGCGGCTCACGAGAAAGAAAGGCATCATCCTGAAAAGTAAGCTTATCCGCCCTGCACCAGGTGCCGGAACCTGAAGCACATCTATCTTGCCGACAAGCATTTGGATGATTGGATATATTTTATGCTTATTCTCCAATACCAAAAGAAATTAAAAACTACTTTTGTCCTCCAAAACATATTAAAAATGAAGAAGCTTCTGATTTTTGCTCCTGCACTTTTATTTATCCTTGGCGCCTGTAACTCTCTCCAATCAGGCAAAAGCCCAAGTGAGGTATTGGCTGCTTTCTTTGATGCTATTTCTCAAAAAAACATTCCTGAAGCTAAGAAACTGGTGACTCAGGATAGCGAAGGAATGATCAGTATGATGGAACTCAGTCTGCGTGGACTGGATACACCTGATAGCAGCATGGACCAATTTAACAAAGACAAAATCAAAATTGGCGATACCAGGATTGATGGTGACAATGCTACCGTATCGGTTACTGAGAAAGCATCCGGTGAAGCCATCAACTTTTATCTCAAAAAAGAATCAGGCCAGTGGAAAGTAGCCTTTGACATGGCTACACTTCTGAAAATGGCAAAGGATAAGATGGGAGAGAAAGGAGTGATACCTGACTCCACTGCTACCAAAGCTTTGCAGGAAGGAATCGACAAACTCGGTGGTTCGATGGACTCTCTCAATGAGATGATGAAGAATATAGATCCCAAGAAAATCGATCAAGCCGCAAAATTACTGGACAGCATTTCTAAAAACATTCCTGCAGATAAGATGAAGGAGGTACAAGATGCAATAAAGAAAATGCAGCAACAATAAATGACAGGAAAAAATGAAAAAGTTTTTAATAATTATAACCGGTATAATTTTTCTCACATCATGCAAGGATGAAAATATTGATAGAAGTGACCCACTATCCAGCGGACGGGGATTCATAGAGGCTTCTCTGAAAGGTGACTATGTAAAAGCCGAAAAATTCATACTGGAAGACAGCACCAACAATCAATACCTCGACAGGTATAAAGAATTTACAGCCGGATTGTCTCCCTCAGAGCGTGAAAATTATCGCGACGCAGATATCATCATTGACAGTACAAAAACTCTCAATGACTCCACTGAGCTCATATACTATAAGAATACTTATAAGAAGGAACCCACCAAACTCAAACTGACTAAACACGGAGAGGAGTGGCTGGTCGACTTCAAGTACACTTTCATTGACGACTCCGAATAATATGTATTAATGCATAATCACGTTTAATGTTTAAACTGATTTTACTTGCAGGAGCAGGAAGTTTTTTAGGAGGTGCTACACGCTTTGCAATCGGTATCCCTTTTCAAAATAAATCACTGTTTTATTTCCCACATGGCACATTGATCGTAAACCTGCTTGGATGTTTCCTGATTGGCGTGCTTTACACTTTTGCTGAAAAAGGGAGCATCAATACTGAATGGAGGACATTTTTCATAGCAGGAGTGCTGGGCGGATTTACTACCTTCTCTGCATTTAGTGCAGAAACCATTGAATTGTTCAGAAACGGATTGGCACTTCGCAGTTTACTCTATGCAGGCATCAGTGTGTTCGGTGGACTTGCAGCTACAGCACTGGGGATTTATCTATTTGGCAGGTAAGCAATTTCACATCGTACCAATACGATGTTTACGATCGCGCACTATATTATCCACTGTCCACACAATCTTTTTCTCCATTGGGTGTTTGCGCACGTGACAATTCACCTTACTGCAAATTCTACAACTGTAATCCATACACGGATCAGTATGGACAAACATTTCAACAGAAGTCCCAAATTCTTCTTCAATTACATTTCTCAGTCTGGTCATCTCTTCATGGGCTTCCCTCACATTCAGGTACCAGGGAACTGTCAGGTGGCAGTCGCAGTGTAATGTGCTGCCATACCGAATCACCCTCATATTGTGCAAATCAATCCAGTTTTCATTTCTTTTCTCGTTCAACAGTGCCACCATTCGTGCAAGCAATTTCTCATCAGCCTCGTCCATCATACCTCCAATGCTCACTCGCATCATCCGAATCCCTGTGATAACGATAAACAAGGCAGCAAGGATTGCCACCACACCGTCCAGATGCTTTATTCCGGTCACCTTAATCAGGATCAGTCCCAGAATGATTGCCAGGGTGGAGTAAGTATCAGTCTTTAGGTGCTTTCCGGCAGCCACCAATTGCAGGGATTGGTTTTTTTTGCCTTTCAACTCACAATAATATCCTACTGCAAAGTTCACTACGGCAGTAGCCGCCATCAGGAAAATTCCAATGGTTAATTCACCAAGAGATTCCGGATAAAAGAAACTTTTGATGGCATGGTAGATAATATATAACCCGGCCAGGAGAATAAAAAAAGACTCAAAGGCAGCAGAAAGAAACTCTGCTTTGCCATGTCCATAAGGATGGTCATAGTCCCTTGGCTTTGACGCCAGTGACAAGCTATACAACCCAATAGCGCCCGCCAGCACATTTACAATGCTTTCCAGCGCATCTGAAAGAATCGCCAGAGAATTGGTATAAAACCACGCGATAATCTTCACACTGAATAGCACCACGGCAAGCAAGAGCACTAAACGCTGAATGCTGATATTTTCTTTATGAGGTTCCAGTGCCATTAAGACGGGCGTTTAAAATATAATTCCACACTTCACAAACCTTTCACCAAATTTTTCATAACAAATATAGGCTATGGAATATATTTGCTTTAGTGTACAAATCTCTTACCATATTATGGAATTCACTGAGACTTACATTTCAGGAATTGAAAGTAAATAAGCTCAGAACATTCCTTTCCCTCATTGGAATTTCCTTTGGCATCTTTTGTATCATAGGGGTGCTGGCAACTGTCAACAGCCTTAAACTCAATATACAGAAAGAACTCAGCAGCCTTGGAAGTAACTCCATTCACATCGATAAATGGGATTATAAGGGAGGCCCTGATTATCCCTGGTGGAAATACGAAAAAAGGCCTTCGCCGAAATACAGAGAAGCACTGGCTATAAAAGAAAGAAGTCACCTGGCCTCCGATGTGGCTTTTCAGGTAGAATCTAACCAGACAGTTAGTTTTGGGGATATTGCATTAACCTCCGCAGGAATCACGGGCATTACACCCGAAACACAGAATATAAATCCTGTAGAAATACAGTTTGGACGATATTTTTCAGCAAATGAATTTTCCTATGGCAGTCCTGTCGCCGTGATTGGATACACCAATGCAGAAGACCTGTTTGGTAATCCGGCCCGCGCAACCGGAAAGATTGTACGACTGAAAAATACTCAGGTGACTATAATCGGTGTAGTAAAGAAAACAGGAACCAGCATCACCGGATTCAATAGCGACCAGGCTGTATTTATACCTTATCAGTTTGCAAAAAAAATCTTCGGCGATGAGAATTCCTCACCAAAGATTATTGTGAAAGGTAAGGACAATATTTCCTCAGCAGCACTTGCAAATGAGTTGGAAGGGATCATGCGATCTATTCGCATGCTGGGCCCTCGCGAAGAAGATAATTTTACACTAAATCAGATTAGCGTGCTTGCCGATCAGGTTTCATCTATATTCGACTCAATCAATCTGGGAGGATGGGCCATTGGGATTCTTAGTCTGATAGTAGGAGCCTTCGGAATCTCGAATATTATGTTTGTGACCGTAAAAGAAAGAACCTCAATTATAGGCCTTAAGAAAGCAATAGGAGCCAAGCGAAGAAGTATCCTTTCGGAATTTTTGCTGGAAGCAGCCATCATTTCTATTCTGGGCGGTCTTATAGGATTACTCTTGGTGTATCTCCTTACCCTCATTCTTTCAAGCCTGATAGGGTTTCCAGTATTTATTTCTGCGTCTATCCTGCTTTTGGCAATCACAATCTGTGTGGTTATAGGTGTAGCTTCAGGAATCATACCTGCATATTCGGCAGCAAAGCTTGATCCAGTAGTTGCAATCCGATCCAAGTAAATAAGCACTTACCTTCGCACACTGAAACACTTAAAAATACTTTGAGATGGCAACGATTTTGGCCATTGAATCTTCATGCGACGAAACTGCAGCAGCTATTTGCAGAGATGAGGTGATGCTGAGCAATACGGTTTTCAGCCAACTTATACATAAGAAATATGGCGGAGTGGTACCTGAACTCGCATCACGCGCACATCTGGAGGCCATCGTGCCGGTAGTGGCACAGGCGATGGAAGAGGCTGGATGCAGTATGGCAGATATTGATGCGTTTGCCTTCACCCAATCACCGGGATTGATTGGGTCGCTACTGGTAGGCGCTGGTTTTGCAAAGTCTCTGGCATTGGCTATGGATAAGCCCCTGATTGCTGTGCAGCACATGGAAGCACATGTTTTAGCTAACCTGATCAGAAAGAAAGACGCAAGCAATAAAGTGCCTGAATTTCCATTTCTCTGTCTCACAGTAAGTGGCGGACACACTCAGATTGTAATCTGCCACTCACCTCTACGACTCGAAGTCATCGGCCAAACACTCGACGACGCTGCCGGAGAAGCTTTTGACAAGGCAGCTAAGATGCTGGGCCTTCCCTATCCCGGCGGGCCCCTGATAGATAAGTACGCTGCGGAAGGCACACCCGTATTCTCATTTCCAGAGCCAAAGATTCCCGAACTGAATTTCAGTTTTAGTGGCCTGAAGACTGCCATACTTTACTTCATCAGGGATCATCAAAAATCTAATCCGGACTTCATCAGGGAGAATATGAATGATATCTGTGCATCTATACAGCATCGTATCATCTCTATCCTGCTGGATAAACTTCAATCAGCTTCTGCACAAACGGGAATACATGAAATATGTATTGCCGGTGGCGTCAGTGCCAATAAAGGACTACGTAGGGATTTCCTGGCTTTAGGCCAAAAGCTTGGATGGCACACCTACATCCCCCCTTTCGAATACTGTACTGACAATGCAGGAATGATTGCAATCGCGGGTTATTATAAATTCCTGCACCATATTTTCTCACCACTCGACACAGTCCCCTCAGCAAGAGTGTAAGCATGGCAAATGACTATTTTCAATTCAAGCAATTCCTTGTAACACAGGCCCGGTGCGCAATGAAGGTTTGCACAGACTCCTGTCTGTTTGGTGCATGGGTAGCAAACGACCTCGTTTTACAGCAATCCAATCCTGAGTATTCTTTGGATATAGGAGGAGGTACAGGGTTGCTAAGCCTGATGTTGGCGCAGAAAATATCCGGTAAGATTCACAGTGTAGAATCTGACTCAGATGCTTTCACACAAATGAAGCAAAACTTCAATGAGTCCGAATGGGCAGGAAGGTTAGTCGCATTCCATTCAGACATAAAAGAATTTAAGGCTCCGGCAGCATACGATCTCATCATATCTAACCCACCATTTTACGAAAACAGCCTCAAAGGATTCCACAAAGGGAGAACAGCAGCCATGCATGATTCAGGGTTGCGCCTGGAAGAACTGATAAAAGAAATAAAACATCACATAAGGGCCGATGGATACTTCTACGTGCTGATTGCCTCGTCCAGGGAGAAAGACTTTGAAGATTTGTTACAGGCTTATCAGGCAAGGGTCTCAAAGAAATTGATGATAAAAAACTCAGCAGAAAAACCGCCTTTCAGAATTGCCTACAGAGGCACTTTTGCAAGTGACATTCACCCCACCGAAACAAGTGAAATTTGTATATATCAACAACAGCAATACACCCCTGCATTTAAGGAGTTGCTGAGAGACTATTACCTGCACTTATAACTTTAATAAAAGCTAAAGCCCCGCATATTCCTTTAGATACGAAAACCTTTCAGTAAGTGCTCCTCCTCTCGTAATCGTTGCATTATGAATAAGCGAAGAATCTGTTCCCAGGTTATCTACCACGTATTTAATCAACTGCTCTCCAAAATACCGGGAGGCATCCTTAGGCAACTCATTCGGAAGATTACCGACTGCTACAATATCCACTGAGCTATTAAGGTAGGGAGCCGTCCTGGCGCCTGTCAACCTGTCAACTCCGTATATGGGAGACTGGATGGTACCATCTCCTAAATTACATGGCACAGAACCGTGATAATCGTCTGTAATATCAGAAATTGTTTTTATTCTAAAGTCATCCCGCTTCATATCTTCCAACTCAAAAAGCCGTGGTACCCCTTCATCCCAATACACACCATTAAGTAATATATCTGTAGCTGAAAGATAATCGCGAAACAGACAGTCGTATTCTTCAGGATGTTCATGAAATTTTTCTCTATCATACTTTTCTCCTGATTTATGGCGATAAAGCTCCGCTCCTTTCAGATTCACGTACACAGGATAAGAAAACTCTTCAGACAAAAACTCGTCAGGCTCTACCTGGTGCATCCCCATCAAAGTCATAACTTCCAGGATGCCATGAGCCACCCTGCCACTTCCGGTTACCACTACTTTGACATTCGGTAATTTGAGCCCGAAGTAGGAGCCTGTCAGCGATTCGAAATCATATCTTTCATAAATCCGTTCTAAACGATAGTCCCCGGTTCTGTTTCCATAAGCCCACATTCCATTATGCGCGCCAACCACTCCTGCAAAAAAGCCAAATCCAAGCACACGCGCACCATCTGCATGTTCCAGGCACTCATAATCAACCAGCGTAATTTTCTTGCTGACGATATCACGCATCATCTTCTGGTTGTAAGGCTGCATTTTCCTGGTATGTGAAAAGAAAAAGTAAGTTTTCTCCGGAATTAACATGTCCACAGGAATTTCCTTAATACCGAACAAAACATCACAGGAAGATACGTCTGCCACCACCTGAATCCCTTCCTGATGGTATTCTTCATCAGTAAAGCACCTGTGAGCCGAAGACTCTACCAATACAGTGATTCCTTTATTCTGCTGCAACCATTTGCATTGTTTGGGAGTGAAAGCCACCCGATTGTCCTGAGGAACTTTTCCTTCCTTAATAATACCAAACTTCAATTTATAATGTATTTAAAAGAGGGCGCAATTTAGTGCTAATTCATCTTATTTGAAAAGCAGCAAGCACAGGCAGCTCTGTTTACACAATTATGATCCCTTAGATGGCATTGATTCATAATAGCAGCCCAATCCTGAATAGCCGAAAATGTTTACAAAATTTTGGTAGTACTGCATGGAAAATGTAATATTGCACCCCATTTCCATTAACGCCCGGGTGGCGGAATTGGTAGACGCAGCAGACTCAAAATCTGCCGTTCGCAAGGACGTGCTGGTTCGATTCCAGTCCCGGGCACTTTAGCAGCTTAACGGCTGCTTTTTTTATGCGCTGAAACCTTTACCAGTACTGCATTTCAGGCGTTTTTGTTTCTTTTGATATTCCTTTATTGTTCTTTTGTTTCATGTTACTTCTGTTACTCTTTTGTTACCCGAGTAACAAACAATATCCTTTTTTCATACCTTTGGTAAAGAAAAAGTAAAACAAAAGAAAATGAGTGTAAAAATTAGACAACGAAAAAACAAGAATGGCAGTACTTCTTTAGTACTGGATATTTACCACAATGGCCAAAGAAAGTTTGAGTTTCTTAAAGAATTGACCTTGCAGAAAGGCACAAGCCCGGCCATAAAGCAGCGCAACAAAGAAAACCTTGCTTTGGCTGAAAGGATAGCCACAAAGAAAGCCCATGAACTGGCAGCCGGTGATTTTGATATTGTTACTGATACCGGCAAAAAAACCGAAGTAACAAAATGGATGCAGGCCTATGTTGATAAATATGATAAAGGCGACAAACGAAATATGCAAGGAGCCTTAAACCATTTCAAAACTTTTTTGGTTGAAAATAAATTGACTGGTTTAACCTTTGGCCGGATCAGCGAACTGGTAGTTTCTGACTTTCAAGACTACCTTATCAGCTTTTCAAAAGGCGAAGGCGCAAGCAGCTACTTTGCCCGATTTAAAAAGATGATGAAGCGAGCATACAAAGAAAATATGATGATTAAGAATGTGGCCGCCGATGTGCCGACCATTGTAGGCAAAGCACGAAAAAAAGACACACTAACCCCGGATGAAATTAAACTTCTTTGGAACACTCCAACAGAAAGCGATCAGGTTAAAAAGGCTTTTCTGTTTTGCTGCATGACTGGCTTAAGATGGTGCGATGTATCTATGCTGAAATGGCACAATATTCAAAAAGAAAGCATTGTGATTTCTCAATCAAAGACCGACGAAGATGTTACTATCAATATGAATGGTACAGCCCTTCAGTTAATTGGTAAACGTGGAAAGCCGGATCAGCTTGTATTTGAGCTACCCACTGCCAACGGAGCTAATAAAACCGTAAAAGCATGGGTAAGACGTGCGGGAATACAAAAAGAAATTACATGGCATAATGCCCGGCATTCAGCCGGAACCAACTTAGCCTTCAATGGTGAAAACCTTTTGACAATAGCAGCCATTTTAGGACATACCAGCACAAAACATACCCAACGTTATGTAAAGGCTGCACAAGCCCTGAAACAGCGTGCTACGGATGGATTAAGCGTTGATCTAAACCCTGAAAATTAATAGCCATGAATTACAAGCAAGTTATTATTGATGCCCTATTTGATGCCAATGTAAAGCCATTTTTTGCACAGCACATTTTCAGAAAAATGCAGGAGGCGAAAAAGGTAAATTATGACACACTTGAATTTTTTACCGGATGTACAAAAGCTATTGAAGCACTGGAAGGGGAGTTTATCGGCCAGTTAAACGATGTTCTGGTACGGATGGAAGATCAATTAGAGATATGCAGGAAAAAGGGAAGTGAGAAAGCAGCAAAACGCATTCAGGAGCAGCGCGACTTCATAACGGAAGATAACTTTCAGATGCAGATCACCGGCTATGGCAGGTTATTAAAATATGATATTGATCTGGCCAGGCGCGGCGTGGCTGATGCCATAGAATTAACAAAGGGAGATATTGGCGGCCTTGCGGAAAAGGTAGGAAGGAAAAAGTTTGATGCAGCTTTTCAACAGGTTAGGGCTTTAATAGACCAAGAAAAGACAACTGGCATAGAACGAAGCGAGGCAGTAGCCCGGGAGCTGGAAGCATGGGCAAAAAAACAGGGATGGCCAGCACCGGACGGCAAAGCACTATCAGAGTTTTTTATATGGCAATTTTACACCGCTGAAACGGAAGAAGATGTTACCATTTACAGCGATCCGCATTTACTTTATAAAGCATACAAAGAACATACTGAAAATAAGTTGTTAGATATAACCGCGGAATTTGCACCGGCAAACCCGGTTAAAAGCGAATTACAACCACTTGTAGATAACTTGATAGATAAAATAAAAAGTAGGTTATCTGCTAAAATTTGGCGTGCAGCATTTGCGGAGTTTCTGTATAATGAAAATTACTTTAAAAAAAGAAAATACCGGATAAAAACGTGCAACGAATTTTGCCTTTTAACGTGGAAAGAGGATGTAACAATTCAGCTTGAAGGAGGGAAGAAAAAAGAACGCGAAAACCATATTGAGTATCTTAAAAAACTATTTCGAAAGATATAGGTGTACGGTACAGTACCCCAAATTTTATAGCAGCCAAAAGCCTTTACCAGCCCGCATTTGCGGGTTTTTTTGTTTGGTGTACCCCTCAAAATAGTGCTTCTTTCTTTTGTTTTCAAAGTGCAGGTTTGTGAAAAAAAGCACATGGAAACTTTACAAAAAATTCATGAAGACCTTGAAATAATCAAGGCGATGCAATTTCTCAATAAGAGAGCCTTAACGCTTGATGAACTGGTACAATATACCGGCCTTGCAAAAAGCTATCTGTATAAAAAAACCATGCTGAATGAAATACCGGGAGCCAGCCGGCCAATGGGTAAGAAACTTTTTTTTGACCGTGAAAAAATAGATCAATGGCTTTTAGGGAGCCATTCGGATATAGAGCCGCCAATGAGTGATGAAGAAATTGAAAGCCGGGCAGCCAATTATATCACAACTGGTAAAATTTAAGCCATGACACCAAAAAAATTTAACAAGCTCCAAAAGGAAGTGCGCCTGGCATTCATTTATGCAACGATAGGCGATGCAAAGCTTCAAATCGCGAATGATCTTTTTGTGGACGGCATACAGATCTTTTTTCAGGCGAAGCACGGAGTTATAAGTGATGCGGTGGCATATCCATTACCAGCCGAAATGATAGCCTTGTTTCAAGGCGTTGGCAAGATGAGGTACATGCTTTTTGTACACGATGACGAAGACACAAAAAACAAAATTGTCTTTCGGGATCGGCACAATTAAAAAAGGCCGGGAGAACTAAACCCGGCCGAAAAAGAACTTGAAAAACGAGTTAAAAACTTTTAACGCTAAACGTTTAAACAATGAGTACGAAGATACGGCAAACGGACGAAATAAAGGCTGAATTTGAGCAAAGTTTTAGCAGCGATCTAAACGAATTTATACAAACCGAGGGCGGCGATGTTGTTGCGCCGAAAACCCTTTTAGAGAGGTACGAATATTTAAGAATTACCGATCAAACAGATGTACCCGATCCCGTTTCCGTTGTTACTATTGCCGGGCAAGTGATGTGTACTGGCGGCAACCTAACTACGATCAGCGGCGCAAGCAAGAGCGGCAAGAGTGCATTAACCGGCGTTACTATTGCCGGAGCCATTGCGCCCGGCGACTATGATGGGTTTCCAGACCTTTATATCCAGCCTAACAGCGAAGGGAAGGCCATAATACATATTGATACCGAGCAAGCGCGAAGCAAGCACAAACGGAATTTATGCAGGATACTTGACCGTGCAGGCGTGCGGGCGTGCCCGGACTATTTGCTATCGTATAACATTCGGCAATTGAGCTTAGACGAATATAAGGCCGTAACTGATGGCATTGTACAGGCAGCATCATTGCGTTATGGCGGCATTCATCTGATGGTAATTGATGGCATTGCCGACTATATCCGTGATGTGAACGATCCCGAGGACAGCAACGACATTGTAAACTATTTCGAGCGAATAGCCGTAACGTATGAGTGCCCGGTTATCGTTGTGGTACATACGAACCCTGGCAGCGACAAACAGCGCGGACATCTGGGCTCCCAGCTGCAACGGAAGAGCGAGAGTGTGCTTAATATCACCACAGAGGCCGATATAAGTACCATACAGCCGCAATTTTTGCGCAATGCAGGCAGTGGGCAGATACCGTTAATTCAGTACCGTTATGATCCGTTGAAACACTATCACGTTTATTGCGGTATTAAGAGCGATACCCAGGCCGCCAAAGATGAACAACGGCTTTCCTTTATCCGTGATGTGGCAAGCAAGGTTTTTGGCGCGCAAAAGGCATACAGCTACAAAGAAGCAATTGAGGCAATAATGAGAGAGAGCAAAAAAGGGGAAACAAATTCTAAAGGGTTTTTCAAAGAAATGCGAGCACATAAGATGATAACACAGGGAGACGATGATCTATGGAGAATGTAATAATTATATGCCTATTGGTTTAGCGGTATAGTCGGTTTAATGGTTATACCCATTAAACCATTAAACCGGTTTACCCAAAAAACTATACCGGTTTAAACCCATTAAACCTAACAGTATTAACACATGAGTATTTTAAACATATCAGTTTCAGGCTTCGCTAATTATCACACCACAGAGCCGAAGGATGTAAACCTTTTGGCGTGGCTTCGCTCCGAAAAGTATAGAGATCAGGTTATGGCGATACGAAAAAATGCGGATAAAGTTGAACGCGACAGACTTAAGGCAGTGTTACCGGCCATCACTCCCGGCGGCACATTCTCCGAAAGGAAGGCAACCGCCCTTATCACTCATTCAGGCTTTTTGCAATTCGATATTGACGGAGTGCGGGATATTACAGCAGCGAAACAGAAAGTGTGCTCCCTTCAAAACGTGGCCTATTGCGGCCTATCAGTTTCAGGCCGTGGCCTTTGGGGTTTAATACCGATAGCTGAACCGGCGCACCACAAACAATATTTTGAGTTTATCCAAAAGGCATTTGCAAGCATGGGCATTATCCTTGATCCGGCCTGCAAAGATGTGGCACGGTTGCGTGGATATTCTTATGATCCGGATGCCTATTTTAACCACAATGCAAAGCCATTAAACAGGTTTTATTCACGGCCTAAACCAGTTCCGCGTAAAACGCACTTTAAGGCCATTACAGGCAACTATGAAACTAAACGAATAGAATATTGCCTAAGCGAATTAAATGCCCGGAAAATTGATCTAACACACCATTATAGCAACTGGTTTGCCTTAGGTTGTTCATTTTCATCTTTAGGCGAGGGAGGCAGGCAATATTTTCATATAGCTTCACAGAATTATCCCGGATACGATCCGCATGAAACCGATGAACAATTTACCAAATGCCTTAAAACCAGTTCAACAAAAAACCTGGCTACATTCTTTGCCATGTGTAGGGATGCAGGAGTGCATTTTAAAGATGCTGCACCAATAGTTGAACCTGCACCCGCGAAGCCGAAGCCATTGCTAAGCATATCCACGGATGATATTTGCCACATCCAATGGATCAACCAAACCGGAAAAAAATTTGATAACCTGCAAATAGTTTGGCTGAAAACAGCCACAGAAAATTTTGAAGTACTTTATAACGAGCAAGGTTATCCGGTAACTGAATATTCAAAAACTATTGCACAGGTAGAAACTGAATTTAAAAAGAAATTCACACCCGGCCTCTTAGATGGAGAGGCTTGTTTTTTAATGAAAATTGATAAGCCATGAATGATAAAAAAGTAATTGCAGAATTAAGAAGGAGCTACAATAAACTGGAAAGGCAATATATCAGTTTGAGAAAAGAAAATGATCTGCTTTTTGAGCGATTGAAAGCAAAGAAAGTGAGAGAGAAAGAAGCAAAAAGCACGGCCAAAAAAACCGGTATTGTGCCTGTTACCAGCACATTATATTGACCTGTAACCCTTTGTAGTATGGGTATCTATAAAATGAAGTATCAAAGAAGTAACAGAAACAGTAAAAAGTTTGTATTTTTACACTGGATCAAAGGCATAAAATTATGGCAAACCCACTATGGAAAGTAGGCATGAAGTCAGCAAACCCGGCAGGTCGGCCAAGGGATAGCGTTCGCACTCCTAAAGGTATGTTAGAAAGGTTTTTAATGAAAGCCCTAAAGCCTTCGGAGCTAAAGAATCTTTACGAACGTTTGCCCGATAAGGAAAAGGCATCATTCATCGTTCAAACGTTGCCCTATATTATGCCACGGCAAAGCAGTGTTGACGGCATGAGTGCCCAAGATGTGGATAAGATATATTCTGAAATTATGGCAACCTTAAACAACCACGGCAATGCAAAAACCGGATAAACAAGGCAAACTTTCACTGATAAGGCAACTGCTATCTGGCAACATTGATCTGGAAGCATTAAAGCCACCTCAAACCTTTCTCATTGATATTACCGAAGATGGCCTATATCATTTGAACAATGGAAGGAGCCGTGCAAAGTGTGCCATGAATAGAGATCAGTACGAAGCATGGAAGGCCGCCAATGTTCGGGATCAGGATTTGTTACTGGAAGTGGAATTGTCAGCGTATGATCCGAACGAGCCGGAACCATTCCCGGAACCATTAACGGAACCGATCAAACCAAAAGAACCAAAGAAGCCTTTTAAAGCCATTAGGGAGCTATTTAAAGGCACTTCTAAGAAGATGGAAGTAAAGCCACAGCAAAAGCAGATAACGGAGCTACAACAGCCTAAGAGAGCCGGGAAGCTATCAGAGTACGGCCTTTCATGGAGTTGTGATCCTATGAATATCGAAAGAGAATTATATCGCGAGCCGATGGGTTACCAAAGGAGCGTTATAGTATAAAAGGATAGCAAGCCGGAACCAACCAACCACTTGCAACGCAGAAAGCCGGAATTAACCAACCACTTCACAGCGTTTCCACAGCAAACATTTATTATTCAAAATTTTAAATTCATTTACGATGAATACAGAAACAGAATTGCGTGAAGCGTTGGATAATTTAAAGAACCAACTGGACGCAAAATTAGACAGCAAGGTTGCTAAAGAAACGGAGCCTTTGCGCAAAGATTTAGATGCAACTATCAAAGCATTTGATACATTGCAGGTGCGTATTAAAAATGCACCTACACCAATACAGGCGAAGGAGCAATCTTTTGATGGCCAATTAAGGGAGGAGATTTTCAACAACACTGACAATTTCAGGAAGCTACAAGGCAGGGAAATTAAGTCTTTCAAATTTGATTTAAAGGCCGTTGGTGATATGTCATTAAGTAATGTTACCGGCGGCAGCCGTGCCATTAGTCCGGGATTGGTTGTTGTGCCTTCGGATAGGCGTGCGCGTTATGTTCGCGACTTCCTACGGATTGGATCAATGGAAGGATCATATCTGCCAATTTTGCAAGACAATGGAGGCGAAGGCGCACCGGCTCCCACAGCAGAGAAAGCATTAAAGCCGCAACTGGATTATGAATTGAAAGAAGCAAGCGCGAAAGCCGAAGTTATAGCCGGGTGGGTACGCTTCTCAGAGCAGTTCCTGGACGACGTACCTAATGCTCAAAACTGGTTAGTTCAGAAGCTAACAGAGAGTTACATGCAGGCCGAAGATGCGCAGTTGCTTACTGGCAATGGCACAAGCCCGAATTTATCAGGATTGAACACGAGCGGCAATTTCACCACTGCCACACCAACAGCGATAACAGACAGCCCTATTTCAAAACTGATACAGGGTATTCTACAACTTCGCACATTGGGCAAAAATCCAACAGGAGTTATCATTAACCCGGCGGACTATGCAGGTTTGTTGCTTAATGCGTCGAGTGGCTCAGGAGTGTTTGACCTGCCATCTTACGTGAGTGTTTCACCGTTTGGGCAGATTTCAATTTTGGGAGTACCGGTATTAGACACACCGGCGCAAACAGCGGAGGTTTACACGATCATTGACAATGCAGGTAGCCTTTTAGCAGTTCGGCAAAATGTAACGGTAGAATTCTTTGAGCAGGACACTGACAACGTTCAAAAGAATATGATTACCGCCCGCGTGGAAAGCAGAATAACACTTGCGATTTATGGCGCAGCGTTCAACGTGAAAGGATCATTTGCTACTACATAGTTTTTTCTCATAGTTGGTTTTCGGAGTTCTAAACCCTGGCTTTTATGTTGGCCGGGGTTTTTTGTTTGAGCAACCTTACTGATGGATGGAAGTTTGAGCTGGCGCAAGTGAAAAGGGAGTTGTTGCAGGAAATAGGAAGGGAGAGAAAGGTGGAAGCGGCATTAGTCAGAGAGGCAAAGAAGCGAGGAGAAGAACCAGAGTTGTCAATAGTTGACAACTCTGGTACAGAGCAAATCCACAGCACCCGCGACACCATTGCCAAAGACTTAGGCTGGAGCACCGGCAAAACTGCTATGGCGGAGGTAGTTTTTTTTGTTATGCAGCGTTAACTTCTTTTCAATTATTCAATTTTCGTTACTCTTTTGTTACTTGTAATTCTTGAAACGGCTGAAACTATTACCAATATTGACTTATATCAAAATAGTAAATGCCAGTCCCGGGCACCAGAAGCCTTCCACTCAAACGGAAGGCTTTTATATTTAGAAAATATTTTAAAGAAAGACGCTTAGTATCCGAACTCCTTTACCAGTGTATTAAGGAGATACAACTTAGGATCGCTGAAATATTCCCAAAACATAGCACCTCCCAACTTATGCTTCTTTATATAATCGCATTTCAGCCTGACTGACTCTTCATCATCATAAAACAGTACAGTCTTTCTCTCCTTATTAAACAGATAAGGCATTTCAGATTCCTTGTCCCAATACCTGACAAAACCTTTCCTATTCACCAGGCTGTCTTTCATATAGCTATAACCCCCACCATAAGCCGGACGTACCGGTATCTGATACAATCCATTATTCTCAACACTCTTTACTACCCGACCCTTTCCATAAAAAGGAAGTCCTACCACTATCTTCTCAGGCTTCACTCCCACCAGCATCATATTCTTTACACACACATCCACCGAATAGATATAAGGCATATTTGAAGGAGTGTACAGATTAGAATGATGAGCTGCCATATTATCATAAGTGCCATCAAAATCATAACTCATCAGATTGATATAGTCCAGATAATTCTGGGCAATCTCTAATTGAGTATGTTGCAGAAATTCCCGGGAACCGCCAATGGCAGTAGTCACTAAATATTTTTTCCCGGTGCGCTTACCCAATACATCCAGTCTTTCTCTTAACTCTTTGAACATATTGGTATAGCCGGTTCTGTCTTCAGGCCTGAACTTGTTGTTATCACCCTTCATTCCCGGATACTCCCAGTCAATATCAACTCCGTCCAGATTATGAGCTGCAACGATATCTACCGCACTTTGTGCGAATGCAGCAGTAGAAGTATCTGAAAGCATTGCATCAGAAAAGTTCTTGCTCCATGTCCATCCTCCAATCGAGATCAGAATCTTCAAATCAGGATTTATCTTCTTAAGTTCATTAAGCTTTCTGAAGTTGAGGGTATCCGTCTTTTCATTGTGCAGCCATGCTCTGTTATCTTTTATATCCACAAAAGCATAATTGATATGTGACAACTTTTTCGCTGCTATGGCCTCAGTCTTTACAATATTGCCATCATAGCCACCCACATAACCGATAATAACCGGTTTTTTGCCCTTCTGAGCAGAAACTGCACCAGTAACAATTACTAATAAAAACAGGCCTGTAAGGCGTCCGAACATTCTTTTCATAGATAATTTTTTAATAAAATAAAACAAATAATTAGCTTCAAGATTCACCCCTCAAATTTCACTTAAGCTACCGGCTTGCTAAGTTACCTCTAAAACCCCCAGACAAGGGATACCGCTCAAGTAAGCTATATGCCACTCAAACCGATATTTTCAGGAATCATTGAAAAAGCCACCTCCCACCCCCAGGCAGGACACCACGATATCAGCTCTTCAGTTAACTTTACGTACAACCATAATCATTAAAATCTAAATCATCAGGCTGCCATTATGAAAAAAAATATTGTGCTGATTGTAATTATTTTCTGTGCATCTCAAACACTTCACGCGCAACCGGACATGCAACTAAGAGAAGACATTCGTAATACCGGATTTGTACACCGCCCATTACCACTGGATTACAGCAAGTCTTTAGAGTCACAAGGACTCACCAAGAAGGTAATTACCTCCGATCTTCTTTGCGATATGGAATCTGCCAAAGGATGGACACACAAGGGAATAGGAGGAATATACTTTTCTTCTGACAGAAGCATGGATGGAAAAAAGAGCCTTAAACTCACGTCCCCAACCACCTATCCTCAATTCCTGAATTGGGGTATTGGCTTTGGTACGTCTATGGCAACCTACGACGTGGGCGGAAAGAACTGGGAGAAATATAATCGTATCAGGGTATTCATCTATCCCGACTGCGAAGGTGCCCGAAGCATTTATCTTAATCTCATCATCGAGAACGACGGCAAAGAGAAGGTTCCGGATAAATACGAAAGAGAAGGTATTCATGAAATCAACCTGATAAACGGACAGTGGAATGAGTGTTATCTTGAATTTCCTGAACTGGCACGCGACAAGGTCACCAAACTATCCTTTGCGATTGAGGTATTTGGCAAAGAACGCACTATGGGCGATTCGCTCAAATTTGATATAGATGCCATAACGCTTGAAACAGTGGATCAGCCGGAAGTAGCACTGGGATGGAAGCCCGGTATCAACCGTATCATATACTCAACGAGTGGATACAGGCCTGCGAGTGTCAAATCTGCCATCGTAAACGTACCGGGAAACAACGGCAGGTTTCAACTGATTGACCACGTCACCAACGGCATAGTATATGAAGGGAAAATCAAACCTTCGATAACCAGGATCGGCAGTTTTGAAACTCTGGACTTTTCGGACTTTACCAAAAAGGGCCAATACAAGATACGTGTGGGCAATGTCGTTACACAACCATTTTATATTGACAATAATGTGTGGGACAATTCTGCCTGGCGTATGCTAAACTTTATCTTTTGCGAAAGATGCGGTTATCCTATCCCGGGTGTGCACGGCGTTTGTCATACAGACTTGAACGGCACATTCAAAGGTCAGACATTCGTTATGAATGGAGGATGGCACGATGCAGCTGATATGTCACAACAATTCCTTCAGTCAGGAGAGATTGTGTATGGCCTTCTCGAGGTGGCCAACCGAGCAAAAGAAAAAGGAGAGAATGATTTATACCTGAGAACCATAGAGGAGGCCGAGTGGGGAATAGACCTACTGCTAAAGAGTCGCTTCACAGAGGGGTATCGGGCTCAAACGTGGGGAACAAATCTCTGGACGGACGGGTTCATCGGGACAAAAGATGACACTATGCGCTATAGAAAAATAAGAGTACATAACAGAGCATTTGAAAACTTTGTATTCTCTGGTATTGAGGCATTCGCAGCTCTGAGCATCCAAAAGGACAAGATGCTTAAAGAAAAACTGGCAAAAACTGCTATTGAAGATTTTGCTTTCGCAAAAAAACGATTTGACAGTCTTGGATTCAGAGACATCAGCAGTATAGGAGGAGGCGGAGACCACGCCGCTATGGCTTCAAACAGTCAGTACATGGCCAATATCTCCTTTGCTGCTACCATGCTTTACAAGATGACCGGTAACAAATACTATGCTGACGAAGCCGCCAACGCAATCAGATATACCCTGGAGTGTCAACGTACGGAACCACTAAATGATAAGAACAAAACCAGAGGATTCTTTTACCGGGATCTGGACAAAAAATCAATTGTACACTTCACACACCAATCGCGAGACCAGTACTACATGATGGCACTGACTGCATTGTGCGAGACCCAGCCACAACACGCTGATTATCCCAAATGGGCTTCTGCCATTAGATTGTATGGCGACTATCTGAAGTCTATTATGCAATATGTGAATCCTTATGGAATGGTACCAAGCGGTGTGTATCATATCGACGAGGTGAAGGACTCTGTCAACTTCTATAAAGTACAGGTGGGCGTTTTCTCAGGTGCTGAAAAAGATTATAAAGAGCAACTCAGGAATGGGGTGCAACTGGATGGCGAACACTATTTGAGAGTATTTCCCGTATGGTTCTCGTTTAAAGGAAATGCAGCAGTGCATCTCTCTACCGGCAAGAACGCTGCTCTTTGTGGCAAGTTTCTGAACGACCCCGAACTAATTGATATTGCCGAACAACAACTATTCTGGATTGTAGGGAAGAATCCCTTCGGGCAATCGCTCATCTGGGGAGAAGGAAGTAACTACCCTCAACTATATGTAGCACTGCCGGGCGAAACAGTAGGCGCTATCCCCGTAGGGATGCAATCTAAATTTAACGGCGACGAGCCTTACTGGCCTCAGACTAACACGGCTACATATAAGGAAGTGTGGGGCGCACCTGCCGCCAGATGGATGTCATTGATTGCCGAATTCTAGTTGACCGTATCAAAAAGGCAAAGTGTAAATAGCACACTTTGCCCTTCTCTTTAAGGGCTGATTACTTCAGCCTTTCATAAAACTCAACACTATATGATCCATCTGAGTTTTTAATTGTTTGTGTGAAGTGATCTTTGTCAGGCATATCCAGGTCTATAGTGAAAGTATTACCAGCAATAATTGCGTAAGATGAATTGAGGTCTGTCTCTTTGAACTGCTTGTCATTAACCATTTCAAAATTACCGAAACCCATACCTGTAGTTACCTTGCCGGAGTCACTTCGGTTTGTATGCCCAAACATGAAATACCCATTCCAGAAGGCCTTATATTGCGTTCTGTTATATACTGTCGTATCATTAGTAGCCGATACTCCAAAACCTTTCACTTCCTTCCACACTCCGTCCAACGGGCTTTCAGGCTTCGGGGACGACCGGTCATAGTTTTCAGTCAGGACGGAGGACACACCATTAATCTGAATTCCATTGATAATCTGGCTATAACCGTCTCCGGTAATCTTAATAAATAAACTATGATCCACAGGCTGGTCCGCAAAACCACTTCCCCTCGAACTGTATAATACATGCTCTACCAGCGTATCCCCTTCGGTAGAGTATCCACCCACCCCAAAGGACGAGGTAGAATCCGCAGGATTGATCTGCGCATACATAAACTGCTTATCGGTATATATTTTCAGTTGCTTCAAATCTTTGTAAGTCGCCTTCCGTCCGTCCTCCTGTTCCACCGTTTGAAGTGTTAGAAAGTAAGTACCGGGTATTTGCTCAGAGAGATCCAACTTGTGGGCACAACCGTAAACCAACATCATGATCACGGCTGCAGAGAGTACCTGTTTCATGATTCCTAGTTTTAATGTGATTGTAATTTAACACTTTTTTTAGATAATTGCAGAAAGATTCCTGAATAGCCTCCTACTTTCGGGAAGTGCATGAAATATTAAACATCTCACAATGAACAGATTCTGGAAAACAATTCTGGCTTACCTTGCCGCCCGGCGATATGGCAGCAGGGTATTAGGCGGTGGCTGCCTCGGCAGCATAGTCGTATTTTTCCTGGTGTACTGGCTCCTGGGCAATGTCCATTGCTAGTCCATAAACCTCCGGCTCCCTCATTTCTACACAGGTTTCGGCCAGCATGGTCTGTGCCTCTTCTCCGACAGTCTGCAGGGTTTGTCTATTTATCAGAAAAATTATCTTTCTTTAAGAGCTGAAATAAAATAAGACTGTTATGAGTACTGCTCAGAAAGAAAGAAAACATCCCCGCGCACTTCCATTCCTCTTCTTCTCCGAAATGTGGGAACGATTTGGATATTATCTGATGATTGGCATCTTCACCCTCTACCTTAAGGACGTAAAGCAGGGATTTTCAATGACTGAGGCTGAAGCGTCGGACCTGTATGGAACTTTTATCGCTTTGGTATTTCTGACTCCATTCCTGGGCGGACTTATAGCTGACAGGTACTTTGGCTACCGGAAGTCTATCATTATTGGCGGCATCATGATGGGAATAGGGTATTGCCTGATGGCAATCCATAATTTGACATTTCTTTACCTCTCCATGTTTCTGGTAATCATTGGCAATGGATTCTTCAAACCAAATATTTCCACTCTTCTGGGCAATGTGTATTCCACCCCGCAATATGCTGACCGAAAAGATGAGGGATACAACATATTCTATATGGGTATCAACATCGGCGCCTTCGTGTGTAACTTCTTCGGTGCTATTCTTTATAATATGCTTGGATGGGGTTATGCATTTATAGCTGCGGGTATCGGTATGTTTATCGGCGTGATCATTTTCATTGCAGGCACAAAACATTATAAGGCAGCCGACGTAAAGAAAGGAGTGAAGGAGGGGGATATGTCTTTCACCAAAATTGTCATGTTAATTCTGGTACCATCAGTGGTGGCGGGTATTATAGGATGGTACATCCCCGGATCTATTTTTGGATCAGACAGTACTGATGCATTCATTTTTGCATGTATTCCTGTTATTTACTTTTACGTATCAATCTACCTGAAAGCATCATCAGAAGAAAAACGGCCTATTGCTGCGTTGTTGGCAATTTTTGCCGTAGTGATATTATTCTGGGCCGTATTCAAGCAGAACGGTTCCGCACTCAATACGTGGGCCGACCGATATACCGATCGTGAAGTAAGCGGCACAATGGGTAATGTATTTAATACCCTCAAATTTTCACAAACTGTCGACTATACAAAGGACTCTGTAGCCAAATACGATCATGCCTTCCGTCTGCAGAAAGAGAACGGAGTCGTGCTTAAAGAATATGCATTTCCTCCTTACTTTAAAAATGTGGCCCCTGAAAAATTACCGCAGGAAGGAGCATCAATTGAATTATGGGCAACCAACCTAAGTCAGTCTATCAATCCCTTCTGGGTAATTGTGCTCACCCCACTGATACTTGCACTCTTCTCCTATCTGAAACGCAAGAACGCAGAACCTACTACGGCTACCAAAATAGCTTACGGGTTATTTATCTCGGGCCTGTCAGTACTCTTTATGATCGCTGCTGTATATGTAGGCAAGAACGGGGTAGAGAAGTCAAGTGTATGGTGGTTGATTCTGAGTTATGGCGTCATTACCATAGGAGAATTGTTTCTTAGTCCGATGGGATTATCTATGGTTTCCAAATTAAGCCCGGTCCGCATTACTTCACTCATGATGGGAGGCTGGTTTCTTGCTACATCTATCGGTAATAAACTTTCAGGAGTACTGGCAACTACATGGGATTCCTATGAAAATAAAGCCAACTATTTCTGGGTCAACTTTATACTTTTGATGGCAGCCACAGCTATTCTGGTATCCATGCTGAAATGGCTCAATAAGATTATGAAAGAAAAAGGAGTGCACTAACAAAGCATAAACTCCTACTACAAAACCAAACACGCATGCACACAATCAGCCACCTATTTAGAAAGGCTCACTACAGCCCAATACTGCTTGCCATAATTTTTTTCCTGGTGCAGACAGTCGGATATGCGCAACATCAGTCTCTGGAAGACAGCATCTACCAGATCATGCACCTAAGACCCACTGTTGGCCTCTCGGTAGCGGTGGTAAAGGATGGGAAAATAATTTACAATAAGTCGTTCGGATATAAAAACCTGGAAGAGAAGACCCCACTTGAAAACAGTGACATATTCAGAATTGCATCCATTTCCAAATCATTTACAGTAACCTCACTCCTTCAACAAGTCGAGAAAAGACGACTTTCACTAGACGATGATGTAAGTGATCTCATAGGCTTCACAATAAGAAACCCAAAATTCCCTGATAAAAAAATTACACTCAGGATGCTTCTCTCTCATACTTCCAGCCTCAGTGATGCCAACGGTTACTTCACTCTGGATGTCATCAACCCTGCCAAAAATAATAACACCGCGAAATGCTATAACGACTATGCACCCGGAACAGACTATCAATACTGTAATCTGAATCTGAACATTGCAGGTACTATTCTCGAACGGGTATCAGGGGAAAGGTTTGACCACTACGTAGTGAACCACGTCCTGACCCCACTGGGTATTTATGGAGGGTATAATAATGATGAACTTGATTCAAACCGCTTTGCCAGAATCTATGAATACAACTGGGATTCTTCCAGGTTCTACATTTCTACCGGCGCGTATGCCAGCCGTAAAAAAGAAATAGAACAATATGTGATGGGGTACAGTACTCCAATATTTTCACCCACCGGAGGAATGAAAATTTCATCTACAGGACTGGCCACTTATATGATGATGCACATGAACGGAGGCAAACTCCACGGTGTACGAATCATAAAGAAGAAACATGAAATGGAAATGCGCAAACCCCTTTCGCAGAAGGAGCTTTACGGAATGGGATTGCACACTACTACAAATCTCATTGATGGCGAAACGCTGATAGGGCATACGGGTGTGGCTTACGGGCTTTATAGCTCTATGTTCTTCGAGCCAAAGAAAAAATTTGGTATTGTAGTGATCAGCAATGGCTGCGACCAGCGGTATGAGCACAGTTTCAATGCGGTGATCAGAGAAGTGACTAATGTACTTTACAAAGAGCTGATACAATAAAAAGAGAACCCGCTATTGCTGCAGGTTCTCCACCCATTAATGATTTACTTGTATTACTGAAAATACCAGGCGTGATAAGATCACTCATCAATGGTCGTAGCCGGAAATTGTATCGGCAAACTCCGTCATAGCCATCTTACTCTTCTCTAAAATGAGGTGGGCTTCAGAAGTGGCACCTCCTGAATAGCATAACTATCCTGGCTCTCCCCAGCCAGCATCTTATCCAGGTGGGAATACACCACAAATACACGCTTGCCATCACTCGTCAGAGAAGATGCAAATACATCACTACCCGTCACATAATTCGTACTGGGTGCTCCGGTATTCCATTGATCAGTAGAAGTAAAGGAAAGTACCCTGTCGTAACTCACTACTACCAGTTGCTTTCCATCTTTACTTAGGAGCAACCCATCAGGAAGTACAATCTCACTTCCCAGCTTTACCACTGAAAACTTCTCCGGGGAGTGCACAGGAATCTTAATAATCTGATTGAGTGCAGTATGAGTTACCAATAAGAATCCATGCGAATCGTACTGAATGCCATTAAATCCAAAGTCCATCGGCCCCACCGCAAAATCAGGATTACTAAAAAACACAGATGCCTTTCCATTCTTATCCACTTTGTAGATTACCGGCGAGGCACTATTGGTTACATACGCATTCCCATCCGGATCAATTACCTCATCATTGAGAAAAACAGGTTCTCCGGGAAGCAGCCCGGACACATCCGAAAAAAAGATGGGAGCTCCATTATTCAGATCATACACCCCCACTCCGTTTCCGATATTGCAAACCCAAAGCCTGCGCCTGGACTTGTCAACTTTCAATCCGGTAGAGCCGTTTAATCCTCCATCAGAAGTTACCGCCTGATACACTCCCGCAAAAGAAACCGAGCCTACCTGCCCCATTGAGGCGGAGCTCACCAGAAAGGAGTTATGGATTGGGTCAAATGCAAGCCCTTCGGGAAACAGATCAGGCGACACAAAGTCTATATGGCTTGGCGCTTTGTGTGGATTACCATCTCCCCATGGGCCGTCCTTACTACATCCCATTATGATGCCCGCAATAGAAAGCATCAAATAAAACAGATTCTTTTTCATATACTTATAATTAAAAGGTGAACAATCAAAATTTAAAATTGAACACCTCAAAAGTCAATCAGAATCAATAGGAAGACAATACACTTTTTAGCGTATTTTGGAGGTACCCTTTTTGGTGTACTCCTTAATAATTACCAGTACGAGTCGGGTTATAACAATTTATGATCCACTGCATACTTTACGAGTGAAGCAGTGTTCTTCAGATGCAGTTTGGCAAGGATATTTTTTCTATGAGTATCCACAGTAACGGTGCTCAGAAAAAGGCGGCCGGCGATTTCTTTATTCGTGAGCCCTTCTGCTATCAACTTTACAATTTCTACCTCTCTGGGGCTTAATGGCCGCTCTACTTCCCGTGATTGAATACCAGGATCTGAGAGATGGGTAAGGAGGTTGTTGGAAATTGCTGTGCTGACATATTTTTCTCCTCCACTTACCCTTTCCAGTGCTTTCAACAATTCTTCTTTGCCTGTGTCTTTGTTCAGGAATCCATCTGCTCCGGCTTTCAGCATCTTGCTCACAATAGAAGCATCACTAAGCATACTGACCACAATCACTTTCACTGAAGGCTTTCCCTTCTTGATAATCCTGGTGGCTTCAAGGCCATTCAACACCGGCATATTAATATCCATTATCACACAATCAATGTCGCTCTCCAGGACTATATCCACCGCCTCTTTCCCATTCTGTGCAGTAATCACACTGCCGATCATCGCTTCGCCTTCAATCAGCTTAGAGATGCCATCAGTAATTAACCGATGATCATCAGCTACTAATATATTCAATGGTAACAGCGGAGATTTCATTTTCTTTTTTGATTGTATGGTATTTCTATGGAAATGCTGGTTCCTTTTCCCGGATGAGAGTCGATCGTAATAGTCCCTTTCATTAATTGGGTTCTTACTTTTAAGTTTTGCAGCCCATGCCCTTCAGCTTTTTTACTTGCGTCAAACCCATTGCCATCGTCTTCAATCATCAGGACAATTTTTTCATCACGCATCCCCAGCAGAAGTGATACCTCTTTAGCGTCGGCGTGTTTTATCACATTATTAATCAGTTCCTGAACCATTCTGTACAGGGATAATTCAAAGTCATGGTTCATCCGTCCCACAGTGCCAAAAGTCGAGAAATGAATTTGAATGGGTGATGTCTCATTAATCCTGGTAACAATTGCTTCGACAGCAGGGATCAGGCCAAACTCTTCTAATATTTTTGGGCTCAGGTTGACCAATAGCCTGCGCACATCCTGCATTGCTTCCCCAACAAGACTGTCAGACTGCCGGGCAATGGCCTCTGCCTGATCTTTCTCTTCTGACTTCAACTTCTCAGACAGGGAAGATAAAGACAATCGTAATGCTGAAAGCTTCACCCCGACTTCATCATGCAAATCTCTGGCAATTCGCCTTCTTTCCTCTTCCTGAGTGGATACCATCAGGTTGATTCGCCTCTCCTGTCTGCGCTCAAGAGCCCGAATATGATTTCGATAAAAGAAAAAGAAAATCGCACCTAAAAATAAACCACACAATAAATAAGCCCACCATGTAAGCCACCAGGGGGCCTTAATTGTAAATGCATAAGACGCCCGGCTCCACACACCTGAAGGGCTTAACGCTTTCAGCTTAAATAAATAATTTCCAGGGGGAATATTGCCTAATACTGCAACCGTATTATTGCTCAACGGGCTCCAGTCATTACTGTATCCCTCCAACAGGTATTGATACTTCATCTGCTGAGCGGCTGCCGGATCTACTGCCGCAAAACTAATAGTAACCGTATTCTCATTATAGGGGAGTACAAGATTATGCGGTACGGGATAAAACCGTCCAATACTGTCAAACCGAATCGCCCTATGTTCATCTCTCATAGAGTCCAATACACTCTCTTCGAGCACCTCACCAAATACAGAAACCATCTCATTTACCCTCGCCAGGCTATCATCACTATTTCCACGTACATTCATTACTGACAGATTATGCCAGCACATATTCTTCTCATTCACTTTTATAGACTTTATAACAAGTTCAGGTGGGTTGCCGGGCAATTTATCTACAAGGTTGTAATCAAACCTGATAAGGCCATGATCTCTGCTTCCAATCCATAGTACTCCCAGCGAATCAACAAAAAGCGCCCCGGTATTCACCTCTCTTACCGGATATCCGTTACCCTCGTTGAAGTTCTCAAAGGATACCTCAACGCCCTTGCCATCAGCAGATTTATGCCTCAGTAGTGAAATACCATTATTGGTGCCCACCCAAATTCTGTCGGTGGACTTATCCTCTGCCAGCGCCCACACATAGTTATCAGGAAGCCCCTGTGAAGTAGTATAATTTTTAAATTTCCTGCCATCAAAAAAGCTGAGTCCCCGACTGGTGCCAAACCACACCCCTCCATTCTTATCGCGGATAGCTGCGTAAACAGTATTGCTCCCCAGCCCCTGTACTACACTGTAATTATGAAATAAAGTGCCATCAAATTTACTCACCCCATTGTCATGTGTTGCGATCCAGATATCTCCATTGACACTTTCCAGAAGGCTGAGCACATTGTTACCGGCCAATCCCTGATCACTTGTATAACTTGTAAACCCGACTCCATCAAACATACTTACTCCTTCAAAAGTCCCAACCCAGATTCTCCCTTTCGAATCTTCCATTAAAGCACTTACCGTATTACCGGCCAGGCCCTGTGCAACCGTGTAATTGGTAAACTTTGTGCCATCATACTTCACAAGGCCGGCCTTATCAGCGCCAATCCACAGATTGCCTTTCCGGTCGGGTATGACCGTCCAGATGGCATCGTCAGGCAATCCCTGACGGGATGTAAAACTGCGAAACAATTTTCCATCGTATTCAATTAACCCATGTTCTTTTAGCCCAAGCCATAAGTTACCGGTTAAGTCCCGGTTGATGCCAAATACATCGTCTGCTGACAGCCCCTCGGGCAGATGCACGGCTGAGAGACCGTTTGCCTTATACCTGAATACCCCGTTTCCCCAGGTGGTAAACCACAGATTACCTTTTCTGTCATTCCTGATGCTGGTAACATTTCCTTCCTGGCCTCCCTGAATAACCGTGTAACTTACCACCTCACGCCCATTAAACTTCAGAACACCTTTATTAGAAGTTCCTATCCAGATGTTCCCTTCATCATCTTCTTCAGCGCAGTTAATCTTATTTTCTGAAAATTTCTGCCCCAGTGAATACCCAGAGAAATTCTTCCCATCCCACCTGGTAATTCCGGACGGCGAGCTAATCCAAATAATTCCATTATGCCCCTGCATCATATTAGTGACAGCGTTATCAGCAAGCCCATCCTTTACAGAATAGTTCTTAAACCGATGGCCATCGTAGTTACTTAATCCGCCTGTGGCCGTACCAATCCATAAGGTGCCATCCTGTGCCATCAAAAGACAACGGATATAATTATCCGGTAATCCCTGTGAAGTAGTATAATTTGTAAACGACCTTCCGTCGTATCTGGCCAGCCCACCCTCACTGGTTCCCACCCAAAGATTGCCCCTGGCATCCTCAGCAAGTGAAGAAATAAAATTGCCGGGCAAGCCGTCCTTAGCAGTAAAGGTTACAAAGCGGTAGCCATCGTATTTAGAGAGTCCCCCGCTTGTAGCAAACCAAATACCTCCGTCAGATGACTCTAAAATGGAAAAGACCACATTACTGGCCAGTCCCTGCGCAATGGTATAATTTGCACATGTATTTCCATCATACCTACATACACCATCTCCGGCCGTACCCAACCACAGATTCCCCATCTCGTCAAAGGCGCTGCAGAGAATTGAATTTACAGGAAGCCCTTGCGAAATTCCATAGTTAATGAAAAAAGGGGACTCTTCTCCTTCCGCGCTTCTGACCTCCGGATTGTCCACATTTGTGACCCGGGGAGGCGGCTTTGTATTCAGCAGAACTTTCTTTAGCCCGTCAGGGATTTTAATAACTACGCCTTTTCCCGAAGATTTTTCTACTTTCTCTATTCCATTTTCAGAATGTACTGCCGAATCCCTGCATGACACGAATCCGGAGAGATAAAGCACTGTCAGCCACACTACCAAAGGGATGGCCCCATTGAAAAAACTTGCTTTGACATGGCCCGATTTTTTCAATGATTTGTATTTTTCGTATCCCTAAATTTAGGACTTGTCGGCAATACAAAATTTTTTAATTTGAAAAGGGGTTGTGCTAATTCTACTCAAACCTATCGCCCATGCTTAAAGTGGATAGTTAGCTATTACTACAAGGGAGCGCCAGCCAATACTAAAGTTCAAAAATCCTATCCATGAGCACCCATTTCTGGCCCACTTCTGCAAAAGGCAGCCTTTGTTGAAAATTGTCCATCAGTGCTTCCCATTCCTGCACTTTTTCATTAGTCTTATCCAAATTTTGTTTGTTCTCAAACGAAAAATCCTCTCTTGCTTCAATGACCATACAAAGTCTGTTTCCAGCCCTGAAAATCTCCATCTTTTCAATACCTGAATCTCTGATTGAGTTAATAACTTCCGGCCAGACATTGCTATGCCATTCTTCATACTTTGCTATGAGGCGGGGATCATCTTTAAGATCAAGGACAAGACAGTATTTCTTACTCATGAATAATAATTATTAATCCGGGGAAACCAGTGTTTAATAATCGCGCCTCCTAATCTTTATCCTCAGCGTGTTTGGAATATCTTGTTCGCTTATAAGAATAAGATACCCCCCTCCACCCGAACCAGAGAGCTTATATCCAGCGCACTGGTTTTTATATTGGTCAATTAGCGCGATAATTTCATTATCTACCATCTTTGGAAACATTTTTACCTGCGCATTAAAGGAGTCTGTGAAATATTTTCCAAAAGCCTTGAGGTCTTTACTTCTGATGGCCTCCCAACAATTGTCAGCAGCATCAGCAAGTGCTCTGGCGTTTTCTTCATTAATATCCGTATCTGCAAGTACGTTATAGTTGCCTACCCTCGGCCCCAGCGTTAGGAGGTAAATCTTATCCTCCAGCCACTGCAATACATCTTCATCCAATATGCTATCTATTGATGCGGGCCAATAATCACCGCTTTTAAAATTGAGCTTGTTAAGCCCTGGAAAAATGATCCCGATTGAATCCTGGGAGCCGGACACCACCTCTGTACCAGGTGGATTTTCATAACTGAACAGCACTTTGGCCAATTGCTCCGGATTTCCTCCCGGAATGGCGGTTTTCCAAAGCTCTATTGCCCTGTTGCGCGAACTGCTTGCCATGCCACTCCGATTATTAAACTCCACGGTGGGTTCAATTGAAATGGTAAGTACAGGCCCCGGATAGTATTTGGACACATAAGGCTGATCCAGCCATCCACCGGCAATATCAATCCGAAAAGGGATGATACTGTTAGTCCGAAGTTGAGTTGTGGACCTCACAGGTAAATTCTCATGTGGCACTCTTCGCAGAACAATATACTCAATCCCTTTGCTCCTGCATAAATTCTCTTTGGCAAGCGTATGTCCATCCTCATTTACCACAAAGATTTCAGGTCGGATTTCTTCTAATTCAGCCACAAAATCCAGCAATCCGCTCCCTCTGCTTATCCTGCATTCATGCACACACTTCAGTGCATCAATCATGTACTTTCTTTCCTGCTGATTAGTGACGGGATACCTGCCTTTCAGATCACCCACCGTTTTGTCGGATCCTATACAAACATACAGGTCGCCATAAGAAGCTGCTTCAGTAAGAAAGGCAATATGGCCACTGTGCAAAAGATCAAAACAACCGCTTACAAAAACTTTTTTTGCTGACATAAGTGAATGCACAAAATACGAACGAAAAGGGAAATATAGAATACCGTCCCGATAGCGTTCCTTCCTGTTGAGGTAAATATTACAAATGAAAAGAGAGGGAAACTACGACTATAAAAAAGCCGGAACTCTCACTCCGGCTACACACATTAACCTTTAATCTCTACACTAAACAAGAAACTTAAACTCCTTCTCTATACCATTCAACTCTTTGAAGTCCACTTTGTAGGTTTTCATCCGCTCTAACAGTGGTCCATAATCGGAGTTTTGCTTCAATTCTATCCCCACCAGTGCCGGGCCGGATTCGCGGTTTATCTTCTTTACATATTCAAACAGCGTGATATCATCATCTTCTGAGAGTACATTATTCACAAACTCCCTTAATGCTCCGGACCGCTGAGCAAAATTGATCAGGAAATAATGCTTCAGACCCTCATATACCAAAGCCCGTTCCTGCATCTCCGCAGTACGGCTGATATCATTATTACCGCCACTCACAATGCACACCACATTCTTACCTCTGATTTCCGTGGCGCAATCGTCGAGGGCAGCGATTGATAGCGCTCCCGCAGGTTCCGCAATAATAGCTTCCTCATTATAAAGATGGAGTAACGTGGAGCACACCTTCCCTTCCGGAATTAGTTTCAACTCGTTTAAAACCTCTTTACAAATCTTATAAGTTATCTCCCCTGTCCTTTTGACACTGGCCCCATCCACAAATGTATCAATGGAAGTCAGCGTCACGGGCCCACCTTCTTCAAATGCCCTGAAAAGACTGGGGGCTCCCTGTGGCTCCACCCCAATGATTCTCGTTTTCGGAGAAACCTGTTTAAAATAGGTGCCCACTCCTGAAGCCAATCCACCACCACCAACCGGAATGAAAATATAGTCGACATCAGATAACTCATTCAAGATTTCCATCCCAACAGTTGCCTGCCCCTCTATCACTTTTAGATCATCAAAAGCCGGGATAAATACAGCGCCGGTTTCCTTCTCATATTCCTTCGCTGCTACCGCACAGGCATCATAGGTATCACCTACCAGCCTGATTTCCACAAACTCTTCGCCGAACATTTTCGTATGGCTGATCTTTTGTTTGGGAGTGATCACGGGCATGAAAACCGTACCCTTAATCTTAAGCAACCTGCAACAATAAGCAAATCCCTGTGCATGATTGCCCGCACTCGCACAAACCACCCCTTTTTTCATTTCCTCCCCGCTAAGAGTCTTCATCTTGTTATACGCTCCACGCAATTTGTAGGAACGAACCACCTGAAGGTCTTCTCTCTTCAAATAAATATTTGCACCATACTTTTTCGACAGGTTCGCATTAAACTGAAGAGGGGTATTCAGCACTACCCCCTTCAGTCTGGCGAAGGCACCATCAAAATCAAATTGTGATTGTAGCAATGAAGCCGGAGCCTCTAATTCTTGTTGTAGCATAAAAATTATACTGCTTGATTTTCAGGACGTAAATTTCTCACTGACTTCCCTGCCTGCCACATTTCGCTTTCGCGCAATTCTTTCAATTCTTCGTTTAAGTGTACACGATAGTCGCTCTTGCTATTACTTTCAATTGACTTAGCCGCTTCTTTCCCTTCAGCCACGCTCTTGTACAACTCATCAAACACCGGCAAGGTAGCATCCCTGAACTTTTTCCACCAATCAAGCGCACCGCGCTGTGCAGTAGTAGAGCAGTTGGCATACATCCAGTCCATTCCGTTTTCTGCTACCAACGGCATCAGCGATTGGGTTAGTTCTTCCACTGTTTCATTAAATGCTTCGCTGGGTGAATGGCCGTTCTTTCTAAGGGTCTCGAACTGAGCCGCAAAAATTCCCTGAATGGCGCCCATCAGTGTGCCCCGCTCACCTGTGAGGTCGCTATACACTTCTTTCTTGAAAGTAGTTTCAAATAAATAGCCCGAGCCGATGGCAATACCCAGTGCCACTACCCTGTCAAATGCTTTTCCGGTTGCATCCTGATAAATCGCATAACTACTGTTCAACCCGCGCCCCTGCAGAAACATTCTGCGCAATGAGGTGCCACTCCCTTTAGGGGCTACCAGAAATACATCTACATCAGCGGGAGGTACAATCCCCGTCTGATCGTTGTAGGTAATTCCGAACCCGTGAGAGAAATACAATGCCTTACCCGCTGTAAGATACTTTTTCACCAAAGGCCACAATTCTATCTGCGCAGCATCACTCAGTAAATAGCAGATTATAGTGCCACGCTGTAAAGCCTCCTCAATTTCAAATAAATCTTTGCCCTCGACAAAACCGTCAGCAACGGCCTTATCCCAGCTCTTAGAATTCTTACGCTGTCCCACAATCACATTGATACCATTATCTCTCTGGTTCAATGCCTGCCCGGGTCCCTGCACACCGTATCCGATTACTGCTACTACCTCGTCTTTCAAGACTTGTTGTGCTTTTGATAACGGGAATTCATCACGTGTGATTACATTTTCTTTAGTGCCTGCAAAATCAAGTACTGCCATGTTTTTTCTTTTTTTATTATTTGAATTTTTGTTTGTTTATAATGAGAATACAGACTGGTCTTCGGGAATAGAATTAATCTCGAAGTTTTCAGCCGGTTGTTTCCTTTCGAATTCCTTTACTTTTTCATGGAATCCTGTGCTCTTCTTGATGATAGCCACTCTGGCTCCACGCACGAACTCTATTAGTCCGAATGGTTCGAAAAACTTCACCAACCGATCGATCTCCTCACGATGGCCTGTTGCCTCAAACACGATATAATCTTTGCGAATAGCGATAGCCCTTGCACCATATTCATGCAATAGCCTCTCCACTTTCACTTTCTCGGTAATACTGTCTGATGGCACTTTAAAGAGTCCCATCTCCTGCCAGATTACTTCTTCTTCAGTATGAAAATAGGCTTTAAGCACATCTACCTGTTTCTCAATTTGACGTACTAATTTCTGTACTGCTTCATGGGTTTCCTGAATGACAATTGTAAACCGGTGAATTCCCTGCACCTCAGAAGGCGCAGTATTCAGGTATTCGATATTGATTTTCCTGCGGGAAAAAATATTAGCCAAACGTCCAACCATTCCCACCCTGTCCTCGGTGTAAACGGTGATAGTATATTCCTGTTTCATTTTTAATATTTTTTAAAGAGTTATGACAATCTGATTTCTGATACGCTGCATCCCTGTGGCACCATGGGGAATACGTTGTTTTCTCTACCCACTTTCACTTCCAATAGATAGGATCCTTCATGCTTAACCATTGCTTCAAGGGCTGCCTTAAGTTGATCTCTTTGTTCCACCCTTGCAGAGGTAATATCATACGCGGAGGCCAACTTCACAAAATCAGGACTCTCAATATCGGTGAAGGAATATCTGCGTTGCATAAACAATTCCTGCCACTGACGCACCATTCCCAGATAGTGGTTATTAAGAATTAAAATTTTTACACCGATATTATTCTGCATGATGGTACCTAACTCCTGAATAGTCATCTGAATACCTCCATCACCTACTACTGCAATAACTTCTCTTTCAGGTGCGCCCAGTTTGGCTCCAATTGCGGCTGGCAGTCCAAAACCCATAGTACCCAATCCTCCACTGGTTACATTACTCTTACTTTTTGTAAACTTCGCATAACGGCAGGCTACCATCTGATGCTGGCCCACATCGCTCACAATCACTGCATCACCACCGGTAATTTCATTCAATATCCTAACCACCTCACCCATGCTAAGCACATCGGTCTCCGGGTACAACTCTTTTTTGATGCATACTTCATCCTCCTTTTTAGCAAGCTCCTTAAACTGAGCCACCCATTCCGTATGCTTCTTTTCCTCTATGAGCTTTGTCAGCATAGGGAGCGTTTCTTTGCAGTCGCCCCAAACTGGTACATCTGCCTTTACATTCTTATCAATTTCGGCAGGGTCAATATCCAGATGCACTACTTTAGCCTGTTTAGCATATTTATCTAACCTACCGGTTACACGGTCATCAAACCGCATCCCCACTGCAATCAGCACATCACATTCATTAGTCATCACGTTGGGTGCATAGTTGCCATGCATACCCAGCATACCTACAAATAAAGGATGATCAGAGTCTAAGGCGCTGAGTCCTAGTACAGTGCTACCTGCAGGCAGGTTTCCCTTTTCGATAAAGGCTTTAAACTCTTTCTCGGCATTTCCCAGTATCACACCCTGACCAAATATTACCATCGGTTTCTTTGCCGCATTAATCAGTTCAGCTGCCTGCTCCACATATTCCTTGCGCACTACAGGTTTCGGACGATAACTGCGGATATGTTCGCACTTCTCGTAGGCAAAGTCAAACTCCTGCACCTGCGCATTCTTGGTAATATCAATCAGTACAGGGCCCGGCCTTCCGCTGGCAGCAATATAGAATGCCTTGGATAACACCGCAGGTATTTCTTCTGCATCTGTAATCTGATAGCTCCACTTTGTCACAGGAGAAGTAATATTGATAATATCTGTTTCCTGAAATGCATCTGTACCTAATAACGGGGCAAACACCTGACCTGTGATACACACTACCGGTGTGCTGTCAATCATTGCATCAGCAAGGCCGGTTACCAGATTCGTAGCACCCGGGCCGCTGGTAGCCAATACTACCCCTGTTTTACCACTTACTCTTGCGTACCCCTGAGCTGCATGCACTGAGCACTGCTCGTGACGCACCAGAATATGTTTTAACGGGTCATTGTAATGATACAACACATCATAAAGTGGCATAATTGCACCTCCCGGATATCCGAAAAGGGTTTCTACTCCTTCTTTCAAAAATATTTCGAGAATAGCTTCCGACCCTGACACCCTGCGTGTCGTAGTAGTATTTTGAGTAGTCTTTGTATCTGTTTCCTGAATTGTTTCACTCATGATTTTATGTTTTAAATATTTTAAAATTCATCTGTTACACATCCTTCAGAAGCATTGCTCACCGTCCTGGCATATTTATAAAGCACTCCTGATGAAACCTTTAATTGGTGAGGAACCGGATGTTTTTGTTGCCTCTCTTTTATTACTTCGTCACTTACCTGAAGTGTAAGTTTATTATTTACTGCATCAATCTCAATGATATCATCATCTTCAACCCATGCTATAAGCCCTCCCTCATAGGCTTCAGGAGTGACGTGTCCGACGACGAATCCGTGCGTACCCCCACTAAATCGTCCATCAGTAATCAGGGCTACGGTATTTCCCAATCCGGCACCGATAATTGCAGAAGTAGGTTTCAGCATTTCAGGCATTCCGGGTGCACCTTTCGGCCCTACATTCTTAATCACTACCACATCGCCGGGTTTTATCTGATGCGAATTAATTCCCTCTATCAGATGGTGTTCGCCATCAAATACTCTTGCCGGTCCCACAAACTTTTCACCTTCTTTTCCGGTAATCTTTGCTACGCTTCCAAGAGGAGCCAGATTTCCATAAAGTATCTGCAGATGCCCGGTCGGCTTTATAGGGTCTTCAAAAGAGTGTACAATTTTTTGAGTTTTAAAATCCAACTCCTTTACATCTGCAAGATTCTCTGCAATGGTCTTCCCTGTCACTGTCAGACAGTCTCCATTCATCTTTCCACGATTCAGCATATACTTCATTACTGCCGGTATGCCTCCATGCTCATGAAGGTCCTGCATCAAATACTTACCGCTTGGTTTAAAATCGGACAACATGGGTGTTACATCACTGATCCGCTGAAAATCTTCCTGTGTAACAGATATGCCTACACTTTTTGCCATTGCAATCAGGTGAATCACCGCATTGGTTGACCCGCCCAATACCATTATCAGTTTGATAGCATTTTCAAATGCTTCCTTAGTCATAATGTCGCGTGGCAGGATATTCTTTTCAAGGAGATTTCTCATGGCCCTTCCTGCATCATCACACTCTTTTCTTTTCTCAGGACTGATTGCAGGATTACTACTTGAGTAAGGGAGGCTCATTCCTAATGCTTCAATTGCGGAAGCCATAGTATTCGCCGTGTACATACCACCACAGGCACCCGGTCCCGGACAACTGTGCCTCACGATCCCATGAAAATCCTGTTCTGATAAGTGGCCTGAAATCTTCTGCCCCAATGCCTCAAATGCTGATACAATATTCAGGTCTTGCCCCTTATAATGTCCAGGCGCGATCGTTCCGCCATACACCATCAAGGACGGACGGTTCAGCCTGCCCATAGCTATCAGCGCCCCGGGCATATTCTTGTCACATCCCGGCACAGCGATTAACCCATCATAATACTGTGCACCACAAACAGTTTCAATCGAGTCGGCAATTACATCACGACTGACTAAAGAGTAACGCATGCCATCTGTGCCATTACTCATACCATCGCTCACACCAATGGTGTTAAAAATCAATCCCACCATACCATGATCCCATACTGACTTTTTCACCTCAGCCGCCAATCCGTTCAGATGCATATTGCAAGTATTTCCATCGTAGCCCATACTTACGATACCCACCTGCGCTTTGTTCATATCCTCATCTGTGAGTCCAATTCCATAAAACATAGCCTTTGCTGCAGGTTGTGTTTCATCCTGAGTAAGGGTCTTGCTGTACCTGTTAAGTTCGCTCATTGTAATGCCTCCAGTTTATCTTTTACTAAATACTTATTATTCGAAAAATTTTCTCTCACTAAATCTTTATATGCTTCCTGAATCTTTGCCCCAAGGCTTTCATTCCAAGGCTTCGGGAAGGGATTCTTATTCACTGAAGCAATTCCAATTACTTCTGCTGCCGTACCACAGAAGAATGCACTATCTGCTGCAAACAAATCTTCAGTAGTAACTAGCTTTTCCTCCACCTTGATATTCATTGTATTTGCTAATTCTATTACGGTTGCTCTTGTAATTCCAGGCAGAATATTTCCAAGTGTCGGAGTTACCAGTCCCCCATTTTTCTCCAGAAAAATATTTGCACCCGGCGCTTCTGCCACATAACCATCCATATCGCAGAGAAGGGCTTCATCAAATCCTTGTGCCTTAGCCTCATAACTTGCCAGGATAGAGTTCACATAGTGCCCACATGCTTTTGCTTCTATTCTGAACCCTTTAGGGTTTGGTCTTTGAAAGGAAGAAAGGAACACAGACACCAGTTTCTCTCCCAGGAAAGGCTGCATGGGCCAGGTCTCGATTACAATATGTGAATACTCATTTGGATTGAATCCCATGTTGGCAGGTGCATACACCAAAGGCCTGATATAAGCTTCCTTGTGTCCATTGCGGCGCAATACTTCGTAGCTCGCATCTATCAATTGTGCTGTCGTCCAGGTGTAGGGAAGGTTTAATAACTGAGCGGAACGCTTCAACCGATCAAAGTGCTCCACTGCCTTAAAAATTTTTGTAGCGCCTTCTATTGTTTCGTAAGCCCTGATCCCTTCAAATACACCATAGCCATAGTGAAGCGTCTGTCCATATAGATGAGTGGTCGCTTCGGCTGCTTTCAGGAATTCGCCATCACGGTAAACAAAAGTGTGCTGATCAAAATAATTTGCCATAATCTTAAACTTGTTTTAAACAAAAAACCCGCCTCGGCAGGAGGCGGGTTCTTAAATACGTTTAACGATTCAACTATCCTCCTGCATACGTGGCCGGCACAATAATGACAATAGCAATAATAACTATGGCTATCACATTCATTACGTCAATTATTTGTCTGCCTTTTTGCACGATTCAGAATTGAATTGAGCAGCAAACATACAATTGTTGTCTAAAAAACAAAGAACTTTTTTTTGTTTCTGAAATTTTTTCTGTCATTTTCTTTCTGCGAATTATATTTCAGAGCGTCTCTTAATCCGCAGTTGTTCAATGAAAAAATTCAGTACTAGCGCTATCCGGAATCGCAATACTTTACGAATCCCCTGCTAAATAATCGTCACGTGACCCATCCGGATATTGCGCTTATTAATCTTTACCGGTAATTCATTAGCCACATATTCTGCCATCAAATCACCCACAGTAGAGGTGAAATAAAAATTTATACTGTCAATATCTCTTGTTACAAATCCATTCTGCATCGTCCAGTCCACAGCCTCTCTTATCAAAGCAGCTTCCTCATGAGCTTTGAAGTGATCCAGCATCATTGCTGCAGAAAGAATAGTACCCAGCGGATTAGCAATATCCTTACCGGCAGCCTGTGGATATGAACCATGGATAGGCTCAAACAAGGCTTTATTCCCAATTGAGCTTGATGGCAGCAGACCCAGAGATCCGCTGATGACACTTGCCTCATCGCTCAGGATATCGCCAAACATATTCTCTGTAAGGATGACATCAAACTGAGATGGATTCAGAATTAACTGCATTGCCGCATTATCTACAAACAGATAATCCACCTTCACCTCAGGATACTGCGACTGAATCTCCTGTACTGTGCTTCTCCATAAACGGGAGGTCTCCAGCACATTAGCCTTATCCACCAGTGTCAGCTTCTTTCTCCTCAGCAAGGCAGCTTCAAATGCCAGATGCGCTACGCGCTCGATCTCGTACCTGTGATAGGTACACTCGTCAGATGCGATCGTACCTTCCTCATTCAGTTTCTTCTCCCCAAAATAAATTCCTCCGGTCAGCTCTCTGTATATCACCATATCCGTATTCTCTGCATGCTTCTCTTTAATGGGCGACAGGTGTCGCAGAGCTGCATACGTCTTAACCGGCCGGATATTGGCATATAACCCCAATGCCTTGCGCAACTGCAAAAGTCCTTGCTCAGGCCGCACTTTGGCAGCCGGATTATTATCATATTTCGGGTCTCCTATTGCACCCAGCAGAATCGCGTCTGACTCCAGCGCAGCGTTAACAGTGTCGCCTGGCAGCGGCACGCCCGTCGCGTCAATTGCACAGGCACCCATTAGTTTATTGTCAAATTCAAATCGATGCCCAAACCTTGAAGCCACCGCTTTCAATACTTTAACGGCTTCCCGGGTAACTTCAGGGCCGATCCCATCGCCCGGAATCACTGTTAACTTCTTCTCCATAATGTATGATTTCTTTAATTTTTCCTTTTTCAATATGAATCCGTCCCGTTATCCCTTCGGGAATTTCGTCCTCATGATGTGTAACACAGATCAATGTCCGCTGCGCATTCAAACACTCCTGTGCAATGAAACTCACTGCTCTGGCTCTGAACATCTCATCCAGCCCCTGTCCGGGCTCATCCAGTATCAACAGTACAGGGTTCTTCACTACCGCTCTTGCAATCAGCGACCAACGTTGCATGCCATGCGACAATTGCCAAAAAGCCCTGCCGGCATATTGCTCAAGCCCAAACAACGTCATACATGTTTCAGTTTGTAGCCGTTGCGAATCACTCAGCTTTCTGAAAAGCCCTATCGTGTCAAAGAGTCCTGAGGCTACCACATTAAAAACAGATTGTGACCTGTCAAAATATTGATGCACCTCCGGTGAAACAAAGCCAATCTTCTTCTTAATCTCCCAAATTGATTCTCCACTACCCTTTCTCCTGTCAAACAAATAAATCTCATTTGCGAAAGCTTGCGGATTGTCTGCAGTAATCAGGCTCAACAGGGTTGATTTTCCGGATCCGTTTGGCCCTGTCAGGCACCACTTTTCTCCCTTCTTCACTTCCCATGAGACATTGTCTAATATCAGCCTGTCTCCATACTTTACATTCACATTCTTCATTCGCACAGCAAACTCAAACTCCAAATCGTCTGCCACCGGTAGTCTGGAAAGATCTATATCCCCACTGGCTATATGCTTCCTGTTGCCAAACTTCAGATATTGCTCACGTGTGAACACTCCTGTTAGTATCCCTTTATCCAGCTCACACACATGAGTAAAAAAGTCCGGCAGATACTCTCTTTCCACCATAATCACACTCACCCCCTTGTGTTTCAAATCCTTTATAATCCTCTCCAGCATTAAACGCGCATGTGCATCAAGGCCCGTAAACGCATTATCCAGCAATAACCACTCAGCATTATGTGCCAATGCTTTGGCAATCTGAAAACGTTTATGCTCGCCATTACTTAACTGAAGCAATGGTTCATCTTTCAAATAGCTTATTTCCATCAATTCCAGTGCCCTCGTCGCATCTGCTTCACCTACCTCTTCCACCAAATCCTCCCAAACTGTTCTACAATCTGAGGATTCAGTGGCGTTGAATCGCTGCTGATAGTAAAAGTTACTTATCCCTGAGAGGTTTTTAAATTCATGCTGATGGGTTATGAGTTTTACCACAGGCTCAGATCCGTCTGCAAACCTGATGGTTCCTGTAAAGGACTTATACTGTTGAATACAGCGAAGCAGGGTAGATTTGCCACTACCAGATGCTCCTGTAATCACCCAGCACTCACCTTTCCGAATTCCTAAAGAGATATCCTTCAGCACATAAGCTCCAGATTCTCTGTATGACAGTCCGGAAATCTCCAGCAACATATATTAATCCCTCCGTCTTTAAATACTTTTTTCAAATGCCTCTATCTTAGCCCTTTGGCTTAGCAAATAATTTATATCGTCATACCCGTTGAGCAAACAGGTTTTCTTATAATCACTAATCTGAAAAGTTTCACTATCCCCCCCATCCAGTGTAATGGTCTGTGAGGGCAGGTTCACCGTGATTTCTTTGGATGGATCTGCAATAATAGCAGTAAACAGCTTATGCAGAAAGCCATCAGACACTACAACCGGTAACAAAAAATTGTTCAGGGCATTATTGCGGAAGATGTCTGCAAAAAAGGAGCTTACTACTACATCAAAACCATAATCCTTGATTGCCCATGCCGCATGTTCGCGCGACGATCCACAGCCGAAATTTTTTCCGGCCACTAAAATCTTTCCTGAATACTTTTTCTGGTTCAGCACAAAATCTTCATGCGGCTTATTCTCATCATTATCGATATACCTCCAATCGCGAAACAGATTCTTTCCAAACCCTTCCCTGTTTGTTGCCTTTAAAAACCTTGCAGGGATAATCTGGTCAGTATCCACATTTTCTATTTTTAGTGGTACTGCTGTGGATGTCACTACTGAAATTGCTTTGCTACTCATTATTATTGGATTCTAAGCGGGATTTACATTTAATAATTCTCTTACGTCAGATATTTTACCTGTGAGGGCAGTCGCCGCTGCAGTAAGCGGACTTGCCAGGATAGTTCTTGCATTAGGCCCCTGCCTGCCTTCAAAGTTTCTGTTACTGGTCGACACGCAATACTCACCGGCAGGTACCTTATCTTCATTCATGCCCAGACAGGCACTGCAACCAGGCTGACGAATAAAAAATCCTGATTCTGTAAAAATCTTGTCAAGTCCTTCCTTCACTATCTGTGCGGCCACCTGCTGAGATCCCGGTACTATCATCACATTGATATCCGGACTCTTCTTTTTGCCCTTGATCAACGAAGCTATCATTCTGAAATCTTCAATACGAGAATTTGTGCAGCTGCCAATAAAAACATTTTGCACATGCATGCCTTTCATCTTTTCACCTCCTTTAAAACCCATATAGGTCAAAGATTTTCGCAAGGCATTTCTTTCGCTTTCATCCTGTAGTTTTTCAGGATCAGGCACCGTATCGGATATGCCCATTCCCTGCCCGGGATTAGTTCCATAGGTAATCATAGGCTCGATATCACCGGCGTCAATATTCAATTCCCTGTCGAAAACAGCGTCATCGTCAGACTTCAGTTTCTTCCACTCTTCCAATTTCATATCCCAATCTGGCCCCTGAGGAGCAAACTTTCTGCCACGCATATACGCAAAGGTTACTTCGTCAGGAGCAATCATACCTCCACGGGCTCCCATCTCGATACTCATATTGCAAATGGTCATACGAGCTTCCATTGAGAGCGACCGTATGGTAGATCCGGCATATTCTACAAAATAGCCTGTGGCGCCACTCGCTGAAATTTTACTGATAATGTGCAAGATAATATCCTTGCTTACCACACCGGGATGAAGCTTTCCCTCTACATTAATTCGCATCACTTTGGGTTTTCCCTGCATGATGCACTGAGTAGCCAGTGTCATTTCCACTTCACTGGTACCAATACCGAAGGCGATAGTACCAAACGCGCCATGCGTGCTGGTGTGGCTGTCGCCACATACTATTGTCATTCCCGGCTGGGTAATTCCCAATTCGGGGCCTATCACATGGACGATTCCCTGAAAAGGATGGCCAAGTCCATACAGTTCTACACCATATTTAGCACAGTTCTCAGTCAACTTCTCAACCTGCTTACGCGACAAAGCTTCCTTTATTGGAAGTTCCTGATGAAGGGTAGGCACATTATGGTCCGCTGTGGCAATCGTTTTTTGGGGACGGAAAACGGGCAGGCCTCTTTTTTCTAATCCCGCGAAGGCTTGCGGGCTGGTTACTTCATGGATAAAGTGCTTATCAATATATAAAACATCCGGGCCATCGGCAATGCTTTCTACGACATGTTTCTCCCAGATTTTTTCAAATAATGTCTTAGACATCTGAATTCAACTATTTAATTATGCGATTACTTTTTCTTTTGCGGAATACTGCTTTGCCATGGTCTCCAGATCTTCATCGGTTACCTCTTTCTTACTATCAGCAACGGCCAGAAACTGTTCATAAAGGGTATCCACATCATTCCTATCAAATGCAAAACCCAGCTTTTGGAAGCGGTAAGCCAGCGCACTCCTGCCGCTTCGTGCGGTGAGTACGATTTTTGAGCTGTCGGCACCTACATCAGCAGGATTAATGATTTCATAGGTCTGTGCATCTTTCAAAAATCCATCCTGGTGAATTCCTGACGAATGAGAGAAAGCATTACTTCCGACTATTGCCTTGTTGGGCTGAACGGGCATCCGCATGGTATCTGAAACAATCCTGCTCAATGGATTCAGCATCTCAGCCTGAACCCCAGTGGTAAATCCAAGATCCTTATGTTGCTTGATAATCATTACCACTTCTTCAAGAGAAGTGTTCCCTGCGCGCTCTCCCAAACCATTAATAGTACATTCAATCTGTCCGGCTCCGTTAATAATTCCTGCAATAGAATTTGCTGTGGCCAGACCCAGATCGTTATGACAATGGCAGGAGATTACGGCTTTGTCGATATTGGGTACATTATTCACGAGGTAGGCAATCTTCTCTCCGTATTGGTGTGGAAGACAATACCCTGTAGTATCGGGAATATTCACCGTAGTAGCTCCTGCAGCGATTACCTTTTCGATCACTCTCGCGAGGTATTCATTATGGGTGCGGCCGGCATCTTCGGCATAAAATTCCACATTATCAGTAAAGTTCCTTGCCCATTTTACACATTGTACGGCACGTTCCAGAATATCATCCTGTGTAGAATTAAATTTCCCTTTGATATGGTAATCTGAGGTACCGATGCCGGTATGAATTCTGGGCCTCTTTGCATACTTTAGCGCTTGCGCAGCCACCTCAATGTCTTTCTTTACGGCTCTTGAAAGCCCACAAATCACCGCATCTTTCACTGCTTTAGAGATTTCCTCAACCGAGGCAAAGTCACCGGGACTCGAGATCGGGAAACCGGCTTCTATCACATCCACACCCAGTTTTTCCAGGTGCAAAGCCAATTCCACCTTCTCTTTGGTATTCAACTTACAGCCGGGCACCTGCTCACCATCGCGAAGGGTAGTATCAAAAATCACAATCTTTTTCATGCATTCATTTTTATTAGGCGATAAAGAATTGATTGAATTATCTTCGAAATTAATTTTACTCTTACGAGATACGGAATCTTATTTAGGGAATATTACACTGTTTAAACAGGCCAAAATCCTTTGAAAGTACCGTGAACACTAGTGTTCCGTACAAATAATTTTACGATGCCCAACAAATCAACCGATACCCTGTTTCAACTGATTCACTCCCTCGAAAAGTCCGAAAAACGGAATTTTAAGCTTTATATCAAAAGGAACACCTCAAAGGGCGACCTGAAAATCATTACCCTTTTTGATGCTATAGACAGGCTGGCCACCTACGATGAGGAGGCTATTCTCAGAAAAAACCCTTCAATTTCCAAACAACAACTGCCTAATCTCAAAGCCCATCTCTACCGTCAGATTCTCATTAGCCTGGGATTATTACAGAATAGCACCACAAGTGATTTTCAGTTTTTTGAGCAGTTGGAGTTTGCAAAAATTTTATATCGGAAAGGCCTGTTCCACCAGAGCCTTCGGATTCTTGATAAGATTAAGGATGCAGCCAGGGAGGCACATCAAATCCCTATCCTCATCGCAGTACTTGAAGAAGAAAAACGAATTGAATATCTGCACATAACCCGTAGTTCGGCCGACAGAGCCACAGTACTCACTTCCGAAGTGAAGGAAGCCGCCATCCGGTATCACAAACAGACAAGACTCGGCAACCTGGCTTTACAACTATATGGCTGGTATATCAAAAACGGGATCGCCAGCAACGCCAAAGCCGAAAAAGAAATATCTACCTTCTTTAAGGAACAACTGACAAACGATCTAAGGCGTCCCGAAGGATTCTACGAACAACTCTATTATTACCAATCTTACTGCTGGTACGCGTACATCCGGCAGGAGTTTCTGATGTATTACAGATACTCCAAAAAATGGACAGAAGTATTCTACGACTATCCCGAAATGTTTTCTATTGAAACAGAGAACTTCCTGAAAGGAATGCATAACCTGCTGAATGCCCACTTTAACCTTCGCAATTTTGACGGTTTTAAAAAGTCTCTTGAAGATTTTGAATCTTTCGCGATATCCTCCCCGGCAATCCAGGACGAAAATACCAGAATTCAGACATTCGTCTATTTGTACACCGCACGAATTAATAAGCATTTTCTGGAAGGCACTTTTGAAGAAGGCATCCGCCTCATACCTGATATTGTAAACCAGCTCGACCAGTACGAATTGATACTCGACAAACACCGCACACTGGTATTTTACTACAAGATAGCTTCACTCTACTTTGGAGCCGGACAATATGGAGAGGCCATCGACTACCTCAACAAGATTATCAACTGGAAGGTGAACCTCAGAAGTGATTTGCAGTGCTACTCCCGGTTGCTCCATCTCATCGCACACTATGAGTTAGGTAACTTCACTCTCCTGGAATACCTGATTAAGTCCGTGTACCGGTTTATGGCAAAAATGGAAAACCTGTCGAAGGTAGAAGAGGCTATGTTTGGATTCCTCAGAAGATCATTTCACATCTCCAAAAAAGAAATCAAATCTGAATTTGCAAGGCTGCTTAATGAGTTAAAGACAATGGAATCCGGAAAATTTGAAACAAGAGCCTTCGCTTATCTGGATATCATATCCTGGCTTGAGAGCAAGGTATATAACAAGCCGGTAGCCAGCATCATCCGTAAAAAATACATCGAAAAGAAAAGGTTTGACAAAATTACTGCCCCGACAACTGACCACTCTTAACCACTTTATAAACGCGGCGCTTATCTATTCCTTCTACGGAAAGCACATACACTCCGGCAGCCAGGCCACTCATGTTTATTTTTGTCTTTTCAGCCTGTATGCGTTGGTTAACCAGTAGCTTACCCTGGAGATCGTACAACTTCAAATAGCTGCCGTTGATTTCATTCAAGCTTCTGCCTTCCACTATCAGGAAGTCTCGTGTCGGATTTGGATAATACCTGACCAGATTGTCCCAGTTTTTTTCCTGCGGCCCTTCTTCACCCAATTCACTATTGCCCATCACGTCTGAATTAATAATGGAATTACGATAGCCACCCTTTGCAAACAGGGACCGCATCTCTACTTTTTGTCCCACTGTAAACATGTTCAGATCAGCATCGTCTGAAAAATCCATGTAATTCATAAACATATCTCCATTTCCATCTTCTGAACAGGCTGACATCTTAGGGAAAACATTATGCCCTGTATTCGGACCCTGCTGGCGAGGTGTGTCAAAGATTCCATCATCACCACACTCCTCATCTCCCCATACATGCTTCAAACCCAGCCAGTGTCCTGCCTCGTGAGTAAGGGTCCTTCCCAAATTATAGGGGGCACCCAGCCCAGTCTGATATCCAAATACTCCGTACTGGATCACAATCCCATCTACTCCCGGATCGGCACCGGGCATCGGTGTGTATCCAAGTGTCCGGCCAAAAAGATTGCAAACCCAGATATTCAGATACCTTGAAGCATCCCAGGCATCAGCCCCACCACTACTTGAAAATTTCATACCATCATCAGCCAGAAAGACTTTCTCTTTGGTGTACTTCCTAACAATCCCGGAAGTAGGATTACCATTGGGGTCCTTCTTTGCAAGGCTAAAAACGATCTGAACATCTGCAGCACGACGTTTAAACGGCGCCGGAGTATTTACAGTATCCGCATTCCTTCTTCTGAAATCGCGGTTGAGTGCATCCAGTTGAGCCTGGATGCGCTGGTCTGATATATTTTGAGCTGAAGTATTATATAATACATGTACCACTACGGGAACTACTATTACCTCACCTTTGAGCGTATCCCTTCCGGGCAAGGGAGCACCCCGCTGAACAAAAGAACGGGTAGAAGGAGGAAGGTTTTGCATATACAACTCTGTACCACATCGCTGTGCATCCACTGACCCGACCAGTAACAAAACCATTAGTGTAAAAATCAATCTCATCCCTGTGCATTATCGAACAGCCATACGGCTCAATAAGGATCATCACAGGAGATTGACTAATTGATATTCAATAAGATACAGGATTCCTTAGTGAAGGTACAATAAAAATTGGATGAAAGAATTTCTGAGAGGATATTAAACTGATGTCCAGTTTTAGAAACTAAAAAACAAAGAAAATAAAAAAAATACTAAAATGCAAGCTATCGCCTCAATAACAATACTTTCTACAGGTTTATTCCTTACGGATTGGTTAATTTTGACCCCAAAACAAAAGAATGAGGAAGGTCGCTGTTTTTGCGCTACTAATATTACTATTCTCATGCAACAGTGACCCGTCTTCGGACTACGACACCTCAATACCAATCCCCAAATCAGAAACTATTCCCCCCCCTGCTCCTATCTCATTTAAAGTAACCAATGTGTTTCCTCACGACCCCACTTCGTTTACGCAGGGCCTTGAATTTCACGATGGTAAATTATACGAAGGCACCGGCGAACTCAAACAGTCCAAACTCAGGATTGTGGACATCACAACAGGAAAGGCGGATAAAAGCCATACTATTGAAGACCCTACGATATTTGGGGAAGGAATCACAATTCTGAATAAGCGCATTTTCCAACTAACCTGGCAGAATAAAAAGATTTTTGAATACCACCTTCATGATATCACCAAACCTGTACGCACCTATACATGGAACCACGAAGGCTGGGGTGCTACGAACAATGGCTCCGAACTGATAATCAGTGATGGCACATCAAACATCTACTTCGTGACACCGGATACCACGAATAGGAAAATGAATATCAACAAAATTATATCCGTAAGGGATCACCGTGGTTCTGTCAACATGCTAAACGAACTGGAACTCATAAATGGCTCACTCTTTGCAAACCGATGGATGACAGACGAGATATTGAAAATAGATACTTCAAATGGACACGTGGTAGGTGTACTCAATTTAAAAGGATTAATGCCTCAATATGCGCCGGAGGTTCTTCTGGAAGATGGAGCTGTCCTTAATGGGATAGCCTACGACAGTGCATCAAAAAAAGTTTATATTACAGGGAAAGACTGGCCTAAAATGTTCGAAATGGAGATTCAGTAAACAGAAAATTGAAAATCAAAACAATACTACAATCGATAGAAAATTTTTTAAGTATGAAACGAGTTCTTTTGATGGTCACCGGTGTGGTTTTATTAAGTAGTTGTGTAGCCAAGCGATATCTGATTCAATCTCAGGATCATGTATCTCAACTGCAGGCAGATAGCACGGCACTTCAAAACAGAGTATATTCTTTTCAGAACCAGATCGCCACAATGGAAAAAAATATTGCAGACCAGAATAAGAAGATTGCAGAACTCAGCAGCCAGAACACCCGCCTTGGACAACAAACAGCAGAACAACAAAACCTGCTGGACCAAAGTAAAGAAGACCTCGCTCAAAAACAACAACGCCTTCAACAACTGGAATCTCAGATGACTCAACAAAAAGAGGCTGCGGAGCAAAAACTTGCACAACTGGAAAAACTGATCGCCCAACAAAAGGAGGCCACCGAGAACATCAGGAACAAGATGACAGAAGCATTGAAAGGATACAACGCTAGTGACCTGAGTGTATATCAGAAAAATGGTAAAGTATATGTCAGCCTTTCAGAAAATCTTTTGTTTCCATCAGGAAGCGCTGTAGTAAACCCAGACGGTGTAGAAGCCCTTTCCAAGTTAGCTGAAGTGCTTACCCAAAACCCTGATATCAGTATTCAAATCGAAGGAAACACAGATAGTATTCCCATTCGTGCACGCTACCAGGACAACTGGGAATTGAGTACGGCCCGTGCCAACTCTGTAGTACGCATCCTCGTTGATAAATACAATGTGAACCCGGTTAAAGTAGTCTCTGTGGGCCATAGTTACTTTGACCCGGTCGACTCAAACGCTACACCGGAAGGCAGGGCACGAAACCGCAGAACAGATATCGTGCTTTCACCTAATCTTGATGAGCTGAATAGAATCTTAAACCAGTATTAAAAAAGAGTAGTCCTTTCTTTACGACAACTTTTCAAGAGCTACCTTAATCCTGCCATAGCCCTCTTCAATATTTTTCAGGCTGTTGGCAAATGACAGACGTATATTATCAGGTGCCCCGAAAGCACTCCCGGCCACTGTTGAAACATGAGCTGTGTTGAGCAAATACATACACAGGTCACTCGAATTCTGAATAACGCTTCCGTCTTCGGCCTTCTTTCCAAAATAATTTTTGACTTCGGGGAAAACATAAAATGCCCCGTCAGGCTCCACACAACTCAATAAAGGAAAGTCTTTAAGCAACTCCATAACTCTCTTCCTTCTCTTGGTAAACTCTTCTACCATTGCGAATGAAGGCTCCAGCGATTCTGTAAGCGCTGCAATAGTGGCACGTTGCGCTATTGAATTTGTTCCGCTTGTAAACTGGCCCTGAATTTTCTCGCATGCCTTTACAAGATCTTTGTGGGCGGCAACATATCCAATCCTCCAGCCGGTCATGGCAAAGCCTTTACTCAAGCCATTAATAATAATTACGCGGTCTCTGATCGACTCAAACTGAGCCAGGCTCTGGTGTGCGTTTCCTGTATAATTGATGTACTCGTAGATTTCATCGCTGATGATAAATACCTCAGGATGCTTCTCAAATACGGCTGCCAGGCCTTCCAGTTCTTTCTGCGAGTACACAGCACCGGTAGGGTTACACGGAGATGAGAATATAAATAGTCTTGTATTTTCCGTAATAGCTGCTTCCAGTTGCTCAGGAGTTATCTTATACCCTTGTGCAGCAGTAGTATTTATAAAAACCACTTCTCCACCTGCCATTCTCGCAATTTCTGAATAGGAAACCCAGTAGGGGGTAGGAATTACAATTTCTTTCCCCTTCTCAAGGATTGCCATCATCACATTGGCGATCGACTGTTTAGCACCTGTGCTGATTAGAATTTGTTCAGGAGAGTAGGTAAGTCCGTTGTCGCGTTTTAGTTTTTCGATAACCGCGTTACGTGTTTCAAGAAAACCTGCAACCGGAGTATAATGGCTGTAATTATCATCAATGGCTTTCTTGGCGGCCTCTTTAATATGATCAGGTGTATTAAAATCGGGCTCACCAAGACTCAGATCAATTACATCAATTCCTTTAGCACGCAGCTCGCGCCCCAGTTTAGCCATCTTCAATGTTTCAGGCTCACTAAAACGGTCTAACAACGAAGAAAGTTCCATATCAATTTTTCATTTAAGGTTCACAAATTTAGGGGATTGATTTTATCCTGAAAGTTGGCTATCATTAAAGATGCCAAAATATTTCCAGAACCGAAAAATAAAACCCCCTTATCGCGAAAGGGGGCTTTACTTAATTATATAAAAGCCTTATCAGGACTTAACTGTGCTTACAGCCGTCTTCTTTTTTGCAGAAGCTGCTTTTCTTCTCAGTGAGCCCAGTGGCCTGTGTTTAGAGAACTCCATCAATATCGGTGTGGCCACAAATATAGAAGAGTAGGTACCGGTGATAATACCCAGCAACATCACAAACGCAAAACCTCTGGTAACCTCACCTCCAAAAATGAACAACGCCAGGATGGTAAGGAAAGTAGTGAGTGAAGTCATAATAGTACGGCTCAGGGTCTCATTAATAGACAGGTTGATAAGCTCCGTTTTGCTCTTGTTCACCAGGAGCGGATCATTACTGTTCTCCCTAATCCTGTCAAAGATAATTACCGTGTCATTCATTGAATAACCGACCACCGTAAGTACGGCCGCAATGAAATACTGGTCAATCTCCAGTGGGAACGGTACTATATTTTTAAGGAAAGAGAATATGATTAGTGTCACCAATACGTCGTGTACCAGTGAAAGGATAGTACCTACTGAATATCTCCAGTCTCTGAATCGCAGCAAAATATAACCTACGATTGCAATCATGGAGAATATGACAGCCAGGATAGCACCCCTCTCCAGGTCTTTGGAAATAACCGGCTGCACCACCTGCGAACTCTGAATATTATTCTTTGAAAACTGCTCCTGAGTAGTGCCGGCAGGTAACTGATCTTTCAATGCGGTAAAAAGACGAGCTTCCACTACACTATCGGCATTGCCCACTCCTTTCATAAATGAAGTGGTAATATCGAGATGGCGATAGTCTCCTACCGTTTTGATAACGGGATTATCACCATCCAATGCTTCTTTCAGTTTATCACGGATGGCTTCCGGATTTACCTTATCTGCAAATTGGATAGTATAGCTACGGCCTCCTTTAAATTCAACACCTTTATTAAACCCGTTAAAGAAAGAGGCAATCCCACCAACCAATACGACTACTGAAATGATATAGGCAATCTTTCTGTATTCGATAAACTTAAACTGAGGGTGTTTAAATATAAACTGGCTGAACTTGGTAAAGTATTTAAAGTGGCGCTGCCTGTTCATATACACGTCAGTAATCAGACGCGACATCAGAATACCACAGAACAACGACAGTGAAATACCCAGCATCTGTGTAGTCGCAAATCCAAGTATGGGTCCCAAACCAAAGTAAAACAAAATGATGGCTGTCAGAAACACAGTCACGTGCGCATCAATTACAGGTGCATACGACCTTACATAACCATCATGGATAGACTGAGGATACGATTTGCCGCGGGCCAACTCCTCCTTAATCCTTTCAAAGATGATTACGTTAGTATCCACCGCCATACCTACTGTCAATACCAATGCCGCAATACCTGCTGCGGTGAGTGAGGCCCCTAAAGCGCTCAGAATCCCCACAGTAAAGAGCAGGTTAAAAATCAGGGCTATATTAGCTACCATACCACCTGTATTGTAGTAAAGCAACATCAAAGCGAAGATTACCAGAAATGCAATGATAAACGCTGTGGCTCCACCTTTTACGGCTTTCTGACCTAATGTAGGCCCTACTATTTGTTCCTGAACAATCTTGGCAGGTGCATCAATTTTACCTATTTTCAACACATTGGCAAGGTCTTGTGCCTCCTGGATGGTGAAGTTTCCTGAAATTTCCGAGCTACCCCCCTCAATGGCATCATTCACATTGGGTGCGCTATACACCACATCATCCAGCACAATAGCAATAGGCCTACCAATATTGTCACCTGTCATTCTGGCCCATACCCTGCTGCCGGCCGGGGTCATTTCCATTTTAATTGCCGGGCGGCCTCTCTGGTCAAAATCCTGGCGGCTGTCTTCCACCGCATCTCCTTCCAACTTGGCTTTGTCAGTTCCCGGAATTGTCTTGATAGCGTATAGCTCTACATATCTCTGAGAGGTATTGTCGTTCTTTTGCTCAGTTCCATACAAAAATTTAATATTCCCGGGGAATTCACTCTTTACCACATCCATATTCAGATACTTATTCGCCAGAGAAGTATCCTTAATTTCCACATTCGCTATGGCAGAATAGTATGAAAGTTGTCCGTTGGGGCCTTGTTGTGGTCCGATGAAATGAATTACACTTGTAAGCGGGTGCTGGTTAGCAAGCAGGCTGGTAGAATCGGTCTGAGTAGAGTCGGTCTGGGTAGAGTCGCCCTGATGTGTTGAACCGCTCAGATAATTTGCAAGTGCTCTGTCTGCATTATCAATAGCCTGGCCTATCTCACCTATATTATATACTTCCCAAAACTGTAAATAAGCGGATGCTTGTAAGAGTTTCCTTACCCTTTCAGGATCCTGCACACCGGGAAGTTCTACGTTGATAATTCCTTTAGCGATATCCAGGTTCACCGGCACATTGGATACTCCAAACTGGTCAACCCTCTTTGTAATTACCTTATAAGTCTGGTTGATCGCATCCTTTGCAATCACCTCTAATTCAGATATTACTTTCTGGTCAGAATCATTAATCTTAATCGTCTTACCAGCTCCTCCGAATATGGAAGCCAGAGGTAGATTAGGGTTCTGCTCTTTCCACACCTGACCAAATAAGGTGATAAAATCCAGGTCGCTTTGCAGCTGCCTTTCAGTAGTAGTAGCAATTGCTTTCAGCAAAGCAGGATCTTTCGGATTATTGCTCAACGACTTAAGCAGTCCGTCAAGACTCACGTTCATGGTCACACTCATACCGCCCTGAAGATCGAGACCTAACTGAAGTTGGTTCTCCTTTGACTTTTGATACGTGATTCCGAAAACCGGATAAATCTTTTCGTGGCGGGTACTGTCCACATAGTGATGAAAAAGCTTCTGCTCAAGTACTTCTTTCTCATCAGCACTTGCGTCCGGATTAGTCAATGCTACTACCTTCTTCGCTTTTTCGTGCAGCTTATTTTCGTGGCTTTTCACCACCCAGTTGAACGAAAGTTGATAAAGAGAGATAAGGATAAGGATAATGGTAAAAACCCATACCAGGCCTTTTAATTTCATATCTGATTTTTTGAAGTGTGCAAAGATAATGTTTTGCAATTAAAAGCCATTGCAGAAACCACAGATAGTCTTATTGAAAATAAAAATAATTTGAAAATGATTACAATGGAGGAATAATAGGTTGCTTATATAAGAAAGGGCAGTACCCTGAGTACTACCCTATCTGACATTTTATGAGCAAATATCATTTAGTATGTCAAACGAATAACCTCTATCCTGGTGGTGCTATCTCGCACAATCTCAAGACTATAGACTCCACGAGGCAGGTTTTCCGGCCAGTCGATTACAACTAATTCATTCCCTGTAGTTAATTGCCTTGTCAACTGACTTACCACCTGGCCCGCCTGACTATAGAGATTAAAGGCATATTTACCGGGTTGAAGTCCGTTCATATTTACATTTAGCTTTGAACCTGAAACCGGATTAGGATACACACTCACCAAACCTGCTTTAATACCTGAATAGACCTTTACTATATCTGACAATTGTGCTTTGCCATCAAGGTCCACATTCTTAATTCTATAGTAGTTCCACCCGGAAAGTGGTTTATCATCGGTAAAACTATACGCTCCCTTCAGGCTTGTCTGGGCAGGTACGGTACCTATAGCAGAAAAGTTATTACCGTCTGCCGAGCGAAGCACAACATACTCTTTATTATTTTTCTCATCGGCTACCTTCCATTCTACCACCACATTATCCGATTTAAGGTGAGCCGCTACCTTAACAAATTTTACCGGTAATGCGCCCTGTGTTTCAAAAACTACCATGAACCTTCCGGTAGCGTTACTTCCTGCATTGGCGTTAACCGTAAAATCATAATAAGTCGTATCAGACATCTGAATTTCTGACCTTGATCCTGTAAAGTTATCTACCAGCCAGGCAGTGGTATTCCTTTCAATATTCACCGGCACAAAGCGCAGCCTGTACCCTTTCTTTTGAAGTCCTGACATCTGATAAAAAATAGTATCTGTCAGATTTCTGCTTCTGGCTTCCACAGCCAGTGTGGTATTATGTCTTCTGATTCCAAAGTTTTCAAATGAATTCAAAATCTTTCTGGCATCATCAATATCTAAATTATCACTATACTCTTCAGAGAATGCTACCGCATTCGCATCCACAATTACATTTTGTGGAGTTGTAAGTGCAGTTCTGAATATATGCCTTTCCGACATTCCTCCATTGGGCCTGGTAAAGGTTACGGGGTTTTCTTCTACTTTGGCATCCTCGTCAATTCCAATTGAACCACCAAGAGGATCACCATCAATATCGGCGTGTACGAAAAAGGCCTCTCCACTTTGTATAATAGTACTCCTGACACCCGAAGGGTGTGATGTAGTGCCTCCGGGTAAAGGTTCATAGTTATTGGCCTCAGCAAATGTCTGGTATCCGCCGAGTCCATAAGTACCCACCAGGAATGGATCCCACAAATAAAATACCCTGTCAATTGAAGTAGTATTCGTAGCCGTAAAGTCTATCGGTGAGGGATAAGGATTATTTATCAGAGAATACTCTCCAGGCGCTACATGAATATCAGGCTGAGCTCCAATTCTGATATTACCCAATGTACGAAGGTTAGTCTGGGTAGGTGTGGAGTAAATGTTGTCGGCCAGCCGGTCTCCTCTGACAAAGACCATATAAGCTCTTGAGCCGGAAATATTCCCTGAATTTGTACTGGTGATACCTACCCACGTATTATTCGAGGGGTTATAGGATTTCATTGACGGGCTATACGATTGTGCATCAAAACCTTTGGAAGCCCAGTTGCTCATTTCCCCTGTAATCTGGATTCCATATCCCGGCTTGGGATTTTCACTGCTGTTGTTGGCTCCTTCCTGCCAGGCCTCTTTAATTGTCTGGCTGCTATTTGTAGGAATTGACATTAATCGCCACGCTTTATGCGCAGATACATAGCGTTCTACGGTGGCCTTTCCATTAATGGTATTGCCGGTCATATTACCCACATAGGCTGTCCTGGTCTGTGTCGACTTTATGGTCAGCTTGTCATTGGTGTTTAGCTTCCGTCCGGAACCATTGGCGGTAAGGGCTGCATAAATATCTACAGGCTGATTCACTGTAATTCCTGAAGCAGAAGTATTTCCCATCACTAATTTATAAAAGGAAGTACCATAGCTTCCGCCAATGCTTTGTGCAGATGCACCATTAAAGGTTACAGAACCACTACCATAGACAAATGCTGAGGTGGATGACTGGTTTATCCAATCGCCACCAATTACATGGTCGTAGTTGCCACCATCAAAAATACTGGCAGTACCGATAGTTAGTGAATTTAAGATAGTAAGATTATTAAGTGCGGTTTTTGTTCCTGCATTTTCTGTCCTTAGATTTCCATAAGTGGTATTGAAAATTTGTTGAGTGCTTCCATTATAGTTTACCGTGCTACCATTTTGTAAAGTATAAGTTGAAAAGTCTTTAGGGAAGTTGCTTCCTGAAGCGCCTCCTGAAGATCCTCCAACTATCATAGTTGCCCCGGAATTAATAACCAGTGCGCCACCTACAGTAGCTCTGTTGCACAAATACTGTTGCAGGTTAAATATACCGGACTGCAATGTGAGCGTATTTATGATATTCATGTTTACATGCTGCACCACATTGGTTCCATTAACAATTAAATTATAAAAAGCAGGGGGATTTGAACCTGAGATATTTTCATCCGACGTACCATTAAAAGTAACCGTTTCATTACCGGTGGTTATTGCACCATTATTAATCATATTCCCTGCTATATTTAAAGTGGAAGCCCCTGTAAACGTAATGTCTGCTGCTACATTATTATAAAGGTTTCCTCCTATTGTCATCACACCTCCTCCTTTGATATTCAGCTGGCCTGAAGTTCCCGCAAAACCGATTTGAGCATCACCCGTAATATTTAATGTGCCTCCATTATTTACATTGATAGTGCCCATGTTATTTAAGATGGCGGGGAAGGAAACCACATTATTTCCTGTAGAAAATGTGCCTGTGGTTCCGAACATAGCCCATACTTCCTGATTAGCTCTCAATGTACCATTGGCTGTATAATTTCCGGTACTAAACGTAAGGATACTTAAAGTAGATGAGGCATTAGGCCCTGTGCGAATAGTCTTATTGCCTGCTCCGGACATGGCAACATGCGACCTGACAGTAGGATTAAAAATTCCGGTGACATCCAGGTTACCCGAAATAGACAGGGCCTTATATGTTGCATCCCATGAAACGGAATGGGTAAGCATCCCATTTGTCGCTACATTCAAATTCCCACTGACTACATAATTATTATCAATCGCTTTTAAAATCAAATTTCCTGAAGTAACTGTTACATTATTCGCAGAGAAGGCTTTGTCGGTTTCAGCATTAGTTACAGTATTGCCACTTGCCGATTTATTAATAGTTAAGTTATTGAAGGCGGTGGCGCCACTTCCTGTAATGTTTTGAGCGTTGCTGCCTGCAAAAATGACCGTGCTGGTTCCCGGAGAAAAAACAGAGTTGTTGGTCCAATTTCCAAACACTGTATGAGAATAGCTGTTACCCGCGAGTGCAGCACTATTTTGAATATTCAGGTTGCCATTAACAGTAACATTGCCTAAAGCCGTTTTTGTGCCCGCATTAGACAGAATTAGGTTGCCATAGTTTTGGGGGCTCACATTTTGTGCACCGGAGCCATTATAGTCAGTAGTAGAAGATGTGGCTAATGAATAAGTAGAAAACCCTGAAGGATAATTTCCGGTAAGTTTATGCCAATCTGAATTGCCTAAAGTAAAAGTTCCTCCTGCAGGTGCGCGTGTAACATCGTATGCAACCTGATTAAGCGTAATGTAGGGATTTACCGTCATATCTCCCTTTATAGTTAATGATCCTGTTAAGTTCTTATCAGAATTGCCACTCCCCGAAGCATTCGTCAGTATTAAATTGCCATAGGCAACTCCAAAAATATTCTGGCTCACTCCATTTCCACTTATATATTGCACGGTACTCGAGGGATCCAGGCTATAAGAACTGTATCCTACGGGAAAGTTATTTGCCTTTACAATTAAGGTAGAATTGGCCCCCATAGTAAAAGCACCCGGACTGGTCAAGAGTGTGGTATCGCAATCCAGAATTTGTGACGACTCAATAATCAGGGTTGCATTGGGACTTATCTCCAGACTTTTAATAGTTCTGAAACCCATGGGCTCAGGCCCTGTCAGGATAACAGTTGGTGAGTTCGTTTCTCCGATTTTTGTCTCATAAGCCAGGAATACAGGATAACCGGGCAGACCTGATGGCGCATTATTATGATTGTTTATTGTTTGAGTGCCGATGCCATCAAATACCAGCGTAGCGGGTTTGTTTAGTTGAGGATACTGATCATCACCACATCCCTGCAAATCCGCATTCCCCCTCAGGATAAATTTTCCTTTCTGCATAGTGCCTACCGGATTGGAAAAAGGATAGACAATACATTCCTGGGTATTACCAGTGACATTCTCTACCGCACTCGTGCTAAGATCACCATTGTACACAAACACCGCATTATCACCTTTGCAGTCCATTGTTAACTGAACCCCCTTGCCCATAAAGTTACTCTCTGCATATAAAATCGCATTTCCCTGAATAGTGAACATTTGATTCGTGTTGAGAGATAAGCCCGCCTCCTGGATATTTGAAGAATTGCTCTCCACATTTTTAATACTAAAATCAAGATTATTAATCTCAGAATTGGCCTGACTGAATGTTAAATTAAGTGGCAACGTGGTACCTGTCTTAACTTCAATCCTGACCACAATATCGTAAGTAGCATTAGGCACCTGCCCTTTGGATACGTAGGAGTTTGCTGAAACTGACCAGTTAGATGCTAAATTGAAATCAATACTTGTGGTACCACCAATATTAGAACCTGCACCTGCCCAATATAGAGTAGTGACTGACGAAAGTGTATAGGTAATCGTTACCATTCCATTGGCACCATCACCACCCTTACCATTAGATTGTTTTTTACTTCCTCCACCTCCTCCACCTGGAATATCGCCCGCAGAAGCACTTGCATTCCCTCCTTTGCCTCCTCCTGTGGGAGCTGGGCCACCACTTGTACCGGAGCCATTATTGCCAATGCTTCCTGTACCTGCGCTGGAGCCCCCGCCCCCCCCATTCTTCCCACTTCCATCAGCTCCATTTCCACCTAAGTATGTATAGTATGTATTGCCACCCGCTCCACCTATGTCATTTAATTTTCCACCAGCACCACCGGATGCTCTGCAAATATAGCTCCCTATATACGATTCTCCGCCATTGCCTCCGTCGCCTTTTGACACTCCAACGCCTCCGGCGCCTACCACTACCGCAATATTATCGCCCGGCGTCACTGCATAACCTGTTACCTTGGTATAGGCACCACCGCCACCGCCACCACCACCTGGTTTGGTATCCTTATTCCCTCCTCCGGCTCCTCCCCCTCCCCAGCTTTCTATGGTTATAGAGGTAACCCCTGCCGGTACTTTAAAGTGCCCACTCGTTTTAAAGGTATCCCTGATTGTATAAGGTTGAGCATCTGCAAAGCCCAATAATCCTGAAAGAATAGCAACAAAAGCAAAGAAGTGAATAACATTTAACCGATACGGATGGTTTTTCATTGAAGTTGGGTTTTTAATATGTGAACTAAAAACGCTATTTCTACCATCGTATTTTTCCGATAGTGTGAAAATGTACGACAATTGATACTTTTTTGACTTATGTCAATAAAAAAGGGAGTATCTCTAATAGAGGCAGACCCCAATTGCTGCCCGGGCTGAATCATGTATTTCTCTACCTGGAAGGAAAAATTGCCCTTCTTATGGTCAATAATATTCCCATAAAGTAAAAGAGGCATGACGACTGCACTCATCATACCTCTTTCCCTATATAATTCCCAATTTGCATTTCAAAGTACAAATTGGTTCAATAATAAAGTGTTATTGGAGCATAAACCGGATTGTCTGGTTCCATGGGCCGGATTGAACAGTAAGAAGATATTGGCCTTTTTGCAGGTTTTTCAAATCGATCTCTGAGAGTGTATTAAAATTCAGAGTTCCCCTCCTCAATATTCTTCCATTAAAGTCCGCAATTTTATAGCTGAAACTGTTGCCATCGCCCTGTGACCTCAGCCTCAATATTCCAGAAACCGGGTTTGCCAGAAGGCGCACTGAAGGTTGTGGTTGCACTCCCGCAATCCTTACCACCCGTGAATAAAGCACTTCGCCTGAATGCAATAATACACGAGCCCTATAAAATGTAACGGATTGCCGGGAGGGTATCTCACGTGTGTAGTTGCCCGATCCCATACTTTTCATAAGCCCGGAAGAAACAAAAGAACTGCCATCTGCACCTGACTCCAACGTGATACTCTTTGCAGACTCATAATCCGCCAGACCCAGAGTAGCCTTTACTTTTTCATCCAGGGGCCTCACATCGAAATCTGTAATTTCAGTAGCTAACACGGTCGTTTGAAGGGTGGTGCCGGTTGCCAGACTCATGTTATAAGGGTCAAATGTGACTGAGGTAGGAGTGAAACCAAGATAAACTGTAGGTGTAGCCGAGTTACCATAAACTATCCCATCACCTCCCACAGAAACCCCCTCAGGTCCGCGGTCATACAACACTATCACTGTATCTTTTCCACCATTTCCCTGCACCCTTAGAGGAATTACGGCTGAGTAATATCCCACATTGGATCCGGAGCTTTTCCCCTGGCTATACACCCCAAACCTGATTTTATCTGTACCTACCGCCTGCCAGTTTATTTTATTAGCTCCTGAATAGGTGGGATACCCATTTCCATAGGCAAATGAATCAAAGAAACTTGTAAGGTCAAATCCTCCTGTTACAGCTCCAGAGCTCAAGCAGGGTCGCAAGCATATACCAGTACCGGGGATGTTCGATAATTCCGACATGCCTGAAAAAATTTCTCATCACCCAACAAAGTGCGGAGCATACTCACTACCATTCCTCCCCTGTTATAAACTGAGTTGCCATACTGGCTTTCCCACAATGCGTTTGAATTTTCAATATTAGCCTGAGGTATTATACATCCATAACCCCGTTCTGCCGAATTATTAGCATCTGTCTTAAGATTACCTCTAATACTCACAGGATCTAATCCGGTAGAGGGCACTTTTTCTCCTGCCAGTACTTCCCCATAGCTTGCAAAACCCTCTGCCAGCCACAAATGATGCCAGGTAGCCATGGTTACCTTATCTCCAAACCACTGGTGCATCAGTTCATGAGCTATCACACCGGCATTAGTAAATGAACCCCACCCCATCGCCGAGAAGGTCTGATGTTCCATACCTCCTCCCCACGCAAACTCATACATACCGTACTTTTCATTCTTGAAAGGATAGTCGCCAAACAAGTTGCTGAACTCCACGAGTTCCTGCTTGCAGGCATCCATCGTAGCTAACTGGCCTGAAGTTGGGGTTCTGCCTTTTGAAATATAATATTCCACCGGCATATTGGTACCTCCAATATTTACTGTACCCCGATTATATACATTGTACTGAGTACATGCTACCGCTACCAGGTAGGAGGCTATCGGGTATTTATGTTTGAATGTATAGATTTTATTAGAACCTGAAGTCACTTCACTTACCAATACTCCATTAGCGGCAGGGCGGTAAGCAGCTGGTGTGGTTATGATAAACGTAAGGCTGTCAATCTTGTCCTGCATATCTGCCTTGCAAGGCCACCAGTCTTTGTCCTCATAAGATTCGGAAAGTGTGTAAAATAAATTGTATCCGGCAGTACTTTTTTGCTGGCACCCTTCTGCCTGGCCATTCACTGCCGGCGGCACTCCGTTATAAAAAATGGTTACTGAATCAAGTTTTCCATTTCCAAGCGTAACGGGAAGTGTGATAGTTAAAATATCTGTATTGCCTGAGGCAGGAAATGAGGTTGTGCAATTTATACCATGATATTTTACAATCAGGCTGCCATTATTAAAGGAAGCTTTATTAAGATCAAAGGTTATTTTATTGACCCCGCTCTGGGTAGTTTCGAAATAAGTAGTCACACTCCCTGAAATTCTTTTAGATGTAGTGGGGGCTATATTCCACTCAAACCGGTGGTGCTTCACATCGATATTTCCTCCCGTACCGCTATTTCCTGAAGTCCGTCCAACAGGTAAGTGTTGTGAATAACCTGGATTGTTAATGAGCAAGAATATTGCAATGTGAAGAAAGTACTTCATAGATAATGGATTAATTTATAAATGCTAAAACGAAGATTTTCACTTACAAAGTATCTATACAATACTATTTTTCAAAATTTCTTTTGAACTAAAAAAGTCTTTTCTTATAGAAACCCTCTCTGATATATAAAAGGAAACAGCCAATCGAACTATTACTCCGCAGATTGGGTGTAGCCTGTATTCCCGCTACAAAAGCAAAATCTCTCCCCGTCAAAAAGTCCTTTATCACTCAGTTTTAGCCTGGGAATTACCAGAAGTGCCATAAAGGAGAGCGTCATGTAAGGAGCACCAGTGTGCACCCGAGTGATTTGGCTGCCTGATCTATCTCAGTATATTGACGTGCAATTTCATACCCGTTTTCATTGCTCATAAGTCCGCCTACCGGTAAAGGCAACACCATCCTGGATGCAGGTACCCCATGTACTGCTATGCTTACTCCTCCCTTCTCCTGTATTACCAGATTCACGGCTTCGCAAATACTGTAATCATCTACACCCACTACTATTATATTATGACTGTCATGTGCTACTGAAGATGCTATAGCTCCCTTTTTCAGTCCGAAGTTTTTGATTAAAGCTATTGCCGGAGGCACATCGCGCTGATAACGATTTACTACGGCTATCTTTAAAATGTCGTGCTCCACGTCAGAAACCACATAACCATCTTCAGTCTTAGGTAACACTTCTGAGTATTCGGTAATCAGTTGCCCATCGAGTGCATGAATCACTCTGAATGGTTTACCGGAAGATGGTAAAAGAAACTGATCGGCAGTTTTTGATTCTGCACGAAAATTATTTACGGCTTCTGCCTGCTTGAGGGTTTATTAGCGACCTGCCATTCTCGGCTACTTTCACTCCATTAATATAGGTCGCCAGTACATGAAAATTTCTCAAGTCTCCACAAACGACTAAATCTGCCTTATCACCGGGGCGCATCCTGCCCACATCCATCTTATAATGTATTATGGGATTAAGGCACGCTGCCTTCAACACTTTAAAAACATCAATTCCGTAGTCCACGGCTCTTCTGCATAAATTGTTGATATGTCCTTCGGCAAGGCTATCGGGATGCTTATCATCACTGCAAAACATAATCGCATCTTCATAATCATTTAAAAGCGGTATCAGGGCATCAAAATTCCTTGCGCGCTTCCTTCTCTGATCAGAATCTTCATGCCATGCTTTAGCTTGTGGAGTGCTTCTGCTTCTGTAAAGCATTCATGGTCGGTTGATATCCCGGCATTTATATATCGGACAGCATCATCCCCCATCAGTCCGGGAGCATGGCCATCCACGGGTTTGCCGAATTTCTTTGCAGCGGCGATTTTCTTCATCACCTCTTCATCGTTATTCAATACACCCGGAAAATTCATCATCTCGCTCAGATAAAAGATGTCTTTTCTACTCAGCAGCTTTTCCACATCATCGGCATCCAGTGCGGCTCCTGCTGTTTCAAAAGTGGTTGCAGGCACACAACTCGGCGCCCCAAAATGAAATTTAAAGGGTACTGACTTACCATTCTCAATCATGTATTCCACCCCTTCCATGCCACACACGTTCGCAATCTCGTGAGGATCACTGATGGTGGCCACGGTTCCATGCACAACGGCCAGCCCTTGGCAAATTCTGAAGGCACCAACATACTACTTTCAATATGCACATGCGCATCAATGAATCCCGGTATCAGATAGGGGAAGCTTTTATCTTCGATTCCGCGTTCCTGCACGGAATATATTTTTCCATCCGCTATGCACAACTCACCAAAGAAGATTCTCTTTCCGTGAACATCCACTATATTACCTATAATTGTTTCTTTCATAAAGCGCTGATTGGGGACGAAGTTCCGAATGATTGTTGAAATTATCATCTTTCGCTATTGCATCTCCTCTGATATGAGTGCCTTTTTTGGTTGTTATTGTGTACTATATAAGTAAGGTCATCAGGTTATCAAGTGAGATTGCAGATCACAGTCCACAATGACAGGGCGTTGTCATCCCGTGCTCCGACACGGGATCTCATAAGGATGATACACGAGATTGCGGGTCAGCGCCCGCAAGGACAGATGTCATCCCGTGCTCCGACACGGGATCTCATTAGGATGCCATACGAGATTGCGGGTCAGCGCCCGTAAGGACAGGGCGTTGTCATCCCGTGCTCCGTCACGGGATCTCATAAGGATGATACAGGAGATTGCGGATCGGCGTCCACAATGACAGGGCGTTGTCATCCCGTACTCCGACACGGGATCTCATAAGGCTGCATGTTGAGATTGCGGGTCAGCGCCCGCAAGGACAGGGCGTTGTCATCCCGTGCTCCGACACGGGATCTCATTAGGATGCTGGAGATTGCGGATCGGCGTCCGCAATGCACGGCGGGCGTTTTTCATCCGTGCCGACACGGGATCTCAGGTTGCATTTGAGGTAGATTGCAGCGCCCGCAAGGACAGGGCGTTGTCATCCCGTGCTCCGACACGGGATCTCATCAGGCTGATACAGGAGATTGCGGGTCAGCGCCCGCAAGGACAGGGTGTTGTCATCCCGTGCTCCGACACGGGATCTCATAAGGATGATACAGGAGATTGCGAGGCATCAATGAATCCCGGTATCAGATAGGGGAAGCTTTTATCTTCGATTCCGCGTTCCTGCACGGAATATATTTTTCCATCCGCTATGCACAACTCACCAAAGAAGATTCTCTTTCCGTGAACATCCACTATATTACCTATAATTGTTTCTTTCATAAAGCGCTGATTGGGGACGAAGTTCCGAATGATTGTTGAAATTATCATCTTTCGCTATTGCATCTCCTCTGATATGAGTGCCTTTTTTGGTTGTTATTGTGTACTATATAAGTAAGGTCATCAGGTTATCAAGTGAGATTGCAGATCACAGTCCACAATGACAGGGCGTTGTCATCCCGTGCTCCGACACGGGATCTCATAAGGATGATACAGGAGATTGCGGATCAGCGTCCGCAAGGACAGGGCGTTGTCATCCCGTGCTCCGACACGGGATCTCATTAGGATGCCATACGAGATTGCGGGTCAGCGCCCGTAATAGCAGGGGTAAGACCACCCCGTCTTCCTTCGTCAGACACCCCTCCAAAGGAGGGGAATAAAGAGCACAGTCATTCCGCACTTGATGCGGGATCTCATCACTCTCTCAACGCCATCCCCACGCGCGAAAATTCCCCTATCCCTTCTTCATCTTACTCAATTTTTTATAAACCGAACAATCAGGCACATGCGCCCCTCCCAGATACCCTGTACTCATCAGAAACTCACCTACGATTTCGCCTCCCGTAAAATGAAAAGTCGTCTTAAACAAACGTACCCACTCCTCTTTGGTAAAGCCTGCATGAAAGTCTAACCACTGCTTAAACGAACCGAATTCTTTTTGAAGAAGCAGAATCTGCTGTGCATTATAAATAGCAGCGTGAATCTTTAGTTTATTCCGAATAATGCCTGCATCTCCAAGCAACCGGTCTATATCTTTCTCTTTGTATCCGGCCACTTTTCTGATATTGAAATGAGAATACGCATTCCTGAAATGCTCCTGCTTCTTCAAAATAGTGTCCCAACTCAAACCTGCCTGATTGATCTCCAATACAAACCTTCCGAATAATTCATCATCGTTATCAATCGGAAAACCATAATGAAAATCATGATACACCCGGTGTACATTATCTTTTGGCAGTGTTTTTACATAATCACAATAACTCATACCAGTTTTTAGTTTATGAATTCTTATCCCTTAAAAAAAATTAAGTGAACCCTGTAAAAGTAATATTCCTTATTTTGTAGCCAGTAAAATTTCAAGTATGAAAAGAGAATTGACACAATGGTTTAGCCCTTCCCTCCAACAAGATATGCCGGTAGCGGTATATGGCGATTATGGTTTTGCCCTGCTACTGGTTCCGACAGCTGCCGCTGATTACCTGGAGTACGAACGTTTCCAGATGATGGATGCGCTGGCTCCGTGGATCGATTCCGGCAAAGTGAAAGTCTTTTCTATCAACAGTATCAATAATGAAAGTTGGCTCAATAATGAAATGTTACCACAGCATAAAGCGATCAGGCACAACCAGTTTAACCAATACGTTTTCGAGGAGGTAGTCCCCTTCATACGAACCAACACCTCTCAGGAAACTCCCATTATCACCTGTGGGGCCAGCTTTGGCGCACTCCATAGTATGAACTTATTCCTGAAAAGGCCCGACCTAATCAATGGAGTTATTGCGATGAGTGGTGTATATGACCTGCATGAATACACTAAAGGATATAGTGATGACCAGACTTATCTGAATTCACCAATGAGTTACCTCCCCGACCTGCACGACCCCTGGTATCTGGATCATATCCGCAGAAGTAACCATATCCATATTCTTACAGGAAGTGGCGCCTATGAAGATCCTGATGCCTCTCGCGCTTTTGCCGGCGTACTGTATAATAAAGGAATTACTTACGAACTGGATATATGGGGAAGCGATATGACGCACGACTGGCCCACCTGGCGTAAGATGCTACCTTATTATATTGATTCAAGATTTTAGCAGGTTCTTATCAAACCATTTACGGAAGAACAATAAATGGTATTCGATTGAATTTTTCCAGTAACCCCAACTGTGAGCCCCATCTCTTTCAATATAGTCATGTGCTATCTTTCGTGCAGTCAATACCTTATGCAATTCCCTGTTTCCGGGCAGCAACGGATCATCCACACCGCAATCAATAATTAATGGCAATTTGATTTCTCGGACTTCTGCAAGTTGTACTGATGAAAACGCTCCTACCTTTTCCACTGAAGTATCACCTATAGCATCAGTAATCTCCTTTCTCATTCTGCGCCCCACAAGATCCATCACTCCACTCATACTTCCTGCTGCCCCAAACACATCCTGATGCCTCACAGCAGCCATCACCGCGCCATGCCCACCCATACTAAGGCCTGTAATTGCCCTGAAAAGTTTATCATGCAGCGTACGATAGCGGGAATCAATAAATGCAGGAAGTTCCAGCGCAATGTAATCCTCATACTGGGGTAGCTTATTGTTGACATTATTTAGATAAAAGCAATTCTTCCCATCAGGGCACACAATAATTAATTGATATTTGTCGGCATACTCTTTTATTTCCGGCACCCTGGTTACCCAGTTAGAAAAATCTCCTGAATATCCATGAAGCAAATACACCACAGGGAGCCTTATATCCGTATTCGCATCATATTTGTCCGGAGTGATCACCACACACTTCGTCATTCCCCGCAATGCCTTACTCTCAATGCTTAGCGTATCCACTCGTGCTGCATTTGCAACTACGAAAGAAAATAACATAAAAACCAATAAAGTATATCTCATTTTGAAAATGATTTTTTATTACTGTTGTCCGATTAAGTTGGGATAAAGCCCACTGGGCTTAGGGTTTCTTTATTACCCTACCCTTTAGGGTAGGACTATGAAAGTCTTACTCAACAAAGGCTTTAGCCACATTTTGAATATTTTAACCGGACAATGATAATTTTTTATTAATAACCTCCTGTAAAAATAGCCATTCAACAACGAAACGCGATCCGAAGAAACCCCAGTGCACGTATCCACTTACCGTTCAAATCAGCCTGAACCCTCTTCGTTAAAGTCAGGAACCAAAAAAATTAGGTTGTCAAAATTCAGTCATAAATAATGTTTTACCGAATTTATAACCATTAACCCCACAACATTTCTCACCTTTGCGGCTCAAAAATTAATAGCCAGCCTTATTGGCATATATCAGGAAAAGTTGGAATAGAACCCGTAATTTGTCGTTACATTTGCAAATCTTTCCGATGTTTCTGGTTGTGGCCGACATCAGGATATGGAAACAATTCGTTGCAAATCACCAATCTTAAATAAACAATGAAAACTCCGTTTAGCAAAAAACTCAGCTCATTCATTTCACTTGGAGCTATCGCATTATTGGTAGGACTCCAGCCTGGATGTAAGCAAGGCACTGACCCCAGCGCCCCATTTGACATTTCCAAAATCGACACGGTGCTTACCGGTACCGTTGATGCGGAATTGACCGAAGCACCCAATGTACCAAAACCATTAACCTACACCTCTCCTAAGCGGGTGAAGGTGACATTGAAGGTTATTGAAAAGGTGATGAATATTTCAGACAGCACTCAGTACACCTTCTGGACATTCGGCGGCCATGTGCCAGGCAACTTCATCAGGGTAAGACAAGGCGATTTGGTGGACTTCACACTAATTAATAGTGAAGACAGTAAAGTATCACATAATATCGATCTTCACGCTGTTACCGGGCCAGGCGGTGGCGCAGAAGCATCAAACACATCACCCGGCCAAAGCACTAACTTCCAGTTCCGTGCCTTACACCCCGGTGTATTCGTATATCACTGTGCTACAGCGCCCGTGCCCCTTCATATTGCAAACGGCATGTACGGACTGATCCTGGTAGAGCCACAAAGCGGTATGCCTAAAGTGGACAAAGAATACTACGTAATGCAGGGCGACTTCTACACAAAAGGAAAGTATGGCGCTGCAGGGCTTCAGGATTTTGACGAAGATAAGGCCCTTGCTGAAAACCCTGACTATGTACTATTCAACGGAAAAGTAAGAGCCTTGGTAGGACAGGGAGCACTGACTGCCAAGACAGGCGAAACCGTTAGGCTCTATGTGGGTAACGGCGGGCCCAACATGGTCTCTTCATTCCACGTTATCGGTGAAATCTTTGATAAAGTATATACTGAGGCCGGCAGCTCAATTAACACAGGGGTACAGACTACCCTGATCCCAGCCGGTGGTGCTACCATCGTGGATATGAAGGCGGAAGTTCCGGGTACATATCTCCTGGTGGATCACTCCATCTTCAGAGCCTTTAATAAAGGAGCAATCGGACAATTGAAAATAACGGGAGATGAAAACCCGTCTGTTTTTAAGAAGCTAAAATAAATTGAAAAACGGACGGCTCCACACCGTCCGTTTTTGTTTTAACCTGTTATGAAACACTTTCTGATTCTGATATTCACTTTACTCACGGCATTGTCAGCCGTGGCACAGTCGGTCTCAACAGAGAAAAAGATGGTCAGAATACCGGCAGGCATTTACACTCCTTTCTTCAAGCTTCCCGGTACTGAGCCCACCCCCATGCCTGCTTTCCTGATGGATGAAACAGCAGTAACCAATGCGGAATTTCTGGAGTTTGTAAAGGCTAATCCGCAATGGCGCAGAAGTAAAGTAAGCAAGCTGCTTGCTGATACTAATTATCTGAAATACTGGAAAAGCGATCTGGAAATCGGCGAGAAAAATAAAGAGCTTTATAACAGCCCGGTAGTATATGTGTCATGGTTTGCAGCCAAAGCATACGCACAATGGAAAGGAAAGAGGCTGCCCACAGTAGCCGAATGGGAATATGCAGGCACTGCACCGCTCGTAAACTCCAGAGAGGGCACGCTCACATCCTATATCCTCAACTGGTACTCAAAACCTAATCCCAAAGTACTACCCAACATAAAAAGCACCTATAAAAACACTTTCGGTTTGTTCGATATGCATGGATTGATCTGGGAGTGGACATTCGACTTTAACAGCTTCATAAAAAGCGGTGACTCCAGAGCAAATACTACTGATGAACTCCAACTTTTTTGTGCATCCAGCACATTGTATGTGAACAATAAGAGCGACTACGCTTCATTCCTGAGATTCAGTTATCGCGGTAGCCTGAAAGGTAATTTCTGCATTGCCAATTTAGGATTCAGATGCGTCAAAGACCTAAAATGATTAAGATGAAATATCACTTATTATTATTTGCAATCAGTGCGCTGTCGCTTGCAGCGTGCAACAATGGTAAGCAATCAGCCTTTACCGGGGATGTGGTATCCACTGCGGCTCCTGTGGGCACCATACCGGAAGAAAGCATCTATAACCTTACGGACACCTTTACTACACAGGACAATAAAACCATTCAACTGAAAGACTTCTCAGGAAAACCCACAGTAATGGTTATGATCTTCACTCATTGCGACTATGCCTGCCCCAGACTGACAGCCGACGTAAAAGAACTGGAAGGCAGATTGGGAAAAAATGCTGACAAAGTAAACTTTGTACTCACAAGCTTTGATGCAGAAAGAGATTTCCCTGATCAATTGGCAAAGTATAAGAAAGACATGAAACTGGATGACAACTTCACCCTCCTTCACGGAAGCGATGATGCTGTCAGGACGCTCTCTGTCCTACTTAATGTACAATATCAGAAAAACCAGGATGGTAACTTTTCTCATAGCAATGTAATAACAGTTCTTGACCCCTCAGGCAATCTCATATATCAAAAGGAGGGTATCCAGGCCAACCATGATGAGACGCTCAAAAAATTGAACGAGCTGCTGAAGGGTTAGTACTGTTGCACGCAGAAATATCTGTAAATCTCCTGATTCGATGCAGCCTCTGCACCTTAATAGTTTCCCGAACCATGCAATGCAAAAATGCCCGAAATGATAACACTCCGGGCATTATAGTATTTTGAAAGTCTCGATCAATTAGCAGACACAAAGCCCTTCTCCAACAACTTTTCTGCAATCTGCACGGCATTGGTAGCTGCGCCCTTACGCAGGTTGTCGCTCACGATCCAGCAATTGAGGGTATTGGGTAATGTTTCGTCACGGCGAAGCCTGCCTACAAAGGTTTCATTTTTCTCATGCGCGGTGAGTGGCATCGGATACACCGCATTCTCAGGATCGTCCTGAATAACTACTCCGGGTGTAGCAGACAACAGTTCCCGCACCTCTTTCAGGTTAAAATCTTTCTCAAACTGAATATTGACACTTTCGCTGTGGCCGCCCATCACAGGGATACGTACACAGGTAGCTGTTACATTTACTGATTCATCACCTAATATTTTCTTGGTTTCATTCACCATCTTCATTTCCTCCTTTGTGTAACCATTTTCAAGAAACACATCAATATGCGGGATTGCATTCTTATCAATTCTGTATTTATAAGCCATTTCCCCCTCTATATTATTTCTTTCGTTTTCCATTTGCTTCACAGCTTTCACACCGGTGCCAGTCACACTCTGATAAGTACTCACCACCACCCTTTTAATATGATACTTCTTATGTAGCGGTGATAACACCAGCACCATCTGAATGGTAGAACAGTTAGGATTTGCAATAATCTTATCCTCCCTGCCCAGTACATCTCCATTCACCTCAGGTACTACTAACTTCTTATTGGGATCCATCCTCCATGCTGAAGAATTGTCCACCACTGTAATGCCAGCTTCAGCAAATAAAGGCGCCAGTTTCAGTGACGTAGAACCACCGGCTGAAAAGAGAGCAATTTCAGGACGCGCCTTAATAGCATCCTCCGCCGATACCACCTTGTAAGGTTTTCCCTTGAAATACACTTCCTTACCGACAGACTTCTCAGAAGCCACAGGAATCAATTCTGTAACGGGGAAATTTCTTTCTTCTAAAACCTGGAGCATCTTGCTCCCCACAAGGCCGGTAGCGCCTACGACTGCAATTTTCATTTTACTTATCTTTTTTAGGGACACAAAGAAAATACAAAGTACTATCTTTAACAAAAGCCTGTTTGGAATATGACAAAATTCTGTGTTTCCTTTGTGTTAACTCTCTTATGTTTTCATGTTCAATCCCAGGTAACGGACAACTTCTCAGACGGTGATTACACCCACAACCCTGCCTGGCAAACAACCTCAGGAGACTTCATCATCAATGCAGACAAACAATTGCAATCCAATAACACTACCGCTTCATCTACGTTCTATATCTCTACGGCAAACGCACTGATCACCCAGACAGAATGGGAATTCAGAATCAAAATTGATTTTAACCCATCTTCTGCAAATTATGTGGATGTATGGCTTGGAGCCACTACGCAGGACCTCACTGCGTCATCTAACGAGGGATATTTCGTCAGAGTGGGTAGTACAGATGATGACATCTGCCTTTACAAGAAACCTTCATCCGGAAACGCTGTTAAAATTATTGACGGTATAAATGGCTTGCTTAATACCTCATCCAACTCCCTGATGATAAAAGTTATCCGTACTTCAGGCAATAGATGGATACTACTCCGTGATGCCACAGCCACTGGTAACAGCTACAGAAGCGAGGGAGAGGTTACAGACAATGATTTTAATACCAGTTCTTATTTTGGCTTCCTGATAAAACAGAGTACTGCCTCATTCTTTCTAAAACACTTTTTTGATGATATCATCGTAAAGCCATTTGATGGTAACACCCCACCGGCCAAAGTTATCAGTGCTACTGCAGTAAATGCAAACACCGTGAAAGTTGTATTTGACAAACCTGTGAATACTCCATCTGCAGAAGATGTGTCTCATTACTTTATATCCGGCCCGGGCAACCCGATATCGGCCACGCCGGATGCCATAGATGGAAGTGTAGTACTACTCACTTTTTCAGGGAACTTTACTCCTAATCAAAAGAACACGATGATTGTTACCGGAGTCAGCGACATCTTCGGAAACACCATCACAGATGTTATAGTCGACTTTTATTATTACAAAGCCAGCCGATACGAAGTAGTAATCAATGAAGTATTTGCTGACCCCCAACCTCAAATCGGACTGCCGACACAGAAATTTCTTGAATTAAGAAATAATGCCACCTTTCCGGTAAACCTGAAAGACTGGCAACTGCGCGACGGCAGCAATACGGCTATCCTTCCGGCTATTGACCTGAAATCTGACAGCTTCTTAATTATCACAACCTCTACAGGATTGAGCGCTTATCAGAATTACGGTACAACCATATCCGTTAGTGGATTTCCCTCGCTGAATATTGGCGGAGGACAGATAACTTTGTATGATGAATCCGGATCGGTAATGCACACCATGAGTTACGATCTTACCACCTACCAAAATGAATTAAAGAAAGATGGTGGATATTCATTAGAACTCATCGATGCGAAAACGGGCTGTCTTATTGTCGGCAACTGGACAGCAAGCAATGATGTTTCAGGAGGTACCCCGGGAAGAAAGAATAGTGTGGCAGGAGCCGTAACACAGTCGGACCCTGACTATAAAATTATCAACGCATTCCTTTCTGCACCAGATACTTTATACCTCCTCACTAATAAGAGCGTAGATAGCAGTGCAGCAGCACAAAAGAATAATTATATCCTCAGCGATGGACTGTCTGTTTCCACTGTGGAGGTGTTGCCGCCATTTTTCAATACTATCCGTATTGCCCTAACCTCAGCAGCATCCGAAAACAAGATTTACACTGTAAAGGTAAATTCACTTACAGGATGCGACGGAAACAGTATCAGCAATGTATTTAATACCGCGAAGTTTGGTATTGCCAAAGACCCGTCACCGGGAGATATCTTAATTAATGAAATCCTCTTTGACCCCATTTCAGGTGGAAGCGATTATGTGGAACTCTATAATAATAGCACTAAAATTATAGACCTTAGAAAAGTGTTTCTGGCCAACCGCAACACATCCAACTCGCCATCTTCATTCTCTCAGATATCTGCACAGGGCCGCTTACTCTTACCGGGTGACTTTGCATTACTCACCACTGACCCCGTCTGGACAGGTATAAACTACCCCATTTCGAACCCTGATGCCTTTGTTAAAATGAATACATTTCCCAGTTATCCTGATGCAAGTGGCAATGTGCTTATTACTGATCAGCAGGGGAATATTATTGACGAGGTAGCCTACAATAGCAAGTGGCACTTCCCACTCATAAAAGACAAAGAAGGGGTGGCACTGGAACGGATTGCCTTTAATGGCCCTTCAGACCAAACTAATTTCAGATCTGCATCCAAAGATGTTTCCTATGGCACACCGGGCCTGCCGAATTCGCAGAGCAGGACGGATGCAATTTCCGGTGAGTTTACAATATCACCCGAAGTATTCTCACCTGACAATGATGGAACAGATGATTTCCTGACAATCACTTATAGTTTTCCTTCCGGCGGATTTATGACCAATATAAAAATCTTTGATGCACAGGGAAGGATGGTGCGTTATCTGGAGAAGAATTCCCTAAGCGGTGTCACAGGCTACTACCGCTGGGATGGGTTAGATGATAAACAACAAAAACTGCCACAAGGTATATACATCATTCATTTTGAATCATTCAATACAGATGGTGTCAGGAAGCTTCACAAGAAGAGTGTAGTGCTGGCAAGAAGGTTTTAGTATGAAAGGTTTTGAGTTGTAAACACGGGACAGCAAAAGGAGTATGATTAGTGGAAAGTCCTGAGTTGTAAACTCAGCACCACTTAGGGGGCAGTAAAAGATTGTAAATCCAGGACAGCATTGTTTTAGCATCACCACCTAAAACAGAATAGCCGAAAAAATTTCGGCTATTCTGTTTGAAAAACTCGTCCTTATATATTCAATTGCAACTAGTAGCCCGGGTTTTGCTGTGCCTTCAGTCCCGGATTGGCATTAATCTCAGCCTGTGGAATCGGCAGCACAATCTTATCAAAAGTAGTCACGTCGATAGTTTTCGTTCTTGCGGTAATTGGCACTCCTCCAAAATCATCATTAAAGGTTATGGACTTGCCCAGACGAAGCATATCGAAATATCTTTGCCCTTCGGTAAAGAGCTCCTTACTCTTTTCATCAAGAATCATATCGATAGTAATGGTAGTAGAAGTGGCAGGAGCAAGACCAGGCGAGCGTTTTCTAATTTCGTTCAGATAATTTGCGGCTTTCACCTTATCAACCGGTAATGCTGCTTCGGCTGCTATCAGATACATTTCAGACAATCGGATCACCTTAATATTCACCGCAGTTCCCGTAGCCTTACCATCTCCGTCTATATTAATATTTCCACTGTATTTGTAGCTTGCTCCCATGTGAATAGGTTCTGTTACAAATTCTCTATCATCTCCCATAATTCCCCATCTTACATCGGTAGGATCCTGTCCAAGTCGGGCCAGAAAATAGTCGCTCCCAAAATACTGCCCTCTTGCTGAAGAAGATTTATAGTCCTGCTTTCTATAATAGATACTCAGGCTTGAGCTTCCCAGATCATTCTCGTTTGGCACCATTGCCAGTTCAAAAATTGATTCAGAGCCAAACTGCTTAGTCCAGGAATTCACCCACTCACTATTAGAATAAGGGGAGTAAGCACCAGAATTGATTACCTCTTCAGCAGCACTTAGCGCACCCGGATAATTTCCCATACTTAAAGCCACACGAGCCTGCATTGCTTTATTTGCATAATAATTAATAAAGCCGTTCTTTTTGGTCTTGGAAAGTAATGGCGCTGCATCCGTCAGATCCTTTACAATCTGGTTATAATTTTCTTCAACCGTAGCCCTTAACGGATGTGCTGAGGCATCGAGAGGCTCCAGTTCATTAGGAACTCCATAAGTGGTCTTTGCAAAAGTGTAAGGTTTTCCATAAAGCCTTACAAGATCAAAGTACATAATCGCTCTGGCTGTAAGTGCCTGACCCAGTATATCATTGAAGTCTTCAACGGTACCGGATGCCTGCAAATCTTTGATATTCTTAATCAGGTTATTGGCCTGAAGTATGCGATTATACATATCATTCCAGAAACCCTCTTCCGGGCTTGTTGCTGCCGAATGATTGAAATCATAATAGCTGCTCAGTCCTCTTCCTAAGGTTCGCGTCGTAACCTCTCCCCCCTTGGCTTCTGCATACACGATAAAATTGCGGCCATAATAGGAAAGATCTGTCATCCCTCTCATGATTCCTGTGATCATCACTTGTGCATCTGCTTTGGTTTTCACAGCAGTCGCTGCATCACCCGAGTTGGTCGGGGCTTCATCCAGAAAATCTTTGCTACAAGAATACATTCCCAGGAAGCAGACTGCTCCAAGAATTACGAATAGCTTTGTGATATTAATCTTTTTCATGTCTATAATCTTTTTTTGAATTAGAATGTTATTTCAAGTCCAAAAGTGTACCCTTTAGAATAAGGTATTTCCCACCCTTTTGTAGAGAATCTGTTTACCTCTGGGTCAGCATGCTTGTATTTTGCAAGTGTCAGCAGGTTGGAGCCCACTGCATACACCCTGAGGTTTGAAATACCAATCTTCTGAGTAATCGCTGAAGAGAAATTGTATCCCAGTCGAATATTCTTTAATCTCAGGAAAGTAGCACTGTAAAGGTGTCTGCTGCTATACTGGGTTACGCCTTCCTCATCTGTACCTCTCACTTTCGGGAGTGTGCCTTTGGGATTTTTTTCCGTCCACATATCATCTACGGCATATTGTGATCTCATCCTTTCCCAATACAAACCGTCGTCTGCGACCATCTGGTCAACGGCATCATAAATCCATCCTCCCAACTTATAAATAAAATTCAATCCCAGATAAAATCCCTTGTAATTAGCTTCAGTATTTATACCTCCTACAAAAGCAGGGAATGCATCGCCTATGATTACATAGTTTGCGTTGTTAAAGTCATAAGTAGCCCCTCTGTCATTCCAAAGAAAATCACCGGCCTTTTTATCATTCGGATCATTCACATAAAACACATTTACCCCATTGGTAGGATCCACTCCTCCATACTCATAACCATAGAATGCAAGCGTAGATTGCCCTTCACGATAAATATACTGTCCTCTCTCATCCACATTGTCATACCAGATAATATCTGCGCCATCACTCAATTTGGTTACTTTAGATTTAATAGCAGAGCCATTTACACTCGCACTCCACGTAAAGCCAGGACGCTGAATGATGTTACCACCTAATAATATCTCAACACCACGGTTGTTGATAGAGCCAATATTCTTCAAAGAAGTACTGAATCCTGTAACCCTTGAAATAGGTACACTCTGCAAAAGGTCTTTCGAATTCCTGTTGAAATATTCAATGGTACCATAAATTCTGTTTTTAAATAAACTAAACTCCAGCGCAATATCAGTAGAATAGTTTGTCTCCCAAGACAGGTTCGGATCTGCAATATTTGTAAGCGTGCCACCTGCCTGGCTCATATAGTTGGCAGAATAACCCACAAGTGATCTCCACCCATAGTTTGACGGCGGCAGTGTGCCGTTCACTCCATAAGATGCGCGCAGCCTCATGTTACTGATAAAGTCATACTTCTTCATAAAGTTTTCTTTGTCAATACTCCATGCACCTCCTACTGACCAAAAATTACCCCAGCGGGAATCAGGGCCTAATTTAGAGCTGCCATCGCGCCTGAAGGATGCCGACAGATAATACTTCTTGCTGAAGTTGTATTCTAATCTTGAAATATAGGATACTATGGAGTTGCCCCATGAATAGCCACTCGCATCCTTCTTCCCTGCTGTGGCCACTGTATGCAGGTTACTAGCGGGCAGGTCGGTACCCGTAGCTCTCTGAAAGTCGGTCTCATGCTTCTCAGCTTCATACCCTGCCAGAAAATCCAGCCTGTTTTCACCAAAACTTCTTCCATAATTTAATGTGGTAGAAGAAACAATCCTTCTTTCGTTAGTAGCCATTTCATGCACCTTACCAATGCCGTCTCCTCTGAAATGAATTCGGCTATAATATAAATGCTCTTTGGTTTCTGAATTATCGTAAGAAAAAATGGTCTGAAGGCTAAGTTCCGGTAAAATATTTACCTTAAGCCTTTCCTGTGCTCTGGTAGAGTACACCTTTGAATTGTTTTCCCATTCTTTGTCATAAAACAGGTTGTTCTGAGCGCCGCTGTTTCCATATACAGGCAACCAGGGCAATCCGGTCTTGTAATCTGTTGGCCAATAAACTCCAAAATAACGGCTATGGGTCGCTTCAAAATAATTTTGTCCGGCATTATCTGTATCGTTAAAGCCTGACAATTTTGTTCTTGCTGCGCTTACATTGGTGGCGAACTCAATAAGTTTACCGATCTTTTGTGTAAGATTTAGCCGTCCGGAAAACCTGTCATAATCATTCACATATACCCTGCCCTGATTCTTGCTGTACGAAAAAGAACTGAAGTAGGTAGTCTTGTCATTACCTCCGCTGACAGACAGGTCGTTGGTCTGATTAATTGCTGATCTGAAATACACATTTGACCAGTCAAAAAACTTTCCATCTCTGTTTTCTACACCATCTGTAAGGCCCGTAATAATTACTCTTTCATCAGGTTCGGTACCTGAGGTAGTAAACGCATAACCATACCTCTTGAACCTGTTGTTCAATGTCTTTAGAGCATAAGTGTTGGACTCTGCTGCGGTACCCCCGTCGGAAAATTCTGCATCATAATAAACTCTGTACAGATAATCGATATTATCCTGGGTACTGGCAGGCTCCCAGTTATCGGTAGCCCATGAGGGAGAAAATCCGATTGAGGTCTTAAAGTTTATAGTGGGTTTACCCGCTTTTCCCCTTTTGGTAGTGATTACGACAACACCGTTTGCCGCGCGTGAGCCGTATAGCGAAGCGGCAGCCGCATCTTTCAAAATAGAAATAGATTCTATGTCTTCCGGATTCAGCGTGTTCATAATGTTGTTTGTAGAATAAATGTAATCTCCCATCTGGCCTGTGTTTCCTGAAGAAACGGGTACGCCATCAATCACGTATAAGGGTTCTGTAGAGGCATTCATCGAACCAATACCACGAATTTGAATGCTGGTAGTGGACCCGACAGTCGCTGACCCCTGCGTTATACTTACACCCGGAGCCTTTCCTACCAGGGCAGATTCAAAAGACGTCGCCGGGATATCTTTAATATCACCTCCCTTTACGACCGAAGCGGACCCTGTGAACGTTTCTTTGGTTGAAGAACCATAGGCCACCATTATCACTTCATCAAGTTGTTGTGCATCATCTACCATAACGGCATCTACCTGAGTGCGGCCGTTTACAGCCACCTCCTGAGTCTGATAACCGACACTCGAAAAAATCAAAACTGCATTTGATGCCACATTCTGAAGAGTATAATGGCCTTCGGCATCAGCCGAAACGCCTGCGGTCGTGCCTTTCACAACCACGCTTGCAGGAATCGGGGTTCCATTCTGAGAGGTAACGGTGCCCTTAACCTGGATTCTGGACTGTGCCAGGGTTCCGAGGCTAAGAACCATACCTGCTACAAGTAATAAATAAGTCCTCATAACTTTTGTTTTTGGTAAAAAAATGGAGAAAAATAAATGGTTCAAACTGAGTTTATACTGGATAAAATTTTTGATTGGATTAGGTCTGTCATCTTTGGTTTTGGTAGGCATCTATTGCTGATCCACACTACACTACCTCATTAACAGATGATTGCTTAAGTTAGTTTTGTTAGTTGGTTATACTAGTCCTGGTCTTTTTATGACAAATAATGTCGAATTAATGCTGCACCAAAATAAAAAATATTTTTATTTTCTCTTCTGTAATTCCCTGTGACATAACAGTTATTCATTTAAAGTCCGGCTAAATAAAAGTTCAGCCTACTAGCGCAAGTCACTTTTTCTCCATTACCTTACGCCTCAGGAAGTCCACAGTAGCTTCATAAATCTTTACCAGATTCTCAAACCTCAGCCAGTGGTGGGTATCATCAGGGATCACCAGCGATTCGGTGTACACCCCCTTTCTTACAAGGCGATTATACAAGTCCACGCTTTCACTGAATTGCACACTCCGGTCATCGTCCGCATGAATTAACAACACCGGCGACTCCCATGTGTCCACAAATGAAATTGGTGATGAATACCATGCTACTGAGTCAGCCATTGCTGCATCTGGTGCATGTTCGAAATTGGTGGTGTACTGCTTCGCCGGCATCTCGCTATGCACTCCCGAAATATCTACACCTGCTGCGAATAAATCAGAGTCCTTACCCAAACCTGCGGCTGTAAGGTAACCTCCGTATGAACCACCATACAACCCAATCCTTTTCGCATCTACAAACGGTTGTGCTGCCAGCCATTTACCGGCTGCACGAATATCCTGATATTCCGAAAGGCCACGGCTACCGCCACCTTCCGGATGGTGAAAATCATTTCCATAACCAATCCCCAGTCTGTAATTCACTGATAATACTACAAACCCCATCTGAGCCAGCTTCTGATTGACCGCATAATGAGCCGCATAGTAATCACTGTAATTCCAACCCAACTGCATTTGCCGCATGGGTCCGCCATGGATGGCAATTACGGCCGGTCTCTTTACTGCCCCACCTGCTGTTTTGAACAGTTGCGCATGGATGGCAATGCCATCAGGGGCATTGAAAATAACCTGTACAGGCTCTACCAAATTTTCCTTGTTATACTCTTTGGAAAGAAACGCAGTTCCTATCAACCTCACCTCCTTTGTAGCCATATCCATCACTGCCGGTAGTGAGGGGCGATACACATCCGAACTTATGAAAGCAAGCTTATCAGTTCCAAGGAAAACCGGCTTTGCCTCAATACCATCTCCCTGTGTCAACATTCTCATATCTGCTTTATCTACTGAGACTATCCCAATGTGCCTGCGATCAATATCCTGCCTGTCAACTCCCGTATTGGCACTGAACAATAGCCGGCTACCATCAGGTGACAGCCTGATGTACTCCACCATAAAATTGCCCGGAGTAAGCAATAGAGGTGCTCCACCGGCAGGTGAAACAGAATAAAGATGAGGCCAGTTGTCCATAGTCGATAAGAAGACAATTCTATTATTGCCTGTCCAATGCAAATTGAACCTTCCATCTGTTGTGGGCACACTGCCTCTGAGCGTGCGGGGCGATTTCCATATCACCCGACTCCCTTCTTTACCTATGTCGGCCACCCTGATTTCCCATGGCCTGGGCTGTTGTTTCAAAATTGAGTCGGGGGCACCACCTCCACCATTAAGCCTCACATAAACTACCTGCATACCATCAGGAGACCACTTTGGTGACATATCTCTGGCAAATGCAGGATCAATCCACTGTATCGGAGTTAGGTTATCCCTATAGATTCCAATTAGAGAATGATCATTCCTTGCGGATACAAACAAGAGTTTACTACCATCGGGCGACCACTCTATAGCGCTGCAACTGCCTCTTGCGAAAAACAACTGACCGGCTTTCGAAGAGCCGTCGATGGGTACACTCCATACACTCCCACCTTTCAGGAAAGTCACCTTCTTACTATCTGGTGTTATTATAGGTTGGCTCGAAGCAGGATCCGTGGCAAGCAGATACGCTTTCCCATCCGAGATATTAAAGCTCCATAACTCAAACGATGTTTTCACAGGTGATGACAGCGGATTCACAGGTAGTTCCTCAGACCAGTTGCCATCCGGCTCGCCGCCTCTGCAGTAGATAATCCACTTTCCGTCAGGGGAAAACCGTAGCATGCTGATTACCTGACCATCATCCACATCAAAATTGGTCAGTCGCCTGAAGGTGAGCCCTGCATCCTCACTTAAATATATGTTTCGCTTACCCTGAAGATTAAATACCCACGCTAACCGATTGGCCGAGGGGGCAGCAGTCAGTTCTGACGGAGCAGGAAAACTCAGTAAGTCTCTCAATGTGGGTTGTGCTGAGACCTCTGCTCCTAATCCCAGCATGCACAGTAATAAAAACGGTGTGATTATATTTCTCATCATAATACTCAAATTTGAAGGCAGCAGTTGAAAGTGGTACTAAAATTACGCGAATCCGGTAACGGAAAATAGATTTTATAATTTTCGCCACCTCTTAAAAAAACAAGGCTGCCCGTGGTGTGACAGCCTTATTACCTTTTCAAAAAAACAAGAAAACTCTATTTATCCCACCAGAGATGATCTGTTCTCTCGTAGGCAGGCACATTGGCTCCATTTCTGGAAGTTTCTGTACTTGGATAATCAGCTCTTCTGATAAAAGTAGAAAGTGTAGCATTTACAGGCATACCAAAACCCTGATAATTAAAGTCAAACCTACGCATATCTGTCCAGGTTATAGGTTGCAGGAAGGTAGCCACATATTTCTCCTTCATAATCAGCTTAAGTGTCAGATTATCTTTCCCTACAGACACCGCAGGGTTATTAATATAGGTATCGATAGCGGCAGCGGCTACTCCCATTTTTTCCATGTGTGCACGAATACCGGCAAGATAGGCATCATAAGCACGCTGTGTTTGTCCGCCACGAAGTGCAGCTTCTGCTTCCGTAAACCTTATCTCTGCGTTAGTCAGCATCAGAAGAGGAGAGGTCTCTGAAGAGTACCATTTACCTACATCCAGATAACACTGTACATGGTCTGTATTTCTTACCCCCTGGAATCCTGCTCCATTAGGAGTTCCCACATACGTTCCGCCGTCGGTCGGGAATGTAATCTCAGGTAAGCGAGGATCAAAAACGCCGTAGATGGTGCCATTGGTGGCATCCACAAAATACTTACTCAGCCATACATCCAATACCAGATTGGCATTGTTTCTTGCAAGTTGTGCCCAAGGGTTCCTTACCTCAAAGGCATCTAACTCCGCATCGTCGCTGTTTGATGAATAAGCATTATTCACTGCTGCCAGCACCTCTGAAGCATTATATGACGGCAGCTTACTAACCTGGTTGAGTAAACGTGCTTTTAGTGCGTATGCAGTTTTTACCCAGGCGGACACATCGCCACCATGTATATAGTCTGCATTTCCGTCCATTCCATCTACAGCAGCCGGTTGGCTCAGGAGCGCAATCCCTCTTCCAATCAATGCGAGGCAGGTGTCATAAATCCCCTGTTGAGAATCATACTTGGGAGCCATATTTGCTCCTCCGACAAAAGCCTCAGAATAAGGCAAATCGCCCCATGCATCAGAAGCAAGGCTAAGGTTAAAGGCAGTAAGAATATCTGCTACCCCGGCGTATGCAACCAGATTTTGCTCCAGTGCTGCTTTTCGCATATCGTACAAATCAGTCAGGGTATTATAGATACTACCCCAGGCAGTAGTAGGGTCTGACTGCTGGTAGGTATCTGCCGTACCACTCACACTGGGTGAAGCAAGATTCTGCACATAGTAAGAAGTGAGATTTCCCAGATAATACACATTATATGGCGTCAAATTGGTAACGTTAGCAAGTAATCCCTGAATGGGAGGGTCTGTACTCGCATTGGGGTTAGCATTGATATCAAGATATTTCTCACACCCTGAGACCGCAGCCATTATTACCATCAAATAAATAAGTTTCAAATATCTTTTCATGATGATAAAATTTAAAAGGTTATATTAATGCTGAACAAATAGTTGCGCAATGGAGGATAAGTAAATCCAGCCTGAGAACTACTTGTCAGATCTCCGGTCATTGCATCGCTGGCCTCCGGGTCAAAACCATTATACTTCGTCGAGAGCCATAAGTTATTGCCGGTAAAGCTTATAGTTGCATTATTCATGAAGGTTTTCTTCAGCAGGGATGCAGGTATTGAATAGCTCAGCGCTATTGTACGCAAGCGAATCCAACTGGCATCCTGTACAAAGTTTTCACTTACCCCACGATAGTAGGCTCTATAATATCCATCTTTGTAATCCACACCATCCGGGCCCATGCCCTGGCCTTTGAATACTGACTTTGTATTAGGTGTGCCATCTTCCAACACACCGGGGAATACCACCATCTGGTCTCTGTCCTCAGTATATTTAGCAATACCAAAGGCTGCCATGAAGTTGTCTAACTGGTTCCATTTTTCAAGCCCCTGCTGAGTGTCGAACATGAAGCTGAGTGACACATTCTTGTATTTGAGAGTATTACTCCAGCTTCCGATCCAGTCTGGCATTGAGTTACCTAAAATTTTCTGAGCTGTTTCCCTAACAGGGAATCCGTTTGCACCTATAATAATAGGCAGACTTTTATCTATTCTGAACGGTTCAGGAGTCTTGCCTCCATAATAGCGTTTCCACGAAGTACCATAAATATCTCCGACAGAATAGCCTGGCCTGTAAAGGAAGGAAGGTCCTGATCCAGCATACCCAAACGAAGAGCCTCCGGTGATATAATCCAAACTCTTATATACTGAAACCACCTTGTTTTTATTAGCCGAGAAATTAATCTGAGACTCCCATGTGAAATCACCTGATTGGATTGGCTTTCCTGACACAGTCAGCTCCACACCTTTGTTTTGAATTTCTCCCGCATTCAGTGTAATGCTGGTTTGTCCGGTACCGGGTGCAGTAGATACATCCATAATCAAATCTTTACTGTTTGATTTGTACCATGTAAAATTCAATCCCAAACGGTTATTAAAGAAACTGAGGTCGGTACCTACTTCGAAAGCGGTAGTCAACTCTGGCTTAAGAGAAGGGTCTCCGGCAGCATTATCTCTGGTATAACGAACTACATTATTGATTGGGGCGCCGGTAGGTGTATATACCACGCTTGTGCTATACGGATTCGCATCCTTTCCGATCTGGGCTAAAGACAACCTCAACTTACCTTCATTCATCCAGGAAGGAACCTTCAACATATCTGAGAATACATAGCTCAAACTTGCAGATGGATAAAAGAAAGAACGATTATCCTGTTCCAGAGAAGAGGTCCAGTCATTCCTTCCGGTCAAGGTAAGGAACAGATAATTATTATAAGAAGCAGTAAACTCACCATAAGCGCCTATAATTCTATACACTTGATCATACTGTCCCACATACTGTGTCTTGGCATTGCCGAGTGTAAAAAGATTATAAATCACGAGATCATATCCTTCTGCTGCTACCATTCCTCTTGAACGATCGAGCAGGTCATGACCCAGCCTGAGTGATGTTTTAAACTTATCGTTCCAGTCTTTGCTGAAAGTAATCATCAGGTTGGAGTTGATTTGTCTGAAATTATTAACATACTTCCCTACATAACCATCTCCGTTATCATCAGACCCAACCACCTCGCCGGGAACTCCTTTCGGGCCCGGAGCAGTACCGGTACGTTTATCACCATATACGTCCATCCCTACACGGTAGGTTGCAGTTACCCACTTGGCAGGACTATAGGTAAAGTCCAGGCTACCAATCATGCGGTCATTATTGCTGCGAAAGCGATTGGTATAAACAGACCACCATGCGTTGTTATTGCCATAAGTATTCTGGGTGCCATCAGGTTTGATGTAATCTCTTACATCCCAGCGGGGCGACCAGTATGAAAGGTTTTCATTGAAACGGTTTGCATCGTAAAAATTACCATCAGTATTGATATAATAGAACTGAGCTCCCATAGCAAACTTATCATTGAACTTCAGTCTGCCGTTAATTCTGGCAGACATTTCCTGATACCAGGTCCAGGGAATGGTACCATTTTGTTTGAAGTAAGATAAGGATGAAGACATGGTTGCCTTTTCCGTGCCTCCTGAAAGGGAGATTGTATTTCTAAACTGATTCCCATCTACATACGCACGAGCATATTGATTAAAAAGTTTATCAGGATGTGTAGGATCCAGCGCTTTTGCATTCGCTACTGTGGGGCCCCACTCCGGCCAGAAAGACTCATTGTCATATTCTCCCTTATATCCCTGCGAAAACTTATTCTGTACTTCAGGAAACTTATTGACCTGATCTATACCGTAAGTTGCCGAATAGTTAATTCTGAACCTGCCGGCCTGACCCGATTTAGTCGTAATTACTACTACACCATTGGCACCGCGCAATCCATATAGGGCAGTTGCAGCACCGCCTCTCAACACATTGATGCTTTCCACATCTTCAGGGTTAATATCAGATGCACGATTAGGCATTGAAGCCGGTAAACCGCCTCCTGTACCCTGGCCTGATGTGGTATTATCAATAGGAATACCATCTATAACAAACAATGGCTCTGTTCCAAGATTCAATGAGTTAACACCTCTGATGAGGATGTTAGAACCCTGGCCTGGCCCACCTCCTGCACTGGTAATAGTCACACCGGCTACCTTACCCTGTAATGCATTGATAAGGTTGGGCTGATGCGATTCTGTAATTTCTTTGGAATCGACACCCTGGGCTGCATAGCCCAATGAACGTTTTTGCCTGGTAATCCCCAGAGCTGTTACTACTACTTCCGACAAAGCTCCCGATGGTTTCAATGTTACGGTAACCACCAACTGGTTGCCGACACTCACCTCCTGAGCTTCAAAGTTTACTGAGGTAACAACCAATACAGGATTTGCTCCTGTTACACCAATTGAGAACTCTCCGTTTTCATTGGCAGAAACCGTATTGGTGGTTCCTTTCTGATTAACTGTTGCCATAGGCACAGGCGAACCATCTTCGCCAACCACCTTACCGGTCACCGTCCTGGACTGACTGAACGCAGCAGGTGGCACCAGCAAAAGCAACATCACAATCACTGATAGAATTGCTTTTCCCATAGTTTAATTTTTAAAAGTGATAAACTGAAAATTCCGAAAACTGCAAAAAAAGAGTCTGAACCTGTATGCTTAACTCCTATTTCATACTGAAAGATAAAGTTAAAAAAAAATATTTTTCTCATTTTTTATCCAGAAAATGAAAAAAATATTCCATTTCAAGAGAATTTATGCCAAATCAAAGGGGTTTTATAGAAAATGCTTTCAGAAATCACTCCTGATAAACGAAGAAACCTGAGCGCCTCCTCCTGCTAACAATGCTGTTTTTGCAAGATATTGGCTTTAAGAAAAATGCTCTCCATCCTGATTTCAAGGAAATAGCCCACAGTATAAGGTTGCTGTAATTGCAAGTTTTTCAGTCTCTGAGGTGACTGAAAAAGGCCAAAAATGCATCTCGGGGAATCACTAATAAATAGCATTGCTAATACCCGGCCACGCCCCCCTCGTGCCTTGGGTCTGCGGCTCCCACCCATTTGCCATTAATCTTCTCTATCACATAAATCCGCGCTCCTTCATTTGCCAAAACAAATTGATACCCCATCTTAGTTGCCTTATGTAACACTTCACCATCAATATGTTTTTCTATCTGCACTCTGGGGGAGGAAGCAAAGGCATAAATACGAGGCATCCGCAGCGCAGCCATCGGATCCATCCCGTATTCCAACATATAGATAATGCTTTGCACCAGGGCAGCCGGGATATAGGTTCCTCCGGGGGAGCCAATAATCATTTGAACTGTACTGTCAGCATCCAGAATTATCGTAGGGGCAATAGTGGATTTACGGGTTCTGTATTCAGGACTATTCTCTGACTTATTTTTCATTCTTGAAAAGTCGAATCCGGAGTCGTTCAGGAAAAAGCCATCCACCCAGGCACCTGAACCAAACATGCTGCTGTTAGTCTGCGTCAAAGCAACCGCATTGCCATCCTTATCTACAAGCGACAACGAGGTAGTATGCTGCTGTGCTGTCTCCGGTTCTATTACAGCTACGGACTTATTAATTTCTGCAGGACTCACTTTTTCAGGAACCGGAAAATCAAAAAACATCTTCGAACGATTGCCTGCATATTTTTTAGAGGCAAGTACAGATACAGGCACATCCTCCCATCTGGGATCATTAATAAATTTATTATCTGCATTATGCACTCTCATTGCAGATGCAAGAATATTAAATGCGCTATCCGACTGAGTGGGCAATCCAATTTTTTTCAGGTCGAATGGTTCCACCAAATTCAGTCCTTCTAATATCTCCATACCAGATTGTGGCGGTGCGGCAGTCAAAAGTATGGAGCCCTTATAACTTCCTGACAATGGGTTCTTATCTGTGAGCACCTTATATCCTTTGAAATCTTCCGGGGTAACAGGGTTATGCCCCTCATTTAATACGCTGATTATATTATTTGCTATCTCTCCCTCATAAAAGGCGCCGGCGCCCTCATCTGCAATTTTCTGAAGTGTGCTTGCCAGATCTGGTTGCCTGAAGATCTTCCCTACCGGAAATGGTTTATCACCCGGAAGAAAAAGGGAAGCCCCCTTGTACTTCTTTATTTTGTCCTTGCTGCTTTCAATCATATCGTGCAGGGTCAGATACATCGGGAATCCCTCTGTTGCCAAATCAATGGCTGGCTGCATCACTTCCTGCCGGCTAAGCCGTCCATATTTTTCGTGTGCATACAACAATCCGGCAACCATTCCGGGCACACCGACTACCAGAAGATTATCAGGCCCCTGCTTCGTACTTACATTCAAATAAGTCATGGTTCGCTTGGATGGATAAAAATCAAGCATCACTGCTTTTCTCTCCTTCTGCAACCAGATCACCATACTGCCACCGCCACCTATACCCGACATCTCAGGTTCTAATACACCTACTGCTAATGAAGAGGCCACTGCTGCGTCTATTACATTACCTCCTTTCTTCATGATTTCGACTCCTACCCTGCTTGCAATCGGATGAGCAGCACTCACCATCGCATGGCTCGCTTCCATCCGTTGCCCCAGATCGGGTGGTAATGTCTCAAAGGGTAATAGCCGGGAAGCACACCCATTCAACAGTAAAAAAAATAGTATCGGCAACAGACACGAGGCAACAGGGTTTCTCTTGTAGTTTAATATTGTATTCATAGTAAAATATTATTGTTGTCCGATTAAGCTGGGTTAAAGCCCACTAAGCTTAGGTTTTATTTTTATTCCCCTACCCCTTAGGATAGGACTTTGAAAGTCTTACTCAACAAGGGCTTTAGCTACATTTTGAATAATTTAACCGGACAATGATAAAATATATCCCGGAAAAACAAATAACCGGTTTTACAGTTTCTGCCAATACTTAAGATACTCTGCATAATCAGTATCTATAATCTCATAACCGGGAGGTATTTCACCGCCCAGGCTGTGATAAGTGACCAGCCTTGTGCCCACCGGTTTTTTATCCAGCATTTTGTACAGAATCCGGTTATAATAATTATACAGGCTTTCAGCATACCTTACATCATAATCAATCTTCTGCGTACCAGGCAGATTCTCATAAAAGGAGTTATAAAAATAGAAATGGTCGTATGCTGAAATATCAAAGTCTTTGATATTGGCATGAACAAACTTCACATTTCCCAATCCCAATTTATCTTTCAGGCTGTTGCAGAAATCGACGAGATAGGCCCGTTGCTCCACCCCGGTAAATCGGGCTTCAGGATGGTGATAAGCGGCAGCCATACAAAATTTACCGGATCCGCTTCCGATATCCAATACCTTCACACCGTGATGAGTACACAAAAACCGCGAGGCCTTTTCAGCGACCTCCAATGGGGTCCAATGCCTTGGGGCAACTGCCCTTAGCGGATCAGATAGTAGAGTATCAAATACCTCGTCAGACTTAAAGTATTTATCGGGGAACCACTTTCCTGTACGGGAGTCTTCCATAATAATCGGTTAGTATTATTTTCATCTGAGAATCTTCAGTCGCACCACATCGATATGTGTTTTGGCCATACTTACTATCTCAAACTGGTAGTCATCAATAATAATGCGTTCCCGCTGTTTGGGAATCTTACCACTCTGGTTGATGATATAGCCACTTAGTGTCTCGCTCTCTTCATCCTTACGGAAAGACAAGCCATACTTTTCAGTAAGTAAATCCAGGCTCAGCCTGCCACTTAGTAAATACTCCGTAGATGAGATGGCCTTATCTACAAAATTTTCGTTCACATCAAATTCATCATAAATATCTCCGAAAATTTCTTCAAGCAAATCTTCCATCGTAACAATACCGGCTGTACCACCGAACTCGTCTATCACCCATGCGATACTTTTCCTTTCTTTCGAAAACTTATTGATAAGATCAGTCGCATTCATACTTTCGGGTACCACCGGAATAGGATGTAATATCTGTGAAAGCACAGTAGGATTCTTGAACAGGTCGAGCTGATGCACATACCCTTTGATATCATCAATCGTGTCTCCATACACCACAAGCTTGCTTAGTTTGGTATCGCTAAACACTTTCACCAATTCTTCAATAGAAATTGTATCAGTTACTGCTACTATTTCTTTTCTCGGCACCAGACACGCTCTCACCTTTGTTTCGGTGAGTGAAAGGATATTCTCAAATATTTCACTGCTCTTCTCATGTAAGTCATCCTGTGCCTGATCCTGCAACTGCTTCGCGAAAATATCGATATCAGGCCGTGAAAAAGCCTTCACTTTCGGGTTCATTTTTACATTAAATATATATTTCAAAACCCATTGGCTCACCTGAACCATCTTTAGGGCTATCCACGAAAAAACAGAGAAAAGCGAGGCCACAAGAAAAGTGGCCAAACCGCTCCCGATGATTCCATTAGGTCTGGCGTGAAACACTGCCCTGAAAATTCCCTGCACCAGCAGCAGGGACAAAACTGAAGGCACAAATGTCCCCAATAGCTTGAGATATACATTCTCGATATGCCAGTAATCCCAGACAGAGTTCATCACTAATGCCCACAGATACACGTAAATTGCAAGAAACAGAATAGTACTTAAAATGCCTGATGCGAGAAACTTGGTAGGATTCTCAAAATAGGACGACCACACCCTTCCTGTGTATTTGTTCTGCTTCTTCTTCAGCTCTACAGCAAGCCTGCCGGCTGAAAAAAAAGCTGATTCCACACCACTAAGGAAGGAAATCACCAACAGCACCACAATAAGCGTTATTGCCAGATAATTGATATCCATAAAACAAATGTATCACTCCTTTTTCAAAGTATTTCAAGCACCGACGCTTACCCTGCCAAAAACTGCTCTATTATTCCGTCGGCCTCCCGGCATGCCTTTTCAAAATCGTCGTTTACAATGATGTTTTCAAAATGGCTTCTAAAAGTCATTTCATAACTAGCTTTATCTACCCTGGCCTGTAACGATTCAGGCGTTTCAGTACCACGCTTCATCAACCGGTTACGCAATTCCTCTACCGAAGGGGCTTGTATAAAAATGGAAATAGTGTTCACAGGGTATTGTCGTTGCACATGGATAGCGCCATGCACATCAAGATCAAGTACGGGAACTTTGCCTTCAGCCCATAACCTGTTCATCTCGGATTTGAGTGTACCATAGTATTTTCCTTCATATACCATCTCCCACTCCAGAAATTCTTTCTTATGAATTTTGTCGCGAAATTCTTTCTCATCAATAAAATAATAATCCACTCCGTCCTTCTCATTAGCACGAGGCTTGCGGGTAGTGGCTGAAATGGAGAATGAAAGCCTTGGATATTTTTTTAATAGATGCTTTACAATGGATGTCTTCCCCGACCCCGAAGGGGCGGTAATCAAAATGATTTTGTTGTAAATTTTTTCGCTCATAATCTTTTTATCACACGCGCTGAATATCTGCCCCCAACTGTTGCAATCGTTGATCTATAAACTGATACCCTCTGTCTATTTGTTCAATGTTCTGTATCACACTTCTGCCTTCTGCACTCAATGCCGCAATAAGCAATGCCACACCTGCACGTATATCCGGGCTCGTCATGGTAATTCCGCGCAAAGGATATTTACGCTCCAGCCCTACCACCACTGCTCTGTGCGGATCGCACAGCACAATACGTGCGCCCATTTCAATTATTTTATCTACAAAAAACAGACGGCTTTCAAACATCTTCTGATGTATCAGCACACTGCCTCTAGCCTGGGTAGCTACTACCAGCAGCACACTCAGTAAATCAGGCGTAAGCCCCGGCCACGGATGATCGCTGATAGTGAGCATGGAACCATCCAGATAGGTTTCTATATCATAAATATCCTGTGAGGGAATATGGATATCATCGCCAACCGTTTCCACAATAATACCCAGTGCCCTGAATCTGTCAGGGATAACTCCCAGATGGGCAATTCCTGCATTCTTAATGGTGAGATCACTGCGAGTCATCGCTGCAAGGCCAATAAACGACCCCACTTCTATCATATCCGGCAACACGGTGTGGACGGTACCGGACAAGGATGCCACTCCTTCTATCAAGAGCAGATTACTGCCAATACCACTAATTTTTGCTCCCATCCGGTTGAGCATAGAACACAATTGCTGAATATATGGTTCGCACGCAGCATTATACAAAGTAGTGTTTCCCTGTGCGACCACGGCTGCCATTATCAGGTTGGCGGTGCCGGTCACACTGGGCTCATCTAACATGAGGTATGTACCTTTTAAAGCATCTGCCTTTATCAGAAAGAAGCTCGCATCTTTATTGAAATCGATGGTGGCTCCCATCGCTTTGAAACCGGAAATATGTGTATCCAGCTTTCTTCTTCCAATCTTATCTCCGCCGGGCTTGGGCATACACGCCATTCCTAACCTACCCAGAAGCGGCCCTGCAAGCATCACACTCCCTCTCAGCTTTCCTGTCTTTTCCTGAAAACTTTCGGAGGACAGAAACTCCGTATTCAGGCTTTCTGCACAAAAAGTATATGTATGATTATCCGACTGCCTTACCCTTACTCCAAGATCTTTCAGTAACTCTATCTGGAGCCTTACATCCAGAATATCAGGAATATTATGAATTGTAACTTCTTCTTTGGTAAGTAAAACGGCCGACACGACCTGAAGCGCCTCATTCTTCGCTCCCTGGGGAGTAATCACTCCGTCTAATCGTTTACCACCTTTTACTATGAAGTTTGCCATTCATCGGAAAATAATATGCCAGCAGTCTTATCCTGTAACAGGGATATTAATATTTCTTCTTACCGTATTTACGGTTTCGCCCGTTCCTGTTTCGGGAGTGATTGTTCTTCTTCTTACCTATATTGCTCACGAAATCTTCTCTGTCTTTGGATGCGCGATGCTTGATATGCGGACGGGTATCGAAAGTAAGCTTACCACCGCTGATTGATGACAACTCTGATTGTATATTATCATCGTGCACCAGTTCTTTATGCCAATTGCTATAAGTAAGCTTCATATAATAGGCAATTGCATTCGCTAATCCCTGTCTCTTTTCCTCATCCTCCTCTTTCATAGCCTTCTCAATCAGTGTCTCAATATTTCTTCCCAGATGGTTGTAGGTCGGGGTTTTCTGAGGGTAAGCGACAGGATCGGGCTTTTCGATATAATCTTCCTTCACCGGTCTTGGGTAAGGGCTATCTACATCCAGTTTGAAATCACTAATCAGATACAGGTGATCCCACAACTTATGTTTATAATCTTCGATAGTCTTCAACTGAGGATTCAGAAACCCCATCAATTCCACTATCGTATGGGCATTGCGGGTCCGTTTTTCACGATCCTCGATGGTCATCACAAAATCTACCATCTTCTGAATGTGCCTTCCGTATTCACGGATTACAAGAGGTTCACGAGTGGTATTGTACTCCATCTCTTCAAAATTTATCATCAGGCAAAAGTATTATTTCTTATTAATTAAACGATTTTCTGCTAAAGCTATTTCACAGTAATAGCCTCCGCGGGATATCCCGCAAAAAGAATTATTTTATCTGGCATCAGGGCATTTGTATGAAGTAAGGCTTAGTGCCAGGCCTATTTCCGCAATCAGATACTGGTCTTTTTGTTTGCTCCATCCTCTCTGGCGCCCTTCCACCCCTATCGGAGTGCCTAGTTCATAAGAGCGATCTTGTAATAATCCGGCTACATTCTTTCCACCACCAGGATTGGGGAACTTATCAATTCCTACATAGGTAGTACTCACATCATCGATATAATCGGTATTGGTAAACCGATATCCCAGTTCCATCGACACACTCAGATTATCCGTAAAAGCATACTTGAATCCAAATCCAATAGGAAAACAAAGTGCCATAGTGCCATAAGGCTTCCGGTTCTGATAGAAAGTCTGCCCTTCTGTGTGCAGTGGCCTCAGATAATACTTTGTACCTTCCAGCATCGCATAAGGATCATAGCTGAAGATACCCACACCTAAGGTGATATAAGGCGTAAAAGCATAAGACGGATCAGAAGGGATAAACTTAAAGAAGTTAAAATCTCCCTGAAGCGTCAATTCAAATATATTGGTATTAAAGCTCAGATTTCTGGACCTTTCAAATTCACTGGTATTATATCGGTCGCTATACCCCAGTTGCATATAGTGGCCTGAAAGCCTCGCCGCCACATAGTTACCAAACTGTTTTCTGTAAAATGCCCCAATGGCAGCTTTAGGCCGGTTGACCCTGAAATGGTTGTTAAGATCCCCGAAATAGTGAGCTACCCCTGCCGTAATACCAAATTCAGCATCCTGGACATACTGGAATTCTGTTGTCCTGTTTTGGGTAAATTGAGCGTTGCAATACTGAATACCCAAAAACAAGGATAGGGTTATCGCAAAAACTTTAGTCATCAGAAGTTTAAATGGCTTACGGAAATTCCGGAAGTACCGGTGTATCTTGTTTTCAGGGGTTAAAAATACCATTTAATTCCTTTTGTCCAACCCCCACGAAAGTTTATTTCTTAAAGTTTGTAAAAAATTATTTTCGTTAAGTCTTACCAACCCAATAGTAAAAGTTTCTTTACGTACAGCCACCAGTGTCTCTATGGGTGCTATTTCCCGTCGACTATCAAGCGTACAAAGAAAACCATCTGTACGCCCCTCTACTTCGAACGAAATCACGGATGTGTCAGGTACTACTATTGGCCTCACGTTCAGATTATGCGGTGAAACCGGGGTAATTACAAAACTCTTCGAATCAGGGAATAATACCGGCCCATTACAACTCAAAGAATAACCGGTAGATCCGGTGGGTGTAGCCACAATAAGCCCATCTGCCCAATAAGTATTCAGGAACTCTCCGTTCAGATAAGTATGTATCTTAATCATCGGCGAGGCGTCCTTCTTATGGATGGCAAATTCATTTAATCCGAAAGCTACCCCTCCAAACAAAGGAAGATTGGCATCCAGATGCACCAGGGTACGCTGATCTATCAGGAATGTACGCTGGTGAAGTGATCGCACGGTAGAGGCAATCTCCTCCTTCCCTATATTAGCCAGAAAACCCAGTCGGCCATAATTCACTCCTATCACCGGAATCTCTCTATTGGCAATAAAGGTGACGGTATCCAATAAGGTGCCATCGCCTCCGAGACTGATCATATAATCGATATTCTCCAGATCTTCCGGCTTGTTAAACGTCCTCACTTTATCACCCAGTGGGATAGCGGTGTAGATCAGATTAAAAAAATCCTGATAAATAACAGCCTCAATATTATACGTTCTGAACTCATTCAGCAGCATTTTCATTCCCTCCAGTTGGTCAGATTCCAAGTCGCGGCTATAAACAGCTATCCTCATGCAAAACTTATTGTAATGACAAAATTAAGGTAATCCAGTGGTTTCGGGGTTAGGGGTTCGGGTGGTGGGTTTCGGGTTTGCTTGCAGGGCGCACCACATGATATAAATCCTGTAACCGCGGTGATAAATAATATTTTTGGAATTGTTTTTCTATTATCTCAATACGGAACTATCTACCAACCAAACTGCGCTGCTGTGAGTTCATAAAGTTGATTTGGCTTTTGGGGGAAATTCTGATTCATGTATCTATTCGAGAGTCATGCCCGAAAGTGAAACCATTTCATCAAATCATTTTCTATGGCAATGCAAAGAAAGCGGTTGGAATCAATTGAAGCTACAGCCTTTGCATCAGAAGAATATCTATTAATGCAGTATTACCTTCTCCGGTTCCATTGTTCCCCGGTACCCGATCAACCGGCTCTATTCTTCAGTATCCGGCTATATACCGTTTTATACCGGAAAATTCACTTAACATTGCAATTAATTACAATAAAATGACAGGGCTCAGTAAGGAATATGACTGCTGTCATCCCCTGAAAAAAGCTCTCCAATTATGTTTGCCGCCAAATATTTGACGATATGAGCGTAATGTTAATACTGTTGGGAGCAAGCCTGACAGTGTCTCTCATTTTTGTATTTGCCTTTATATGGTCCGTCAAAGACGGTCAGTACGACGATGATTACAGTCCCGCTCATCAGATATTTTTTGATGACACAAATACAACCAATCCATAGCTTTTTAAAACTTCAACTTCATGAGTTCAGAACTAAGAAAAAATTCTGAAGAAGCGCAGGAAGCACAGCTATCTACTGCTTCACAATCAGGCCTTAAACTTGAGACATTTTATTACGACAACAAGATTGTGCGGTCATTCGCCTATGCTACCCTGTTCTGGGGAATCATAGGAATGACAGCCGGCTTGTGGGCTGCTTTCTCCATCGCCTTTCCACAGGTCAATTTAGGATGGGCCCCTACTACCTTCGGAAGAATGCGGCCCGTACACACGAATGCGGTAATCTTCGCTTTCGTAGGAAACGCCATTTTCTGTGGAGTTTATTATTCACTACAAAGGCTGGTAAAGGCCAGAATGTGGAGCGATAAACTCAGCCAGATTCACTTCTGGGGCTGGCAGCTTCTGATTCTGACAGGTGCACTCTCACTCTGGGCCGGCTTTACGCAGGGCAAGGAATATGCAGAGTTAGAATGGCCTTTTGATATCGCCATCACTGTGTTGTGGGTAATCTTCGGTGCAAATATGCTTGGCACCATTCTTAAAAGAAGGGTGGCTCACCTTTATGTGGCTATTTGGTTTTATATCGGCACATGGGTAGCGGTAGCCATGCTGCACATTGTAAACTCCATATCTATCCCCGTCTCTCTGATGAAGAGCTACTCGTGGTATGCGGGTGTGCAGGATGCGCTGGTGCAATGGTGGTACGGCCACAACGCAGTAGCCTTCTTCCTCACTACTCCATTTCTGGGGCTGATGTATTACTTCGTACCCAAGGCGGCCAACAGGCCTATTTACTCTTACAGATGGTCTATCATTCATTTTTGGGCTTTGATCTTCATTTATATCTGGGCAGGGCCACACCACCTGCTCTATACGGCATTGCCGGAATGGGCTCAGGGATTAGGTACCGTATTCTCCATTATGCTGATAGCTCCTTCATGGGGTGGAATGCTGAATGGACTACTGACCCTTCGTGGCGCATGGGACAGAGTGCGTGAAGATGCCACACTTAAATTTATGGTGGTGGCACTCACCTGCTACGGGATGGCCACCTTTGAAGGCCCTATGCTCTCTCTGAAAAGTGTGAATGCAGTGAGTCACTATACCGACTGGACTATTGCACACGTACACGTAGGGGCGTTAGGATGGAATGGATTCCTGGCATTTGCCATGCTCTATTGGATGCTTCCAAGAATATTCAACACCCAATTATATTCTAAGAAATGGGCTAATACGCACTTCTGGATCGGTACACTGGGTATTGTATTCTATGTGATTCCGCTCTATTGGGCTGCGCTTACCCAAAGCCTTATGTGGAAGAAATTCACTCCCGAAGGGATATTGCAATACCAGTTTATGGAAACTGTCACCACCATACAGCCGATGTATGTGTTGCGTGCTGTGGGCGGATTGCTCTATCTGACAGGTGTGGTATTAATGATTGTGAACTTATGGAAGACCATAAAGTCGGGTAAACTGGTAGAAAACGAAAAAGCAATGGCTGCTCCTCTTCCGAAGAAACCGGAGCCCGAACCAAATGGTCACTGGCACGGATGGATTGAGAAAAGACCTGTACAGTTGACTATCTTCTCGCTGATAGCAGTAGGCATCGGCGGACTGGTTGAGATGGTACCCACCTTCCTCGTGAAGTCCAACATCCCTACTATCACAGAGGTAAAACCCTATACGCCACTTGAACTTCACGGAAGAAACATCTATGTACGGGAAGGCTGCTACACCTGCCACTCCCAAATGATCAGGCCTTTCAGAGACGAAGTGGCACGCTACGGTGAATACTCTAAGGCGGGTGAGTTTGTCTATGATCATCCATTCCAATGGGGATCTAAACGTACCGGACCTGACCTGGCACGACTGGGTGGAAAATACCCGGATAGCTGGCACTATAATCACATGCTCGATCCTACATCAATGACTTCCGGCTCACTGATGCCTGCATACCCCTGGTTGTTTACCGACAGAATAGATAAGTCAAAGACGCCTGCGATGATAAAGGCTATGAAAAGGCTTGGCGTACCTTATCCTGCCGGATATGAAAATACCGCTAATAAGGATATAGACACTCAGGCAGAAAAGATAAAGGCGAGTCTGGCTAAAGATAAGATCAAGGTCAGCAAGAATGACGAAATCGTAGCGCTGATAGCTTATCTGCAACGGTTGGGCACAGACATTAAAAAAGTAAAACCTGCTGATGCAGCCATGCAATAAAAATCATTAAAAGAAAGAGTTATGAAATTCATCAATTATCTCAAAGACATTCACAATGTGCAGATATATCCGATGATCACCCTGATTCTCTTTGTGACCATCTTTATTCTGGCTACCATTCTGGTTTTCTCCAAAAGCAAGAAGACTATTAACGAAATCAAAAGACTTCCACTAGACGACTAACTCTCAACCAATATGAAATACTATAAAATATCTTTTCTACTGATCCTTCTGACACCGGCAATGCCTTTGTTTGCAAGAGTTAAGACAGAGCCATCGGCATCCCAACCCGCTGCTATGGTGATGCTTGGGGTCATCGCCATACTGGCTGTAGCCATCTTCCTGATGGCCAGAGCAGTGCTGTCGGTTTATTCAATCAAAAAGCCTCATCAAAAAAAGTCTGCAGGAAAAATAATACCCGTATTGCTGGCCGCCGCTCTGTTAATTCCGGGCTTAGGATGGGCACAGGATGTAGCAGCCCCACCCGCTCCACCACAACAATGGATCACCGGGCTGGAAAATGCCACTACGATTATCCTGATTTCAATCATTCTTCTGGAACTGATTGTCATCTTTTACTTTTATACGCTCTTCCGCTCACTGACACGCAGGCAGGCAACGGTAGCTGCCTCAGAAGCTCCACGGAAAAAATTTGCATGGTTTGAAAGATTAAACCGCACCAGAACCGTAGATGCCCAGTCTGAAGCGCAATACAACACGGGGCACGACTATGATGGTATCCAGGAACTGGACAACCCTACACCGCCATGGTGGAATTGGGGCTTTATACTTTCTGTCGTATTCGGTGTGATCTACCTGTGGGTGTACTTTGTATCGCACTCGGCTCCAAACCAAATTCAGGAACTGGAAATTGCAAATAAGAAGGCTGAAGCTAAAATAAAAGCCTTTATGGCATCTTCGGCTAATAACGTGGATGAGAATACGGTAACGCTCCTAACAGATAATGCAGACCTCAACGAAGGCAAAAAAATCTTTACGGCCAACTGTGCAGCCTGTCACATGGCAGATGGAGGAGGTTTGGTAGGCCCTAACCTCACCGATAAATACTGGCTGCATGGCGGCAGTATCAAAGACATTTTCAGAACAATAAAATATGGTGTGCCAGAAAAAGGAATGAAAAGCTGGAAAGAAGATTTCACGCCACGTCAAATCCAGCAGATCGCAAGCTTTGTGCATAGCCTTGGAGGTACCAAACCTGCCAACCCTAAAGAACCGGAAGGAGAACCCTACGAAGAGGGAGGCACAGCGATGAAATAAAATAACCTGATTATGAAAGACACAGATGAAATAATAGACATACGATCACTGGTAGATGAATCTTTTCGCGATCACCTTAGTACGGTGACCAAAGACGGAAAACGAAACTGGATATTCCCGGTAAAACCCAAAGGGAAATGGTTCAGGTATCGCGCTGCCGTGGCTATATTCTTTTATGCTATCTTCTTTATCACTCCTTTCATCAAAGTACATGGAAGACCGCTGTTGTTATTTAATTTTCCTGAAGGAAAATTTATCCTCTTTGGTTTTGTTTTCTGGCCTCAGGACTTCTTCATCTTCGGGTTGATCATGCTGGCAGCTATTGTCTTCATCGCCTTATTCACCAACGCATTTGGAAGGCTCTTTTGTGGATGGGTATGCCCACAAACGATTTTTATGGAAATGCTTTTTCGCAGGGTGGACTACATCGTATTGGGCAGCGCCAAAGAACAACGACTGCTCGCCAGAGCAGAATGGTCGGCAAAAAAAGCATGGAAGTACACACTCCGATATGGTATCTATTTCATACTCAGTTTTATTATAGCCAACACTTTTCTTAGTTATATCATTGGAGTTGATGAACTATGGAAAATTGTGACTGAACCTATCAGCATGCATGTAGGTGGGTTCGCAGCCATCCTCATCTTTACACTGGTATTCTTCGGTGTATATGCTTATGTACGTGAGCAGGTGTGTACCAATATCTGCCCTTATGGAAGACTGCAAAGTGTATTGCTCGATAAGAACAGTGTAGTGGTAGCTTATGACTATAAAAGAGGTGAACCCAGAACCAAATACAAAAAAGTGCAGGCAGAAGGAACCGGCGATTGTATAGACTGTTATGCCTGTGTGAATGTGTGCCCTACAGGGATCGATATCCGAAACGGTACCCAACTGGAATGTGTGAACTGTACAGCCTGTATTGATGCATGTAACTTCATCATGGAAAAAACCGGAAGGCCGCAGGGATTGATTCGGTACGATTCTGAAAATAATATTGCTGAAGGGAAAAAGTTCAAATTTACGGGTAAGCTAAAAGGTTACACTGCAATACTCGCTGTACTCATTATAGCTATTGTAGCGTTGCTCATTACGCGGGAAAATGTGGATGGCACCCTCATGCGTACCTCAGGAATGCTTTATCAGGAGCGCGGCACAGACAGTATTTCAAACCTTTATAACCTGAAACTGATCAATAAATCCATTAAAGCATTCAATCTGGAAATACGCCCTGAAAACTTCAACGGCAGGATTGAATTAGTAGGGAATCCAAATGTAAGAATCGAACCTGAGAAGCAGGCAAGTGCTACTTTCTTTATTATTAAGCCATCCAAAGAAATCACCGAGAGAAAACAAAAGGTAAAAATTGGTATCTACGAGAATGGCAAACTCATTAACACACTCTCATCTACGTTCATGGGTCCCGTGAACCGTGGAGATGATGATGAATAAACAATGAATTATGAACGCAGCTGAAAAGAAAGAAAAAAATTATGGTTTTTGGAACTGGGGAACAGGCATCACTATTACCTTCATCATAGCTGCATCCTTTATTCTGTTCCTGGTTTATAAAACTACCACAGTCAGCAACGAAATGGCTGAGGAGGATTATTATGCGCAGGAGCTGAAATTTAACGAACAACTCAAGGCTGCCCAAAATGCAGCGACCCTTTCAGCGGCTATTAAAGTGACTCAGGATGCCAGTACAGTTTACATCGAACTGCCCGCAGAATGTATCAGCCAGCAAGCCACCGGGTCAATATGGCTCTACAGACCCTCATCCGAAAAAAATGATGTGCGTTTAAAATTTGACCCAGCAGATGATGGAAAAATAATAGTAGAAAAAGAAAAATTGCTCACAGGAATTTACAAGCTGAAGGCCGACTGGCAGATGAATGGTAAAGAATACCATCAGGAAGAGAGCTTTTATGTAGAAAGATAATGGTGAGAAAATATGATTGCAGCATTTATAATTAGTGCCATTGCCTTAGGTTTCCTGGGCAGTTTCCACTGTGTGGGAATGTGCGGCCCTATTGCGCTCTCTCTGCCTGTGCAGCATCTGAAAGGATTAAATAAACTCTATGGCATTCTGCTCTATAATTCAGGCAGGATTGCCACATACGCAATTCTCGGTATGGTGTTCGGTACCATCGGGCTGAGTTTCCGATATTTGGGGTGGCAACAATGGCTTTCAATTATCCTGGGCGGCCTCCTGCTATTTTCATTCATCATCCAGATTGCGCACATCAGAATTGGAAAGAAATCTATTTCTTTTTCCAAATGGAATCATTGGGTTACTTCACTGCTTGCACCTCTATTCAGAAACAGAAAAAAGCATACTCTCTTCCTGATAGGATTCCTAAATGGATTATTGCCATGCGGATTAGTTTATATGGCGCTTGCAGGTGCTATAGCCACAGGCTACATCACCTACAGTGCCGTTTTCATGGCTGCCTTTGGAGCCGGCACACTCCCAGCCATGATAATGGCCAGTTATGCCGCCGGCTGGATCACCCTACCGGTACGAAACAAAATCAGAAAGGCAATGCCCTATATGGTCGCACTTATGGGGATTTTACTGATTCTCCGGGGTATGGATATACATATCCCCATCATTACACCACACATTCAGCATGCAGGAGCAGTCTCATGTCCATAATTTCTCCGCAACTTCCCACAGGCACCAGCACACGAGCACGTCATACCCACATTTTACATTTCCTTTGGAATTAACAGGGTATTTTTAAAAATACTTCAAACGCAGGCACATGAGAAAATTAAATTTTACACTACTAACATTTGCTTTCTTATTTATCGCAACTAATTTGTGGGCACAGGCGTCAGGCTCGTACCGATTCACCTACGAATTTGTTTTCCAAAAAGATACCAACGACGTCCATTCCAAAACTAAGGAGTTATACTTTCTGGATGTGTTCAAAGACCACTCCTCCTTTGTCGGCGCTAACAAACTGAGAATGGATAAAGTGATGGATAGCATGGGCCGCGTTATTGAATCCAGATTTGGCAGTAACGGTGGCATGGCAGTAAACATGATGCGGACCAACGCTCCAAGTACCGGTTATGTGATCTATAAATTTCCTGATGGCACGATGGAATACCAGAGCGCAATCGGTGGTGTCCTATACGCTTACAATGAGGATATGAATCTCGATTGGGATATTTCTGATAGCACCACCACCTATTCCAATTACAACTGCCAAATTGCTACTACTGCATACGGGGGTAGAAAATGGAAAGCCTGGTTCACTATGGATATCCCTGTGCAAAACGGACCATATAAATTTATGGGACTGCCCGGCCTTATCGTCAAAATTGAAGACGACAAAAATCAGTGCCTATTCGAACTCACGGAAGTAGGCACCATCGACATTACCGAATCGCCCATCCCTAAAGCCGAGAAAATCAACAAAGCGAACCTGGTGAAAATGACTGAGAATGCACTTTCCAAACCCATTTCAGCAATGATGGGCTCCCTGCCTGCAGGAGCCAATATTAACATGGCCAATATCAGGGATCAGAACGGGAACCCAATCTCACTGGAAGACATTGAGAAAAGAAGGCAGGAAGCACTACGGAAAAACAACAACAGAATAGAACTGAACTAACCCTCCAATGAAATTTTTTCTCACAGCGCTATGCTGCACCTTCGGAATACTGGGCTTTTCCCAAACTACTATTACAGGAAAGTGTATAGATCAGGAGGGCAATGCTGTAGCCTATGGCAGCATCACGATTATCAATCCGGAGACCAAAAAGATTATTGCCTTCAAAACTGTAGATGCCAAAGGGAACTACAGCATTACTTTCAGAAGTGAGCTGCCAAAAGTGGAGGTAAAATTTTCGCTGATCAACTACGAATCTTTGAGTAAGTTGATTGATAACAAGTCGCAGACGGTCAACTTTAACGTGCACCAAAAACCTACGGAACTCGAGAATGTGACCATCAAACCACCGATGGTGTATCAAAAAGGAGATACCATCGTGCACGACGTGAAACAGTTTGCCAACTCAAACGACCGTACACTATCGGATGTAATTAAGAAAATGCCCGGAGTAGAGGTAGATGAAAGTGGAAAGATTAAATATCAGGGAAAAGATATCAACCAATTCAATGTGGAAGGGCGCGACCTAATGCAGGGGCAATATGGCATCATCCCCAATTCAATTCCCTACGGCGATGTCGATAAGTTTCAAATCATCCAGAACAACCAGCCGGTGAAGATGCTCAAAGACAAAGTTCCCTCTGATGCGGCCGGCGTGAACATCACACTTAAGAAAGACGTGAGCATCACCGGTTCCGGATCAATAGGCACCGGATTTTCCCCATTCCTCTGGAATGCCAAAATCACACCCATGCTGCTTACGAAAAAGCATCAGGCACTTTTAAGCTTTAAATCGAACAATGCCGGCGAAGACGTAGGCAGCGACCTGGGTACAATAATGTTTTCCAGTGGGTTCGAAGGATTTACCAGAGAAGTAAATACCGGTGGTTTTCTGGGAACTGCAAAAGTGAGTCCTCCCGGACAGATAGACAGGCAACGATACTGGTTTAACAAATCCCACGCAGTCAGTGCAAACGTACTAATTCCGGTTAAGAAAGACTGGGAAATAAAGACTAATACTGTTTATACCGACCACAACCTCACCCTCACCGGCGACCGGGAAACCACCATTACTACACTGGGGCCAGACGGCAAGCCGGTAACCATTGCCTACACGCGGGCCAGTACTGACATATCTCGCCAGCAAAAAGTAAAAAGCACGCTTACCTTCAACCGCAATAGTGAGAAGAACTTCTTCAGAGATAATCTTATCTTCTCGTGGAATAAGCTAGGTGACCACACAAAACTATATACAAATAACCTGCCTGCTCCCCAGCATATTACCGGCTCAGGCTATGCTATCCAGAACTCACTCAGCACCCTGTTCGCCGTGGATAAACAAAGGAAACACACAGTCAACCTTCAACATTATTTCAGCTACAGCTCGGATCCACAACATTATTTAACAGACTCACTTCAGTCGCTCCAATTCACTGAACCGGAGATGCAATTAGCTACCTCATTTCTTCAATACTCCATATTAAATTCCCTGGCCACGCACGCTACTGCATCTATCGGATTTTCAAAATGGAAATGGGAATTCAGGCCTTCGCTAAAGATCAGCTACAATCACGATGACTTTGCATCAGATATCACAACTACTACTCCGGGAAGTACTACACACTATGGTTATCCGTGGATAAATAACCTTAAATTCGACCAGCTCACCTCTACGGCGGCTCTGAGTATCTACAAGAAGACAGACCGACTTTCCGTTTCAATCAGTCTACCCTTCTCACAGAACGATATCAAAGCCAGAGAAGCCAATGCGCCCATACAAAAGCAATTGAATAAATTCACCTTTGAACCCAGTGCTTCCATTCAATATACGTTGAACAGTAAGTGGAAATGGAATACTATGGGCTCCAGAGGTTTTTCATACTCCGATGTAAGAAGTATTTATCCCGGTTTCATATTTTCAGGGCTGAACTTCTCTGCCTATGATGGCCCAATTTCAATAAGGCAAAGCCGCTTTGCAAGCACAGGAATTGTATATAAAAATGTATTGCGAAACATTGATGCCAATATCGGATACAACTTCACCCAATCATTGTCTAACGTGATTCTGGCACAGGAAATAAATAATAACGGACAGCAGGTACTTGTAGCCAAAGAAAAAGACAACCATACAGAGAGTAATAGTATCGGAGTGGCTTTCAGTAAATATTTTACAGATGCGGCCACAAGCCTCCAGTTAGGCTACAACTTCAGCCTATCTAAAGCCCTGAACCTGATAAATGAAGAAACATTCCCTGTCAGAAACCTTTCCAATCTCTTTTCTGCCAGAATAGAAAACGCCTCTGCAAAGTGGATGGTAGCCAGCTACAGGCTTTCGTTTAGCTCAGGGAAAAGATCGGGAGCAGGTCCCGATACAAAAAGCCAATCGTTGACACACAATGGGAAAATAATTATAAGCCCCGACAAGATCGGAAGTTTCATAGCAGCGTATGATGCCAACCAATACCTTATTGGCAGCCAGCGCTTCTTTAATCATTTCCTGGATCTTTCGTACCGCTATACTATTGGAAAGAGAAAAACAGATATAGAACTGAAATGGTCAAACATCCTGAATACAAAAGAGTTTCAGCAGATAATAGTTTCATCCATTCAAACTGATATTACCCACTTCAAACTAAGGCCGGCTCAAATCATGTTGAGCATAAGAGCTAATCTGAGGAAATAAACAGTAGCACTGCAATCTCAACAATAAACCGAAGATGATGAAAGGTGTAATGATTATATTATTCTTCTTAACAACAGCAACCGCCAATGCCCAGCCTGAAGCATCCACAGGACTTGCCGTTAACAGAGAGTACGCATGGGGACTGCCTGTCCAATTAGCCTTCGATATCAAACTTGCCAATCGCCTTTACACCAAACCACAATTAGGATATAAATATCTGCACTATTATAATGATTTTGTAGGAACTTCATTAAGGTATTCCATTCTGGAACTTCACCAAACAGTATCTTACGAAGTAATTAAAAGGAAAAAGTACATCCTCAAACCCAACATTGGTATTAATTACCGGTTCTACACTATTAATGCCCTGATGGATCCGCCCTACAACCAGTTGCCACAGCGCGCCTGGATTCTGGACATCTTCAGAGACCAGCCACGAATCAGATTAAACAGTTTCGATGATGATGGTACTACCCATGATAAAAGGAAGGTAAATAACCTCGGATTCACCATTCAGTTGCAAAACCAATTTAGAGTTTCCGAAAAACTATGGCTTCACATTACCCCATTTCTAGAACCTGACTACGACAGAATACAGAATACAGGAGGATGTTATATCGGAGTGATTTACAAAAGCAAGCCATTAGATTAATTGTGGATTGGTTATTGCTGACAATCATGAACTGAAGGCCTAAAATCTTCAACCTTATAAAATGACTTTTGTTACAATACTCGGTTTTATAGCCGCAGGGCTTACTACAAGTTCTTTCATTCCACAAGCCGTCAAAACAATCCGTACGAACGACACCAAAAGTATTTCGCTGTTTATGTATCTGCTTTTTTCCACAGGCACAATGCTCTGGCTGCTTTTTGGTATTTTTTCAGGTAATATGCCCATCATAGTAGCCAATGCGATAACACTGGTTTTTGCAATAATCATTCTGATCTACAAAATCAGGCATCAACTTGCCCACAGGTTATAAATCCGTTTAAGATTAAGATAGCGTGGAAAGTGTGTTGAATGCGATTAATACTGCAAATTTACCGGATACCCATATACTCCTGAAGCAGCATAGTGGCAGCTATGAGGTCGACATTTTCCTTAACCCGCCTTTGCGATTTCTTCATTCCCATGTCGTGCATGGCACTCACCGCTCTTTTGGAACTGTATTGCTCATCAATCTGTTCCACCGGTATTTGAGGAAAGGCTTTTCTCAGCGATTCATAGGCTTTTTGTGCAGGAAGCGTTGCATGCGTGTTTGTATTGTCAAGATTTTTGGGCAGGCCAATAACTATCTTTTCGACTTCCTCCTGTTGCACATAGCTCTTCAGAAAAGGCAACAATTCCTTTTCAGGCACAGTTTTCAGGCCGGTCGCTATTATTTGTAGCATATCCGTTACTGCAATCCCACAACGCTTAAGCCCGTAATCAATACAAATAATCCTTGCCATCCTATCCTTTTTGTAATTGTACAAAAGCAGGAACATTCTTTACCGCCTCCCAAAGCACCGTGCCGGCCGCTACCGAAATATTCAATGAATGTTTGGTGCCAAATTGAGGAATCTCCAGCAGTTTATCACACAATTCCAGTGTTTCCTGTTCTACTCCACTCACCTCGTTGCCAAAAATAAAAGCTACCGGCTTGTCCACATATTGCCCCAAATCCTGCAACATCACACTTTCGTCAGTCTGCTCCACCCCGAATATAAAATATCCTTCCGTCTTCAGGTATTCCAAAGCTTCCCTGCTAGTCTTAAAATGCTTCCAACTGACAGACTCCTCTGCTCCCAGTGCTGTTTTCATTATTTGCTTGTGAGGCGGATAGGCCGTATAACCCACCAGCACAATTTCTTTTAGCATAAAAGCATCCGCTGTGCGAAAAACGCTTCCCACATTATAGGCACTTCTAATATTTTCCAGAACAGCCACTACAGGAAATTTTGTGGTTTCAGAAAATTCGCCCAAAGATTTCCGGTTCAGTTCGTCCATGCTCAGTTTTCTCATCAAAACGGTATTAATTTGCAAAATTAACCCATTGGATTTAGAATGTTTATCTTAAGCGTTTGGTAGCACCCGGCATGGCAAAGAATGATACTCCCTTAATGAAGCAGCACAATGAGATCAAGGCGAAATATCCTGATGCCATACTGCTTTTTCGTGTAGGTGATTTTTATGAGACTTTTGGTGCGGATGCCATAATCGCTTCGCGGATTCTCGGTATCACGCTTACCAAAAGAAATAATGGCTCTGCTTCGGCTACCGAACTGGCTGGATTTCCGCATCATGCACTGGATACCTATTTGCACAAACTGGTAAAAGCAGGCTATCGCGTGGCGATCTGCGACCAGCTCGAAGATCCTAAAACCGCAAAAGGCCTGGTGAAACGAGGAGTCACTGAAATGATTACCCCCGGCATTGCCACCAACGATCAGCTTCTGGAACACAATGACAATAACTTTCTTTGCGGCATCTTTCTCGACGACACAACTAACGGGCTTGCCTTTCTGGATATTTCCACAGGCGAATTCTTTGTTGCCGAAGGCGATGATGAATATGCCGATAAGTTGTTGCAGAGTCTGCAGCCGGCAGAAGTAATTTTCCAGCGCAATAAACAGAAGTATTTCAAGAACAAATACGGAAACAATTTTTATACGTACGCACTCGATGAGTGGATCTTTGCAGAACAATACGGAAGAGATTCACTATTAAAGCACTTCGGTACACTCAACCTTAAAGGATTTGGAATCGAGGAGATGCGATCGGGTATCATTGCAGCAGGCGCTGTGCTACATTATCTGCGTGAGACAGCACATCCTAATCTTGCGCATATCACTACCATTCAGCGGATTGTTCGCGGAGAACATCTCTGGATGGACCGGTTTACTATCCGCAATCTGGAATTATTGCCTACAAGCGAGAGGCCGGAATCGCTGCTGAAAGTACTCGACAACACCGTCTCTCCTATGGGCGCACGCCTGATGAAACGCTGGATGCTGATGCCTCTCACTGATCTCGCAAGAATCAACGAACGGCTCGATCTGACAGAGTTCCTGATCGTACAAACAGATCTCCGAAACAACCTCAGCCAGCAGATTAAACAGTGTGGCGATATTGAACGGCTTGTAAGCAAAGTGCCGCTGAAGAAAATCAACCCGCGTGAAGTATTGCAAATAGCTAAGGGACTGCAACTGGTAGCAAAAATTAAAACAGAAATATCGACCGCCCCAAATGAATACCTGAAACGACTGGGCGACAGCCTTAATGAATGTAAATACCTGGCAGACAAAATTCATTCTGTCATTCTTCCCAACCCGCCTGCACTTGCAGCTAAAGGAAATATGATCGCCGACGGAGTGGATAAAGAGCTTGACGAATTGCGCGATATCGCACGGCATGGCAAAGATCACCTGGTTAAGATTCAGCAGAAAGAAACACTGGCTACGGGTATATCTTCTTTAAAAATCGGATTCAACAACGTATTTGGCTACTACCTTGAAGTTACGAATACGCATAAGGATAAGGTACCTGAAAGCTGGATCAGGAAGCAGACCCTTACCAACGCAGAGAGATATATCACTCCGGAATTGAAGGAGTATGAGGAGAAAATTACGGGCGCAGAAGAGAAAATCCTGGCAATTGAGTTAAGGATTTTTGAAAGTCTGCTCAATGAACTTCAGGACTACATCAGCCCAATGCAAATCAACGGCCATGTACTGGCGATTATCGATTGCATTTGCTGCTTTGCCAATAATGCTTTGCAATATCAGTATCGGAAACCGGAATTAAATGACGGGTATGAAATTCAATTGAAAGACAGCCGTCATCCGGTCATTGAAAGAAACCTGCCACCCGGCGAAGCTTTTGTGGCAAATGACCTCACACTGAATCCAGACTCCCAACAAATCATCATTCTTACGGGACCAAATATGAGTGGTAAGAGCGCACTGCTACGACAGACTGCACTCATTACCATCATGGCGCACATCGGGAGTTTTGTACCTGCAAAGGAAGCTATCATTCCACTAACCGACAAGGTGTTCACCCGGGTCGGAGCAAGCGATAACCTCAGCAGCGGCGAAAGTACTTTCATGGTCGAGATGAACGAGACAGCCAGCATCATCAATAACATTACCGGTCGCAGTCTGATTCTGCTCGATGAGATCGGACGAGGTACTTCCACCTACGACGGTATTTCCATAGCATGGAGCATTGTAGAGTTTCTCCACAACTCACCTTACAAGCCTAAAACTCTTTTTGCCACTCACTATCATGAGTTGAACGAACTGGAAAATAAACTGCCACGTGTAAAGAACTTCCACATCTCCAACAAAGAAGCCGGCAACCAGATTATCTTCCTGCGTAAGCTTGTGCCGGGAGGCAGCCTCCACAGTTTCGGTATCCATGTAGCGCGAATGGCCGGCATGCCCCCATCACTGATTAAAAGAGCTAATGAAATTCTAAGTCAGCTCGAAGATAAACAGGCAAGCCTTGATGACGATGAAAAGGCTACATCTATCAGTGACAAAGTCAAAGGCATCTCATCTTCTCAGATGCAGCTTAGTATCTTTGACATCCATTCCCAAACCTTTGAAGAAATCCGACAGATGCTGCACGAGGTGGATATTAACAGGCTTACTCCTGTAGAGGCATTATTAAAATTGCAGGAAATAAAGAATAAGATACATTAACAGATAGTGAGCGGCTGAAACAAAAGTACTTTGGTTATTCGTAATTCATATCACCACACACGCTACTTCTCCACCCTTAGCGAATCGTCTGTTCCAAAATTCTTGTAAAATCCAGCCATGGATAATCAATTGGTGATATCAAATCTTTGATAATTTGACGGCACTAATCGACTCAACCTTCTTTTTGGTGTCATTCCTTTTTTCTTTTGCCCTGATAAAAAAGAAACAATCCCGGTGCTGCAGGAACAAGGTTGCCATCGTAGGGGCTAGGATTCGCTGGACTAAGGTTCTAAATTTATTACCCTGCCCTTCAGGGCAGGATTACGAAAGTCTTACTCAATAAGGGTTTTAGCTGTACTTCACTAAGAATAATGTGGCTAAAGCCGTAAGGCTTTAATTCTTATTCCGTTGGCTAAAGCCAACGATAATAATTGTCCGTTAAAGCTCTTTAAACACAGAACTACTTCAGGCAAAAAGAGCAATTATGGAGGGAAGAGACAATACGCAATTTGAAAATTCTGACTTAGGAAAAAGCAAACCGTAGCAAACCTCTCAGAGCCTTTTACAGTTGGCTTTAGCCAATTGAAAAGAGAGGCTACCTACTAAGGCTTTAGCCGCATTTCTTCCCTAGAAAAAGCTACTATTAAAAATTCTGTAATTTCATTTCCAGCCAAAAAACAGTAATTATGAGTTGGGTAAGAATTTGGGTTCACCTGGTTTTCACAACTAAAAACAGAAAGCCTTTTCTTAACTCAAAAGAATTACGCGCTGAAGTATTTCAGCATATAAAAGAAAATGCTAAGCAGAAAGACTTATGGCTTGATAGTATTAATGGATACCAGGAGCATGTGCATTGCCTTATTTCACTAGGACGAACACAAACTATCAGCCAGGTGGGGCAGCTTATTAAAGGCGAGTCTTCACGTTGGATCAACAAATCCGGGTTAATAAAGTCCCCATTTAATTGGCAGGATGATTTCTGGGCTGTGAGTGTGAGCGAAAGCCATTTGAATGCGCTTAGAAAGTATATCCAAAATCAGGAGAAACATCATAAGAAGACAACTTTTAATGAAGAGGTAGATTTGTTTATAAAAAAATATGGATGGGAAATTATTAAACAGGGTGACTGATGCGGCTAAAGCCGTAACTATTTTATTGCAGAGCCCGTTGACTAAAGTCAACGATAATAATAACTAGTTAATGCACTTTAAACACAAAACCACTTCAGGCAAAAAGTGCAGTTGCGGCGGGAAGAGACATTACGCAATTTGAAAATTCTGACTTAGGAAAAAGCAAACCGTAGCAAACCTCTTAGAGCCTTTTACCGTTGGCTTTAGCCAACTGAAAGGAGAGGCTACCTACTAAGGCTTTAGCCGCATCTTTAACAATTTAACCAGATGGCGATGATTTTTTATTTTCCCCGCCCAGGGTGAAATTGCAGGCCACAGCCGATCAATTTGATTTGCTCTTTTACCGCACTTCAGCAGACAAGCCAGCACAATTCATACTATCACACATACTCCACTTCTTCACTTTGCAACAGTGGCTTTCCATTGAGCTTGCGAATAATATTAGCAACTGTCAGTACATCCTTCTGGCAATACACGGCAATTCGCTTCAGGTCTTTATCCTTCCAGAATATTTCTCCCACCATACTGCCGTCAATGTCATCTTTCGGTGAAGGAATGCCCAATGCGGCTGCCAGCAACTCAAGTGATATATAACTCTTAAAGTCGCCAAAGCGCCAGAACTGCATGGTATCTACAAGTAAAATATCCCACGGCTTTTTGTCATAAAACCGCATAGACTCCGGCAACTCGAGTCCATTAATAAGGATTCTTCTCGAGAGATAGGGAATATCGAATTCACGGATATTATGCCCGGCAAAAGCCCACCCGCGGTGGTGTTTTTCAAATTGCTTCAGGTCGTCGCAAAACTCCTGCAGGAGGGCTTTCTCATCTTCTTTTGCGATAGACTTAATCCTCAGTTTGCGCTCACTGCCTGAGGCTCTGTAATAACCAAAACTTATACATACCACTCTCCCAAATTCAGCAAAGAGTGCTGCCTTGTCATGGTAATGGCTCTCCAGTGTGGCATCATCTGTGATTGTCTTTCCGGCTTTCTTATTCCAGAGTGCCTGCCAGTCTTCGGACAGTTCCTCAAAATTTGCCTTTCCTGACGCTGTTTCAATATCCATGAAAATCAGGCTACCTGTTTCTATTATTGCCATTGTGATAATATTATTACTTTCAAATTAAGGATAACTTGCTGTAAATCCTTCATAGCAATCAGTGATTGCCATCAATCTCTACAAAAGTAAACATCCACTTGGCAGGATTCTGCCAGTCTTTTCCCCTAAAACTACCAATAGGGCATTTTACCAGCACCTCATTCCAGCCTTGTTTTAATGAAATCACTGTCGCCGGCCTGTACGAGTACCCTTCGTCTGTCAACGGCACTTCTGAATTTCCTTTTTCTCCCCCATGTTTCCACCGGGGAGGATCAATCCGATTTCCATTTACCCATACAGCAGCAAGCTTATCATTCCATTCACCGACGGGCGGTGCATCAGTTGCCGGCGAACGCGAAATATCATTAAATCCAATCCAAAATCCCTGCTGACCTCCGGAATCACTCCATAACTTCGTATAAGCATAGAAGGTAGTCTGCTCTTTCGCACTATCTACTGCACCTTTAACCAGAGGTGCCCACCAGTGCCTTAACACCACTGTGCCACCCAGCACTTTTTTGTTAAGGCTCCATAGCGACTTATCCACTTGTGTTTCAGGACTAAAAGGCATAGCCGGATTTCCCTGATTTTCGTAGGGACCAATTAGCATCCAGCGCATTCCATCCTGTTTAACATAAGGAAATGGCAACGTAGAAAAGTACCTTTTCTTATGATCCAGGATTCTGGACTCAAATTCCTTAAACCGTGCAATATCTCCATCACTCACATTCGATATCCATTGCTTCTGTCCGCCTCCACGCCATACCCTTTCTGAAAAAGCAAGCATCCCAGGAAATACAGGATTCATCCTCAGGATGTCCTCTCCTTCTGCTACCCTTCTGTCATTCCACATACAAAGTGTAGCCCCCAGCATGGAGGCAGACCCTTTTGGTACATCACCGATTTCTCTGTTAAACAGGGTTACCACTGCCTCGAGCGGATCGATATGGTTCAGATAAAGGTGGCGGGAATCGATAAACCTGAACTCGTTCCTTTCGGCCAGATGCGCATTATCGTCCATCCACAACTGACGAATGGTGTTTGCAGTAAAGTTGCCACCCGGTTGCCATCCAATTACCTGCTTTCCATAGCGCTCAATGAACCTTGTCATCTCCGGCACAAACTGAGAATTGGTAATCTTTACTTCATCTGCTCCAATATGGATATAAGGCACATCATATTCCGTACATATTTCTTTTAGAATATTTTTCAAAATCCCTATTCCTTCCCTGCTTTGCATATCCACCCCCATAGCCCTAGTGAATGCAGCACTGTGCCCCGGCATATCTATTTCAGGCACAAATGTGATATACCGTTCCTTACAATACCGGATTAACTCCTGAATATCTTCCCGGGTATAATACTTTCCGGGATTCCGGGTCATCGTGCCGGCAGCAGTCAGTTGCGGATATTTTTTAATCTCGAACCTCCATGCGATATCCTCCGTAGCATGAAAATGAAACACATTGAATTTATAGTGTGACATTACCTCGATTTGCTTCTTTAGCAAATCGACTGACATATAATTTCTTCCCACATCAATCATATACCCTCTCCATGCAAAGGCCGGCGTATCTTCTATCTCACAGGCCATCACTTTATGATCCTGAGCTATCAACTGCATGAGTGTCTGGATGCCATTAAAGATACCATGGGGCGATCCTGCGCTGATAGAAATATTCGCTTTGTCGACAGTTACCTTATACCTCTCCTTGTCAGCCTTATCAAAAGATTTATCCAGTATCAGATCAATAGCCATCTCATTCGTACTTTTACCACTTGTAGCCGCTATCCTGAATCCGGATACATTCAATTGATTTTCCAGATAAGCTGCTTCTTTCTTCAGCAAAGCATCATTCCATCTGATCTGCTTGCACATTTCCAGATTGAAAAAAGCATCTTTCCAGACGACCTTTTGCGGCAGTGGTATCAGAGAGGGCGTGTGTAATGTCTCGTCTTTATTTTCCTCAAATATCTTCTTCAATATTTTTTCATAAGCATCTGCATAGTGCATCATACCAATATCATTAGGATGCACTCCATCTACAGTCGATTCGATATCCTGCCCAATCACTTCCTTCTTCAGAATATAAAGCCTGCTTACGCCTGCCGCGGTTAACGAATCGAACACTGTATCCAGCACCCTGTTTGCCGCACTGTACCCCTCTTTGCTCACAGGATTGATATCCTCATCTGTAAAACCATCATGTGCAGTCAATAAGATAGGTGTAAACGGATGGTGCGCTTTCAACTCCATCACAGAATTCACAAGTCGCTTTCGCAATTCACCGTCATATACATACGGACCTGTAAGGTTAGGAAGGCAGTCCAACACATATACCCTGGCATCTATTTCTGAAATCAGGTCGATCAATTCCGGTTCCAGTCTTCCATTACCTGAAAAAGCCAGATTTATAACAGGTTCATCTATTCTTCTACTCAGGATATTTGTCCATCCCAGCCCGGGTCTTGACGCACAACCTCCCTGCGCTATAGAGGTGCCATACACTACTACAGGTTTTCTCTTTGACACCGGCATAGGAGTAAATTCCTTTCCTTCAGGCACCCCTATTTCCATCCATCTCACTGAATTGTATAACGGTAAGTATAACACGTATTCACGCCGCTCAGGTGACAGGTTGCTATACCGATATACAATAGTATCCTTAAATGTATATTTGCCAGCGGCCCAAAGCCAGCGGCCTGTTCCATCCTTTGCATAAAGATCCACACCGCTCACTCCTGTGGCAGGCATGTGTGGCATTTGCAGCCCTCCCCCCACCGTGTATCTCACAACTATTTCAGAAGCATCAGACATAAATCTGATCTGCAATCCGGCACTTTGCCTGGACAGATTCCATACGGGCTTGCGAACGATTTTCTCAGCTCTTGCCGGGAGCCTGTCAAAAAAACCAGCGGCCTCTTCCGGCCAGGCCTGTCCCTCAATTACGAATGCAGGATCCTGCTGAGGTGTGTAATACTTAAATCTTACTTCCTGGGCTGTCAATCGGCTGCTGATAAGCAGCACCACCCAAAAAATCCAATATTTCATCTTTCAATATTTAAAGCCCTAACTGACGGGCTAATTGTTCATACGTTGGATTTCCCGGACTAATCCTTCTCAGTGCTCGTGCAACTTCTTTAGCCTTCTCCATCTTTCCTGTTTGAAAATAAATCCAACACAGTGCATAATTCAGATCGCCATCCTCCGGCGCTAATTCCACCGCCTTCTGCAATTGCCTGGTAGCTGCCTCCATCATCCCTCTTTGTTGCAGCATGAGCCCGTAATTATAATACACACGGGGATTTTGCGAATTCAGCTTTGCTGCTTCAGCCAGGCTGCTTTCTGCCTTCTCCTTTTCATTTAACTCATTATAAAGAAGCGCCAGATTGAAATAGATTCTGTCGTTCTTTGGCTGTATTTTTAATGCCTGCTGCAATACCTCCAGTGCGTCTTTATTCTTTCCGAGCGAGCTATACACCACCGACAGGTTCAACCGCGCCTCATTGAGCTGGTCATCTTTCTTCAGCGCTCTTTCATAAAAAAACTGAGAACTCCTGAAATCATTCTGCCGCAAATAATAATCCCCTGCCATAATATTCCCCATAGCAAAGTCAGTTTGATATAGAATATACTGCTGTAATTCATTTTTGGCAGAAGCGAATGCGGATTGATAGGCAGATGGAATCCGTGAAGAAGGAATCGTAAGCAGCAGGTCTGCCGCAGCGATCCTTACCGCCCTTACTTTATCCGACATTAAGGGCAACACCTGATTGATCCACGTTTCAGGAGGAAAGTTAGACAAACTTCTCAACGCCTGGTATCGAATCTGTGCGCTGCTATTCCCTAATTCTTTTGTCAACAATCCCACGGATTGTGGATCTACGATGTTTCTCAGATAATACAATCCTGCTGCCTTCACGATCTCTGCATTGGCAGTATCCGAAACCAGCTTTATGACATGCTTTATGGTAGCCGAGTCTTCGCGCGATGCCAATATCAGGTCTTCAGCAAAATGCGCAGGCCGCACAGTTCCATACCACTTCTCTACTGCATTTGCTGCCCATTGAGCCGACTTGTCTGAGTGGCACTGATTACAGGCATTTGGCATTCCGTATTTCACTGTGAGGTCGGGCCTTGGCGCTCTGAAAAAATGATCATGGCGCACATCATTTCCCATATAGGTTTCAGCAGGCATGTGGCAACTCTTGCATAAAGCGCCGGCAGTATTCACTGCATGAAAAGTATGCGAAGGCATATCATACTTGTCTTCATGACAGCGCATGCACAATTGATTGTCTATCTGATATACCTTACCGGAATGTGGTTCGTGGCAATCGATACAGGAGACTCCTCTCCTAAACATTTTACTTTGCAGAAATGAAGTATAATTATAGTCCTCATCCCGCATTTGGCCATCGGCATAGAAATGTGCTGTGGTAGGTAATTCGGGAATATAATTATCTAACAGCTCGGGGCTTGTCAACTTGTGGGGAGATATCTCACCCGCTCTTGCATGACAGGGAGCACAGGTATTAATCACCGCCATGTGGCTACTCTCTTTTCCCGTTTCCAGAAATGAGCCCACTATCTTTTTTCCATTCTTATACGACTTGCTGTTTACATATTCAAGATGCTTTTCACCGGGTCCATGACAACTTTCACAACTTACCGTCATAGTGCTATACGTAGTATGATACGTATCCGTATTGAGGTCGTAATTCTTTTGCAAGTCGGTAGAATGGCAACGGGAGCACATGGTATTCCAGTTTTGTGCATTGGCAGTCCAGTGCATCCAGTCATGGGCAGGTATTTTCTGGCCGGCATACTGATGAAACCATCTTTTCTTTTCCGTATCCCAACTTTGCCGCGTGGCCTGCAGCCTTCCTCCGGGAAAGGCCACTAAGTATTGTTGAAGGGGTTTGTATCCAAAGGTGTAAAGAATCTCATAGTCATGATTCTCCCCATCGGGGCCCTGCGTATTGATATAGTACTTTCCTCCTTTCCTGAAAAACTTACTGGTGACTCCATCCGCAGTATAGGTTGTATTATCAAAATTTCCCAATACTGTATTTTCATTAGCAGGCTGCATTGCCCTGAAATGGTCTGATGTGAGCCATGAGTCATATTCTGCTTTATGGCACGACTGGCAGGAGGCATCACCTATGTATTTGTTATCAGAAACCCGGGCTGAATCTCCTTTGTCAGGCGAACATCTTTCCAACACCACCACGCCGGAAATTATCCCGACTGCTATTAAGAGTGTCCAGAGTTTCTTGCTTCTTAACATAAATTGTAAGACTGAGGAGGAAAGATACCATAAGAATTAATAAGAGGCTGATTGTATTCTGCCCAATCCCTGCAACTTCATCATCTCCATTTGATCACAGAGAAAACAATCTTTTTGTATCCATCCGATTCATATAGTATTCCTACCCTTTTCTTTCCTATCGCCACAAGATCAGAGTAGGCCGTGTAATCACCTTTATTATCGGGGCTTTTATCCACTGTAATCGATTTCTTCCAAGTATGCCCGTCATCATAGCTGATACGCAGTGTCAGATTATCTCTCCGTTGCATATCAGCAGTATTGCTGAAAGCCAGAATACGCTTTCCTTTCTTCCGGCCAATTGTCAGGAGGCTTCCTTCATTCACGGGGTCTATCAGTGTTTTATCAAAGTAACTGGTATCCCATGTAGCACCTCCATCACTACTTACAGATACGATTCTCGCCCTTATATCGCCCCGCTGGTTCCGGCTATTCATCATCAGTCTGCTATCACTTAATTCAGCAGCAGTGGACTCATTCCCTCCGGGAAAAATTACATTCTCGCTGAGGTGAAACGACTTCCCATGATCGTCGGTAAAATATCCATGTGCTGCGTAGTCCATAAATGCATTCTGTGGCGCTCCGGCCGAATGATTAGCAGCGACAAATATCCGGCCTTTAAACTTTCCTGATGCGAACTGCATGGCATGGCCGGGTGTGTTGGCATAGCTACGCCAGTCTTCAGAAAAATTATAAGCAGCATTTCGCTGAGGTTGTTTGGGACGATGAGTCTGCGTTGTAATATTAACCGGATCACTCCATGAGTTACCATTATCGATAGAAGTCTTATACCATACTTCTCTTAAGCCATTACCCTTTCTTACTTCACCTTCATGGTTGTCGCCAGTGTTATAAAATAAAAATATTCTGCCTCCGGGGTATTTAGGATCTGTACGATCTACAACAGGCGCAGGATTACCTGCCTGCAAAGTATCATAATCCACCACAGTCTGCAAACCACTCCATGTTTTCCCACCATCTACACTCCGCTTCATCACTATATTGATATCTCCAAAATCGCCCGCATGATGCACCCTGCCTTCGCAAAAAGCCAACAGATCACCATTTGGCGCGGCGATAATTGCCGGGATACGATAGCTTTGGTGTCCATCCTGCCCTGAGACAAATACCGGCACTTTTGTCTGGCAATAAGCGGCCGACACCAGCAACAAAGTGGTCAGGCATGAAAATACCCTATTCATAATTCACTATTTTTTTGTCAATTCAATAATTGCATCCACACTATTCTCCGGCAGATCGTCTATATACACAAATACGCCCTCCGCCTGCTGGCGAAATCGCAATGCCTTTCCATTATCAAAAGCCACAGCCCCGGCTATCTTCTCACTCAGCCCCGGTATGAATACATAATTTTCCTTAGGCCTGTAAAACACATGAATAAAGATGCGGTTGCCTTTTGCGACCACCACACCCCAGTCCTGCGGATCTACAATACCCCCTCTGGTGCCATAAACCGTCTCACCATATCTGGCAGTCCATTTCCCAATTTCCTTTAGGGTATCAATAAATTCAGGTTGCACACTCCCATCCGGCATGGGCCCGATGTTGAGCAGGAAGTTAGCGTTCCTTCCGGCCGCACCTGCCAGATAATGCACGAGATCTTTTGTGGACTTAAAATTATTATCTGTGATATTAAATCCCCACGACCCATTCATGGTCTCACATGTTTCAAGTGGTAGCACATCAGATGCCGTCTGAAAACTCAGCCCGCTTTTGTTCTGACCGGGCAGGTCGCGCTCAAACATTTGAAAGTCTTCTCCTGCAAAAGGCGTCTGATGATGATTGTTGCCAATCAATACTGCCGGTTGCAATTTATGAATATGAGCATAGAGTTCGTCATAGTGCCAGTTGAGCCTCGAACTCATATCACTGCTGCCTTCCACATTTGTCTGATCCCAATGGCCATCTAACCAGATAGACATCACAGGCCCATATTCAGTAAGCAGTTCAGTAAGTTGATTTTTCATAAACTGCAGATAGTGGTTATAATCGCTCTTAACTGTTCTGCCACTTGCCTTTCCCGTACGCCCGGTTTCATAGGGGTAATCACTCCTGTACCAATCAATGAGGGAATAATACAGGCCTAACTGAATTCCCTGCTTTTGACATTCTGCTGCCAGCATTTTCAGCACATCCTTACCATAAGGTGTATTCGTAATCTTCCAATCTGAGTACTTTGTATCCCAATTCGAAAATCCATCGTGATGCCTTGTAATAAAGACAATATACTTCATACCTGCACTCTTTGCAGCACCCACCCACGCTGCTGCATCAAAATTTACTGGATTAAAAGCAGGCAGCAACCTTCCATAATCTTCGGCAGTTATCTTCCGGTTGTTCATCACCCATTCGCCATCGCCCAAAATACTGGACAGCCCCCAGTGGATAAACATACCAAACTTATTATCCTGAAAATGTTGCCGGGCCTGCAGGTTCTCAGCCGAAGGCACATACTGCTGTGCATAGCCTGTCGACAAACCCGTTCCCATCATCAGCATGAATAAGAAATACTTTTTCATTTCAATTTAGTTTTTTCAACCTGTAAAATTTCGCTTCATGCGGCAGCACTTCACCTTTCCATTTTGCCCCCCTTCCTATATCTGCCTTCTGCCATAAGTCTCTGATAATAAAACTGCCTTCAAGGCCAATTTCCCGGAAGTCAAGGGTCACTGTCTGCTTTTTGCTACTCTTATTTAACACTGCAACAGCATGGTCTCCATTACTCAAAGGCTTTAACAACACATCTACAGAGTCTCTGCTTATCATCCGAACTGCCTGCTTACCAAGTGGATCCTGATTGACGGCAATTACCTCAGGGTTTGTCAGAATTTCTTTATACACCGTACTCATGTTTCTGATATCATTGGTAGCCACTAACGGCGAAGCCATGATACTCCAGAGGCTCATATTGCTCATATACTCAATATCGTTGCAGCCTGTACCTCCCAAATCACTTGCAGGGCCACTCTTTCCGCGAAGCCCTACAATCAGCATATCCGGATCGTTCCACCGTCCGGGACCGGCATACTTATCCAATTTCACATTTATCTCATAGATATACATCAAACTGCCCCATGAATCTCGGACGTCATAAGTAGTCCGCCATAAGTTCCCACCCAGTTGAGCAGCCCAGAACCAGGGATACCGCTGTCCCCATTCACACACACTGAATACAATCTCTCTTCCACTATGCTTAAGTGCATCTGCCATTGATTTATAACGTACTTTGGCGGTAACCGAATCTCCGGGCGCATGGCAGTAATCATATTTCAGGTAATCTATCCCCCAGGAAGCAAATGTTTTTGCATCCTGGTTTTCAAAACCATAACTGGCAGTGTACCCGGCACACGTAAGTTGTGCAGCATCAGAATAAATCCCCAACTTTAATCCTTTGGAATGAACATAATCTGCCAACGCTTTGATTCCCGAAGGAAACTTCTTCGGATCAGGGAGCATATTATTTTTGTTATCCCTTCCGCCCTGCCATCCGTCGTCTATCATGATATAATGATAACCTGCTTCCTTCATCCCACTTGACACCATCGCATCAGCCATCTCACGGATAATTTCTTCATTGATGTTCTCTCCAAAAAGATTCCAGGTCATCCACCCCATCGGGGGTGTGGGCACAAGGGACTGTGCACTTGCACCTGCTGTAAGCACATAAAATGCAATAAGAAAAAATATCCTTTTCATTTCTCTGATTGGTTTGTCCTTAAATATAACAAAATTCGGGCTCCCATAGCATGTCATACGACGCAATACCGTCTGAAATGACATTCACTAATCATCACTTAACTTGTGCAGGCCCTGCACAGAAGCGGCATGCTGCTGCAGCAGATCGAAAACCAATATTTCATTTTCGCCTTTTTTCAGAAAAGAGGCCGGGCAATACAATCTCTGTTGTGGCCCTATATTCCAATACCTGCCAAGATTGTGGCCATTGATGTACACCACTCCTTTGGTATATCCGCTCATATCGATATATGTATCGCCCACTTCCGAAAGATTAAAACGGCCTTCAAAGAAATTACATGGTTTGCCTGCATCTACCTTCACCGTCAAATCGGGTATTCGGTTCTTAATAAAATCTTCATCCAGCGGAAGCAATGTAGTGTACCAGTTCATCAGCGTCATTCCATTTAGTGTCACCCTATCGGTTATCCCCTTTCGGTCAATCATGAATTGCGCAAAATTAATATGCCCCATTCCTTCAACTACTATCTCTAACAAGGGTGTATCTGCCTCTGTCTTTGGGATGTTTACCTCCCATCTGCCACCATCCCGATATACTGTGTCAATAAATTTCCCATTGAGAAACACCAGTGCAAAATCGTGCGGCTCCCAAATCTTCAGTTTGCCGCTCTTATGTCCTATCAGCTTCGTCTTGTAGATAACCAGCCCCTGGTTCTGATCAAAGTTCTCCATCGGCTGAGGCTGCACTGTATTAATTTCGGGCAACACATAATTCCAGAGGTTCCATGCTTTCTTCAACTGCACACGGGGAATAGCAATCGTGGAAATAGGCGCAGGCACATCAGGAATTTTATAATTCACATATTGCTGTATCAACCTTCGTAGCATAAAATATTTAGGCGTAGGTTGTCCCTGTTCGTTGATCGGTGCGTCATAATCATAGCTCGTCAGGTCTGGTTGATAAGAGACAGCAGAGGTAGTATTGGCTCCGGCTGTAAATCCGAAATTAGTTCCTCCGTGAATTACATAAAAATTGAACGACTTCTTATTCTTCAGCAAAAACTCCACCTCTTTTTTCAGGCTATTGGTATCAGGCCTTGCCCAGTGCTCTCCCCAATGCGTCAACCAGCCCGGATAGGTCTCTGAACTAAAGACAGGCACATGTGGATTATGTTTCTTTGCCAATGCAAAGTCCGCTTCATCGGTTCCGCTATCGAGGCCTATCGCAGCGCCGGGTATGGTGCCGGCGTCCAACATGTAAGTTGTGGGGCCATCTCCGGTAAAGAAAGGTACCTCTATACCATTTCTAACCCATAAATCCCGAAGCGTCAGCAAATATTCTTTATCGTTTCCATAGCTGCCATACTCATTTTCCACCTGTACCATCAACAGTGGCCCTCCCTGAGTGCATTGCAGAGGCGCAATCTCTCTGGCCAGGTGACTGATATATTTTCTCACTGGTTCCATATACCGCGGATCCATACCTCTGACTTTAATATCCGGAATCTTTAGCAGATAGGTAGGCAACCCTCCAAAATCCCATTCCGCACACACGTAGGGTCCCGGGCGAATCAATACCCACATACCTTCTTCCTGACAGATGCGTATAAACGATGCGATGTCTTTGTTGCCCGTACTAAAATCGAACTGACCGGGAATTGTCTCGTGGTAATTCCAGAAAATATAGGCAGAGATTGTATTGCACCCCATCGCCTTTGCCATCTGAATCCGATGGCGCCAGTATTCACGCGGAATCCTTGCCGGATGCAATTCACCACTAATTATTTGAAACGGCTTTCCATCCAGAAGAAAATTATCAGGAGAGAGAGAAAATGTGTGCTTCCCCTGTGCCCATCCTGACGTCGCCAGAAAAACAAAAAGAATAAAAATGGTTGCTCTTTTACCCATCTCAAAAAAAGTTAATTCGCTTATTAAAAAAAGTTAGTATTCCACTTCCTGCAAACGCTTCAGCAGGGTGAGCTGATTCTGTGCTCTTACAAAGTTATGTCCTTCGTACCTGGCCCCATAATACACATCATCCATCAAATGATCTGTCATAAACCGCAGCGCCTGCATATAAATCATAAACCTGCCCGAATATAAAAAAGAATGTTTTTCGGCGACCGAAAGTTCATGCTGCATTTCTTCTTCATATCCATGAATCAAAGCTTGCAAAATTTCCTTACGGATATAAATCCTGCTGAAGTCTTTCTCCTCTTCACTCACAGGCGAGAGGTAGGTGCGCATCATATCTCCGGTATCACTGATAAAATATCCGGGCATTACCGTGTCGAGGTCTATCACACAAAGCCCCTTACCTGCAGCATCGAATAATACATTACTGATTTTGGTATCATGGTGCATAATCCGAACACGAAAGTCCTTATTCGCACGGATGTTATTGAACTCTTTAACGATTGCTTCCTCTCCCTGAAGTGCCCTGATCACCATTTCACCTTCCATAATCCTCTCCTTATTTCCATGAACTATGGCATGATTAAATTGTTCAAAACGCAGTTGCAGATTATGAAAATCAGGAATGGGGACTTTCAGAAGTGAAGCATCCAAACCTGAAAGCTTCTGCGTGAACCGACCAAATTGCCTTGCGGCCTCATAAGCCTGGTCTGCATCCTGCACTACATCAAAGGAATGCGAGCCATCTGCAAAGGGGGCCATGCGATACCAGCCATCTTCAAAATGACAAAGATTCGATCCATCTACCGTCTTCAACGGCGCTATAAAATAATATTCCGGATGATGTGCTGCCAGGTAGTCGGCTATCAGCCGGACATTGTATCCAAGGTCTTCCGGCTGTTTGAATACATTCGTATTAATTTTCTGTAAGATAAAATTTCCACTTGTTGTGCCCACCTTCCAGGTGCTGTTAATCAATCCACTGCCAAATCCGGCTACGTTAGCATCTGTAATACCAAAACGAGTCAACACCTGGCGCAATCCGTTCTGCGTGTCCTCCATTCAGAATTATTTAGATAAAGGTTTTTAGAATTCGTTGTTAAGTGCAAACACGGGCGTTCTGTACATCCACTGTCCTCCGGTAAAATCAGGAAACTCCACTGTTTCGTTTCCTAGTTCAATCGACTGTTCGCTCAATGGGGTAATGGCGCTCCATGCTGCTGAGTCGTACACGTCGATGGGAGTAGGCTGGCTCCTCTTGATAGACTCAATAAAAGCGTGAATCACAAAGAAGTCCATTCCGCCATGCCCTGCCCCTTCTGTGTCTTTGCTCCATCGCTGCCATAACGGATGATCGTATTTATCAAGCCACGTCTGTGCCTCATCCCACTGGTGGGCTTTTTGAGATTTACCTTCAATGTAAATACCCTTATTCACATCCATCCAGATACCATCAGTACCCTGCACCCTGAATCCAAGTGAATACGGCCGGGGCAGATTAGTATCGTGTTGCAGCAGAATCGTTTCTCCATTTGCACAATCAATAGAGGTCGTCACCACATCGCCCAATTTGAATCTCACCTTAGCATTGGGCGTATTCTCACCGCCCATCTTCACAATGTAGTCGTGTAGTCCTCTTGATTTTGAAGAAAATGAGCACAGCGAAAGGAACCTGTTACCGCGATTGACATTGATATAATGCGCTATCGGCCCAATGCCGTGTGTGGGATAGAGGTCTCCGTTGCGGTGTACAGAATGATTGGTACGCCACCTGGCCTCGGAGAAGGCTTTGGGGCCAAATTCTACCCCATGCCCGATTGCATTCACCCCATCATTAAACTTCACATTCCTGAGGTCGTGCTGATAGCCTCCCTGGAGGTGTATTAATTCACCAAACAATCCCTGCCTTACCATATTTAATACGGCCATTACATCTCTGCGGTAACATACATTCTCCAGCATCATCACATGGCCCTTATACTTTTCAGCAGCCTTCACCACATCCCAATGATCCTGGAGGGTGATCCCCAGCACTACTTCGGTACCTACGTACTTCACACCTGCCTCGAGCGATCCTATTATCATGGGCTTATGCCACTCCCAGGGAGTAGCAATCACTACTCCATCCAGCTTTTCTTTTTCCAGCATAGTGCGCCAGGCATAGTCATTTCCCGTATAGACCTGAGGCATCTTTTTTCCACTCTTTGTAATCATTGTTTTAGACATCGTCAGCATACGGTCGTCGACATCGCAGATGGCAGTTACATCCACATCCTTACGTCTTAAAAGCAAATCCAGATGACTCTGCCCTCTCAACCCCACACCTATAATACCTATACTCAATTTGCTTTCTCGTTGACCGGCAAATAAGCTACCGGCAGGAATGACCATCGCAGCAGTAGCCAGCGCCGTGGTCTTGATAAATTCTTTTCTTTTCATAATGATTAGGTTATAGTCTGGTGATTTTTCTTCGATTCTGTTTCTCTCGTTCGAAAGTAAACTTTATGCGTCAATCAATGCCGATTAAATTTGAACCTATACCCATAAAGCATACCGCCAAGCCTTTCTCAGATATTAAAGAGAATATACCAGCAATAAAAAAAGAGGCTTTCGCCTCTTTGTTATTTCCGTGGAGAATACCGGATTCGAACCGGTGACCCTTTGCATGCCATGCAAATACTCTACCAACTGAGCTAATTCCCCATGACGCTTCTCCCTTATTGAGAAAAGCGCGGCAAATATAGTAGTTCGTTTTGAAATTTAATTACCCCCAAATTTCTTCTTTTCCTTCCAGCCACAATTTCACCAAGCGGGTACTTACCGACTTCGGGCGCTCCAGTGGCATGCCCAATGCCCTATCCCAACAAAGGCCGGCCAGCACACCCAACGCACGTGATACACCAAAGAGCACTGTGTAGAATTCATATTCTTTCATTCCGTAGTGTACCAGCAGCGCGCCGCTATGCGCATCCACATTGGGCCACGGGTTCTTGATCTTGGCGATGCTTCCCAGAATTTCAGGAACTGTGTCATAGATATTCCATACGGTTTGCAACAGGTGATCGTCCGGCATGTGTTTCTTTCCAAAGCGCATCTGGGCCTCGAAACGAGGATCTGTCCTTCTCAGCACTGCATGACCATATCCGGGTATTACTTTCCCTTCCGAAAGGGTTTTCTTCACATATTCTGTGATCTGTTCTTTTGTAGGCAGGTCACTTCCAATCTGCTCCTGCATTTCAAAAATCCATTTGATCACTTCCTGATTTGCCAGTCCGTGTAACGGCCCTGCCAATCCATTCATCCCGGCTGCAAATGCCAGATAAGGATCGCTCAGTGCAGAACCTACAAGATGTGTAGTATGTGCAGAAACATTCCCTCCTTCATGGTCGCAGTGAATAGTCATATAGAGCCGCATCAGCTCACGAAACTCTTCGTTCTCGTATCCGAGCATGTGAGCAAAATTACCTGCCCAATCCAGCAGCCCGTTGGGCTGTATATGCTTTCCACCTTTATACTTTCTACGATACACATACGCAGCGATTCGCGGCAGGCGGGCAATCAGGTCCATCACGTCGTCGAATGTGGCCTCCCAATAATCTTTTTTGCTCATCCCCTCTGAATAGCGTCTGGCAAAGTTGCTCTCGTTTTGCAGTGCCATAATCCCCACTACAAACTGCGTCATGGGATGTGTGCTCTCAGGGAGTGCCTCGATAGTGTCAAACACATAATTAGGCACATGGCTTCTGCGTTGCCATACACTGGTGATATGCTGTACATCCTCATCGCCGGGCAGGCTGCCCACCAGCATCAGGTAAAATAATCCTTCCGGCAGTGGTTCACTACCGCCTTCCGCTTTCGGTAGTGCCTTCTCTAATTCAGGTATTGAATAGCCGCGAAAACGAATTCCATCCTGAGGATCCAGAAGGGAGGTCTCTGTTACCAAACCCGTAATTCCCCTCATACCTCCATATATCTGAGAAAGCTTCACTTCTCCAATTGGTTTTTCGCCATGCTCTTTCAACATTTCCTTCACTTCGCCGGCCAATTGCGCTGCTTTCTCCTTAAATCTGTCTTTTAAAACACCCATAATATTCCTCTATTTTTAAGTTGTTAACGATAAAATTGATAGCGCCTAAAGGTAAAGAGGGATACAGGCAAAAAAAAATAAATATCGAATTGCCTGTGAAAATGTCTCTTTTCGTAAAAGAGCCTTTACCTGCTTAGGTTTTAACGGGAGGCTTAACAATAATTTTGAGAAAATACTGTTTAATTTGTTCAAATAATCAAATGAAAAATCTGTCGTTCCTTACGAGCCTGTTACTCTTCAGCGCGATTGCCTCTGCACAACTCAGCAAGAGCGACTATGCCGCACTGCAACAGCGTGAAGACAGTATGAAGGCTTATGCTATCGCTATTGTCCGGGCAGAGAACCCCGAGGAGCGGGCCTATGCAGACAGTATTTTTACAAGAATGTTTGTGAGAGCATTAGTAACGCCCTATTCATTCGATTACCCATTCGACTCTCTGGTATCCATCTCCCGCCTGGCTCCTCCTGACAGCTCATTCAAAATATTTACCTGGCAATTAGCCATCAGCGACGACAACGTCAGAAAACATGGTGCCATCCAGATGAGAACCAAGGACGGCGCCCTGAAACTCTTCCCCCTGATCGACCGAACAAAAAACATGCAATCGCCGGAAGATTCTGTGGGCAATAACCTCAATTGGGTAGGCGCTCTCTACTACAAAATCGTCCCAAAGAAGGCAGGCAAGAGAACGTATTATACCCTGATTGGGTTTGATGACTATGACATGCGCATAGACAGAAAAATAGTGGATGTGCTTACCTTCCGGGATGGCGAACCTGTATTTGGAGGTAACTATTTCAGTATTCCCGATAATGACCTGAAGAAAAAGGGAATTGCCAGATACATCATGACTTTTAAGAAGGCATCGAGCCCTAAACTAAACTACGACCCCGAAATGGATTTGATTATTCTGGAGCATCTGGTATCTGAATCAGGCGAGCCTGAAAAAAAATATACATATATACCAGATGGAGACTATGACGGCCTCAAATGGAAAAATGGGAAATGGGTTTTTGTAAAAAAACTCTTTACCGAAACCACTCCTGAAGGAAAGGAACCTGTACCTCTGCCCATTCTGGATAAGAAAGGAAACGGGAAATTTGACACAAAAGGAAATAATCATTAACCGGCAGTTATAATCGCTGCTGTAGGCGTACCGTCATTTCGTTTTTCCACAACTGAAAATCTCCTGCTTTAATATGTTTGCGCGCCTCAGTTACAAGATGCAGATAGAAGGCCAGGTTATGTATGCTGGCGATTTCCAATCCAAGGATCTCACCTGCCTTAAATAAATGGCGCACATAAGCTTTGGAATAATTACGACTTGCGTCACAGTCCAGACCTTCGTCCAACGGAGAAAAATCATTCTCCCACTTCTTATTGTCAATATTGATAATTCCGTTTGTAGTAAACAACATCGCATTCCGGCCGTTTCGTGTGGGCATCACACAATCAAACATATCTATGCCCATGCCGATACATTCAAGGATATTCCACGGTGTGCCCACTCCCATCAGATATCGCGGTTTTTCCTGCGGCAGATGCTCACAGCAAAGTGCACATATTTCATACATCTTTTCCAAAGGCTCCCCCACGCTGAGTCCGCCGATTGCATTACCCGTCGCTTCTTTTGATGCCACATAATCGCACGACTCTTTTCTCAGGTCTGTGAATGTGCCACCCTGCACTATGGGAAAAAGATTTTGAGTGTATCCATATCTGTCCGATGTCGACTGAAATCTTTTGAAACAACGATCCAGCCAGCGATGTGTCAATTTCAGCGATTTGTTTGCGTACGCATAATCGCTGCCTCCCTGCGGGCATTCATCAAATGCCATGATGATATCGGCCCCGATGCTCCGCTGAATATCCATCACCTTCTCAGGAGTGAATAAATGCCTGCTGCCATCAATATGGCTTTGAAACAAAGCTCCTTCCTCGGTTAGTTTTCGCGCACCACTCAATGAAAATACCTGAAACCCTCCACTATCAGTCAGCACAGGCCTGTCCCAATTAATGAACCGGTGCAATCCGCCTGCCTGTTCCAAAATATCTATTCCGGGGCGCAAATACAGATGATAGGTATTGCCAAGGATAATCTGGGCTTTGACCTGCCGTTTCAAGTCTTCCTGCGACACCGCCTTCACACTGCCTACTGTGCCCACCGGCATAAAGATGGGTGTGCGGATGACTCCATGGTCAGTAGTAATCGCGCCACAACGTGCCTTGCTGTGCACATCTCTTTTTTCAATTTCAAACTTCAGTGCTGCCATTATAATCAATTCAACTGGCGGGCAAAGATACAATGCGGCGCCCTGCAAGTATCGGAATTCTGAATATTCGTCTCAAAACTCACCGGCTCCTGCTTATTTTTGCCGCATGGAGCTACAGGGAGAAATATTAGATTTTGTCACAGACGAACAGCAGGAGAAATTACTTCAGTTAAAAGACCTGTATGCTTACTGGAACCAACAGATTAATGTAATCTCCCGAAAAGATATGGACAGCTTTTACATCCATCATGTCCTCCACTCTCTGGCTATAGCAAAAGTATTTTCTTTTCTGCCTCATACTACCCTTATGGACCTGGGGTGCGGTGGTGGCTTTCCGGGCATTCCTCTCGCCATCTGCTTTCCACAAACGCATTTCCACATGGTCGACAGTATCGGGAAAAAAATAAAAGTAGTACTGGCGGTAGCGGAAGAACTGAGTCTTGCAAATATTACTGCAGCCCACACGCGTGCAGAAGATATTAAGGACAGGAAATTTGACGGCGTTATTTCCAGGGCGGTAGCCCCATTGAAAGACCTTTGGCGCTGGAGCCATCCACTCCTGAAAAAGAATGGTGCAGGCTATGGCCTCATCTGCCTGAAGGGCGGCGATCTCGCAAGAGAAATCCACGACACCGGCAAACGAATTCATCAATGGGAAATTTATGGGAACATATATAAGCACGAGTGGTTCAAAGAAAAATACATCCTACAAATTAAACACTGAAGAGGCATGGCAGCAGAAACGCACCGATACTGAATAACTTCTTTGAAAGTATTGCCGCCGGTAATATATGTTTGCACTCCAAATGAATGTACCTGCTTATTTCTCCGACCCGCTTAACTACGTTTTCCCGGCATTCTGTCTGATTGCAGCCATTCAATTATTTTACTACCTGTATTTCTTCAGAAAGCTGGCATTTTACAAAACTAAATCCAGCGAACGCAGTCAGACTTACCCCGTATCTGTTATCATCTGTGCCAAAGATGAAGCAAAGAATCTAATTAACTTCCTGCCCGGCGTACTCGTACAAAACTACCCTACCACGCATGAGGTAATTGTGGTAAACGACAATTCTACTGACGAGACAAAGTACGTGTTGGAAGAGTATTACCGTTCATTCAAACAATTGAAGATCGTAGAACTCAAGCAGGAAGCGCGGTTCATCCCCGGCAAGAAATATCCGCTCAGCGTAGGTATAAAAACCGCCAAATACGAAATTGTATTGCTTACGGATGCGGACTGTGTACCGGCCTCAGAATTCTGGATCGACAAAATGCAACAACAATTCAGGGAAGGAATCGATGTAGTTGTTGGTTACAGCCCGTTCAGAAAGAAAAAGGGATTACTCAATAAACTTGTCCGATGGGAAGGATTCCACACAGCCCTTCAATACTTCTCTTATGCTGAAAAAGGCCTCCCTTACATGGGTGTAGGTCGAAATCTCAGCTACAAAAAAACCATCTTTTTCAATCAAAAGGGATTCAGTTCTTTCAACCACCTGCCCGGTGGCGACGACGACCTGTTTATCAACAAAGTCAGCAATGCCCGGAACACCGCGACCTGCCTCGATCCGGATACCTTCACCATTACCAACGCTCCTGCCACCTGGAGCCAGTGGAGGCGCCAGAAAGCCCGTCACTACACCACTTCGCGCTATTACAAGAAGGTGCACAAAAGGCTGTTAGGATTATACGCACTCTCTCTATTCCTTTTTTACCCTCTGATGGCTGCCAGTTTCTTCTTTTTCGACTGGAAATATGTATTAGGCGTTTTTGCATTGCGCCTCCTTATCCAGACGATTATCATTTATAAGGCCGCCAAAAGGCTTCAGGAATCTGACCTTACAGGGTGGTTGCTCTTCTTTGATATTTGGATGTTTTTTTACTACCTGATCTTCGCCAGATCGCTTTTTAAAAAGCCTGCGAGAACCTGGAAGTAACCGCCCGACCAATCATTCCAATATCTTGTCGTAGCTGGCAGTAAGGCCTTTTATCACAGCAGAGCTAAAGCCATAATGTTCCATTTCGTTAAGTCCGGCAATAGTACATCCTCTTGGAGTTGTCACCTTATCTATTTCCTGTTCAGGATGCGTACTGTTTTCAAGCAACAAAGCCGCTGCTCCATTCACCGTATGTTCTACAATCAAAGCTGCCTGTTGGGCGCTAAACCCGATCTGAATGCCACCCTGTGTGCAGGCACGAATAAAGCGCATCACATAGGCAATTCCACAAGCACCCACAACCGTGGCCGCATCCATGAGTTTCTCGTCTATGACCACAGAACTGCCTAGTTGATTAAACAGATTACACACCAATTCAGCCGAGGCCGCCTGCACCTTTCCGTGTGCAATACAGGTCATGCTTTTACGCACTGCAATTGCCGTATTAGGCATAGCCCTGAAAACTTCGATGCCCGCCCCTGCCCAAATTGTCAAATCTCTTAACCAGACACCGGTTACCGTACTCACCAATATCTGTCCTTGCGTTAAATGAATCTGTTCGAGTACCTCCTTAGCCTGAAAGGGCTTCACTGCCAGAATCACCACATCAGCACCTTTCACCGCTTTATTGTTGTCGTTGGTAATCTGAAATCCTTTCTCTTTCAGATGTTGAATCATCTGAACGTTTCTTCTTGTAATTCGAATATTCTTTGCATCTACAAAACGGGATGCAGCTAGGCCGGAAGCAATGGAAGAACCCAGATTACCTCCACCGATAATTGCGATTTTCATTATCAAAATAATTAATTAGGGAAAAAATACAGGTACGGACAAACTGTGATATAAGGATCAGAAAAAGATTCACTGACAGGTGGCTGTCCGCCAGCGCCTGTCAGCACCCGGGAGGCGGGCACGGCACGAAGAAAGCAATATGAATAATATCCCTTTTCATCATCTCTGATGAAACAAATATATAAGAATTTGGAAATTCTCAAATATTATTTTTCTTCAGGGAAATAAGGCTTCAGTTTATCAGCGATGGCTTTAGGGATATTCATGCGCGTCATGGAATTGCGATTCATAAAATATAAACTTGCATGACCTGTAATCAGTAATTCCTTCTTCTCATTAAATATCTCCGTATAGAAAGTAATCTTATGATTATGCGGAATTTCCCTGAGGGTAGTGGCAACCGTCACCACATCATCATAACGGGCAGGGCGCAAAAACCTGATCTGCAACTCTGTGACCGGCATGATGATACCCTCAGTTTCCATATCCTTATAGGTGAATCCCAATTGGCGCAGGGACTCTACCCTGCCAATCTCCATAAACTCCGCATAGCGGCTGTGATACACTACTCCCATCTGATCTGTAAGTGCGTAATGCACCCGAACCTGAGTTTCTGAACGATACACCTTCTACTACTTTGAAATGGCTCCGTCGATACTGAATTTTCCGGGGCCTACCATCAATAACAAAAATGCAATACACGCAAATACCAAAGGCATTTCGCCTTCTGAAAACACAGCACCATGCGCCATTGTAAACGCAACCATCATACCAATTAATACAGGAATAGCTGCCAGCCTTGTGAACATTCCCAATATCAGCAGGAATCCGCAAAAGAATTCAGCAAATGTGATCAGCGACAAAGATACCGTACTGCCAAGATTCATAAAGTTCATGAACTTTTCTTTCATCGTAGGGAAATTAGTCAGTTTTCTGTAACCATGATTGGCCATTAAGGCCAGGCCGAATGCCACTCGCAAAACCAACATGCCAATATTGAAAGCAAGGTGTGAGTATTTAACGCTAAAAAGCTTTTTCATAAAAAAAAGGAAGGTTTGAATTAACAAAGATTTGCGCAAAATAATAGCTTTTTTCTTCAGGCATTGAAGTAATATTGAAAAATTATGTGAATTGGTATTTTTGCGCTGAAAAAACCATATTCTTTCACTCACTCCGATACCCGCATTTCTAAAAATATCTGAATGAATCGTTTCATTTTTTCTGTATTCCTGCTCCTTACAACCCTCAACCTAAATGCTCAGGCTAACTACAGCACTACTGATCCCGAAAAAGATTATAAGAAAGCCAAGGAGTACTTTATGAAAGGAGACTATGCACTTTCTTATTCATTGCTTCAGTCGCTCCTCGACAAATATCCCGACAATACCGAAAGTAGTCACGCCTACATCAACCAGGATATAAAATATTTTTATATCGTTACCAGATTAAAATTGGGGCAGTCGTGGGCCGAAGGAGAAGCAAGGTCTTACATTGAATCAGCAGTAAATGAGCCGCGGCAGCAAATGATGAGTTTTCATCTGGCTCATTACTATTTCACTCAGGAAGATTTTGCACGTGCCGCTGTGTATTACGAAAGAGCAGGATATGAAAACCTCAGCAACGACGAAATTGCGGATGCGAAATTTGAATTGGCCTACTCCTATTTTAAAATGAATCAGGACGCAAAAGCGAAACCTCTCTTCAACGAAATCCACCAACTGTCATCCAATAAATACTATAAGGACGCCAACTACTATTACGGATATATTTGCTTCAAGCAAAAGGATTACAATCAGGCGCTCGCCTCTTTTCGTCTGGTAGAAAACACTCCTGAATACGGGCAGAAAATCCCATACTACATTGCCCAGATTTATTATTTCCAGGGGCACAAAGAACAAGCCCTTTCCTACGGAGAAAATGCGCTCCGGTCAGGGAATATCGAAAGCAGAAAAGAAATGAATCTGCTTCTGGGGCAGATTTATTACGAAAGAAAAGAATTTGCCAAAGCGCTCCCACTGCTGCAGGACTATGTGAACAATACAGACAAAGTGAGCAAGGAGGTAATGTACGAACTGGCATATTGTTATTATGATGCCAACCGGGTGGATAAGGCTATTGAATCATTCAAGCAACTCAGCAATGAGCAGGATTCTCTGGGGCAAAATTCCATGTACCTGTTAGGTGACCTTTATTTGCGTACTAATCAAAAATCTAATGCCCGTAACGCATTTCAGTATAGTGCTGATAATAACAGCAACCGGTTTCAACAGGAGGTGAGCCGTTTCAATTATGCAAAGCTGTCGTACGAACTGGGGTATAACGATATTGCCCTCAGTGCAATCAACCAATTCCTGAATCTCTATCCGCAATCGGCATATTCCAATGAAGCCAAGGAAATCCTGATCAACCTGTTGGCAAACAGCAATAATTTCGCTGAAGCATTACGGTTATACGAATCATTCGACAAGCCCACACCTACTATGCAGCGAATTCATACCAGAATTCTCTTTGGCCGTGCTATAGAATACATTAACAAAGGCCAATATGCTGAAGCTAATAATCTGCTCGACAAAGTAATCAAAGACCCGCTTCCGGGCAAAGCGCTTCCATTTGCTTACTTCTGGAAGGGCGAAATAGCATATCGCCAAAATAGGTTTGAAGATGCAATCCTCAATCTGAACAGATATCTTCAATACCAGGCAGTTGAAGGCGAAGCTACTCCGCACAACGCCAGATATTCGTTGGGTTACAGCTACCTGCAAACTGATAATTTTCCAAAAGCATACGAGAATTTCAACAAGGTGTCCCCCCGCATAACCGCTACATCCTCCTCAATGCAGCAGGATGCCTATGTGAGGTCGGCTGATGCATTATACATGCAGAAGAACTATGCTACTGCAAAAACAATGTATCAAAATGTAATCAACCTTGGACTGCCTCAAAGCGACTACAGTCTTTACCAGCTTGCGCTGATAGCAGGCATCAATAACCAGCCGGAAAAAATCAGGACATTCAATAAACTTGTAGAACAATATCCCAACAGCGAATTGGTTCCTGAATCGTACCTGCAAATTGCAAGTGCATATATGGCACAGGAGAAGTTCAGGGATGCAGTACCTTATCTTGAAAAAATTCTGGCAAACCCTAATGCGACAGCATTTTACCCCACCACATACCTTAAACTCGGCCTGGCATACTATAATGTAAGTAATAATAACAAAGCATTGGAAAATTATCAGGCACTTGTAAATAAGTTCCCACAGTCGGATGAAGCTGATGAGGCACTTGCAAATATGAAGTCTATTTATGTGGAACTTGGCAGGCCAAATGACTACCTGGAGTTTGCCAGAAAAACCGGAAAAAACCTCAGCGTATCGGAAGCCGACTCACTCACTTATGCTGCCGCTCAACATAAGTTGAATGAAAATGATTGTAACGCCGCCATCCTGGCCCTGAATGATTACCTTTCAAAATATCCTGATGGCACCTACTCACTCCAGGCCACATTTTATAGGAGCGAATGTTATTACCGCAATAGTGACTGGCAAAATGCCATTAGAGGCTATGCGGATGTGGTAGCAAAGGGTGCCAGCCGCTTTGCAGAGCAATCAGCACTCGCAGCCGCGCGTATATATTATTTTGACGCAGCAAACTATGACAGTTCCAAGGTTTACTTCAGCAGATTACTCAGTCTGGCTACTTCTCAGGAAAATCAACTGGAAGCACTTCGCGGGCTTACACGTAGTTATTACCAGACAAAAGATTTTTCTCAGGCAAATACAGCCGCTCAGGAATTACTTACCCGCAAAGGAATTAGTACAGATGATAAATCAATCGCCAACCTCGTTCTAGGGAAATCATTACAATCCAAAGGTCAGTATGCTGATGCTATAAAAGCGTACAAACAGGCAGCCAATACAAACAAAGGTGCATGGGGAGCAGAAGCCCGTTATGAAATTGCCAACTGTCAATTCCAACAAAACAATCTGACAGAGGCAGAGAAAGCGGGTATGGATGCCATCAAAGCTTCCGGCTCTGATTACTGGGTAGCCAGGTCATATATCCTTCTGGGAGATATCTACCTGAAGCAGAAAGATTACTTCAACGCCAAAGCTACCTTCAAGAGCGTGGCTGACAACGCAAGTATCGAAGAGCTTAAACAGGAAGCCGCACAGAAACTTCAGAAAGCTATTGACGAAGAAAAAATAAATTCAAAAGTTGAATCATCAAATCCTTAAGAAAACTAAATTATGTCATTGAGTTGTATGTCATTTAGAAAAACTTTTCCCATCACCATGCTCTCGCTATGCGCCTGGGTGGGCACTTATGCACAGGATACATTGAGCAGGCAGACAGTAGAAATCATCTCTGCCTACAAGCCGCACCTCAGAAATGCAGTTAAAATCAATTTCGCTGCATCCCCTCTGGCAGCCGATACCGCAGCACCCAGACTGGCATACAACATCCCTGCGCAAAACCTTTTCTTTACACACAGCCCGGTAGTATTGCAACCACAAACCCTGAGCATGGATACCTCACTCTTACTGGGTACCAGAAACTATGTAAAGGCCGGGTTTGGAAATTTTACCACTCCGTATTTCGAAGGGGCCCTTGGGTTTGGCAATGGAAAAGATGGCTTACTTAATATTTACGGAGACTATATCTCTTCGAGAGGTAAAATCAAAAATCAGGATTTCAGTAAGATTAACCTGAAAGCAAGTGGTATCCACGGACTAGGCCACAATGAAGTATATGGCTCATTTGGTATATCCACCAATGAGCAGTATCTCTACGGCTACGATCACGACCTTTACGATTTTGACAAGAAAGATATCCGCAGAAGCTTCAGAAACCTATCGCTTACAGCGGGATTCAGAAACAAGGAAATAAACGACATCGGAATCAATTACGATCCGCATATTGAACTCAATGCCTTTACCCGCGAAAACAAAGTGGACGAAAGTTCGCTGTTTGTCAACCTACCGGCCGAAAAGGCCTTTGGTGAAAATATGAAAGTAAAATTGAACGTGCAGGCCCATATCAACGGGTACAAGGTAAACAGCACTTCCTTAAAGGTAAATAATTCGCTCTTTCAGATATCACCTTCGTTTGAATACAGGAACGATGTGTTTACGCTGAATGCCGGTATTACTCCTTCATGGAACAACGCTGTCTCAACCCTGCTACCCAATATATACGGTGAGGTGCAACTGGAAGAAAATGCCATTGTAATTCAGGGAGGATGGGTAGGCCGCTATATCGCTAACAGCTACAGAACGCTTACCGGTGACAACCCTTTCATAATCGATCCCGTATTTCTGCTCAACACAAAAGAAATGCAGTATTACGGTGGTGTAAAGGCAACTGTGGGAAGCCACTTTAACTTCAATGCCAAAGCTGCCTTTATAAGATATACTGACATGCCATTGTATATCAATGACGGCACCGATCCAAAAGATTTTCTACTTGTTTATGAATCACACTTCAATGATCTTCAGATTCATGGAGATATGAACTTCATCAAACAGGATAAATTTTCTGTAACTGCCGGGGTTGACCTGAACTATTATTCCGGGCTAAAAGACAATACCCAGGCGTGGGGGCTTTACCCAATGAAGGTTACAGGATCTATCCGGTGGAATGCGATGGATCAGCTCCTCATAAAGGGAGATCTGGTATCATTCTCCGGTGCCAAAGCGCTTAATGGTGGTCTTGAGAAGACACTCAATGGGGGCACAGACCTTAGTATAGGAGCCGAATTCAAAATCAACAAAATGTTCAGTGCATGGTTTGATCTTAATAATATCCTGAATAGCAAATATGAATGGTGGTATCGTTATCCGGCCTATGGCCTTCAGGCGATTGGAGGGGTGATTATCAGATTTTAATATTCCTGTAAGAGGTTTTGCATAGTTTTGTTTCAAATGGAAGAATTTATTGCATCATTTTTGGTTCAGAAAGGTATATGCAGAATGCCCTTTGGCGACCTTTCATTGCACATGCAGGGTGCAGTTCCTGACAGATCAGGAAAGGTGATGGCAGGACCTGAATTCACCTACAGATTCCAGAGACAAAAAAACCAGGTCTCCCGGGAATTTGCTGACTACCTCTCTCACCATCTCAGTTGCAACGAAGCAGAGGCTGTGCAAAGGTTAGAAGCCTGGTCAGAAAACACCCTTCAGCGACTACAGCATGCTGAGACAATTCACTTTCCTCTGATCGGAACACTCACTATGGAGCAAAGCGGGAAGATTCAATTGAATAGAGAAAATACTTTTTCGCTTTTTCCAAAGGTAAATGCTGAAGTAGCCGTCCATAAAGATACTGCCCACACACTCCTGGTGGGAGACACAGAATCAGATTCAAGAGAAATGCATCATCTCCTGCACGAAAATGTGGAAGAGGAGCAAAGTAACCGTTGGTGGATCGCAGCAATCATATTACTTCTTACCGCTGCTGCAATCTATGGTTTCTTTTACTTTACCGGAAATCACGCTTCTTACCTGAATCCCCAAAATACACCGGCGACCTATATTTCAAAATGATTCACTATCACCACTGTCCGCTTTGCAATAGCGAAACGTTCGAACCGCAATTGGAAATTAAAGACTTCTCAATCAGTGGGGAGTCATTCGCTGTGTGTGCCTGCCTGCATTGCGGGCTCTGGTTCACCCAGGATGCACCTTCTGAAGCGGAAAGCAGCAGATATTATCAGGCAGAACAATACATCTCACACTCAGACACCGACAAAGGACTGGTCAACCGGCTTTACCATCTCGTTAGAAGACGAACACTTAAATCGAAACAAAAACTTATTGAGGCATCCTCAGGAATAAAAGGGGGATCACTATTGGATATCGGAAGCGGCACGGGAAGTTTTCTGCATACGATGCAATCTGCCGGATGGACTGTGACCGGAATAGAACCTGATGATATCGCCAGAAAAAATGCACTTTCTCTCCATCAGATAGAGACCTTTCCTCCGGATCGGATCGCTTCGCTTGCCGGCAATTCATTCGATATCATTACAATGTGGCATGTACTGGAGCATGTGCACGGTTTAGAAAGCCAATTGAATGAACTGCGTCGTTTACTAAAAGATGGTGGAAAGATTTTCATCGCGGTTCCCAATCATACTTCGTATGATGCGACACATTACGCCGCCTTCTGGGCTGCGTGGGATGTACCAAGACACCTGTATCATTTTTCTCCTGCAGCAATGGAATTTCTGTCAGAAAAATATCATTTTAAAATTAATGCCAGGAGGCCGATGTGGTTCGATAGTTTTTATGTAAGTCTCCTTAGTGAAAAATACAAAACCGGGAAATCACGGTTTATCAGTGCAATGTGGATTGGCCTCAGATCAAATCTGAAAGCTTTGACAAAGGTCCGAAAGTGCAGTTCCATCATTTACATCCTGGAAAAGAAATAATGGCTATCAGATCACCTGAAATCCTAAAGCATAAGGGTCATCTTCCTTATCTATAGAAATAGTGTTGTACCCATAAATCTTTGCCCAACCCCTGATGCCGGGGCGTATGGCAGGCTTGCCACTTATGGTCAGTTCCTCTTCAATCGTGCCTTCAAACCTGGAACCGATGATGCTTTCGTGGATAAAAGATACTCCCTTCTTTAGTTTCCCTTTGGTGTACCACTGCGCCATACGTGCTGAAGTGCCCGTCCCGCAAGGAGACCGGTCAATTGCCTTATCACCATAAAACACTGCATTACGGGCTGTAGAAGTCGGGTCCAGAACTTTACCCGTCCACAGTACGTGTGCGCATCCGCGTATGGTGTCATTTTCAGGGTGCACAAAAGTATGCTGCTCATTGATCATCTTTCGCAACTCACGGCTCATACTTATTAACTGATCTGCTGAGTAGTGCTCTAGCCCTTTAAAATTTTGTTGCACATCCACAATTGCATAAAAATTACCACCATAGGAAACATCTACACTAATACGTCCCAGCGGTGGAAAATCAAACTCCAGTCCTTCGGCAGCAAGAAAAGAAGGCACATTTACCAGTTTGACTGACCTCACCTTTTCTCCTTCCATTTGATACGACACCTCAACCAATCCTGCAGGCGCTTCCATCCTCACTTTTCCCGGAACCTTTGGGGTTATCAGCCCTTCTTCAATAGCAATGGTAATAGTACCTATAGTGCCATGTCCGCACATTGGCAGGCATCCGCTGGTTTCAATAAATAGTACTGCCACATCATTTTCAGGATTGTGCGGCGGATAGAGAATGCTTCCACTCATCATGTCATGCCCGCGAGGTTCGAACATCAATCCTTTGCGAATCCAGTCGTACTCTCTGAGGAAATGCTGACGCTTTTCGCTCATATCCTTACCCTCTAATGGTGGGCCTCCGGCCGCCACCACCCTCACAGGATTTCCACAGGTATGTGCATCGATACAATGAAATATATTTCCTTTCAGAATCCCTTTATGGTGCTTCTGACTTAGAGGTGAGGTGGGCATAGGCTTATATTATGTAAATTGATCGCCATGATTGAGATCACAAATTTATATTGAAATGGCCTTTTACTAATTTTCTGTTCTAAAAGTTACTGGCATTGTCTAGTGTGCATGTCCTCCCGATAACCCTTTCTTAAGCAGGTACTCACTATTCAATAGATACACACCACTCACCACGACTTTATCACCTGCGTTTAATCCGGAAACTACAGCTACCTGCCGGTTGCTTTCTTCACCCAGTTTCACCTCCCGCCACTTGAAATTTCCTTCTCCTGTCTGTATCCAGACAATATTCTTATCCTTATCGCGGATGACTGCATCCACAGGCAGTACAGGAGTCTTTTCGGCTTTCCGTTCAAAAAGGACGTAGGCAGCCATTCCCGGTTTCAACACTTTGTTCTTGTTGGCTACTTCGATCCTAACCTGTGCCAGGCGACTGTCAGGCATTATCTCCGGACTTATAAATGCAATTTTTCCCGGAAGTCTTAACTCAGCTAAATCGGGAAAATCCAATTGTACCTTATCCCCCTCTCTCATTGTTGCCAACTGATTGGGATATACCTGTGCCTGTACCCACAGCGTACTGTAATCTGCAAGCCTCATTACCACATCTCCTGCCTGGACATACCCTCCCTCTAATATGGGGAGTTCAATAATAGTACCCGACACAGGGCTGTAATAGGTAGTCAGTCCCGGCGCCTTACCTTCCTTCTTTAAGGCCTCTATCTGTGAAGAGGTAATGCCCATCACTTTTAATTTTTGTGCGGCGGCATCTATGATACGGTCGAAGTCCACAATGGAATTATCCAGTGTGCGCTTCTTTTCGATTGCTGCAAGGTATTCCTGCTGTGCATTTCTCAACTCTTCACTGAAGATAGAAAAGACCGGTGCACCTCGGGGCACAAAGTCAGCCGTGTTCTTGTAGTACAGTTTGTCGACTCTTCCCTGTATCCAGGAAGTGACTGTACTTGTCCTGCTTTCATCTTCTGTAACTACTCCGGTGAGCACATCCTTTGCTCCGACCCCCTCTTCAATAACCTGGGCCGTAACCACATTCGCAAGCCTGATCTGCTCTTCATTCAGCGACACCTCGTCGGGAGCAGATTGTGTGCGCTTTACCTTTATCAGGTCCATGTGACAGATAGGGCATAGCCCGGGCTTGTTTTCTACAATCTGTGGGTGCATACTACACGTGTAATAATATTCTGATGATACCAGCTCAGGTTCGGATGACTTACATGCCACCAGAAATAACAATGTGATGATGCTGATCCATTTTTTCATAATCCTTACTTTTTTGTTACGATAAAACTCTCGCTATCTACCAGAAATCCCGCATTGGAAGCGACTGCCTCCTCCTGTTGCAAACCGTCCAGAATCTGAATCAGGTGGTTGCTCACAAGCCCTGTATTCACCTTTCGGGCCACAAATCCATCCTGCTCTCTTACAAAAACTACCTTGTCCATTCCCAGCGAAAAGACAGCCTCCTCCGGCAACCACTGTGCTTTTTTATAACCGGTGAAGATGATTGCCTTCACCACACTTCCTACAGGAAGCTGTAATGCCGAATTATCAAATGGAATTCTTGCGCTGAGGGTATTAGTCTCTGTGCCATAAAAAGGCAACAGGTCTCTTATCTCTGTCCTGAAATCATTCCCGGAATTTCCCTCCGGTATTATCCTCGCCTTATTTCCTTTGCTCACCATATCTGCATATTGGGCAGGTATCTGCAGGGTGATTCTTGCTTTCGAAGGATTGAATAACGAAAATAGCGTCTGCCCTTTCTCTACATACATACCTTCTTTAAGTGCAAGCGGCATAATGCCTCCTGCCGGTAATGGCACATCAGCAGGTGTACTGTTTTCATAAATAACGCCTGCCCTGTTACTATACACTGTCACCGAATACAGTGATTTTCCCGTGCGGGTAATTTGCGATATCTGTGCTGCACTCATCCCCATATTCAACAATTTCTCCCTAGCTGCATTTATGAGCGACTGGTTACCCGCATCCTGCTTTAATAAAAAAAGCAGGTTATTCTGTCCCGCCACAAGATCGGGACTATAGACATCTATCAACGGCTGACCCACGGTTATCTTCTGGTAACGATACCTGATGTACATCCTTGTAATTCGACCTGAAAATCTGGAAGCGACTGTGCCTGAATAATCGGGATTATATTCTACTACACCGGTTGCATTGACTTCGTCATCTTCATCACGATGAGCCATGTGCACCATCGGCACCTGGGCTACTACCGCCTGATTGGCGGGTTTCAATAACATCTCCAGAGAAAGTTCCAAAGGCTCGTTATCTGACTTTATCCTTTCCAACTTCATTCCACACACCGGGCAGTTGCCTTCGGAATCACTGTGTACCTGCGGGTGCATCGGACAGGTGAATCCTAAGGAAGCGGCTATTGAAGTGCTGTCGCTATGCTCATGTGGAGATTCCATCGGCACCAGATCCATCCCACACTTCGGACATCTGCCGGGCTTATCGCTAAACACGGAGTCTTCAGGCATTGGGCAGGTATATACTACCCCCGGCTCTCCTTTTACTTCGTGCTCAGTGCAGGAAAAGTAAATCAGCCCCAGCAAAGGAATTATCCAATAAAAAAATCTTTTCATTATGCTGTAATTTGAAATAAGTTCATCAATTCCGACTGAATATCAAGTGCCTCTTTCAGCAGGTTTAACTGCTCATTCTTTGCATCAATCAGTTCCTGCCAGGCATCTAATAATTCCAGTATCTCGGTTTTATTCTGTTCAAACCCCAGGAGATTAACCTGAAAATTTTTCTCTAATGCGGGGATAATCTTTTCCTGATACAGTTTCATCTCCACCTGCACTCCGTTTCTTTCAATCCATTTTGTTCTAATAACAGTATAAGCTTCAGACAAAAATGCACGCTGAGATGCCTTCAGACTTTCATTCTCCAGTTCCAGGCTCTTCACTTTTGCTTCGTTCATTTTAGACGACCACCTAGCCATCGGCAATTTCACCATACCCATCAGCGAAAACATCTGAGGCTGTCTTCCAAAGCCCGTCATGTGTTCGAACCGAATACCAAACTGAGGTTTTAATGCCATCTTTTCAGACTGAATCATCAATTGATTGGAGTACATCTGTTGCTGAATACCCTTGTAAGCCGCATTCTGCATCAGCACAGTACTGTCACCTATCAATCCCGAAAAATCTACCCACTGTATGGTAGTATCCACCGAAAAATCTGCGGGTTGCTCTTCCAGCATGAGGGAGTGAATGAGTGACTTCTGTTTCACTTCATCTACCCTGATCAACTGGCTGTCTATCGATAATCTTGCCAGGGCAGCGGTGAGTTTATAATAAGAGTTAATATTACCCAGATCATTTTTGTATCTGATTTCAGCGCTCTGCATCATGAACCGGATCAGTTTTCTGTTCTGCTCAATCAGTTCCAGCTTTTTCGTTGCCAGCATTAATGAATAATACGCACCCCGCACACGTGTCATCATCTCATTTAGCATCTCCTGCTTCTTTTCCAGTTCCACACCACCCCTCGACTTCAGATAGTCGTATTGTGCCTGCTGCGCTTTCTTATTGGGAAACATCTGTTCTGCACTCACCATAAACATCCCCATTCCGGGCATACCGTTTTCCGACTTCCATTTCGACACATTGTACGGTGCCTGAAAGAATCCGGCTCCCACTTCCGGCGCCATCCACGAAAAAGCCCCTTCAGCTTCTGCATCCATTGCCTTTACCGATGCATCCACCATGCTGAATGCAGGATGCCTTTGCAGAATCTCGTCGCGAATCTCCTTAAAGGAACGAACAGGCTGAGCTACCACACTCATTGAGGACTGAAGGAGTACTGCGGCGAGCACCACCCTTCCACTATATTTTAATATGCTAATGATGGGTTTCATACACTTCAATTTTTCCATATTTTTTTAATTCATATTCCTTTGACATCAGGAAGATCAAAGGTGTCACCAGGAGGATATGCGTGGCAGAAGTAATCACTCCACCCACCATCGGAAGAATAATCGGAATCATCACATCACTTCCCACACCCGTACTCCAAAGAATGGGCAGCAGCGCAAATAATGCAATACTCACTGTCATTATCTTTGGGCGGAGACGCTTTGCTGCTCCGGCAACCACATATTGTTCAAGGTCTTTTTTGGTAATCGTCTCGCGTGAATTTCCTTTAAGGGCAATCAGCTGTTGCATCGCATCATTCAGGTAAATCACCATTACAATACCCGTCTCTACTGCGATTCCAAACAATGCAATAAACCCTACAGCCACGGCAACCGACAAATTCACTCCCCAGAAATACACCATCAATGCGCCCCCAATCAAGGCAAACGGCAGACTGATAAGACTGAGGAACGCCTCACGCACACTATGGAAAGCAAAATACATTGAAAGGAAAATCACAATCAATACCACCGGCAAAATCATCAATAATGTCCGTTCACTCCGAATCAGATTTTCATATTCACCACTCCACTCTACATAATAACCCTGTGGTAATTTTTTCACAAACGATTCCAATACTTCTTTAGCATCCTTCACAGTGCTCCCCAGATCGCGCCCTCTGACATTGAACAACACGGTACCCCGTAGCATTGCATTCTCACTGTTAATCATGGAAGGCCCTTCAGACACTCTTACATCAGCCACTGTCTGCAACGGAATAGGCCCGAATTGCGGAGTGCGTATCTGCAGATTTTTTAAATCGGTGAGGCTGCTTCTGAAATCCTGCCCAAATCGAGCATTAATCGAGAACCGTCTCCTGCCTTCCACTGTGGTGGTAATCGGTGTGCCACCTAAAGCCACTTCCACTACCCTGTTTACATCGTCGACTGAAAGTCCGTACCTGCTGATTTCATCGCGTCTGATGGCAATGTCAATATACTTTCCTCCTGTAATTGGTTCTACATACAGATCTTTCACCCCATCTACTCTTTCCAGTTCGCTCCTGAATGCCTGTGAAAGTGAATAAATCGTATCCAGGTTTTGTCCAAACACTTTCAGACCCACATCCGTACGAATACCCGTACTCAGCATATTGATACGATTGATAATTGGCTGTGTCCAGCTATTCACAACACCCGGAATCTGCAGTTTGGCATCCAGCTCTGCTACAATATCTGCTTTGGTAATTCCCTTGCGCCACTCCTTTTGCGGTTTCAAAAGGATAATGGTTTCGATCATACTGATCGGGCTGTTATCCGTAGCTGTATTGGCTCTGCCAGCCTTGCCCAACACATTCTTTACCTCAGGTACTGAAGCAATAATTTTATCCTGCACCTGCAAAATTCTTTTCACCTCTGTATTGCTGACATCCGGCATGGTGGTAGGCATAAACAATAAAGACCCTTCATCCAGCGGAGGCATGAACTCGCGCCCAAGACTAAACAACAAAGGCGCACTAATTGCAAGTGCCAGAATATTCACCGCTATGGTCGTCTTCCGATATTTGATACACTTCCTGATAATTGGAGTGTAAACTCTCTCCAGAAACCTGTTTAATGGGTTCTTATTCTCAGGTACAAACTTCCCTTTCAGGAAAATCGCAATCAATGCAGGAGCCAGCAGAATTACCAGGATAGCATCCACAACCAAAATGAAAGTCTTGGTGTAAGCCAGCGGATGAAAGAGCTTTCCCTCCTGGCCTGTAAGGAGGAACACCGGCAGGAACGAAGTAATAATAATTACTGTCGAAAAGAACACACCACGCGATACCTGTTTGCACGCCCTGCCGATAAGGTCGAGCCTCACATCCTTCGGAATAGGGATATAAGATTTCTTCTTTTTCTTTTTAAACAATTTCATAACGGGTCAGCTTTTCGATTGATTTTGATATTCGGATAAATACCTGTAACTGTTTTCACTCATAATGATTCCATTATCCACAATCACACTGATGGCTAATGCAATCCCTGTAAGCGACATAATATTTGAGGACACTCCAAAAAGATTCAACAGAATAAAACTTATGGCGATAGTAATCGGTATCTGAATGATGATGCTGATAGCGCTTCTCCAATGAAACAAAAAGAGAATCACAATCAATGCCACTATCGACATTTCTTCCACCAGCTTCCACTTGATATTGCTTACCGCAGCATCTATCAGATCACTCCTGTCATAATCTACTTTAAAAGACACCCCCGGCGGAAGCCCTTTTTCTACTGATACAAGTTTTTCTTTCACAGCCGCAATCACCTTGTCGGCATTCTCGCCATAACGCATTACCACTATCCCGCCTACCACTTCACCGTTACCGTTGTCATCAAAAATACCTGTCCGAATATCACCTCCCATCTGTACAGTCCCGATATCACGCACTTTTACCGGTACACCTTCTCTGTTAGCCACAGCTACATTTTCTATATCCTCCTTGTTTTTGATGTATCCCAATCCGCGCACGATATAAGCCATATCACTCATCTCAAATTTCCTTCCCCCCACATCGTTATTGTTAGCTTTTACCTTGTCCACCACATCAGTAAGTGACACATTATAATATTGAAGTTTGACAGGGTCTAAGACCAGTTGATACTGCTTTTCAAAGCCACCAAAACTGGCCACTTCGGCGACTCCGGGTACGGTCTGCAACGCAAGTTTCACATACCAGTCCTGCAGTGCACGCTGCTCTCCCAGATCCATATTGTTTGCCTTTAGCGAGTACCAGAAGATATGGCCCACGCCGGTTCCGTCAGGGCCGAGAGAAGGCACTACCCCTTCAGGTAACAAGCGCTGTGCATAGTTCAATCGCTCAAGCACCCTTGTACGTGCCCAATACACATCCGTATTATCGTCGAAGATGATATAGAGAAAACTCATTCCAAACATCGACGAAGCTCTGATGTCCTTCACCCGGGCCACCCCCTGAAGGTTAGATACCAGTGGATACGTGACCTGATCCTCTATTATCTGCGGACTACGCCCTGGCCACTCAGTGAATACTATAATCTGATTCTCACTCAGATCAGGTATTGCATCCACCGGATTATCCAGCATATTAAATATACCCCAGACAAAAAGTCCCAGGGCAAAGACCACTACGATAAACCTGTTTCGGATAGACCAGGAAATTGCTTTTGAAATCATAATTCAGTTTTTAATGGATCGCTTCCTTCACAGTGCCGCAGGTGAGCATCTTATCGCCATAATAAGGATTCAGAATATCTTTTGAATCGCTCAGCCATGAAGAGCCACCCTCATACATCGGGCAATATTGCCGGTATAACTCCTTTCCGGATTCAAAAGTGCTCACGAGCTTATGCATATTATTGCTCATCTCTATGAAGCTCTTCCTTTGCTCATCGAGCTTCGATTTGGCAATTGCCTGGGCACTCTGGCTGATTCCGGGCACTATCTGGTCAAAGTCAGCTTTCTCGTCACTTTTCAGAAAAGACTTGTCAAACGATTTTAATTGTCCGGTGATGGCCTCTGCAGACTTTGCGGCAGTAGTTTCGTCACCTTTCACCAGTGCTGACTTCATGTCGAGATAGTCAGCAACCAGGCTCTTTACAAGGCCACCTACTTCTGCTCCCGGCTCCGCATACTTCGCTGAAACCATCACGATGTTTGCTTCATCATTCGCACTCATAGAAGCATGTGCTTCTGTTGCCGGTTGTTCGGTTGTTTCATTTTTCGCCTGTTGGTTGCAGGCAGCAAGCCCTACTACGAGCGCGCCCAAAAGGAAAATTTGCTTTTTCATTGATTTTAGGTTTGAAATGTTAGGAATAGAAAAGTGCAGGGGAAATGATACCCCTAATACGAAAAATCCCCAATGGTGGCAGCATGCAACATAGCGTTGTATAAAGCATCACATAGAAGTAATACTTTAGCTGTCCCCATCAGAGAAAAATAAATCAGATTCTGAAATTGCAGTTCCGCGTGTAAATCGGAATGTCAGGTGGATCCACCACACTGGCGCAAAATGCAGGTGCTTCTGTAACACGCTCTGCGTCATGCACCATAACCATAGCACTGAGCAATAAAACAGGCACTTGTGGTGAAGAAACATAGTCTGGTACCTGATGATCTACCGACAACTTTACAAAGTGATGCTCGTCCTTACAACATCCATTGTCACTGGCCTCCTGCTTTGCCATGTGACAGTTCTCACAAATAGCAGCCTCATCATAACCGATAGTAGTACCTAAATCTTTACCCATACAGAAGTGCATGGCCATTACAGTACCTACTGTAGAAAGGAAGTAAATGGTCGCAAATAATATGGCAGCTACTTTTTTCACCGTAGTAAAGATATAGGTATTGTCTAAATAACGATATTGTTTAAGATATATTTTTCTTTTGCGCCCTGTCACCGGGCTGAATATACTGGCTGCCCCTCCCTGCTCATACGTTCTTGTAACGGGGCAGATCAAATATTAAAGTGCCTCAACCTTGTAGCCTACCTCTTTTAACCCTTCTGCCAGCGCTTTTTCATCGGCTACACCATCCACAGTAAGGATTCTCTTCGGATCTTTCAGATCTACAGACCATTTGCCTTCGCCTACTGTTTTGTTAAGTATGGGAGTCACTTTGCTGATGCAACTGTTGCACATGATATTCGATTTGAACTGTTTTTTCATTTCTTCTAAATTTTAAAAATATTAATCAATTCTCTTTGTCTTCAATCTGAGACTGTTGGTTACTACACTCACAGAGCTAAGCGCCATAGCTGCTCCGGCAATCATCGGATTCAGGAGAAATCCATTAACTGGATACAACAACCCTGCAGCAATCGGTATGCCTATGACGTTATAAATAAATGCCCAGAACAGGTTTTGCTTTATGGTGCGCACTGTATTTCTCGAGAGCTTGAATGCCTGTGGTATCTTGTTAAGGTCAGGAGATATGATGGCCATCCTTGCTACATCCAGCGCGATGTCGCTTCCCTTACCCATCGCAATGCTCACATCAGCCTGGGCTAAGGCTGCACTATCGTTGATTCCATCCCCAGCCATTGCTACCACCTTCCTGGCAGACTGTAATTCCTTTACAAAGTCCTGCTTAAATGCCGGCGACACATTTGACTTCCAGTTGGTGATACCCACCTCTTTGGAAACCGCTGCTGCCGTAGCTTCGTGGTCGCCGGTAAGCATATACACCTCAATCCCTTCCCGTTTCAATTGCTGAATGGCTTCCTTCGCCGAGTCTTTGATTTTGTCAGTGATACCGGCTAATCCTTTCACTTCACCATCTACAGCCAGATAAATAAGTGTATAAGCTCTTGCCGAAAACGCTCTCGCTTTTTCTTCAATACTAACAGGTATGGATACCTTGTTTTCGTTCATCAGTTTCAGATTTCCTGCCAAATAACCTTTTCCCTCAATAACCCCACGCAGCCCACCACCGGGCACATTTTCAAAATGATCAATATCAGGATAAGGGCCCTGGAGCGCCTTTGTCAAGGCATTTGCCAGCGGATGTTCTGAGCGGCTTTCCAATGAGGCCAGCTCGGCTTCGTAAGATTCATCAACCCAAAAAATTTCTGCTAGTGAAGGATTGCCTTCAGTTATGGTTCCCGTTTTGTCGAGCACCACTGCATTTACTTTCTTTCCTAACTCCAGGCTCTCAACATCCTTTATCAAAATCCCATTCTCAGCAGCCTTTCCGATTCCCACCATGATAGCTGTAGGAGTTGCCAGGCCTAAGGCGCAGGGACAGGCAATCACCAAAACCGTTACCAAAGCCAGCAGGCCGTGGACAGTACCTTCACTACCACCTGCAAAATGCCAGATAATGAAACTAAGCAGTGCAATAATAATGACCACAGGCACAAATATCCCTGCTATCTTATCTACCAGATTCTGAACGGGCGCACGGCTTCCCTGCGCCTCGTCCACCATCTTAATTATATGGGCCAGCATGGTATCGCTACCAACCTTTTTGGCTTCAAAATTGAAACTCCCCTTCTGATTAATGGTTCCTGCAAACACCTCTGCTCCTTCATTCTTTTCTACGGCTAGTGGCTCCCCGCTAATCATACTTTCATCCACAAAAGAATTCCCTGACAATACTTTTCCATCCACAGGAATTCGCTCGCCGGGTTTCACAATCAGCACATCTCCCGGAAATACCTCGCTTACGGACACTACGGCGGTTTCACCACTCGCCAGCACTTTAGTCACAGTGTCCGGCTGCAGCCCAATAAGCTTCCTGATTGCTGAAGAGGTATTTCCTTTTGCTCTGTCTTCCAGTAGCCGTCCCACCAGGATGAAGGCAATGATCACCCCTGCTGCTTCAAAATACACATGGGGTGTGATACCCCGCTTCAACCAAAAGTCCGGAAAAAACAGATTGAACAGGCTGAACAGGTAAGCGATCCCTGTGCTCAGGGCAACCAGGGTATCCATATTCGCTTTCCTGTGCTTCAGTTGCTTCCACGCCCCCACAAAAAACTGTTTCCCGAATACAAAAACCACAGGAGTAGATAATATCCACAATGCCCAATCTACATAAGGCACGTGCATAAAAAACATCCCCAGCACAATCAAGGGTACTGAAAATACGACTGCCCATAAGGTATGACGCTTCAGCGTCCGGTACTGTTTCCGCTTTATCTGCTCCGCCGTATCACCCTGCGTATCTTCTTCCACCAATAGATCGTAACCTATAGACTGGATAGCCGTCTTCATCTCCTGCGGACTAATAAGATTCGGGATATATTCGACCGCTGCCTTTCCATTGGCGTAATTCACTGTTGCCGACACCACACCCGGTACATTCTCGAGCGTGCTTTGCACACTTACGGCACATGAAGCGCAACTCATATTCAACACCGGAAATTTTTCTTTCTCAGTCTGAAAGTCAAAACCTTCTTCCCGGATCGCCTTCACTGTATGCTGAAAGCTATCGATAGTAAACCCCGTATCTATCACCACCTTCTCTCCATTATTCTCCAGCCTTGGTGCCACTACCTCAGGCTCTGCAGTTAACCGCTTTAGCAACCTGTCGGCATCCTGACGATTTCTTACGCCCACTACAGGTATTTCGAGTTCCTTTTTCATAAATGCAAAGTTCAATCTTCATTCTCAGGATGTGTTACATGAATAAGGGAAAAATGTACAGATAAATAGGAAATTGATACATATCTACCTGAACTTATCACCTCGCGACCCGAAACCCGAAACCCGAAACCCGAAACCTGAAACCTGAAACCTGAAACCTGAAACCTGAAACCTGAAACCTGAAACCAAAAAGCCGGAACCAATACCCACCCATCATAAAAAGAAAATAGGCCACATCTTTTCAGATGCAGCCTATTAGACAATTTATTGTTTTACTGCTTAATCACAGCATAGAAATATTATTAGTTCTTCACAAAGCGAGTGGATACACTTTCGTTTTTCTCCTTAATTGTGGCTCTCACAGAATATACGCCCGCAGGGATGGCAGACAGATTAATATTAATTCTATTCTCTCCTGAATTCAGGTTTCGATCAGACTTGTGTACAATCTTGCCTTCGATATTTGTGATCTCAATCAACACATTATTATTAGCCTGAGAGGTCAATAATAAGTTCAGTGAAGACTTCACCGGATTAGGATATACGGGTGCAAGGCTGAAGCTCAACTCGCCTCCTTTTACAGAAACTATCTTTGAGAGAGAACTCCTATCATCCATATCTATTTGATTCAATCTGTAGTAGGCAGCACCGGATCCGGCTCTGGTATCCACGTAAGAATAATCGAGCGTGGTATTGCTGTTGCCACCATTTGCTTTACTGGCTACAAAACCAATACTGCTGAAGTTCACCCCATCGGCAGCACGCTGCACTTCAAAACCCTTATTGTGTTGTTCATTTCCGGTGGACCATTTCAGCAGATTGGAAGACGCATCTTTCCTGGTAGCGCTGAAGCTTGCAAGATTGATGGGAACCGCAGTCTCAAAGTGAAGAATTACATTAGCATAACTGGGCTTATAATTATCAGCCACGGGTAAATTATCCAGATCCGGAAGTGGATTATCATCGGCATCAGGCCCGTCAGTAATATAATACATTACTCTATTCAATATGCCGGTAGTACTTCTAAAAGTATAGTTGTCATTTGCATCATAATCATTTCCATCGCCTTTTTCATATATTGCGATAACCAGATTATCGGTGTTTGTATAATGATATGGGGTAGTCAGATCAATAGGTACTATCCCGGGCAAAGTTGAGGGCAGCGTCAGAACGCCATCAAATACCTTTACCATATCAGCGGTTTTTAACCAGTCATTATAATCATCCGGAATAAACTGATCCTTGGTAGCAGGAAAGGTACCCATATAGATTGCAAGCGTCTTACTATTGTCAAGTACGGTTCCCTTAAAAAAATAGCTAATCTTCGTAATATACCCGGAAGTATTAATCTCTTCCTGAAGGTAAATAGTCTGTACATACGAGTAATTGTAGGAGGTTGTCCAGGGTGAACGATATTGCTGTTGACTTAGATCCATTGGAGCTTCCGGATCACCAATACTCACGTCCTGGGCGGTCAGTCCCAGAGAAACAAATGCAAAAGCAAATGCGAGGTAGATTTTCTTCATTTTTTCTGATTTTTATTGTTGACATTTTTTGTGTAAGGCCTATAAAGGTAGGAGATTCCCTGATGACTTCCCGAAAATTATTCGGGAAAAAATAAGTAAGACATCTCTGCAACATCAGAAAATAAAATAAATTCCACATCTCAGAAGTTGATTCAAATATTTGAAATACTACCTTGATAATCTGGTAATTACGTAATACTTTCCCATACTAAGCACCACACAGGGGCTCACATTAAAAGTACACATATCGCTTTAATGAATTTAAGACCCACTTAGAAAATGGGATTCCGGGCACAGCCTGTCAGATCGACAATAAAGTGGGAAAATGGGGTTAGAATATGTTTTCTAATTCTTTGAGATGGCTTATTTCAAAAGTCGACTGCGCAGCTATCTCTTTATGGGTATGATTTACAAAAATACTATCCATACCCACGTTTCTGGCACCTGCAATATCGGCGTCCAGATTGTCGCCAATCATTATTGAATTTTCAACTTTTCCATCACAGGCTTTTAATGCAAAATCAAAAATTTCCTTTTTCGGCTTCATGGAGTTCGAAGCTTCAGAAGTAATTACCTGGTCAAAATATTTACCAAGATTACTGCTTTCCAATTTTCGCCGTTGTGTCTTTTCAAAACCATTAGTCAGCAGATGCAATTCGTATCCTTTCTCTGTGAGATAATTCAGGATTTCAAACGTATAATCAAACACTTTAGACTTTGTAGGAAGCAAATCAAGATAAGAAGCGCTCATATCCCTGGCCAGTTTCTCATCAGCTATCTTGAAATCCAGGAGCGTGCGCCACATCCTTTTCCATTTCAACTCTTCCACTGTGATAAATCCTTTTTCAAACCGGGACCAAAGCAGCGCATTATGATGATGATAAATACTATAGAACTCATCAAATGATGGGGTCACTCTTTTCTCAAGGCTATAATCTGAAAATATCTCTGAAAGGCAGTCCCTTGCATTAGTTTCAAAATCCCACAGCGTGTGATCCAGGTCAAAAAACAAATGGCGGTATTTCAGTTCGGCCGGTATTTTACTATTTTTGGTCATTCTCTCTCTCAAACGGTAGTAATCTTATGAATATTGTCATCACAGGAGGCAGCAAAGGTATGGGAAAAGCTATAGCCATGCGGTTTGCCGCAGCCAATCATCACATTCTGCTAAATGCCCGGACTGAGTCAGCCCTGAGGGAAACAGCCTTGGAAATCCGGCATGCCCACCCTGATAGTACTGTACAATTCTGTGCAGCCGACCTGAGCACACGCGAAGGGGTGGCCATACTTGTGCACCATATCCGGTCGCAATCGCTGAAAGTGGATGTGCTGGTGAACAATGCAGGTATCTTCCTGCCGGGTAGTGTACACAATGAGCCTGAAGGCACACTGGACACAATGATACAAACTAACCTCTACAGTGCCTACCACCTCACCCGTGCACTGCTTCCTCAAATGATGAAGCATCGCCAGGGACATATTTTCAACATGTGCAGTATCGCTTCCTTTCAGGCATATCCTAACGGTGGGGCATACAGCATCAGTAAATTTGCACTATCAGGCTTCAGCAAAAATCTGCGCGAAGAAATGAAGCCACATAATATTAAAGTCACCGCCGTCTATCCCGGTGCTGTATATACAGACTCCTGGAGCGGGTCAGGACTTCCGGAAAGCCGCTTTATCCGTGCAGAAGATGTGGCGGAACTCATATTTGCTGCCTCTCAACTCTCCCCATCCGCCTGCATGGAGGAAATCATCATCAGGCCTCAGGAAGGAGACATCTGACCTATAAGGCTGCCCTCAACTTTTTTCCATTACTCCTTAATCCCCGCTTCACTGTAGTTGTTATCTTCGCACCGATATGTACAGGATCATCAGGAATCTTCTTTTCCTCTTCGATGCAGAAAAGATTCATCGATTTACAATGGCCATCCTTAGGTTCGCAGCCAGCAGTACTTATGTGAAAAAATGGTTTTTGTTGATGACAGGCCCCGAAGACAAGCCTGTAAAATGCTTCGGCCTCACCTTTAAGAATCCGGTAGGCCTTGCAGCCGGGTTCGATAAAAACGCAGAATACCTGAAAGCGATGGAGATGCTGGGATTCGGGTTTGTAGAAATCGGCACTGTCACACCGCTACCACAGCCAGGAAACGTAAAACCCCGCCTGTTCAGGCTTCCAAAAGACAAAGCGCTGATCAACAGAATGGGATTCAATAATGATGGAGCAGAGAAAATTGCAAAGCGGCTACATCAATTTCGCAAGCAACAAACTACGATTCTGGTGGGAGGTAATATCGGGAAGAATAAAATCACGCCAAACGAAGATGCGTGGAAAGATTACGAGAAGTGCTTCCTCAGCCTGTTTGACGTGGTGGATTATTTTGTGGTAAATGTCAGCTCGCCCAATACACCGGGGTTACGCGATTTACAACAGAAAGATTCTCTTCGAAAAATCCTTACACACCTGCAATCACTAAATAAGGCTAAAATTATCACAAAACCCATCCTGCTAAAAATAGCTCCCGACCTGAACGAGGAAGACCTGAATGACATCATTGATCTTGCAATGGAAATTAATCTGGACGGCATCGTGGCTACTAACACTACAATATCCCGAGAAGGGCTTAGCACCGAAACTGAGAAGGTTACGGCGATGGGGGCAGGAGGGCTGAGCGGGGCACCGGTATTCAGGAGAAGTACAGAATTGCTTCACAAGATATCAGAGAGGACTGGTAGGCAAATTCCTATTATCGGTTCCGGCGGAATCATGGCCGCACAGGATGCCCTTGTGAAATACAAAGCAGGTGCTTCACTCTTGCAGATTTATACAGGTTTTATCTATGCAGGGCCTTCTCTTATCAGAAAGTGCGTAAAGGCAATCAACACGCCGGGCAAATAGCATCAGTCTTATCCAATATATAACAGAATAAGAATTTGCCAATTCGTAAATTGCAGTCTGAAAACCGGAATAGGTTCTCAAAAGGTTTCTTAACAAAAAATTGAAATAATGAATATAGGGATTGTATGTTATCCGACCTTTGGTGGGAGTGGTGTTTTAGCGACAGAATTGGGCAAAGCACTTGCAGAGAAAGGCCATAACATACATTTTATTACTTACCAGCAACCTGTAAGGTTAGGGGGATTCCACGCCAACATATTTTATCATGAAGTAACCGTCCCGGCCTACCCGCTGTTCGACTTCCCTCCTTACGAAACCGCACTTGCAAGTACGATGGTGGATGTCATCCTCAACCACCACCTCGACCTTCTCCATGTACATTATGCGATTCCTCATGCTTCTGCGGCCTATATGGCTCGCAAAATTGCGGAAGGACACGGCATCCACATCCCCGTCGTGACTACATTGCATGGAACAGACATCACACTGGTAGGGCGGGATAAGACTTACTCTCCCGTGGTTACCTTCTCTATCAACGAAAGCAATGCTATTACAGCCGTATCTAAAAACCTCAGAGACGAGACTTATAAGAATTTTCAGATAAACAAAGAGATAGAGGTTATATACAACTTTGTGGATGCACACCGGTTTAACAAGAAACCACTTACTCCTTTCCGCAAAGCTATTGCCCCCAATGGTGAGATGATCATTACACACGCTTCCAATTTCAGAAAAATAAAACGCGTGCAGGATGTAGTATATGTCTTTGAAAAAGTATTGAAAAAGGTTCCGGCCAAACTATTGCTCATCGGCGACGGGCCCGAAAGATCTAAGGTGGAAGAAATATGTCGTCATAATAATACCTGCGAACATACCCGTTTTCTGGGTCGTCAGGAGGAGATGGAAGATATCCTCGCCATCAGCGACCTCTTCATCCTGCCAAGTGAATATGAAAGTTTCGGACTCTCGGCGTTAGAAGCTATGGCATCCGGTGTACCTGTTATCAGCACTAATGTGGGCGGACTGCCTGAAATAAATATCAATGGAATGACGGGCTTCCTAAGCGCCGTAGGTGATATAGACGACATGGCAACCAACACAATCAGGATACTAAGTGATCCCGAACTGATGGCTCAAATGAGGAAGAACGTATTTGAGCAGGCGAAGAAATTTGATATTCAGAATATCGTTCCTAAATACGAAGCACTTTATAAAAGCCTGGTAACAGAAGCTATTTCTCTAAAGTAAATTTGTATCCAAAGCCCCTGACCGATTGGAAGTACTGCGGATGCTTCGAGTCTTTCTCAAAATACTTCCTGAAGCTCAGAATAAAATTGTCAATTGTTCTGGTAGTAGGATACACGTTATACCCCCACACTACCTGCAATATCTTCTCGCGGGTCACCACCTCATTTTTGTTTTCCACGAGAAGCTTCAGAAGCATGGCTTCCTTCTTTGTTAAAGCTATCTTCTCTCCATTTCCATTCACACCTTCAAGAGTACTGAAGTTGATCTTGTTATCTCCAAAAACAAATTCATCACTGACGGGCTCCCTGAATTTGATCAACTGACTTTTCTCAATTAGTTTTTTCACCCGGATCAGGAGTTCTTCAAGATTGAATGGTTTAGTAAGGTAATCATCTGCTCCTTTCTTAAGCCCCAGCACTCTGTCGGCGCTTTGATTCTTTGCACTCAGTATAAGGATAGGAATTTCAGTATTTGTAAGGCGGATATTCTCACATACCGTAATACCATCCATGTCCGGCAACATCACATCCAGAATAATGAGGTCAAAATGTTCGTTTCTCAATGCCTTCAATGCATCGGGGCCGGTGTAGGCAGAAGTTACGGAATAGCCTTCCAGCTCAAAATTAAGACGCAGGGTCTCCTGCAAGTGCTCTTCGTCTTCTACCAGTAAAATAGAAATTTGTCTATCGTCCATCATTGCTTTTAATCTCTGCAAAACTAATAGTAAATATGCTTCCTTTCGGATGATTCGGTTCAACGGTAAGTGTACCCTTGCTCTGGTGTACGATTCTCTGGGTCACATATAGCCCTAATCCTGTTCCCTTAGCCTGCATCCCTTTGCCTCTGAAATATTTGTCAAATATCTTATGTACTTCTTCAGAAGGTACCCCTTCTCCTTCGTCCATTACCCGTATCAGCGCACGTCCATCTTTTCGTATTACATTTACACTGACGGCTGCGCTTTTCGGTGAATACTTGACCGCATTATTCAGCAAATTATTAATAGCCAACCGGGTCAACATCCTGTCGGCATAAATTACAATACCCTCCTCTACCCTGCTTTCAAATAGCCGCTGGGGGTAATGGAGTTTTTGTTCACTGAGGCATTCCTCCACCAGACCCTCTAATGCAATGGGTTCCCTCACTATCAGCGAGTCATCTTTTTCAGGCTCATTGAGTAACAGCATATTGCTGCAAAGTGCATTCAGCCTGTCAGTCTCGGCCAGGGTAGCCGACAGAAGCCGTTTTCGGACAGACTCGTCGAGGGTACGTTTTTGTAGAGTCTCCAAATTGAGCTTGGTTACCGCAATTGGTGTTTTTAATTCATGTGTTACGGCTACCATGAAATCACGCTGCTGTCGCGCGAGCCTGAATTGTGCCCGCAACAACCGGAACACAATGACGGCACCGGCAATTATCAGTATAAAGAAAGTAGAACCCTCGCCTATGTACTGAAATCTTTTACGCTTATCCTCCCTGTCAATCTTTTGTATCTGTGCCTGATAATCCGGAGCCTCTTTCACCAGTTGCTCTTTCTTAAAAGTTACGATCTCTTCATTCTGTGTATTGAGTGATATAAACCAGAAAATTAATGCTGCGATAATATAGGAGAGCATAAACCAATACAGCGCATAAATCCGGGTGACTCTCTTCTTTCGGAACCGTTTTCTGAAATTGGAAAATAACATAGTTTGTTTTTATGCCGTGCAGGTTACTCTACACGCTCTACCCGAAGCCCGACACTCATAATATACCTGAGTGGATCATCACGCATAATTTGAGCAATGGCAAATTTATAAGTCCCTGCCTGCCTGAAAGTACCGGTAGCAAATAACTTTCTGACTTCAAAAATATCATCCATTCCGGCACCTTCCCATCCCTTTGCATCAGCCAATGCAAAGTTATATTTCTCAAACCTCATACTATCACCGGGTGCCTGCCTGCCAATATTTAACCACAGATTATTATAGCCGTATAAGTCTGTATGCCGGATGACAATATATACATTATACAATGATACAGTATCTCTGATTTCAAATGAAAACTCGGGTGTATCGCTACGGCTCCAACTCTGGCCCTCGATAGGAACCTGCTTTTCGAACAGGTTTATTTCAATACAACCATAAAGGAAAACCAGTAAAGCCAGATATTTTAGTTTGTTAACCATTTTGCTTTTATAAAACATTAAATGTTTGCTCTTTTGCTTTCTCCAACTCATCCTTCATCATTACCACGCATTTCTGTATTTCAAGGTCATAAGCCTTGGAGCCGGTAGTGTTAATCTCTCTGCCTATTTCCTGCAGAAGAAAAGCAAGCTTTTTACCGTTTGCCTCTTCCCTATCCTCCAGAATCTGGATAAAGTATTCACAATGATTCCTGAGCCTCACCTGCTCTTCTCTGATATCGATCTTTTCTATATAGTACACCATTTCCTGCTCCAGGCGGTTAGGATCATAATTTTCTTCATCCACATTTTCCTTCACCATCTTCATCAGGTTCGCTTTGATTTTCTTTTTCCGTTCGGGCTCCAATGCAGCCACCTGCTTCTCCAGGTTTTGAATATTCAGTATCCGTGTTTTCAACTCTTTGAGCAACACCTTACCTTCATCTTCCCGGTGCTTATTCACATCCGTTATCGCTTCTCCGATAAGGCCTTTCAGAAACTGCCATTCGTCTTCATCAGCCACTTCGGTGGATGGCGCTACTACATCAGGCAATCTCAGTATAGCTGCTAGTAATCCTGAATCATCTACATTTATCTCTTCCGCAAGGCCTTTCATCTGACTTACATAACTCTTTACCAAATCCGTATTAATAGCCACTGGCCTGGCGCTTCCATTTTGCTTGACAGTAATAAAACACTCCACCGATCCACGAACCAACCCTTCCTGCACCAGGTTTCTGATTTCAAACTCATAGGGCTTAATAGCCTGTGGAATCTTAAGATTCACATCAAACAGTTTTCCGTTCAAAGACCTCAGCTCGACCAGATACCCTTTATCTTTAATGATACCCTCTGCCCTTCCAAAGCCCGTCATCGATTTAATCATAAATACATTTTTATGCGAAGCAAGTTATATAAATCTTGTTACCTAATTCAATCCTTTATCAGAGAAACCGGTTTCTGTACGCCGGATATCTCCCCGGATTACCGGTTGAAGCCACCAGGGGGCAGGCCTGAAGACACGCTCCGAAATTCGATCCTGAATTATCAAAACTTACTTAAAATGGTGTCCCTGATTCCAAAAAGACATTGACCACGATAATCCTGCCACTCTCTTAGTAACCACTGCACGTTTGATTTTATTTGCACAAACCTCCATTTCTCTTATCCTTATGTTTCTTAACTCCACCCTCCGCAATCAGATTCTTTCCGGAAGAGTCATTAAATAATATACGTGTCACTATCCGGTTTACATACAACAGCTACACACAAGAAGTCATCTTTACCATTTTACTTCATGCGCTGTATATCCCGCCCCGCAATACTTTCAGCCTTCTGTATAACTGTCATCAACTTTAGTTGTCAATAGTATTACCTAATAAACTTCGGAATACTTCGAACACCTACTTGCGAAAAATAAAACCCAAAAAAATTGTTGCTGAACTCCAGACTAAAAATAAATGTAAAAAATAAAGCCCGTCAAATTGTACGGGCCTTGTTATATGGATGGGTTAGTAGGTACAGGAAAAAATTTCCTACCACAATATTAAAAATAAATTTTACTAATAGAAAAGTTTTTCTTCACTTTTTTTATTAACATTTTTAATTGTCTTGTGGATAAGGATCATTATATTAATGCGCGCTTTTTAAGCATTCATCAATTTATCAAAAACAAAAACGACAGAATCTGATTTTAATTGCATACGCTCCCATCATTCTTTACATACTGCCATCAATACAGATGTATATTTGCCGGACAAAAATTTGGTTATGAAATTCCCATCACCCGTTTCCGCGCAATGGCTCGCAGACTTTATACATGCAAGAATTGAAGGCAATGCAAACGCAATGGCTACAGGCATTAACGAGATTCACAGAGTACAGCAGGGCGACATCGTATTCGTTGATCATCCCAAATACTACGACAAGTGTATTGAGAGCGATGCGTCATTTATTATCATCAACCAAAGCTATTCGATACCCGAAGGAAAGACACTCCTGGTATGCGAGGAACCTTTCGAAGCCTATCTTAAGATTACACAACACTTTCGGCCTTTCGCACCATCTGACACAATGATCAGCGATTCAGCCTCCATCCACAAAACAGCCATTGTAATGCCTAACGTTTTTGTAGGCAACCATGTCTCCATTGGTGAAGGCTCTATCATCCATCCCAATGTCACACTTTATGATTATGTAACCATTGGAAGCCATGTCGAAATTCATTCAGGAACGGTAATTGGCAGCGATGCATTCTACTTCAATACAAAAAAGAACAGAGACGTCTGGTACAAAAAGATGAACTCATGTGGCGAGGTAGTGATCGAAGACTATGTAGAGATCGGGGCTAATTGCACAATAGATCGGGGAGTCAGCGATATTACCAGAATAGGAAAGGGTACTAAAATTGATAATCTTTGTCACATAGGACACGATGTAATCATAGGTAATAACTGTCTTATGGCCGGCCAGGTTGGTATCGCAGGTGGTACTACTCTGGGAAATGGTGTAACGCTTTGGGGCCAGGTAGGTGTAAACAAAACCATATCAATTGGCGATAATGCAGTGGTAATGGGCCAGTCGGGTATCAGGCAAAGCGTGGAAGGCAATGCAATCTACTGGGGATCGCCTGCCGTAGATTTCACTGAGAAACGAAAGGAACTCATTCTCCTGAAACGGCTACCTGAGATTTGGGATGCAGTACGCAAAAGTCAGTCTTTCGAAAAAGGAAGATAGTCAAATGGCAACAGATCAGCTATCTTTTTATAGCCCAGGTACCCATTGGTAATAATTTCTGTCTGTTCATAATAATACCCATTCTCTTCGACGTAGAGCGGCTCTTTCGAATTGAACAACAGCGTGGATAGCTGAAACTCTCTGTTGGTACGCGGATCGAGCTTTATATAATTTGCTTCCGGCTTTTGCCGCCGATACGCGATACTCATTACCGGAAATTCCGGTTGGATACTTACTACTCCTAGTGAGTCCGTATTGAAATGAAGCGCCTGGTAGATATCACTTACCTCAACCGCACTCTTATCTCCTGACGGATTGAAGAAATTCAACTCAAATTCTTCCGCTTCGAGTTGCCTTGCATAAAGTGACCTCATAAAATGAAGCAATGAACCATAGTAGGTTGCCTTTCGGTTCTTTGCCCAAAGCTTCTTTTGTACGGTAGTGCCTTCCATCTCCTCAAAGAACGGATAGCCAGCAAAGGTGGATATTCTGGTATCAAAATTATTTGTAAAGGAGTCTATGGCAAATTTCAGCGTATATCCCAGCGCAAAATTTTCTACCATGATGGGTTCGGACGAAACCACCTTCAGTGTATTTCTGTTTTTGTAGAAATAAAAATGCAGGTCCTCAGGATTTCGAATAATGCACTGTAATGCATTCTCTGATTTTCCGATAAAGTTCTCCAGAAAGAATTCGCCATAACGCTCCCAACCATCCTTTAGTTCCAGATCCAGTACAATGGTTACTTCCTCCAGTTGTTGAGTCTCGGGCTTCAGGGCGACGAATAACTCTTCCTCTGCCGACAGTCGACTCACCCGCATACTGCCTGTTTCATATCCAGCAAATGAAAATGAGAGTGTGTATCCACCTTCCGGTAAGCGAATAGAAAATGCACCCGCAGAATCAGTAAGTACCCCGATCGTAGTGTTCTGTGCTACCACTGAAGCATAGGATAAGGGCTGCCCTGTGGCCTGATCGAGTACCTGTCCTTTAATATAGTAATACCCTTTCTCCTGTGCCATACCAGAAAGACAGGCCAGCAGTGTAAGAGTAATAATGAAACTGATTTTTTTCATAATATCCTAACAAAGATGTCAGAATTCCTTTACATATACAACCAATTCGTCCTGAAAGTCTTCATAATTTTTGTCTTGCAAAACATGTGAACTTCTTAACCTCTGTTAAACCTTCGTAACTTTGAGTATGCTCAGATTGATAAGTTTTCTTTTACTTTTTTCTTTGTGTACAGCAGCCTGTACCTCCAACAAGAAAACCCGGGAACAGTCTTCAAACACAGACAGCCTTACCGTCATCCAAAGAGATACCATTCCTGTATTTCCTGTCACAGACTATCTCCTTGGGCAAATAAGTATTTTGGAGCAGTCTCCGGTTACCCTTCTACAAACCACCCAGGACAATCAGGCTATCGATTCAGTCTGGTACCAGAGAGAAGATGCGAGAAGACTGGCGAAGCCATTTCTCTTCCCGGTAATAGATTCTTTCTCCCTTCAGAAATATTTTACAGGAAATTCCTTTATTGATCAGACAATAAATGCCGTGACCTTTACCTACACGCCACTATCAGCCAATTCGCCCGTGGACGGGCTCAGGGAAATCAATGTGTATGTAAATCCGCAATCCAATGAGGTCACCCGTATTTACCTGTTAAAAGAAAAAGGAGACACTACCATTCAACTGACATGGAAATCGGGTGACTGGTTTTCTATCCGTACCATATCAGGCTCTAAAGCAACAGAAGAGAAAGTAAAATGGAACTTTAATGAGTAATATGCTCAAAGGAGGCACATTAATATGACCACAGAAGAATACCGAAAAATATTACCGACACTCCCTAACCAACCGGGAGTGTATAAATACTTTGATAAAGACAATGTCATCATATATGTGGGTAAAGCAAAGAATCTGAAAAAGAGAATCAGCTCTTACTTTACCAAGACCTTTGCAGGATACAAGACGCACGAACTTGTAAAGCGTATTGCACGAATAGAGTTCACCATTGTAAACAATGAGAACGATGCATTCCTCCTGGAAAACAATCTTATCAAAGAGTATCAGCCCAAATACAATATCAACCTCAAAGACGGCAAATCTTATCCATATATAGTGATAAAGAATGAGCCTTTCCCCAGAGTATATCTCACAAGAAACCGGATCAATGACGGCTCTGAATATATCGGCCCATTTACCTCCGTAGGTATGGTACGCGATCTGCTTGCATTTATAAAAGAATTCATCCCACTTCGAAACTGTAACCTCAATCTTACTGACGCCAATATTCAGAAAAAGAAATTCCGTGTGTGCCTGGAGTATCACCTTGGCAACTGTAAGGGGCCATGTGAAGGACTACAAACGAAAGAAGACTATGAAGAGGGATTGCGACAGATCAGGCAGATGTTGCGCGGCAACCTCACCCCGGTTATCCAGCGCTACAATGAGGAAATGCAATATTACGTGGACAACCTGCAGTTCGAACTCGCTGCTCAGGTCAAAGCTAAATTAGACAGGTTAAAAGATTATGAATCCAGGTCAGCGGTAGTAAGCAAACTCATAATCGATCTCGATGTCTTCACTATTCTCAGAGAGAAAGATACAGCCTATGTCAACTATCTGATGGTCCAGAATGGCACTATCGTACAAACACACAACATCCGACTCGAACCCAAATTGGATGAATCTGACGAAGAAATCCTTTCTATTGCAGTTACCGAACTCAGGCATAAATTCAACAGCCATGCCCCGGAAGTGGTGGTGCCCATAAATATAGAAACAGACCAGACATACAAAGTCACGATTCCCAAAGCAGGTGATAAAAAGAAATTGTTAGACCTTTCTGAAAAAAATGTCAATTACTTTCTCAGCGAACTGAAGCGAAAGAAGATGCTGCACCTGGAAGAAAAATCATCGTCAAGAATCAATGAAGTGCTCCGCCAACTTCAAAACGACCTGCATCTCCCCGAATTACCTGAACGAATAGAATGTTTTGATAACTCCAACTTTCAGGGAAGCTTCCCGGTGGCCGCAATGGTTCACTTTAGAAATGGCGTGCCCGACAAAAACGAGTACAGGCGATTCAATATCAAAACAGTGGAGGGCATAAATGATTTTGCCAGTATGAAAGAAATCGTCACACGCAGATACAAAAGGCTCCTGGCAGACCAAAAACCGCTACCACAACTTATTATAATTGATGGCGGAAAAGGCCAACTCAATGCCGCAATGGAGGCAATAGAAGAAACAGGCATGAGAGGAAAATCTACAGTGGTAGGACTTGCCAAGAACGAGGAGGAAATCTTTTTTCCGGGAGATAAAGAATCTATAAAACTACCCTGGGACAGCGAAAGCCTCAAACTGATTCGTCGGGTGCGCGATGAAGTACACCGGTTCGGAATCACCTTCCATCGAAATCAACGCAGCAGGCACACCTTCCAAAATGAACTGGAGAAAATTTCGGGGATCGGTAAAGAAACTGCCACACGGTTGCTCAGCCATTTTAAGTCTGTCAAAAAAATCAAGTCTCAGCCTGTCGAAGCGCTTGCAAAAATTGTGGGCCGCCACAAGGCAGGTATTGTCCACGAATATTTTTCCGAGCCTGCCGGTGCCGAAAAAATGTCCGAGAAATCATAAAATACCATACTGAGATTCCACATTGTTTTCAATTATTTCATAAGAATGATAAAGCGAACAGTGCCTTCGGGAAAGAAGTGAGACATCACAAATAAAAAAGGGGCCAGGATAAAAATCCAGCCCCGTTTTAAAATCCAATATCCTATGAAAAACCAAGGCAAATATAGCTGATTTACAGGAGATTTTACGAAATATCTATTTTATAAAATTTATCTAAAGAATTCAAACGAGATTTGAAAATCATCGAAAACCAGATGCAGGTAAATCGGTTGAAGTCTGACAAAATTGAGTAAAACATACCGCATTACAGATACCGTTTAGACGCATTAACATTAACGATTTGCCTTCTTGTATGCATTGAATAATGGCTACTTTTGCACCCCTTAAAATAAAATGATAACAATGAGTTTAAAACAGTACCTCCTGACAACAGGTTTCCTTTTATTTACTCTTGCTTCATTCGGGCAGGATCAAACAGTTACAGGACTAAAAAAAGCTGCTAATGCAGGCAAGGAGCTTCCGAAAAACGACACTGCAAAGAACTGGACTACTGGAGGCATTTTTAATATCAACATCGGCCAGGGAAGCCAAAAAAACTGGGCCGCAGGGGGCGACGACTTCTCCTTTTCGCTCAACTCTTATTTCGGGCTGTGGGCCAGATACAAGAAAGACAAAATCAGCTGGGATAACAGTGCCAACTTCAATTATGGCATCCTGAACACTACCAGCCAGAAGACCAGAAAGAACGATGACCGTATAGATCTCTCCTCAAAGGTGGGATACGCTCTTAGCAAAAAATTAAATGCTGCATTTCTTGCAAACTTCCAAAGCCAGTTTTCGAAAGGTTACAGCTACAAAAGCGACGGCTCAAAAGAATACCTTTCCAACTTTATGGCTCCCGGATACTTGCTCCTGAGTATTGGTCTTGACTATCGTCCTGCCGACGGGCTTTCCATATTCTTTTCTCCAATAACCACACGCTGGGTATTTGTACATGATGATATTCTCTCCGCAGCGGGAGCCTATGGGGTAGCACCGGGCAAAAAAATGAAAAGCGAGCTGGGCGCATTCGCCAGTGTCAATTACCAAAAGAAATTTACTGACAAGATTACCTATCTTGGCAAGCTGGATCTTTTCAGCAACTACAAGCATAATCCGCAAAATATCGATCTGATGATGACCAATATGGCCACCTTCAAAGTATCCAAAGTATTCGGCTTCAATGTAGGGCTCGATCTGATATACGATGATGATGTAAAACTCTTTGGACCTACAAACAGCTCTCCCGGCCTTCAGATCAAAGAAGTAATTGGTGCAGGGCTTACATTAAATTTATAAATAAAAAATACCGGCCTGAAAGCACCGGTAAATAAAATGTCTAGATAGCCGGCTCATCATCCATGGGCCGGTTTTTTATCCGGTCAGGTTAATATGCCCACTTAACCAGTGTGGCTCCCCATGTAAATCCTCCACCAAAGGCCGCCATCACTATAAGGTCACCTTTCTTCAGCCGGCTTTCCCATTCATACAGGCATAACGGAATGGTAGCTGAGGTGGTGTTGCCATACTTTTGGATATTCAGCATTACTTTGTCAAGGCTTAGTCCCATACGGTTGGCTGTAGCATCGATAATTCGCTTATTCGCCTGGTGAGGTACCAGCCATGCGATATCATCTCCTGTCAGGTTATTTTTCACGAGCAATTCGTGTGAGATATCAGCCATTCCCTTTACAGCAAATTTGAACACCTGCTGCCCTTCCTGATAAATATAATGCTCCTTAGCCTGTACAGTTTCCATAGAGGCAGGCCGGGCTGAGCCTCCGGCCGACATTTTCAGGTATTGGGCTCCTGATCCATCCGACCGTAACAGACTATCCAATACACCATAGCCTTCTTCGTTAGGCTCCAGCAAAATAGCTCCTGCACCATCGCCAAAAAGAATACAGGTAGTCCGGTCCGTATAGTCAACTATGGCACTCATTTTATCTGCACCCACCACCACTACTTTTTTATACCTGCCACTCTCTATAAACGAAGCCCCTGTGGTGACTCCGTAAAGAAAACCTGAACAGGCGGCGGACAAGTCGAAGCCAAAAGCATTTTTAGCTCCTATCTTATCGCAAATAATATTGGAAGTAGCAGGAAACACCATGTCGGGTGTCACTGTGCAGGTAATCATGCAGTCAATCTCTTCAGCAGAAATGCCCCGCTTCCTTAATAACTCCTCCACTGCGGGTATGGCCATCGCTGATACTCCCTTATTTTCACCTTTCAGAATCCTCCGTTCCTGGATACCCGTTCGGGTACGTATCCATTCATCGTTGGTCTCTACCATTGTTTCCAATTCTGCATTTGTAAGCCGGTACTCGGGCACATAGGCTCCGACAGCGGTAATCGCTGCTGTGATTTTTTTGTCGCTCATTTATTGTTTCGCATTATTACAGCGATAAAAGTACAAATTGTTAGGATAAGTTCTTTCCTTCTTCCAAATGAGGTATTCCAAAACAAACTTTCTTACAGGATCAGCATAAGGTATCCTGTTTTTACTACCGTAATACCAACTCTTCTCCAGTCTTACACTTCATGGTTAATTGGGCCGTAATATTGTCACCGGCTGTAGCCTCCATGCTTTAACATATCTGCCATTCTGCATCGCCGGAATCCACGCCGGCCCCTTTTGGATAGCGTTTACCGCTATCTCAGCCAGTCTGGTTCCCTTCATAGTGGTAGCCTGCACCTCGCTTACACGGCCATCAGTGTCCACAACAAACTTCACTACCACAGTTCCATAATCAGCCTCCTCAAAACCATCCGAAGCAGCTAAAACAGACTTCTCCACATACTTTCTCCATGCATCTGCGCCACCGGGAAAGGAGGCATCCTTTTCCACGATGATTAACGGTTCGTCATTTCTTTTCTCTTTCACAGGTGTGGCAATCACATTGGTACCTTCCGGCTCATCCGGTGGTTGTATCTTACCATCAAATGAATCTCCTTTGTGGGTATTGACATCGATCATCGCGGTTTGTATCTGCTCCATATCAACAGGGGGCATTATTACCTCATTATCCTTCACTATCCTGATATTAGTAAACTGTGCAGTTTCAATATTACGTGCAGGCGGTTGTGTTGCCTTTGGCGGATCAGGTGGTAACACAGGATCATCTTCAGGGATATTGTGTACCACGTAGTCCCCCGTATCTATTACCGGAGGCTGCTCTACCAAGGTCTGACGCACAGAGAAAGTGCGATATCCGGTTACCAGCAAAGTGATGCACAACATACCACCCAATGCTATCGCCAATCGCTTATTGTAGGTCTTGCGCAGATTATAAGCACCATAAGATTTATTTCTTTCCCTAAAAAGAATATCCAGTATATCCATCTGCGAAATCGCTGTCGTGTCCATAAGTTCGTTTTACCATAAGATTCCGGTACCCCGGAAAATCCATAAGCACCCTCATGCATTCGTCAACAATGCGCAGCTAAGCTATCCATCCGGCAGTTTGTCTATACCATCAATTTCAGTACCTTATTCAATTCTTTCCTCAATTCGACAACAACAGTTGTCCAAATCCGAAACTAAAGCAGGTAATTTGGTATTCTAATTGTTACTTATGATTCCAAACTGCAAAAACATACCATCATGCCTTTCTCTGATTTAAACAAATGGATTCAGGACTATCCGCTGTTAGGCGATATCATCAATATGAAACCCGTCACCTGGATCAATACTTCGCACAAGCAGATGTCAGAAATAAAATCGCTTCCTGTCAATATTCACGACATGTATGACGCAGAAGCACTATGGCATCGGTTTGCACCATACCTGGCAAAAGCATTTCCCGAATTGGAGAAGACAAACGGTATTATAGAGTCCGCACTCAGAGAAATACCTGCGATGGCAAAACTCCTGAATGAAAAAAAATCTTTCCCCGACAGTGGAAGAATGTTTCTTAAATGCGACAATGAACTGCCTGTGGCCGGCTCAATAAAAGCACGTGGTGGAATCTACGAGGTATTGCATTACGCCGAGCAACTAGCTATCGAAAAGAAACTGCTTAGCCCGGAAGACAACTATGAGGTACTGGCTTCTGACAGGTTCAAAGACTTTTTTAGTCAATATTCCATCGGAGTAGGATCCACGGGAAACCTGGGACTAAGTATTGGAATTATCAGTGCCAAACTAGGATTCAATGTTTCGGTTTATATGTCGGCAGATGCAAAAGAATGGAAAAAGAATCTGCTTCGGAGTAAGGGAGCCACAGTACTGGAATTCGAGGGCGACTTTGAAGAGGCAATCAGTAAAGGCCGGACGGCTACCCACGCCAATCCGAAAGGATATTTTGTGGATGACGAAAACTCCAAACATCTGTTTCTTGGGTACAGCGTAGCGGCTTTCAGGCTGAAGAAACAATTAGAAGAATTAAATGTGGCCGTAGATAGCACTCATCCACTTTTTGTCTATTCCCCCTGTGGTGTCGGCGGTTCTCCGGGTGGTGTAGCTTTTGGGCTTAAGGAGGTTTTCGGAGATAATGTACACTGCTTTTTTGTAGAGCCTACGCACTCACCTGCGGTATTAACCGGGATGCTTACGGGGAAAATGGAAAAGATAAGTGTACACGACCTGGGCATAGATAACCGTACCGAAGCCGACGGACTTGCGGTCGGCAGATGTTCCGCATTCGCTACTCCTATCAGCAAATTATTAATCAGTGGTATTTACACTATGGAAGATGATGAACTCTTTCGTTTACTGTATTGGCTGGGTATCAGCGAAGACATTTTGATTGAACCCTCAGCTACAGCAGGACTTATCGGGCCTCACAGGATATCACAAACAGATTATCTTCGCAACCACCAAATTGACCCTGCTTCCATTACACATATTGTATGGGCCACCGGTGGCATACTGGTGCCGGACGATGAAATGAAGGGGTTCTTCCAGAAAGGAAAAGCGCTTGCTGAACAAAAGGTAAGAATGGAAGGATAGCTTAATTCTATATCCTTGCTGGTTTGCCTGAAAAACTGCCGTACCTATTTACTTCATTATTTTATCAGCACATGTCGTTATGCTTCAAGCAAACTTAAAAAGCAACCGTAACCCAAAGGGTAATTTTGTTGTTTCTCGACATAAACCGGCCTGACTCTACCAACCCTCATGTCGCCCCAAATGGTTTAAAACTACTTTCTTCTGTACATTCAATAAAATAATTTTTTGATTGCCCATATTGGTTCATCGGGAATTTGTCTCAACGAACACCAAATAGCAAACTCCCAAGATCCAATTTTACCGACCCGCAAAAAGGACATTGAAAACAATTTGACTTTTTTAGAGGCCAATAAAAAACATCTTCATATATTTGACATCATTGTCAAGAAACTTATTTCAAGATGAAAACAGAAAAATTGGGTGACTACATCAGACAGTTAAGAGAACAAGCAGAAATGCCTTTACGCAAACTGGCCGCAATACTCGACATTGACCAAAGCACATTAAGTAAACTGGAACGTGGAGAAAGACCGGTAAGCAGACAAATGCTGCCACTCATTGCTAAGACTTTCAAGGTAAACGAGAAAGATTTGGTGATAAAATTTATGAGTAAACAAGTTGCTTATCAGCTGGCAGACGAGAAATACGCAAAAGACATTTTAATTGCGGCAGAAGAAGAAATAAAATATCTCAAAAAAGCTAAATAGAACGAATATGGCATATCAGACACAAACCCTGGATTTATTCCCTGATGAAGTAAAAGTTGAGCAGGACTACACTGCCACTTTTGCCGACAACATGAAATTGCCAATTCATAAATGGTATAGATACACCGCGGGGTTTTCGGCTGCTTGGGTAAGTGAACTTATCCGAAAAGAAAAGAGCAATGGACGAACGAAAATTATAGACCCATTTGCAGGTTCTGGAACTGTTCTGATTGAAAGCGAATTTGCAGGTGTTGAATCTTATGGAGTTGAAGCACATCCATATATTTATCGAATCGCAAAATCAAAACTGAATTGGAATTACCCTGCCGATAAATTCAAAGAAGAAGCCCTTTCATTATTGAAAATTGCTAAAGGCAAAAAGGTAACACAAACAGAATATCCGAGATTGATAATGAATTGCTATCCACTAGAAACTATTCAAAAGCTGGAAGCTCTTAAACAAACCTGGTTTTTAACAAACCAAGATGAAAAAATTAAAAACTTCAACTGGTTTATCATTACTGCAATTCTCAGAACTACTTCACCAGTTGGAACGGCACAATGGCAATATATTCAGCCCAACAAAACTAAATCAAAAGTAATTGACCCTTTTGTGGCTTTTGAATCAAAAGTTAATGAAATGTATTTGGACATGAAACGAACTCAAAACCGTTTCAAAGATGTAGTTAATTCAATTATTTTATACGAAGATGCACGAAACATTGAATCAATTCCTGACGGTTGGGGAGACCTTGTAATTACTTCACCACCTTATGCCAACAATTATGACTATGCAGATGCCACAAGACTTGAAATGACTTTTTGGGGTGACATTAGTGGCTGGGCAGACTTACAAGAAAACGTGAGAAAACATTTGGTGAGAGCCTGCACTCAACACGTTTCTAAACTTGGAGACAGCATCGACAGCATTTTAGAAAATCCAAGATTAGACATTATTAAATCGGAACTTTTAGAAGTATTTGGAACTCTCAAAGAAGAACGCTTAAAACATGGCGGAAAAAAGAATTATCATTTAATGGTTGCAGCATATTTCAATGACCTTGCAGATGTGTTTCATTCATTAAGACGAGTAACAAATAAAAACGCTAAAATGTGTTTTGTTATTGGCGATTCAGCGCCATATGGAATTTATGTTCCGGTTGACAAGTGGCTTGGCAAGTTAGCAATATCAGCAGGTTTCAGCGATTACACTTTTGAAAAATTGAGAGACAGAAATACTAAATGGAAAAACAGAAAACACACAGTTCCTTTGCACGAAGGCAGACTTTGGATAAATAGCTAAGAAATGGCAGCATCACCGGCACATAAATTCGGGCAGATAATTGGCGACTTATTGGAAATGGCTTTGGAGTCAAATTTAAAGAAGTTTGCACGAAAGCATAAACTTTACCTCGACAAGAAAGGTGAACGTAAGGCACGTTCAGGGAAGAAAGTTTCCTGGATTGATGCCAACGATAATAAACACGATTTAGACTTTGTACTTGAACGTGGAGGAACAGAAAACAAAATTGGTATTCCTGTTGGATTTATTGAAACCGCTTGGAGACGTTACACCAAACATTCACGAAACAAAGCACAAGAAATCCAAAGCGCCATTTTACCTTTGGCAGCCAAATACAAAGGTGCATCACCGTTTATTGGCGTTGTTTTGGCAGGTGTGTTTACCGAAGGAGCATTGACTCAACTGAAATCGCTTGGATTTGGTGTGCTCTACTTTCCTTACGATTCGGTTGTAAAAGCATTTGCAAAATTTGGAATCAACGCTGCATTTGATGAAAAAACAACAGAAGCAGATTTTAGAAAGAAAATCAAGAGTTGGAACAAATTACCCAATAAAGTTGATGTTGCCAAAGAGTTACTAAACCTGAATAAAAAAGGCGTTGACGAATTTTTGAGTTCACTTTCCGATTCTGTTTCACGTTTCATTGAACGAATCATCATTTTACCTCTTCACGGACAAGAGAGCATTTCAAACAATGTAAGCGAAGCTATCGACTTTCTGAAAAAGTATTCAGAAGACAAACCAAAACTTCCGTTAACCAAATACGAAATCATTATCAAATACAACACAGGCGACAGGATCGAAGCAAGTTTTAAGGATAAAAAGGACAGCATCACGTTTTTAGAAAGCTACATTTAAAATCAATCGAAATGGCAATACTCAAAAAGAACGTTGAATTTTTCACAGTTATCCTGAAGACTGAATAAGATTTTGGTTTTCCTAAGCAAAGCACGAGAAGCTATCTATTGCGACAGGGACACCCTGATTTGCACACCGGCCCTGGTATCTACCGTAGGAGCAGAGGATGAGATATAAGGATTAATCCTTCGCTGATCAAAGTAGAATTTCACATTCACCCGATTGCTGATATAATAGTCGATAGTGGGGCTCAGAGATATCTCTTTGCTACCATTGGTCGCAAAGCTGCTTTGCTGATCCAGCCTGCTATTGCTGGTCACATTATCCCTAATACGCACATCCAGTTGAAACCGAATTTCATTTTCCAGGGTTTTGGATTCGCTCTTCATAAAAGGAAGCCTGAATGGCAGTTTCATTCCACGTTTACGGTAACTACCACTAAAGGTGTACTCAGTGGAACGCACTTCACTCAACTGGAAGTCGACAAGGCTTAAACTCAGTTGGCGGGATTTATTAAAATCAAATCTCAGGTTGAGCTGGTTTGTGAATCCCATGTCAATCCCTAATAAGGGGCCAAACTGTTCCTGAATCGTAATATTGGGTATCAGGAAGTAGGGAATATAATTTCCCGATACAGAATCAATAAACGATGGATAGTTAAACCGGTCTATATCCTGATATCGCAATGCCGACGTGAAATTGTTCATACCCACAGAGGCCGTATATGCATGATTGAGCGTAAAGTTGTTAAATATTTTATCCAGCCCCGGAATGCGGCTTAACCCGGTATAACTGATTCTCCAGTTAGGCTTTGGCATTATATTTCTGAAGGGGTTCGATTTAATATTCTCATTCTGCTGCCTGATGAGTGAAACCTTAGAGGGGTCTTGTCCAGTATAGGCCGCAAGGAAGGCAGGCACAAGCACATCTACCGCATAGCGTCCATATCCTAAAGCATATCCGTCAGGATTTATCGGATTCCCTGCCTGCTGATTATATTTATTCTGTTCACCCAATCTTTTTGAAATCACCGACCTGTATTCTTCAAATTTGCTGAAGGTGGCAGATATCCGATTGGGGTCATATTTTTCAAAGAGTGTATTAAATGCTATATACGTCACATTGAAGCTACCTGAAGCATAAGGGCTCAGATGTGAGAATCCACCTCCGCTACCAGTAGTATCCTTAAAGGTTTCAGAATATCGTTTGGAGAACGTTTTTTCCAGATTCAAATTGATAATCAAATCCCGGACAGGTTCCAATTGTGCACCCAGTGCCAGTCGCTGGTCAAATGACTGTACAAACAGATCATTAAAATTGGAATCTCTGGTGATTAGTCCCTTTGCGGCTGCCCTGTTAAGCCAGTTAGTATCAGGCTGTGCGCCAAATACAAAATCCAATCCCGGAGCCATACTCTTAAAGTCCTGCCCTATAAACTGTGTGCTATCCGTATAACCCGGCAGACGTGTATTACTGTTGAGCGACAGGTTTCCGGTCACTGTCTTAATACTTGTAAGGAGTTTCCCAAACGCACGAAGGACACCTGAGTTGCCTGCTCCGCCAGCTTTCTGAGAGGTGTCACCTTCCTGCTTTCGCGGCTCATCCAGCGACCTAAGCCATTTGCTCTTAGAATATAACTTGGTAAAGTCCATCTGGAGGTTCGCCTCTTCCTGCTGCCCGTTCTCAAGGAAATTCCCCAGATCCACGGCGAGCCGGCTTGCTCCCAGCCACCTGTAATTAGCTGTATATCTCAGGTCGAGGGTTGTCCAGTCTGTAATAGGAAACTTACTTAAAGGCACAGAATAGCTGATGCTGGCAGTCTGATTAAATGCCACGTTTCTACCTCCTTTCCAGAAGTTTTTGCGGATTGTGTCTTTCTTGGGCTTTGTGTCGATTCTTCCATAAGGCTCGTCAATCCTTGCATTGTTAAGCGCCATATAATCTAGATTGATCGATCGGGTCAACTGCCATTTAAAAATATAGTTCCTGTCAAAAGTGAAGTACTTATCAAATGTTTCGGGTGTAGGATATTTTTCAACTCCAATACTACGAGGTTTGATTGCTCCAAACTGTCTGAAAATATCAGCCTTAAATGAAATCTGATTGGGAATTGGATTAAAGTTAAAGTCCTTGATAAGGTCAAACCAATGCGTCTTCCCTTTTTTAAATACTTTTTTAAAAGGCTCAATAAATTTTGGCTGCGGGGCAAAATTATATGCAAAGCCGCCTCTCTGCTTGGTCACAATATTATATTCAATTAGTGGGCTGCGCGCTTCAGTCTTAGTAAAGGCATAGCTAAAGTCGAAGTTTTCAATATCCCAGAGTTGTGGCTTCTTGTCATTTGTCCTGTTCTTATGCACATTGGTGAAGCTCACAGTTTTTGAGTTGGCATAATCCACTGCATTCTTTCGGATGCTGTCTCTTTCGTGTGCGGTTTGTGCATTCCTTAGTTTCTCTTTTAATCTAAGGTCTTTATCAAATGGATCGTATTCAGGCGCACTTGTAATCTGTGATACGCTGGCAAAGAAAGGAATGGAGAGCCCCGCTTCCTTAGGCAACAACTTGCCGAGTTCCAGATTAGCTGCTACATCTATTTGAAGGAAATTATCTTTGAATCGCTCGTTAATCTTCTGTTCCAGATTACCAAATCCGCTGCTGTGGGCATTGGCAGATACACTCAGTGTACCCAGGTCGGCAAGGGTGGCATCCAGCCTGGCAAGTGCGGCCCAGCCTCCCTTGTCATCAATAGAAGAAAGGCGCAGTTCATTAAACCAAAGTTCTCCCGTAGCCGAAGTAGCATTTGTATTCTCCACTCCCATCAGTATCCCCTTTACTTCTCCCAAATTCGGGTTACCCATTACAGCGTAAGTATGTCCGTTAGCCTGCAACTGTGAGTAAAGTGCATTTATGGGTACGTTGGAGAGGTTTCTTTCAGTTTTGATCGCAGTCAGCGTAGCAAGGTCCAGATCAAGCCTGTTAGACTTAATCCACAGGGTGTCATTATAAGCATCACTATTGGGGTTAAGCCCTGAATTCAGAGGCGTAAGCTGCAGGGGAATCCTCACCTCATAATAGTTATTTACAAAGTCGCTTCCAATACGAATTACCGCAGTGAGATCCCTATCATTAAGCGTTGTTTCTCCATCCTTCTCTGCATGGATATAGAGTTCCATCTTCTTGAACTGCCTGAGGTCTCTGTTGGCAAAAGTCTGAAACACCGCCTTTCCATCCCCCTTAGAAAGGTTGTTAATCTGTAACGAGAGCGACTGTTCGTTTTGCAGCAGATTCACTCCGTTATTGCTCAAAATCTGATCTCTTTCAATATCTCGTGGTGTACGATATGGCAGCGGTTGGCGCTTATCATTTTCTTCGATATTAACAGCTCCCACATTAAAGTCATTGATATCTGTAGCGGTGTAATTACCGGTAGTATCCAGCTTAAACTGAAATTTGCGCCAGGTATTACGCACGAGATCGAGTTTACCAAAGCGCACTGTCACACTATCCTCAAACCCTGTTAAAAACATCCTGACAAATCTGATAGATTTAAAATCCGGAATATTTCCCACCTTCTGGCGGTAGCTGTTTATAGGGATTCTGAACTGATACCAGGTTTCATTTCTCACACTGTCATTCGGCAACTTAACACCTACTACTTTCTTATCTACGATATAGTTTGCGCCGATGGTCATCTCAGGTGAGGTCGGTGGTTTCAATATCACCATATATTGGAAATACTCCTCTGTCTCATTCAGAGTATTGTCTTTATTGCCATCTTCCTGGTCGGGATACATTGTGGCTGCTGAAGAGAACTGAGAATTGTTATCTGCCAATGGCGAGTTCCCCTGTGGATTATTATATTTCTTATAACGGGTAAGGATACCCGCATTTTGTGCATCCAGATTATCTCCACGGTAATAATGATAATTATCTGCCGAAGGGTCAGCCAGCGCATCCTGATACACCTTGGAGTTGGTTCCAAAATTAGCAGCCAGCACATCGAGATAATCATTCATTCTCACGGCTCTCTCTGATGAGTCAGTAAGCCCGTCAAACCCCACATCCTGATAAGGCCTGTCGCGCGGATCATTGCTGAAGGCATTGGTAACCTGCGTCGGGTTGCGTGGTACCACACCCCAGATTGAGGAATCGACCTGGGCAGGCAGGTTAGGAGTAGGCAGGCCGTTTTCGTAGAATCTTCTGGAATCTTTAAGTACATCTTCCGAGATATTTCCGAGGTTGATATAAAACTTACCTCCGGTACTCGTGGGATTCATGATAAATGGATCCTGCACCCACATTTCGATATACTCAATATTTGCCGTTTCAAAATCTGTCTGGTCAAGAGATCGCATCAGTCCACCCCACTTCGATTTTGGTTGCAAAAGCTTACCATTAGAATTGATTTTCGAAGGATCCGTTTCATAGTTGTAAGGGCCACGGTCTTGAGGATAGAACGACAAATCGAAAGTGATCAACTGGTTCTGTCCAAAGTCCGTAGTTCTCTGAGGGAAAATTTCTGTCTGTGAAACCATACGTACCCTTGGGTCAGAGAGCCCTATTTTATCACCCCGGAGCGGATTGTTCATATTCTTATGATCCTGCAACGTGGGTTCTATCTGATACCAGGCAAGTGCTGCCCGGTTTTTACCATAATCAAGCGAATTAGATACTGTCGCTTCAGGGAACAAAATATTTCCGAATTCATCGGTGGCTCCCTCAGGGGTCGATGACAACATCCAGCTAATAGGTGGGAACCTAAGGTCGATGTTGCTCCGGCTGCCTTCAAAATTGTCTATATAAATAATTCCTTTCTTTCCACGGCCTATCTGAGGAGCATGGCCTGGCTTGAAGAATGCAGCTTCTGCATATCCGGTGACGGTGGATGGTGCATTACTGTTATAAAAGGGTAGCTTATTCAGCACCTTAGTCAGACGTGGCATATCCCTGCGGTAGCTGACATCAAGCCCATACATCGTATTGCGGATTGGATCCTCTCCATAATCCACCTTGGTAAAGAAAGGCCTTTCACTTAACCTTACCATCGTACCGCCGATAGATATCTGTTCCTTAGCCGTATTCTTAAGCAGGTAATCCAGCCTGAGTCCCAGATAACTCTTTTGCTGCATGGCAAAGGCCGCATTATTCTCATAATTCACCTGCACAGGCAACCCTGCATTAATGATTGCCTGGTTGATAATCTTTATAGTACCCAGATCATAGTTGATTGTATAGTCGATATTCTCTGCAAGTTGACGTCCTCCCGCTGATACCGTTACAGATCCGGGCGGAATGTTATACCCAATGCTGATATCTGATGAAGCCGAAGTCTTTGATGAACCTTTGATGAGGAATCTGTCAAGATTAGGAAACTGGTTGACGGCTGTGGCTTTAATGCTATCGTAGAGCGGATAGTAAAGGCTGTCTGCCCCATTTGCAGGATTTGAGAATAGTTTGCCGGATAGGTCACGGCCAAAAGGTTCCAGTAGCGGGAAGATCACCCTGCTATATTGTCCTAAAACCGTGTAACCCTCCACGTAATCAAACATACCATCAGGCTGCGGGTCATTTTGATTATTCAGCCTGTCAAGGTTTACCAGCGAGATCAAGGGAGTACCCTGATTCAGATCGCCGAAAGGAATGTAGCGCTTGGCACCATATCCCGGCTGGTCGTATAATACATTGAGCTCAAAATCCTGACGATCGAGCGTACCAAAACCCACGCTATATACATTCTTCATCATCAGGCCCCAGATAGGCAGGTTGGGCCGCTGCGAAGTGGCCTTTAATAGTTTTAGAAATAATATTTTCTGATTGCTCGAAGCAGAATCGGGAGGCACATCAGTCGAGAACTCACCCACCTGAAATATCTTTCCATTATAAGAATACTGATAGGCTACAGCAAGTATCTCATCGGCCTGAAGCGGCTGACTCAGCGACACAAACCCCACCCGTGGATTGTAAATGTACTGGGTGCTATCGAGCTTCCGGGCATAGGTTTTTTCAAAATCCTGAACCGGACTCAATCCCATGGTGATAAGCTGATTGGTAATCAGCGCCGCATTCCTGCTGTTAGGATTACTGATGATACGGCTATATTCATCATTGGTATTATTATCAGGCAGGTTGCCGGTAACCGTAAAAGGGAAATAAGGATTATCTTCTCCGAGATCCATCAGCCCAACCACTTCTCTGGTATCGCGGGTAACACTATTCTTGTTGGTCACCCAAACTTCCATCCTGAGTATCTGCACAGGTGTAGTTACAGCCGGCAGATTGCTCATCACCTTATTATAATTCTCTTTGAAGTACTGGCCTACAAGAAAATGCCTGTTTTCTTCGTAGTCGTTTGCCTTAAATTCAAATTCCTGAGAAGCTGAACCACCCTGCAGATTCACGGATTCTCTTTGTGACTTTTGACTCGATACCACCCCCGTGATAAACAGCTTGCCAAATTGCAACTGTGTCTTTACGCCAAACAGCGACTGCGACCCGGGTATCAGCGTGCTCTTGCTGGGCAGGGACACATTTCCGGCTTCAAAGCGTTTGATGATTTCATCATCCTTCCCCGAATAATCCAGTTTCAACTGGTTCATAAAGTCGAGGTTAGCGAGCGTATTATAGCTGATTGGAAACTTTAGTTTGTCTCCGATATTGGCATTTACATTGAGCTGGGCGCTCATATCAAAATCAAAACCACCATTCTTCCGAGCACGCTCAGGAAGTGTAGGATTCTTAATATTTTGTCCCTGGTACCCGGCAGTAATATCAATATTACCCTGTGGCTGTATATCAATTTTCCCGTTGCCGAACAACCGGTTAAAGAGGCTTTCCTTCAGAGAAAGTTTAGGCTTGATGTTGCCGCGGTTCAACATGCTCAGAGTATTACTTCGCTGCTGGAAATAATTCTCCTCCTGCTTTCTTCCCATCAGCGCCAGAAACTCCTCTTGTGTATAGGTAGTGGGAATCCTGTAATACCGGTCGCCGATCTTTTCAAAAACAGTATAGGTTCTGGTCGCCGGATCATAAGCTACTGAGTCGGTGATGTTGCCCGGCTTCTTAAGGTCGAATATGGAAGTACGGCCTGAAAGAAAATCTCCCCGCCTGTCCTGAATCCTGAACGGTAGGGTATCATTAGCCGCCTTTCGCGTGGTTGAATTGACCTGGGCAGTTGCATAGGATATCCCGTTCGTTGCTATCACCAGCAATAAACCAATATTTTTTAACCCTTTGAGGAGATTAAAATTCTTCTTCAGGAGCATCCCACAGTCAAATTATTGGGTAGAATTGGGTCAAATGGCTTTGAGCGCTTTTTTAATGAGTTCTTCTAAATCAGTTATAGAATTATCAGATTGAGTTACTTTTTTAATGGCCTGGTCAGCTATCGGTTTTGATATTCCAAGAGCTACCAATGCATTTAACGCATCAACGCTCAAAGTATTGTTATACACCGTACCTGAAATGGCCTGATTTTCTGAGACTTTGCCTATTTTGTCTTTAAGTTCCAAAATTAATCTTTCCGCTGTCTTTTTCCCTATTCCTTTTACACTTTCCAGTACCCTGGGATTATTCATGGCTATAGCCGAAGTGATCTCATCGGGTTTCATACCGGAAAGCATCATTCTGGCAGTGGCTGCCCCCACACCGGATACACTGAGGAGCAATGTAAACATTTCCTTTTCAGCCGCCTCAGAGAACCCGTATAGTGTATGTGCATCTTCCTTCACCTGATAATAGATCAGCAACTTTCCTTCTTCCAGATGTTGAATCTTCGAATACGTATTCAGGCTGATGTTCACCTCGTATCCCACGCCATGCACCTCTACATGCACTGTAGCAGGCGATTTGTAAGTGAACTTACCGATGAGATAGGCGATCATAAAGTTTCTTATAGGGCTGCCAAAAATAAGGATTTAGGATGAATCAGCTAATCAAAGATCAATATGGCTGATTACTTTTCATTACATATTTTAAAATACTTACCGGATTTCGGCCAACCGGCATACGGCAAATCAAATCCCAGGTCACCGGGATTCAGGCAAACAGCAAATATTTCAAAACAAAAAGCCCCGCAAAAACTGCGAGGCTTTTTCTGTGGGAGCACACGGGCTCGAACCGCGGACCCTCTGCTTGTAAGGCAGATGCTCTGAACCAACTGAGCTATGCTCCCATTATTTTTAAGAACTTACATAGCCTGTATCAAAGACTTCCCGGCCTTAGGCCAGATACCCTGAACCTCCCGATAACTATCGGGGTGAGCTATGCTCCCATTTTAGGGAGTGCAAATATAGGAGTGGACTCTCAGAAAAAAAATTAATTTTTGAAAAAAACTGAAATCAGTTTTTTATACCCGAAATTCTGAAACAGGAAAGTATGATTAATCCTCATCGTGCCTGAAAATCACCGTTCCGCTCTTACCCAAATCGCTCTCTAATCTCACTTCATAACGGCGGCTTCCGTCTCTCACAATCATCAGCGCTGTATTGGGCGGAATAGAGCCCAGATTCTCTGCATACATGGTTACTACATTTTGCCTGTATTGCGGATCAATAGATAGTGTGGCTTTTATGGGCTTATCAGAAAGGCGTTGATGCGACAAAATCAATTTTCCGTTGAAGAATACAGACACACTGTCACCATCAATTTCCCCATTATCATACAGTTCAATCTGAAATACCGGATTATTAATCTTTATTGTTTGCACCACCTCATTCTTTCTGGAGTCATATCCTCTGAATGAAGGCACCGGCGGCATCTCAATTTTCCTATTGGGTTTCGCCACTTCTTCTGATGGCTTTTCTACCTTAAGCTGATCTGAAATAGGTTTTGTCTTCTCCGGCACAGGCACTTTCTCTGATTGGGCTGTTACCTGCTCTTTGGGTTTCTCTGCCGGCTTTGGAGTGGCGGGTACAGGAGTCTTTTTTACAGGAGCCTTTGCAATCTGATTTTCTTTTTTTGCAGGAGGTCTGGCCACAAAGGGCTGTCGGTTCAGCACCTGGCGCGACAAGATCGTACTACCCTTACCGGTACACACCTGATCAGGAGCAGGCACCCATTCACCCTTAAGGTATTCAGTATTATCGCTGCCGCGTTCGTAATGGAGTGTATGTATCTGAAAGCAGTTCTGAATATTTGGCGGGGTATTATACTTGATACGTTCCACTTCTGTAACCACCATCTTACCCGTCCTTGAATCAAAAGAACCTGTAACCCTGCAAATGGTATAATATCTCTTTGCCCCCAAATCAGTAAAATAGGTATAGCTATATCCTCCTACCTTACTACCCTGCACATCCAGTTCCAGCACGTAGGTAGTCCGACTATCAGTTATCCGACCCAGAATTCCCGGAGTAGCTTCATTAAAACTGCCGCGCCACTGGCCATTCAGACTGATCTTGCCTCTAGAGGAGGTTTTTGAATTGTGTGCATCATTATTGGCATAATTACGCGAAGGCGACTGCGCAGAAGCAGTAAAAAAAGCAGGCAGCAAAAAAACAATTGTAAAAACTCCTTTCATGCACCATTTTTTGTAGTCCGGTCAAAATTAACTGTTATAATCCCTAACGACTTGTAAAGAAATCCCATCTTAATCTAATAGTTAGTTAAATTTGCGCTCTCAATTTTTGTTTATTCAGGCGTACTAGATTCTTTAGAAAATATGATACACATTACATTTCCCGACGGTGCCACACGCGAATATCCCGAAGGAATTACATCTATGGAAATTGCCAAATCCATCAGCGAAGGACTCGCAAGAAATATTCTGGCAGCAGAGGTGAATGGAGAAATATGGGATCTCTCAAGGGCTATAGGTACTGATGCCACAGTGAAATTTTTGAAATGGGATGACGATGGCGGCAAGTCCACCTTTTGGCATTCTTCTGCACACCTGCTGGCCGAAGCCGTAGAATCCATGTACCCGGGAGTAAAATTCTGGGTAGGGCCTCCTATTGAGAAGGGCTTCTATTACGACATGGACCTGGGCGACCGCACCATCTCAGAAGCAGATCTGGAAAAGATTGAACAGAAGATGAAGGAACTTGCCAAACAAAACAACAGCTATACACGTAAAGAAATCTCCAAAAAAGAAGCTGTCGAATACTTTGAAAAGAAGGGAGACGAATACAAACTAGACCTGCTGCAAAACCTGGAAGATGGCCATATTACCTTCTACACTCAGGGGCAATTTACCGACCTCTGCCGCGGACCGCATATCCCCTCTACAGGAGCTATTAAAGCCATCAAACTAACAGGTGTAGCTGGTGCTTATTGGAAAGGAGATGAGAAAAATAAAATGCTTACACGTATTTACGGCGTCACTTTCCCCAACCAGAAAGAACTCGATGAATACCTCATTATGCTGGAAGAGGCCAAAAAGAGAGACCACCGTAAACTGGGTAAGGAATTAGGTATTTTCACCATCGATGAAGAGGTAGGCCCCGGGCTTCCATTATGGATGCCCAATGGCACTATCATTATTGAAGAATTAGAGAAGCTTGCCAAATCATTTGAGCTGGAGGCCGGCTACAAGCGCGTGGTAACACCACATATTGCCAAAGAAAAACTCTACCTCACCAGTGGGCACCTTCCATACTATCAGGACAGTATGTACCCCGCAATGGAGCTTGACGGAGTTAAATATTACCTCAAGGCAATGAATTGCCCTCATCATCATAAAATATTTGCCGCCGAACAGCGCAGCTATAAAGACCTGCCGCTTCGCCTGGCAGAATATGGCACCTGTTATCGGTACGAACAGAGTGGTGAACTCTTCGGATTAATGCGCGTGCGTTGCCTGCACATGAATGATGCACATATCTACTGTACACGCGAACAGTTTGCACAGGAATTCAGAGCCGTTAATGACCTGTATCTGAAATACTTCAAAATATTCGGGATTGAAAAGTATGTAATGCGCCTGTCGCTCCATGACCCTGCCAAACTGGGTGAAAAGTATATTAACGAGCCTGAGCTCTGGCTGGAGACAGAAGCAATGGTACGCCAGGTAATGCTGGATGCAGAAATTCCGTTTGTAGAAGTAAAGGGTGAGGGTGCATTTTACGGGCCTAAGATAGATGTGCAGATTTGGAGTGCCATTGGAAGAGAGTTTACACTGGCTACCAACCAGGTGGACTTTGCACAGGGCCGCAGATTCAACCTGACATTTACCAATCAGCACAACGAACCTGAAATTCCACTAATTATCCACAGAGCACCGCTAGGAACCCACGAGCGTTTTATAGGCTTCCTGCTCGAGCACTATGCCGGCAACTTCCCGCTTTGGCTGGCTCCGGTACAGGTAAAAATCCTGCCTATCAGCGATAAGTCGATGGACTATGCCCAAAATATTTTGAAAGAACTGAAAAATTATGATATTCGTGCCGAAATTGATGAGCGAAGTGAAAAAATCGGCAAGAAAATCAGGGATGCAGAGCTTATGAAGATTCCATATATGGCAATCGTGGGAGAGAAAGAGGCTACCGAAAACAAACTATCAGTACGCAGGCATGGAGTGGGTGATAAAGGTGCAGTGAGCGCTGATGAATTTTTCGAAACCCTGCAAAGAGAAATCAAAGAAAAAATTTAATACCATTTTTTAATAACAAAAAAACTTATCACTCATACTATAAAATTTATAGTACTTATTTTTTAACTTAAAATCAATTAATGGCTTTTACACCACGCCCAAAAAGAGGGTTTAACCCTCGTTTCAAGAAAGAACAACAACAAGAGCATCGTACCAATCACATGATCAGAGTACCTCAGGTAAGACTGGTTGGTGATAACGTAGAAAACGGAATTTATGCCACTGCCGAAGCGCAAAGGATCGCTGAAGGCCTCGCATTGGATCTGGTAGAAATATCGCCAAACGCCGAACCCCCTGTTTGTAAAATAATCGACTATAACAAGTTTCTATACGAGAAGAAGAAACGTGAAAAGGATATGAAAGCTAAGAGCAAAGTATCCGAAGTAAAAGAAATCCGTTTCACCCCAAATACCGACGATCACGACTTCAACTTCAAAAGTAAACACGCAGAAAGCTTTCTGAAAGATGGAAACAAAGTGAAGGCTTATGTGCAGTTCAAAGGACGTGCAATTATGTTTAAGGAAAGGGGCGAACTCTTACTTCTAAAATTCGCAGAAAGACTGATGGAAGTGGGGACACTGGAAGGAATGCCAAAGCTGGAAGGTAAACGAATGTTTGCCATCTTTGCACCGAAAGGCCAGAAGAAAAAAGCAACACCCGCAAAAGAAAAGGAATAAATAAAAGGGAATCGCCAAGATTCCCTTTCTTGTGCCAGCACTAAGATTCAAAGCTGACTCAAAGCTCCGTTCCAAAAGTATTTGCACAATCAGCTTCAATGCACCGTATAAAGATTTTGAAATACCCTCTTAATTTTTAACCCGTCTCATCTGCTTCCATTGCTGATCCTGAAATACTGATGATGGATCAAAATTTGGATTGTCAGTCATAATAAAACTACTGCCATCATTTCGGCTCCAGGCATGGTTATAACTACTGCTCATCTCGTAGGTGCCGGTAGCATCTTTATACGTTTCCACTTCCCGAATAGCTTTGATAAAATTATTATGCATCCGATCCTGTGATTGCTGACCCGCTTCCCAACTACGCATATTTGCATCTATACGTGCGAGGTTTTCGTTTCCCTTCTTAATTGCATTCTGACCTATCTGACGGGTATATTCATCCATCATTCGCACCTTGTTCCAGGAATCAATACGACTTTGTTGTCTGGCTGCCTTCCAAAACTGATCCACAGTAGTCTGCCACGCAGGATTAGTTTGAATACTGTTAGAAATGGTTGCCATGAGCTTTTTTGCATCTGCCTTCCGACTACCGGGAAACCGGAACACCTTACGCTCCCCGATTGTTGTAACATAGGAAGTCATATACTGGCCATTATACTGATTGACCATAGTCATCTTAATAACAACAGAGAGGCATCCTATGATCCCCTCCGAGCCGTCAGCCCATTTCACGCTGGCAGAGACCGCCGTAGGAAAGGTTTGTCCCTGCCCCATTCCGGAGGCTTGCAACTCAGCCTTCCCTTCTTCTATTTTCCTCAGATAGGCGGCAGGGTATTCCTCTTGATCGATGCTTATTATCTCAGGGTTGCCTATTTCCTGCACAAAAAACTGCTTAAGATAGGTCTCTGCATCCATTGGCTGCCCTACTCTAAAAAACTGGTTAGCCGATGCCTGATTGGTCTGATTGATGAAAGGCTCCTCAGACATAATATAATTCACACCGGGCAATATGTGAAACTGCCACTTCTTGTCGGGCGACTCAGTTGTGAACCATGTATAGTTACCCTGGCCTGCCTGGCCGGGCATTATCCATATCACCTCGCCATTATAGTTCCAATCTCTCGGAAGTAAATAACTAAATACTTCCACCGGTTGACTAAAACCTATTCTGTCTAATACGCGCGCTCTGGTCATTACCGTGTAGTCTGTACCCTCTTTAAAATCTTTCTGTACGGTACTGGAGACTGCAGTATTTTTTGAATTATTTCCACTATTCTGAGTGCTCTGGCTATTACAGCCCGTAGAAAAAGAAATCATCAGAATTAAAATAATTTGATAAGAAAAAGTATTATTCATGCAGAGATATTTGCATATTAATCGTAAACGAATGCGGAATGTCATCAGTGGGTGGAAATATACCAATCTGTAATAGGAATGAAAAGACCTGCTCTCCATAACACCACTAATACAGGCAGGATGAAAGACAATCCCTAATTTCACCGTATAGAAAATTCTATAGACGATGATATGAGCCACAGGAAAAAAGCAGTATTCAACTGGAGCGGAGGAAAGGACTCCGCGCTGGCACTTCAAAAAATCCTTCAGGAAAATGAATTTGAGGTAGAATCCTTACTGACCACAGTTACTGAAGCAACCCGGACTTCAACAGTCCACTCCATTCCCCTGAAGCTTTTACTCAAACAAGCTACCAGCATTGGGATTCCACTTTATACAGTTACACTTCCCAAAGGAATGGCATCTTATGCGGAAGAAATGACTAAAGCAGTCGCACACTTTAAAGCGCAGGGCGTCACCCACTTTATCTTTGGCGATATATCCCTGGCCGACGTGAAATCTTTTCGGGAAAGCAAACTCAACCCATTAGGAATTGAAGTGGTGGAGCCGCTCTGGGGCAGAGACTCCGAGGCAGTATTCAGAGACTTCTTAGAATCAGGAATCAAAGCAAAAATTATTGTAACACAGACAGACAAACTCGACCAGACCTTTATCGGAAGAGAAATTGACCATACCCTGCTTCGCTCATTACCCGCGGGTATCGACCCCTGCGGAGAAAATGGAGAATATCACACATTCACTTACGATGGCCCTCTCTTTAATAAAAAGATTGAATTTGAAATCATCAGGACAGAGAAAATTTCTCATGACTTCAAAATTGACACCGGCGAATTAAAGCGATACGAATATTGGCATGCAGAGATTCAGTAACGAAGTCAGAATCTGCCTAACCACGAAATATTTGTTATAACAATTCGAAGGAGACATTGCATGCTATAGTTTTCAGGCTGGTTTTTCCCAACTTATAATCGTTAGGAATAAAAGGCAATACCCATTTCTTTCATACTCCTACCGGATGACAAAAATAGATTTTTACGATATTAATAGGTAACGACAGTAAAACCTCCGGTATAATCTTCAAACTGTAAAAAAACTTCCAATGAAAAAGTTTCTAATAAACCACTTTAAAGTTTTCCTGCTCTTGTCAACCATAGCACTCGGAGAAATTAACATCAGCTTTGCCCAAATCCTTCATGAAAATATGCCTATCACCAACGGAGCTGTGAAGGCTGTTCTCAAAAGCGGTAATACTATTTACCTGGGAGGAACTTTTAGAGGATTGGGACCGAATGTTCCTTATGGATCATCCATTAATACGACTACAGGATCTCCCGATTTGAATTATGCAAAACCCAATGATGCTGTAAATGCTGTGGTACCGGATGGCGCAGGTGGATGGTACATTGGCGGCGATTTTACAGAAGTCGGTGGAATACCACGAAATCATATTGCCCGCATCAATGCTGATGGGAGTGTAAACAGTTGGAATCCGGGAGCAGATAATTATATCAGGGCTTTAGCTATAAGTGGTAATACATTATATGCAGGAGGAGATTTTACCAACATTGGTGGAATGTCCAGGAGTTTTTTAGCAGCATTTGATTTGACCACAGGAAATGTCAAGTCATGGAGTGCCGATACCGATGCCCCTGTGAATACAATCACTGTCAGTGGGGGCAACGTATATGTAGGCGGTGAATTCGGTCAAATTAAGTCAGAATACAGAAGTTATGTAGGGGCCATTGAAGAATCAAGCGGAGATGTTACTTCCTGGATTCCGGATACAGATGGGTATGTTAATTCGATCCTTGTCAATGGTACGACTGCCTACATTGGGGGTAACTTTACTTTGCTGGGTGGACAGCCACGTGATTATATTGGTGCAGTCAACACTACCAATGGAAATGCTACCTCATGGAATCCAGGTGCAGATGGCATGGTATATGACATGGCTCTTTCAGGAAATAATTTGTTCGTTGCCGGAGAATTTTCCACGCTTGACGGAGCAACAAGAAATTATATAGGCGCTTTGGATGCTACTACCGGAAGTGTAACCTCGTGGAACCCTTATTCCGATGACATTGTGGAAACCATAACAATCCATAATGGGTTATTGTATGTGGGCGGATTTTTTTCACTGATCGGAAGTCAGTTTTGCAATGCCATAGCCGCCCTGGATCTCAATACGGCATTGGCGACTTCATGGAATCCCGGTATTTACGAAGGAGTGTACTGCTTAGCAGCAAATGGGAGCACAATTTATGCGGGCGGGAATTTCATTTCTGTGGGTTGGAAAAAACGTACTTACATAGCGGCTGTTGATGCGACTACCGGTAGCGTTACCTCATGGGCGCCTGATGCAAATAATTATGTAAATGATTTAGCTGTTTTAGGGAATACTATTTATGCTGCAGGCTATTTTACAAGTATTGGTGGCCAGTCCAGAATTTATATTGCCGGATTAAATAACACCAATGGAAATGCAACCGCATTCAATCCCAACCCTAATGCCGGTACCGGCGTGTTTTCCATAGCTGCCGGGAACAATCATATTTATGCAGGAGGTGGTTTTAGTACCATCGGTGGACAGGCAAGAAACAGATTGGCAGAACTGGATCCCGTTACCGGAAACGCCACCTCATGGAACCCTGATGTGAATTCACAGGTAGATGCAATGGCAATAGGTAATGATGCCCTGTATATAGGAGGTTACTTTACTACTATTTCAGGCCAGTCAAGATATCACATTGGAGCAGTTGGCCTTACTACCGGCCAAGACAACGGATGGAACCCGGGTGTCAATACAAATGGAAACATATACAACCTTGCCTACAAGGATAATACGGTATATGTGGGAGGGCATTTCAATACAATAGGAGGGCAGTCCAGAAACAACATTGCTGCTATAGATGGTACCACAGGTGTGGCTACCGGATGGAATCCGGATGCCAGTAATTCGGTCTATTCATTAGCATTTAGAGGAAATCAAATTTATGCCGGAGGACAATTCCTCACTATTGGAGGGGCTAATAGAAATTATATTGCCGCTTTGGATCTCACAAACGGAAATGCTTCGCTTTGGAATCCCAATCTGAACGAAATGGTTTGGTCTGTAGATGTAAGCAATAATGTGGTATTCATGGGAGGGCAGTTTACAACCGTCGGAAGTGAACTAAGAAATTACTTTGCAGTTATTGAAGACAATATAGCCCTGCCAGTAACTCTGGATAATCTGGCTGCATCTATCAGCAACAACCGGTTAACTGTGTCATGGCTTACCCTCACGGAAAGCGAAAATGATTATTTCGATATTCAGGTATCAAATGATGGTAGCGCATTCAGAAGTGTCGGCACTGTAAAATCAAAGGCACCTAACGGGAACTCTTCAGTGCCACTTGAGTATTCATTTAGTACTACTCTCGGAAAAACCTTAGCACTCGGATTTACCGGGCTCCTCTCCATATTGATGTTGCCGTTATTTAATAATAAAAAACGGAAATACATGCTCGGGGTAGCAGCAATTACCTGTGGGCTGATATTATTTAATGGAAGTTGTCGAAAGATAGACACCTCAGCCTATGGAGAAGGTAAAAAGGTGTTTGTGCGTGTCGTTCAGGTAAATAAAGATGGCAGCAAATCCATTACCAAAGTAGTAGTAGCCAGAGTGATTGACTAATTTTTGTATAGTTGTAGCGGTTACATTGTATTAAGTCCGGGCTCTTTATAGAATAGCCTGAACACAATTAGTGAGCATATCTATTTGCTGCATCAAAATCTTTTGAAGGGTGCATCAGAGTGCAAAATGCGACATTCAGTGTCCCGAATAAATACGCTATCCTATATTTGTCTGACGAATGATGAACCATCAGGAAATAGCCCATCAGTTAGAAAGATTGAAAACTCATCTGGCAGATGGCCATGCGATCTATCACGAAAGAGTGACCCTGCTAATCCAAATTTCTCATTTTGAAATTCAGGAAACCCGGGTGGGTTTCAGAGCCGGAATAATCAAACCGCTGGACAGGCAGCGTGCTGAATCAAGCCCTCTTTACCACCACATGACCTCTTTACCTGAAATAAAGTTTGGAGCTTCTTTTTTCACTGGCACGGATAAAAACACCGCAATACTCAATGGCAACAAACTCGGAAGGCCCTACTGCCCTTTCATCCTTTGGCTCGAACCAGAACTCGCAGAATTCGTCCTCGAAAATGAAGATGAAGTAACAAGGCAGATTCCGGGGTACCTACTCACAAACCGCGACTGGAAGATTTTGAAATGAAAGAATTAGGAAGCCTCATGCCCGGTCTGGTTACTTACTTTCAGCCTTACAAACGGCAATATTAAAAGTTACTATTGCCAGACAAAGTTGGGCTATAGCCTTTGGGCTCAGGTTTAAAATTTATTACCCTTCCCTTCAGGGCAGCGCTAAGAAAGATTTATCCAAAAAGGGCTTTAGCCACATTTCAATAAGAATAATGTGGCTGAAGCCGTAAGATTTAAATTCTTAATCCGTTGGCTTCAGCCAACGAAAAAAATAAATAGCTGAAAACTTTAGTTCGAAAAACCCTGATAATTAAAACCAGCAATTATACCCGGAAAGGGCAACACTCCGCTTGAAAATTCAAGTCCCAACTTAGAAAAAGGCAAAGTAAACTGCACTAAACCTCATAGAACCTTTTACCGTTGGCTTTAGCCAACTTAAAAGAAAGGCTATCTACTCAGGCTTCAGCCGCATTTCTAATTATCAAACAGGGTAATGATGATTTTTTTTTTAATTTAGTACACAAAGAAGTCTTTGGATTTCCGAGGCCTTCAAATTGAATTTCTATCTTTCTGCCGTTAGCCTCCCGCCATTAGCTTTTAGCGCTTGGCAAACGAAGATGATAGATTATTCTTCACCATCATTAACCGACTTCGCATGAAAAATACTTCCTATCGCTAGCGTTCGTCTGCATGGCATATACTTCCCTGAACGCACAGGCATCAAACCACAATCAACAGGCAAAGATTCATCAAACCCTGAACAGGTTTTTTGATGGTTTCTCTGCTTTAGATACATCAATCATCAGACAATCTATCACCAGAGACTTTGTCTTACTCGAAGACGGAATTGTCTGGAACATGGATTCGATTCAGGCAAACTTTGTCCTGGTAAAAAACCAAATCAAAGACGCTACAATGAAAAGGGTCAATCATTTTGACATTATCCAAACAGAAATCACAGGAAATTCGGCATACGTGGCATACCACAATACGGCCAATATATCACTAAATGATACACCGATTGCAAAACTAACTTGGCTGGAGAGTGCATTCCTCGTGAAAGAGGATAATGGCTGGAAGATTACGCTGCTTCATTCAACCACAATTAAACCCAAAGACCAATGATAATTGCATTGGACAACACTGTTCAAACACAAAATCAGCTAACGCTGGGGGAAACATGCCCAGTTGCACTTCAGGTTTCAATAAAAATAATAAACATATTGCTAGCATAAATGCATATCCGTAAGCGAGCGCTGCCAAAAACTATCAGTGCATTCTCCTTAATGCCAATACGTCTGATGATGGATTTATGTGGTTTGGAAAGCATACAGAATTAATAGAGACGAAAGCCTTGCTGATTTTGACAGATAGATCAGGAATTATTTGAACTAACTTTAATTTCCTTAATAAATTCAAAATGAAATCAATAGTTATCTTACTGATCTCAACCCTGGGCTTACTATCCGGCAATATTTTCGGACAAGAAGTATCAAGGACTAACCCCGACAAAACCATCTTTGTTTATGGCAGCTATTTTGATAAAACCTTTACTCGGTATGTTGCCTCATTGACTCAAAAGCCCAATCCAAAGATCTGTTTTATTCCGACGGCGAGTGCTGATGACCCATACATGATTACCGCATGGTACGAAACCTGTGCTGAATTGCCGCTCAGGCCTTACGTACTAAAAACATTTATTGTTACATCGCCCAACCAAAAGTCATTTGAAGAAATACTTTTAGAAATGGATGCCATAGTGGTGGGTGGAGGTAATACACTCAATATGCTAGCTATCTGGAAAGCTCAGGGAATTGATACCGTATTAAAAAAGGCTTATGACAGAGGTATCATTTTAGCAGGTGGCAGTGCAGGTTCATTATGCTGGTTTACCGGTGGAATCACAGACTCCAGACCTAAAGAATTGACGCTTATTGACGGACTTGGTTTTTTAAATTATAGCCACTCTCCTCATTATAACAGTGAACCCGCCAGGAAGCCCCTATATTTCAACGCCATACTCTCAGGTAAACTCAAACCTGGTTATGCTTGCGATGAAAGGGCCGGACTTTTATTCATTAATGGCACTTTGAAAAAATCAGTCTCACAAGATGCTGAAAATAACAACTACTTTTTGACAGTCGTGGATGGAAAAGTAAAAGAAGAATTGTT
>JAMLGT010000007.1 GCA_023957755.1 Chitinophagaceae bacterium
TCCGCGCCTCAGACAACTGGGAATCGGAAAGGATGTACAAACACTATCACCAAAAGAAAATGAACTTCTGAAGATGCTGGCAGAATACAAGAATGACCTGCTACCCAGAGAAAAGGCATTGAAAAAAATATGGGGCAGCGATACCTATTTCAACGGAAGAAGTATGGATGTATATATTGCCAAACTAAGGAAATATCTGAAAGGAGATGAGAACCTGGAAATTGTGAACATTCACGGAAACGGGTTCCGTCTGGTAGAGAAAGAAGCATAAACGCCCTTTACTTTACAAGTCAGCTTACTAATAAAACAGCCGCAGCAATGCCGGCTGTTTCTGTTCTCAGCCGGTTGTGCCCGAGAGAAACCCCGATAAAACCAGCCTCTTCAAAAATGGCTACTTCGTCCGGGCTGAAATCCCCTTCCGGCCCGATAAGCAGCAACCTCGATTTACGCGCATCGCTTACATCTTTCAATACCATACGCTGCCTCTCTTCTATGCAATGTGCTATGAGGCGTTGGTCGTATCCCTGATCGTTTATCAATTCCTTAAGTGCAATTGCCCCTGTAAGTTTTGGTAAAAAGAATTGCCGGCTTTGCAACATAGCGCTTACCATAATACTTTCAAGCCGGCCTGTTCTGCACGACTTCTTTTCGGTGCGCTCACATTGTAATAAGATAATAGCGCTAATACCTAATTCAGTAGCCTTTTCGACAAACCATTCCAATCTGTTTTCATTTTTCAGAAGCGAAATGCCTATGGCGGTCCGGACTTCCGGTAGCGTATGCAATTTCCTTTCGATTATAGTTACCTCTGTAGTTCGCTTATCTGCCATTGAAATTTCAGCTGTCACCTCTGCCCCTTTTCCATCTGTCAGAATAATACGCTCCCCCAGCTTCATCCTTAGCACCTGAGCAATGTATTTAGAGTTTTCGGCTGATAAGCTTATTATGCCGTGGACTCCCCCCACCCGTTCATCGTAAAAAAAAGGTAATTGCATCTGCCATCAACATTTAAAATCCTGCCTTCAGATAACTCCATCCTTCTGACTGGCGTATTACCAGATGTGCCACTGCAGAGGGAATTATTTCTACCGAAGGTAGCAAATCTGATTCCTGCAACTTTTGTTGCTCCATCGTATTTCGGCAAACCAGCACGGATATATGATTATTAATTATTCTGCTTATCTGACCTTTCCAGTGAGATTCCTTTTGCACAAAACATATTGCCCGCGAATGCACCACCAACTCAATACGGATTGATGGGATAGCCCGGACCAGGTTTGAAATCTGTGCTATCACAGCCTTGTGTACTTCCACCTCATCAGTAGAGAGTTGAATTACCACTTTTTGTTGATTGTCTTTATTCATATCTGCAAAGAAAGCCCTTTTTCACACCTCACTGAGCCTCCATTCATCATTATATATTACCGTTCATACAAATCATAAAATAATTTTTATCAAACTATTACTACATAATATACTTGTAATCAATAGGTTATATTTTTTACACTACTATCTTTCAGATACTACTGCCTTAAAGATAGTAGTATATATTGCATACTACTATAAAAAAATATTACTTTTGTGATGTAATTATTCATTCACACGACAAACAGAGGAAAATGAATATAGAAAACACAGCCAGTCAGATGCGCAAAGGAGTGCTAGAGTTTTGCATTCTTTCTGTAATCAAATCAGGTGAGGTTTACCCTAGCGAAATAATAGACGCCATGAAAGCGGCCAACCTCAACCTGTTGGAAGGTACCTTGTATCCATTACTTACCCGCCTGAAGAATGCAGAACTGCTCAACTACAGATGGGTAGAAAGTACAGGAGGCCCTCCAAGGAAATATTTTTCGCTGACAGAAAAAGGGCTCACCTTCTACAAAGAACTGGAGGCGACATGGAACGAGCTGGCAAATGCAGTAGATACAATTACTTCAGAGAATAAATAACCAAACCATTCAACTTCATAAAACAGCATCACAATGAAAAAGGTCATCAATATCAACTTTCAGGGTTCGGTAGTACCGATTGAAGAAAGTGCATACGATATATTGCGACAGTATATCGATAGCCTTCGGACATACTTTTCCGAAGAAGAAGGAAAGGATGAGATCATCAATGATATCGAAAGCCGCATCAGCGAATTGTTTCAGGAACGCCTCAAAGGAGGTGCCACCTGTATTACAGATGATGATGTCAATGCCATCATAGACAATATGGGCAGGCCAAAGGATTTTGCTGCCGCAGACAGTGAAGGGGGCGACTCTGAACACAATGATTCAAAGAGAGGTTCCTCATCATCTCAATATCAGTGGCAGCCCAACCAGGGCAGGCTCTTCCGCGACGAACACAATAAGATACTGGGCGGGGTATGTAGTGGAATTGGTAATTACCTGAGAATTGATCCATGGATTGTCAGGATACTATTCATCATATCCGGAATTGGAATTCTTGCCTACCTGATTCTCTGGATTTTTATCCCTTCCAATATAGGGAGCAGTACAGGCCCAATAAGGAAGTTGTACAGAAATCCGGACGATAAAGTGCTTGCAGGAGTGTGTGGCGGTATAGGAAGCTATTTCAATATCAGCTCCTGGATTCCCAGAATACTCTTTCTGATTCCTCTGTTGTCTGTAGTCTTCCATTTAGGCGGACGATGGTTGTTCTACCCCAATTTCGCCACAATCACATTCCTCCCCGGTTCTCTATTGATTTATATTGTGCTGTGGGCCGTAATTCCGGTAGCAAAAACTACGAGTGAAAAACTGGAGATGAAAGGCGAAAAAATTGATCTTGATTCAATCAAAGAATCGGTGAGCAGAGAAATGAAAGAGGTAGCAGAAAGACTTGAAAAGATGGGAAAGAGCGCCGGTGATTATGTGAAAGAAAAAGGCCCACAGATGCGACAAGAGTTTAGTGCTGCAGTATCCGGTTCAGGTAGTGTATTGGGAAATATCATCATTACCATCTTCAAAATTTTTGTGTACATCATTCTGGGGTCTATCGCTTTTGCACTGCTGGCCACCGTATTTGCAATTGCAGTTGCAGCCATTGGAGTGTTCCCTTTGAAGAATTACCTGGTAGCGGACGGATGGCAAAATATCCTGGCCTGGGGTACACTCATCTTTTTTGTAATGGTACCTGTGGTGGGAATCACTACATTCATTATACGTCAACTGGCACGCAGGAAAAGCAACCGTTATTTTCGGAATACGATGATTGGATTATGGATATTAGGATGGATTTGCCTTTTTGCACTGATATCCTTTGTAGGACGCGATTTTAAGTTTGTTTCCGCAGCGCCAGACTCTAAAATTGAATTGGTAAATCCTGCCACATCCTATCTGGAAGTGAAACCCCTTAAGACTCCAGATTCAAGATGGAGAAGATGGATGTCGTTTGAACCATATACTCAGCTCAGAGGTTTCGTGGACGACACCGTGTATGCCGGAAATGTAATGATCAGAATTTTCAAATCAAGCGATAATCAGTACGCTGCCAGCTATACCGCAATCAGCAACGGGCATACTCAGGAAAAAGCCTCTGTATTAGCATCAAAAATCAGGTTTCACGCATCATCGGACGATAGTGTACTTTATCTGGACAATGCAATTCCTATTAACGCTACCGACAAATTCAGAAATCAACTTGTGGAAGTAAGGATTTATGTACCATTAAACCATCGGATAAAAATCAACAACAGTTTTCGCAGCAGCTATTACAAAGCCAACTTCACCATGTTTGGGTCGCGCGATTACTGGAACAGTACAGATGGATATTATCTGTGGCCAGGGCACGAATACATAATGACCGAAGATGGGCCTAAGCGTATCAATTCTGACAATGACGACGATGATGATGACGATAACTACCGTTATAAAGGTTCCTCAATCCAAATGGACTCAATGAGACTGGAACAAAGGAAACAAATTGATGCCATGGAACGAACCATTGACTCCGTTAAAGAAGCACACAAAAGAATAAATAAAAACCTTCAGGATTCTCTGATGAAAAAAAGAAATGAAATAGACCGCGAACTTCAAAACCTCGACAGACAAAGCGCAGCTTCGCTCCTACTGCCATCGGGGTGGGGAGCTTTGTCTCAGGGGTGCTTCATATACATTTAATCCCATGTTTCTTTGAAGTTGGATAAGAGTCCTGCTACCTGAAAAGGGGCAGGGCTTTTTTCGTACAGAGAGGTTACCTAACTATAACTTCAATCCGCGTGCTCATTAAAATATGACTCAATGCCCCCTTCAAAAAAATACCGAAGCTGTGCTTCGGTATTCAGAAATCAAAAAAATCAATCTGTTTAAGATGCTCCTTCTGCAATCTTCGCTTTTATTTTTCCCTCTATTTCAGCTGCGAGTTCAGGATTGTCTGTTAGCAGGGTCTTTACGGCATCTCTTCCCTGCCCCAGCTTATTTCCTTCGTAGCTAAACCAACTGCCGCTCTTCTGTACTATGCCCAGATCCACTCCCATGTCGATAATTTCACCATTCTTAGAAATTCCTTCTCCATACATAATATCAAACTCAGCCACTCTGAAAGGAGGCGCCATCTTGTTCTTCACCACCTTCACTTTTACTCTGTTACCCACAGAATGATCACCATCTTTTATCTGAGCCATTCTCCGGATATCTAACCGTACTGAAGAATAAAACTTCAGGGCATTACCTCCGGTAGTAGTTTCAGGATTTCCAAACATCACCCCAATCTTTTCCCTGAGCTGATTAATAAAGATGCAGCAGCATTTGGTTTTGCTGATGGTACCTGTCAATTTTCTGAGCGCCTGACTCATTAACCTGGCCTGAAGGCCCATCTTGCTGTCTCCCATCTCGCCTTCCAGTTCTCCTTTGGGTACCAGAGCGGCCACAGAGTCAATCACCACCACATCCAGCGCACCACTGAGAATTAATCTGTCCGCAATCTCCAGAGCCTGCTCTCCATAGTCAGGCTGGCTGACCAGTAGATTGTCCACATCTACCCCCAACTTCTTAGCATAAATACTATCAAAAGCGTGCTCAGCATCTATAATTGCGCACACACCTCCTTTTTTCTGTGCCTCAGCAATCACATGGATCGCCAGGGTTGTTTTACCTGAAGATTCCGGCCCATAAATTTCAATTACCCTCCCTTTGGGCAATCCGCCAATACCCAGTGCCACATCCAACCCAAGCGAACCGGTTGAAATTACTTCATGAGCCTCATGCGACTTTTCATTCATCATCATCACACTCCCCTTTCCAAAGTCTTTATCTATCTTTTCCATAGTCAGCTTCAATGACTTGAGCTTCTCGGATATTTTTTCTGTTTTGTCTTTTTCCGTTGCCATTTGATTCGTTTGAATTGATTAAAATGTAAAGTTATCAGAAGGGCAAATATAGAGAATATTATTTATCAACACTAATTATTTTAGCTAAATAAAATAATATTTTTAGCATTCATGCTGTTCTAAAAATCAACCGGGAATAGTACTTCGCTACCCGAAAAACTGTTCTATAAAATTCTTACTTTTAGTCAGAAAAAGTTTCCTGTAGCTGCGTATATCGGTATGGATAGCGTGGATAACACTAACTTTCAAAAAAAGCCTTCAGCCTGGCACCTGCTTCCCGAAGCGTGGCATCCTCTTTTGCAAAACAAAAGCGAAGCAATCCCTGGTTTCTCTTGTCCGCGTAAAACGAAGATACCGGGATGGCAGAAACGCCGGCTTCGACCGTCAGCCTTTTTACGTAGGAGAGCTCGTCTTCATTGCTTAAATCTGAATAATCATACAACTGAAAGAAACTGCCTTTTGAAGGGATCGGCTTCAGACCTACGGCAGAAAGCAAAGACTCCAGCAGGTCGCGTTTAGGTTCAAAGAATTTTCCAAGTCCCAAATAGGCTTCTTTATCACCTAAATAGTTTGCCAGTGCAAACTGCACCGGGCTAAAACAACAAAACGCATTATACTGGTGTACCTTCTTGAACTCAGTCATTAATTTTCCGGGTGCGATGCAATAACCGGTCTTCCATCCGGTGCAATGATATACTTTGCCAAAGGAATAGGTAACAAAACTCCTTTGAAACAATTCAGGATACCTCAAAACACTTTCAAATCTTTGATCGTCAAAAACGAGATGCTCATACACCTCATCGCTTAGAAGATACAGATCGTTGCCCAACACAATATCACTTAGCTCCGCCATATCCGTTGTTGAAAGCAGCATCCCCGAAGGATTGTGAGGATTGTTAATGATAATCATTTTGGTACGCGGAGTTATCGCCTCCCGCACCCTCTCCCAATCGATTTTAAAATCAGGTGCAGACAGTGGTATCAACACCGGCCGTCCACCATTGATTTCAATATTCGGAATATAACTGTCATACGCCGGCTCAAATACAATCACCTCATCTCCTTCATGAAGTACTGTAGTGAATGCGGTATAGATGGCGTAGGTAGCGCCGGGTGTCACACAAACTTCGGTTTCGGGATCTACAGATAACCCATACAGAAAATCTATCTTTTCAGCAATGGCTTTTCTGAGTGGGGCAATACCCGCCAATGGCGCATACTGATTGTGTCCGTCATGCATGGCTTGGGTCAACAGGTTTACCAGTTTACCATCCATTGGATAATCAGGAAATCCTTGTCCGAGGTTGATGGCACCACATTCGGAAGAGAGTCGGCTCATAGTGGTGAAGATCGTTTCACCTACATCAATTTTTCCTTTGAGCATTATAAGAATTTGTCTCCTATGTTACGTTTAATTTCTGCGAGATACTCCTTAATATTTTGTTCATTTTCTTTCTTGCAGACTAAGAGTGCATCAGGTGTATCCACTACTATATAATCTTCAAGCCCCTGCAACAATACTAGTTTCTTTCCATGAGAATGTACAATATTTTTTGTAGAATCAAAGAGTATCACATTTTCGCCTGCCACTGCATTTTCCATATAGTCTTTTTCAAGATTCTGGTAGGCGCTTCCCCACGTACCCAGATCGCTCCAGCCAAACGATGCTGGTATTACATATACATTATCAGCCTTTTCCAGAATGCCATAGTCTATGGAAATATTTACGCACAGTGGATACACCCGGTCAATTGTAGCTTTTTCTTTTGGAGTATTCAGTGCAACCCTGGCCCCATCAAACAACTCATACACTTCAGAAAGGTATTTTTCAAAGGCACTTAGGATACTTTGAGTCTGCCACACAAAAATCCCCGCATTCCACAGGAAATCACCACTTGCCAGAAAGGTTTTGGCAAGTTCCAAATCAGGCTTTTCTGTAAAGGTCTTTACTTTATATACATTATCCGAAACAGCCGGCTGCTCGTATTGAATATAACCATATCCCGTATTCGGATGTGTGGGCTTGATCCCCAGAGTCACCAATGCATTATTCTCTCTTGTGAACCCAAGTGCTTCCAGACACACTTTCACAAAGTCTGTATTATTTAATATCAGATGGTCTGCCGGAGCGCATATCAGGTTTGCATTAGGATTCAGCTGATTGAGCTTCATACTGATATAAGCTATGCAGGGAGCTGTATTTTTTCTGGAAGGTTCACAGACGATATTATCCGGATTGATCTCCTTAAGTTGTTCTTCCACCAGTTTCCGATATTCCACAGCAGTAACCACATAGATATTCTCTACGGGGATAAACTGCTTAAAACGATCGAACGTTGCCTGGATCAGAGTCTTGCCTGTATTTAAAATATCCAGGAACTGTTTAGGATAATCTACCCGGCTCACCGGCCAGAAGCGACTTCCAATACCACCGGCCATTATGGCCACATAATTATTTAAGTTATTCTTCATCTTCTTATATTAAATTATCCCTTCCCTTACCAGATCATGCAGGTGGATGATACCTTTATAGCCGGTCTCATCAGCTACCACCAGCTGGGTAATATTGTAACCTCTCAGCAACTGCAATGCATTGACGGCAAGCTCTGAAGGATTAATCGTTTTGGGGTTACTACTCATAATATCCTTTGCAGTAATATGGGTGTCGTACATATCTTTTTCTAACATTCTCCTGAGATCACCATCTGTAATGATTCCCGCCACGTGTCCCCGGGTATCCGTAACCACGGTAGCACCCAATCTTTTTTGTGTCATCTCCACAATTACCTCTTTAATAGTGCTGTCCATCTTCACCTCGGGCCTCTCATTCTGGATATACAAATCGGCCACCCTTAGATAAAGCCTTTTGCCTAAGGCTCCGCCCGGATGGTAACGCGCAAAATCTTTAGTATCAAATCCTCTTAACTTCATCAGGCAAACCGTAAGTGCATCTCCCATCACCATCTGCGCAGTGGTGCTGCTTGTAGGTGCCAGATTGTTGGGACATGCTTCTTCAGAAACGGTAGAATTAAGAAAATAGTCTGCGAAACGCACTAAAGTGCTGTTTTCATTACCACAGAGTGCAATAATCTTATTCCCAAAGTTGCGAATCAACTGCGCCAGCACTTTTATCTCCGGACTTTCACCGCTCTTGCTGATAATCATCACTACATCATCAGGCTGCACCATGCCTAAATCGCCATGCAGCGCATCAGCTGCGTGTAAAAAAATGGCAGGTGTACCCGTGCTATTCATAGATGCTACAATCTTTTGCGCAATTAACGCACTCTTCCCTATACCGCTTATTACGATTCTGCCTTTGCACTTAAACACCAGACCGACAATATTTTCGAAGTCACTATTGACATAATCGAGCAGCCCCTGCACAGATTCGGCTTCGGCTACAATCGCTGCTTTGGCTACAGAAATGATATCAGCATTCATAAATTACAATTTGACCACTTCACACCTTAAGGTCTCAAAAACAGAATGTTGCAAACCTAATTCAAATTCATGCATTTCCATTCAAAACAATTCATCAGAGGTCATCCAAATAATTCGTATCTTCCCCAATGGTCACCCGAATTTATGCATGAATGTTAAAACCTGAATAAAAATAAATTTTCATTTTCAATTGGGATAACTTTGAGACCCTCTTGAAAGATTTTAGTGGAATATGAATACCTAATCAATGCCAACAGCAAAAACCAAATCAAAAAAGACAACAGGAAAGTCTGATAAACCTGCAGAAAAGAAGTTACCAAAAAGAAACCTTGCTGCCGACCTGCAAAAGTATTTTGGCTTTAATAAATTCAAAGGCACCCAGGAAGCAGTCATCAACTGCCTCCTCGATGGGAAGGACACTTTCGTGATTATGCCTACCGGGGGCGGCAAAAGTCTTTGCTATCAGTTACCTGCCATTATAAGCGAAGGATGTGCCTTAGTGGTGTCTCCACTCATTGCACTAATGAAAAACCAGGTGGACCTGGTCAGAGGATACAGCAGCACTGACGATATTGCCCACTTTATGAACAGCACTCTGAATAAGGGGCAGATAAAAGAAGTAAAAGATGACCTTCTTTCAGGTAAAACAAAATTGCTATATGTGGCACCTGAAACGATGACAAAAGAAGATAATGTGGACTTCTTCAAAGACCTTAATATTTCTTTTGTAGCAGTGGATGAAGCACACTGTATCAGTGAATGGGGACACGATTTCAGACCTGAGTACAGAAGGCTTCGCGACGTAATCAACCAAATAAATGAAAACATACCGGTTATTGCACTGACTGCCACCGCAACTCCCAAAGTACAAAGTGATATAATTCAGAATCTGGGTTTGAAAGATCCCAAAGTTTTCATCTCCTCGTTCAACAGACCCAACCTCTACTACGAAGTAGTGCCAAAAGTAAAGAAGGAACAGACGCTGAAGAGCATTGTCAAATTCATTGCACAAAACCGCGGGAAAAGTGGTATCATTTACACGCTCAACCGGAAGACCACCGAAGAAATTGCAGATATGCTGAATGCAAACGGAATCAAAGCTGCCGCATATCACGCAGGACTTGATGCCAAGCTACGGTCTGAAAGACAGGATAAATTTCTCTCAGAAAAAATTCAGGTAATTGTGGCTACCATTGCTTTTGGAATGGGTATCGACAAACCTGATATTCGTTTTGTAATCCACTATAACATTCCCAAATCAATAGAAAACTATTACCAGGAGACCGGACGCGCAGGGCGGGATGGATTGGAAGGAAAATGTATCCTTTACTACTCTCACCATGATGTTGCCAAACTGGAACATCTGATGCGCGATAAGACACTGACTGAAAGAGAAATCGGCGCCCAACTAATTCGGGAAACCGTTGCCTATTCAGAGAGTGCCGTATGTCGCAGAAAACTGCTCCTCAACTATTTTGGCGAGATTTATCCTAAAGATAATTGTGGCGGCAAATGCGATAATTGCAAGCATCCCAAGGAACTCATCGAGGCCAAAGAAGAAGCACTGATTGCGCTCAAAGTAATAGAATCACTAGAAGAAAGGTTCCCTACAAACTATGTAATCCCGGTAATTCTGGGTAGCGCCAATCCTCAGATTCAGATGTACAGGCATGATTCTCTGGCCGTATTCGGAAGTGGAAAAGCACACGACGAACTCTATTGGAATTCGCTGATTCGCCAACTCATACTGGCAAACTACATCAAGAAGGATATTGCTGATTACGGAGTGCTGAAATTCACTGACAGCGGAAAAGCGTTTATGAAAAAACCGGTATCTTTTAAGATAGCGATTAACCATACTTTCGAAACCGGCACTGATGACGAGGACGACGAGGCAGACAATGCTGAAGGTGTCGCAACAGACGAGAAGCTTTTTGAAATGCTGAAAGAACTCCGCCAACGCGAGGGAAGAAAGAGAAATCTTCCACCGTTTGTGATTTTCCTCGAAAGCAGTCTGATGGATATGGCTACCCTATACCCCACTTCTACCAAAGAACTGGAAAAATGCCAGGGCGTGAGTGCGGGTAAAGCTATTAAATTCGGGAAGCCTTTTATCGAGCTTATTTCCAAATATGTAGAAGAAAACGACATAGAAAAGCCTGAAGAATTCGTGGTGAGATCAGTGGCCAACAAGAGTAGTAACAAGGTTTTCATCATACAGAATATCGACAAGAAACTTCCTCTGGAAACCATTGCCAAACACAGATCCATGCCACTCAGCGAACTTCTTGAGGAAATGGAGACCATTGTGGCCAGTGGCACCAAACTCAACCTGGATTATGCAATTGACGAGTGGATGGATGAATATGAAAAAGACGAAATAATTGAATATTTCAAGGGATGCGAGACCTCCAGCCTGGAAACTGCTCAGGAGGAGCTTTCCGATGGCAACTATTCTCTGGAGCAACTGAAAATCATGAGGATTAAATTTCTCAGCGAATACGGGAATTAAAATTTTTCTTCAAAACTTTATTTAATTAAACGAAACTCCTATTTTTGCCGCCCGCAACACGCGGAACACTAAAATAAAACCGGTGCGGTAGCTCAGTCGGTAGAGCAAAGGACTGAAAATCCTTGTGTCGGCGGTTCGATCCCGCCCCACACCACACCACACCACAAGGCCCCTTTATCGGGGCTTTGTCGTTTTCTGTTATTTTTCTCAATTAATTCATACTCCCTTGTGTCTCTCTACGGGCGTAGAGACCACAACACAAAAATCCTTAATTAATCCTCCGGTGCGAGGAGACCATAATTCATCAGGCGACTTGCCGGCAAAATTTTTATATTACACTTCTCTTATGACAAACGACTCCAAAATCAAAACACATCCTATACAACCCGGGGCATCTGACACAAATGCGTACCTTCCGCTATTGAAAGAAAAGCGGGTTGCTGTAGTTACCAATCACACAGCACTGATTGAAGGAGAGCACCTTGTGAGTCTGCTACTGAGACACAAAATAACAATTACCAAAATTTTCGGACCTGAACATGGATTTCGGGGTGTTGCGGATGATGGTGCGGCAGTGCCCGATGAAAAAGTTGAAGGTGCCGACATCCCTATCATCTCACTTTGGGGGGAGCTTTATCAACCACTTGCGTCTGCACTTAACGACGTAGATATTGCAGTATTCGATATCCAGGATGTTGGATGCCGCTTTTATACCTTTATCAATACCTTGCAATGGTTTATGGAAGCCGCAGCCAAAAGCGAGATACCCTTAATCCTGCTTGACCGACCTAACCCTAACGGACATTATATCGACGGGCCGGTGTTGGAAAAAAAATATACATCTCATCTTGGCCTCAACCCTGTGCCGGTTGTCTATGGGATGACCATCGGGGAATATGCCCAAATGCTTATCGGTGAAAGATGGTTAGAAAAGTCTGATCAACAATGCAGCCTCACCGTGATTCCCTGCCGAAATTATGCTCACAACCTTCTATACAATCTTCCGGTGAGGCCTTCTCCCAACCTGCCCAATATGACCTCAGTTTATCTATATCCTTCCATGTGCTTCTTTGAAGGAACCGTATGCAGTGTTGGACGCGGCACACCATTTCCCTTTCAGGTTTTTGGACACCCATCGTTCCCCAATGGCCTATTCAGCTTTACACCCAAATCTATGGAAGGAGCTACAGATCCAAAATATAAAAACCAAATCTGCCATGGATTCAAAGTCGCTGTAAACAAAGAGGAAGCACTTAAAAAAGCAGGTAACATGATAAACATGGAATGGATGATTAAAGCCTATAACCTTTACGAAAGCAAAGATTATTTCTTCGATAGTTATCTCGGAAACAAAAACCATTTTGACCTCTTAGCAGGAAATAATACCCTGCGAAAAGCCATCGGGGCTGGAATCTCTGCAGAAGAAATAAGAAAGAGTTGGGAACCCGGCATACGGAAGTTTAAAAAAATCAGAAAGAGATACCTCCTTTACCCGGATTACGAATAAGGATATCAGAAATAAATATCAGGACAACAAATTCACCTCGCGTTGTTCACCAGGCTCTACCATACTGCGGTTATTCGGCAAAAATAAACTTCCGCCTGAAATAGCATCATAACCGGCATACGGATATTTATTATAGTTAGACAGAATTTTGTAGGAAAATCCCGAATAACACAGCGTCTTATATATAACGTTATTATCTATACGATCTGTTCTCTGAACAAAATTTGAGTTAAAGACAATTTACGTGTTACAATTCCGTTTATAACGATAAACTAACTGGCAATCCCCACCGGGATGGATAACTCAGATTAATCTTTTAATTCAATAACCCACCTAAACTTAAGCAAACATGAAAAAAGTAACACTGTATTTTCTTGCCGCTTCAATGATAGCTATCTCCTGCAGCAAGGATAAACCCGGTAGTGGCCCGGAAGAAAATGAGGGCCCCGATATAGAAACCCCATCCACAGGCGAGTCCGGTACTTTTCCAACCAAAATTGTATTAGTAGCCGGTAGCGAGACAACTACATATAACATATCTTACCTCCCTAACAGCAATAAGATTGAAAAAATTGATAAAGGGGACGCAGGACTGGAGACTTTTGAGTATGACGGGGATCTTATAAAAAAAATAGCCTTTGCCAACTCCGATGGAAACTATCGTAAGTATGAGTATTCAAATAACCAACTAAGCCGCGAAACTTATTACAACAACGGCCAGCCTGGAGAAAAAAACGAATACACCTACCCCTCAGACAAAAAGGTCACGATGACAAACTATGAATATAACAATGGAGTATGGACTAAGGGAGGTACATTTAATTTGGAGTTTGACAGTAAAGGAAATCTCATAAAAGGAAGCGGAGGCGCTACTGAAATGAATGAAATGTCGATTAATCTATCTTATGATCTTGAGAAGAGTTCACCAATCCTGAATATTACAGGATGGCAAAAAGCTAATCTCACAGGCGGGGTAATCATTGGAGACAATGTTAGCATAAGTGACCTATTAGGGAGACGTAATAACCCGACTCAAACATCATTAGCACTGTTAGGAGAGGATCCTATGGTACTTAATTTTTCCTACGAATACACAGACTCCAGACACCCTACATTTCCAACAAAAATAACTGGAAAGAACGAAGATAATCCAGTTTTTACAGCTACTATTACATATCGATAGGTATATCCCCTATCCCTGCATATAGAAATCATAAAGAGTGTTTAGTGATTGCTCCTTAAACACTCTTTTTCATTCATCAACCGATTATTGGACCAATTTCTCACAAAGACTCCTGATTTCCGGCAAATATTTATTCTACCGTGATGAGCAGCACCATAAGTTGCCACAAAACCTAAACTAAAAGCACAATAGCTACCTCAACTCACTTTCCGTCTCACAGTGAGATTTAAACACTCTATCCGCTCACCCTTTCCCATCGCCTTCCATCATTTCTGAATGACAAGTTAGTTGAAAATATCAAATACAACAGCAGGATATTAGTAAATTGTATTTGATAAAACTGCTTAAAATAATGAGAAAGCTACTTATACTTTTCTGCATTTCCTGTTTGATAGTGGTACAACTGTCGGCTCAGAGCAGTCATACTATTTCATTTGAGGTATCTGATGTTACGCAGCCCTCAATCAGTTTGATGCCCAATGGAAAGTCATTCGTATTCAATATCCTGGGGCATCTGTTCCGGATGCCATCGGATGGTGGCGTGGCAAAACAACTAACCTTTGGCCCATATTACGACAGTGAGCCTTCAGTTTCGCCCGATGGTTCTAAAATAGCTTTTATCTCGAACCGTGATGGCAGCGACGGAAATCTGTACGTGATGGATGTGAATGGCAGCAATATATCACGTTTGTCCAATGTATTTATGGTAGGGGGCAAGCCGGCCTGGAGTCCGGATAGTAAGCAAATTGCATTTCTCTCTCTTTGGAGCCGTGAAGAATATGCCTTAGACAAAGTTCCATTCTTTGGAAACGGGGATATGGCGCTCCTTTATACTGTGAATCTTGATGGATCAGGATTGAAACGCATCACAGATGCACGTGCATTCGGTGCTGTTTTTTACCTGCCGGATGGCAGCCTTGCATGGTCGGTAACAGAAACTAAAGGCGGAGGCTCACAGATGCCCGGCATATTTGGAGGGCCGGCCAACGTAACTACAATTATTAAAATACGCACTCCTAATAGCAGTACCAACACACGTGCAGGTTCATTTTCGGGAAGGACTGGAAGAATAGTGATGTTACCAGGACAGAAGAGTTTCTACTTCGTGTCGGGAGGCAATCTGAAGCAATACAACATAGGAGATACCGCCTCTGTCACAGTTGCACCTTTTCAGGGAGGAGCTACAGATATCGGCCTGTCATCCGATGGGAAAATGCTTGTGGCAGCAGCCGATTCGAAACTTTGGACAATGGATATCACCGGAGGAGTAAGGAAGAAAATAGAATGGCAGGCTACTGTGAAAATGGAAGTGGTAAAGCCTGCCTCCCGCAAATGGTCGCCCATCAGTAATGAACAACTTGCTACTCCCGAAATCCTCACTCCTGAACTCTCACCCGATGGAAGCAGGCTCGTCTTCATGGCTGCCGGATCTGTCTGGCTCCAGGACATCTCCGGAGGGCCGGCAAGAAAAGTATTAAACGAGTCAGCCTACCAGATAGAACCCTCGTTCTCTCCCGACGGAAGGCTACTGGCTATCGTATCAGACTTTCAGGGAAGAAGGCAACTGCGGGTATTGAATTTGCTAACAGGAAAAACGACCGCTATTACTACTGTGGATGGCAGTTCGTGGCCACACCAGCCTTCCTGGAGCAACGACGGGAAATATATTATATATCAGCAGACCGGACTTTTGGGAGCACCTTACAGGTTCATTAAAGCAGGCATCACGCACAGTAATGATACTGCCACCGTTACCTTGGGCGGCCACAGTTGGAATGGACGCCCTCACTTTTCAGGCGATGGACAGCATATTTATTTTACCGCCAGACAAAGTATGATTGCCAATATCTACCGCATTGCTACTGAACCGGGCTCGGCACCTGTCGCGGTCACCAATCTGAGAAGACATGCACATGACGGACTGGTCGCTCCTGACGGTAAATGGATCGCGCTGAGAAGAAACGCTGAGATATGGCTGGCAGCTTACAAGGGCGTTGTACTAACTGATAACGATTTTCATCTGTTCAGCAAGGTTGGAGGACGATCGTTCTCCTTCACGGCGGACGGCTCAGCAATAGTTTATTCCGATGGAACTAAAGTCTGGAAGAAACCTCTCAACCGAAGCAAGGCGATTGAGATACCTGTGCATTTAGACCTCAGGAAAGCTATTCCAACTCCTACGCTCATTACCAACGTTCATGTCCTGGATTTCAAGACCGGCCAATTTACTAATGCCACATCTGTATATCTTGAGGATGGAAAGATATCATGGATTGGCTCACCCTCCGGCAAAAAGTTGGCCGCCAACACAGAGAGAATAAACGGTGGCGGACGATATGCCATACCAGGCATAATGGACTCTCATATTCATAGTGCATGGCACAACCAGCAGATTACTGAAGACAGGCTATTAGCTTATGGCGTCACTTCCATCCGGGATGTAGGCAGCAGACTTGACCTCATAAACTCACTTAAAGAGAGAGGCGCAGTAACCAACCTGCCTATCCCGCGATACTTTGCCAGTGGGGAAATTTTTGAAGGGATGGTCCCCCTTTGGGGAGATGCATTTATGGAGATTAACACAATCCAGGAGGCAAGAGATTATGTAAAATATGCAAAAGCGCATGGTGCAGATTTTATAAAAGTATATGCCTCACTTCCCTGGTACCTGAAGAGTGAGGTGGCAGCAGAAGCGGCACGCCAGAATATGCCTATTGTGGGTCATGGAATCGCTTTGGATGAAATCACCAGGAGTATCAACTTCGGTATCCAGTCTATCGAACATAGCGGGCCAAATGGCAATGACATCGTACAAATGATGAAAAACGCGGGTACTTACCTGGATCCAACCCCTACTATTTTCAGTACCGGCAACACAGCCAAACTCGCCGACAGTTCTACGCTTGACAAGAAATTCATCACTTTTATTCCGGAACCTGAAATTAAAGCAGCAGGCTTTGGGCGCAAGCCTTCCGAAGGGCAATTATCCGGCTGGAAAAATACTTTAGCAGCACTGAAAAGAATTTTTGACAGCGGTATTCCATTGCTTGATGGCACTGATGCGCTGATGACGGGGGTTTTCCATGGCCCTTCTGTTCATTGGGTACTACAATTCTATAGTGAGTCTGGCATTCCTAATATTGAAGTATTGAAACTGGCCACACTCACAGCTGCCAAGTCGGTGGGAGCAGATGAATTCTTAGGTTCATTAGAGCCGGGTAAAATTGCCGACATTCTGTTACTTGATAAAAATCCTTTGCATGACATAAGTAATACTATGAAGATATGGAGGGTGATCAAAGGTGGAAACACTTTTGACCCTGCTGTTATGAGGAAGTGAAACGCATAATAGCAATATCGGGTATCCTTATATCAGACCACATAACAAAAGTTGCTTATCACAAGGATTTATAGAGATTTTTCTGGATAGCAACCTGTTTTTATCACAGATACATCGGCCTGGTGCCTTTCGGGAACAATAATATGGCAATAGAAACTCATAGTTATCCTCCCGTTCGTAGAAATCAGCACGAAATGGAAATAGCAGAAAGATCCTCTCTTCAGGATAATGAATCGCTAGCAAATGAAAAGTATATTGCAACCTTCAGGTGCCATGGCGAGTCATTGAATCCTATTCTCCCTTAAGTTACCCCTACCCATCCTCCACACCTCTACAAAATATCCTTTCAACATCTGAAACAAAATAGTCGAACGGATATCTCCCTGATGAGGTAAAACTTCCAATCTAATCTCCTCACATTCCGGTAGCCTTCAATTCTGCCCAAGCTCCTGACAGACTGGAGAAAAGCCAATTGTTCTCCCGATTTCACTACCTGACCCCTACATTCAGACTCAATGCGTGAAAAATCCAACCTTTTGCGCCAAAATTACAAGTACGCGGCTATTTGCCTTCCTACATTTAATTATGAATAGAAAGCACCCTGAAGCCCCTGTCAACCGATGATATCAATTAGGCAATCAAGCAACAGAATGATAAAAGAACGGGAATATGGCTCGGGCAAAATCAGTTATGCCAGAGGTAACGAATTAATTAAAAATAATATACTTCAACCTAAAACATTTAGTAATCATGTCAAACATTATTATCACGGGATGTAGTTCAGGTATCGGATTTGCAACGGCTGTCATGCTCGCAAAAAACAAGAATGTCGTTTTTGCCACTATGCGGCATCCTTTACAGCATACGGAGCTACAGGACATTGCAGACAATAAAAACCTGCCCATCATCATTCTTCCCCTTGACGTAACAGACGATAATTCCATAAAAAACGCCATATCACAGATACTTTTCTACACCGACAAAATTGATGTACTGGTCAACAATGCAGGTATTGGCACGCTTGGGAGTGTAGAGGAATTGTCGATAGAAGACTTCATTGAGCAGATGGATACCAATTTCATTGGTACTGTACGTTGCACCAAAGCCGTATTACCCCACATGCGCCATAAGAAAAGTGGTTGCATCATCAATATTTCTTCGGTAGGTGGCAGATTATTTAACTATTTCAATGCTCCCTATTCAGCATCCAAAGCCGCAGTTGAAGCTTTCAGTGAATGCCTGGCAATGGAAGTACTTCCCTTCGGGATCCGGGTGGCAGTGGTAGAGCCTGGGGTAATCGATACGCCCCTTCAGGACAAATGTAAAAGTCAGATCAAAGAAACCGGCTATCCAAATCTCCAAAGATGTGTAGCCTTCTTCTCAGCGGCCAGAGATCACCATATACCACCGGATGTAGTAGCAGAAACCATACTGAAAATCGTGAATGGAGAAAGTACAAGATTTCGTAACCCCACCGGTCCGGACAGTTTACCCTTTCTAAGTTTCAGAGCCTCCATGAGCGACGAAGACTGGATTGCCGGAGCTGATATAGATGAAGAAACATGGATAGCAATGATGGAAGGAATGCATCTGGATGTGAGGAAGTATTTGACAAGATTTTGAAAAATCATTTTTTTTCAGACTATAATTTATTCAATGAAAAAAATAATTGCACCGCTTCTTAGCCTCTTTATTATTTCAAATCTATCGGGGCAGAATCTGAATATTGACAGCATGAAAAATCTGCTGCGAACAACCATGGATGACACTGCGAGGATAAATCTATTAAATCAAATTGCAGAACCTTTCCAGTGGAACATACCCGATACCGCCATTAAATATGCTATGGAGGCGTGGCAACTTGCTTTGAAATCCAAAAGTCCGGAAAAACTAATCCAGGAACCTGCCGGAACACTTTCAGAAGCTTTAAGCGCAAAAGGTAATTATTCAAAAGCGCTGAGTATTGCATTACATGCGTTACAAATGGCAGATAAAGAATCTATATCCTTGAATTATTTTCAAATCGGGAATGTCTATTTCTATTCAGGAAACTACTCTAAGGCATTGGAGTATTATTTCAATACTTATAAAAATTTGAATGCAAATGATAATTTCTATGAAATAGTATTGGGTGTTATCGGTGAATCTTATTATCATCTGAACAATCTGGATTCTGCACTCTACTTTATAAACAAAGCTTACCAATTAGATAAATCAAGAAAACGCCATTGGAGTGTTCCCTATTTCTACATGGCATTTATTCATTCTAAAAAGGGAGCATACAATGAAGCCCTGGAATACTTCAGATCAGGTCTGCACTATGCAGAAGAAAATAAACTTTTTCTTGACATCGTAAATGGAAGTAATGGCATTTCAGATGTATTCAAAAAAATGCACAATTCGGATTCTGCTATCTATTATGCCAGGCAGGCCTTAACCGTGGCACAATCACAGTCTTTAAATCCCGGAGTTATGAAGGCTTCCGGCTTGCTTACAGAACTGTTTTTGAAGATCAATACCGACAGTGCATTCAAATACCAGCGTATTATGCTTGCTATAAAAGACAGCCTCTTCAGTGAAGAAAAAATAAGGCAGCTTGAGAATATCACATTCAATGAAAAGATGCAGCAGGAAGAAAAACTGCAGGCTCAAAAAGCCTATCAAAATAAATTAAGAATGTATGGGCTCATCGCCCTACTATTTGTTATTTTATTGGCAGCATTTATGTTGTACAGAAATAATCAACACAAACAGAAAGCATTCAATTTACTCAAACTCCAAAAACAAGAAATTGACTACCAAAAAGCAGAAGTAGAAAAAACATTAGAGCAACTCAAATCTACCCAATCCCAACTCATCCAGTCAGAAAAGATGGCCAGTCTCGGTGAGCTCACAGCAGGCATAGCCCATGAGATTCAAAACCCATTAAACTTCGTTAATAATTTTTCTGACATCAATACAGAATTAATCGGGGAAGCAGACCAGGAAATTGATAAAGGAAATGTAGCTGAGGTCAAAGATATTTTAAACGATATAAGAGCGAATGAAGAAAAAATAAACCACCACGGCAAACGTGCTGATGCCATTGTAAAAGGAATGTTGCAACATTCAAGAACTTCAACCGGACAAAAAGAACCAACAGATATCAATGCATTATGTGATGAGTATTTACGACTGGCATATCATGGCATGAGAGCTAAAGACAAGAGTTTCAATTGTGAGATGAAAACAGACTTTGATTCCACACTTCCAAAAATAAATGTGGTGCCACAGGATATTGGGAGAGTGATTCTGAATTTGATCAACAATGCATTTTACGCTTGTGCTGAGCGCAGAAACCTTGAAGGTTTTCAAAACCTTCAAGGTTTAGCCCCCTACCTTCCCACAGTTACAGTCAGTACTAAAAACTCAAGTGATAAGGTAGAAATATCAGTCAGAGACAATGGCAATGGCATTCCCGAAAAAATCAAAGACAAAATATTCCAACCTTTTTTCACTACGAAGCCAACAGGGCAGGGGACCGGATTGGGATTGAGTTTGAGTTATGATATTGTAAAGGCACATGGAGGGGAGATAAAAGTGGAGAGCAGGGAAGGCGTGGGAACTGAGTTCATCATTTTATTGCAAACACACAATTCTTAAACATGAAGAAAATAATATTTTTTTTCGCTTGCTTTTTTATTGCGGGTAATTGTTTTGGCCAGACTAGCAGAACAGATAGCCTGAAACAGGCAATGGAAAACTACACAAAGAAAGATAGCATACGGGTGAAAAAAATTTGGAGATACAGTAATGCAATATCGGGGAGTGATCCTGAAAAGGCTATTGATTTGAAAAAAGAAGCACTTGATTTGTCAAAGAATATTAAATGGAAAAAAGGAATTGCATTTATCTTGTTTGCACTCGCGGATAACAGCCTGAATGAAAATAATATAAATGAAGCAATCTCCTATTCAATTCAGGCGCTAAACGAGGCTGAAGATATTGGCGATCTGAAAATGATTGCCAATTCTCATAGCCTGCTTAGCGACGCCTATCGCCTTTCGGGAGATGACAGCAGTGCTGAAGTTCACGCCCTAATATTTCTTGATATGGCGCGTTCAATGAAAAACGACAAAATGATATTACAAGCTGAAGTAATGTTAATTAATGATTACATCCAAAGTGAAAAATGGAATAAGGCAGACTCTCTTTTACCGAAAGCCATAATGCTTGCCATTAACCTGAAAAATGAATATAGTATAAACCGGCTATTATGGGGTAAAGCATCTATTTTAGAACATGATGGAAAATTTAAAGAAAGCATAAAAATAATTGAACAAGTACTGCCCTATTACCTGAATGGTAACAACTATCATCCTATTGCGTATTCATATTCTTGGATAAGCGAATTATTTACAAGAATCAGGAGGAAGGATAGCGCTTTCTATTATGCAAAAGCTGCACTTGATATAGCAAAAGAGCATGATCTTAAAAAAGAACTTGGCGACGCCAATCGGGCCTTTTACATTTATTATTATGCCTTTGGCAATTACAAAAAAGCGTTGGAATATAAAACAATTTATGATTCTATTCAGTATGAAACATTCAAATGGACTTCAGCTCAAAACATCGCACATACAAAGCTTCAAATAGAGCAGCAAAAAAAGGATGCCTTGGAGAAGGAGGCTGAAATGAAAAAAGAAGCGGAGGCGACACGGATAAGAAACATCGGTCTGACTGTAATTGCAGCATTCATTCTTCTTGTGATTTTCCTTTTTTGGAATAATCGCCAAAAACAAAAGGCCAAGTCAAGAATTGAGGCCGCTTATTCAGAATTAAAATCAACGCAAGCGCAATTAATACAAAGCGAGAAAATGGCATCGCTTGGGGAGCTCACTGCAGGCATTGCGCATGAGATTCAGAACCCATTAAACTTCGTGAATAATTTTTCTGACATCAATAGTGAATTGTTGGATGAACTAAAGTCAGAATTGGCAACAGGCAATATGCAATCGGCAAATGAAATCGCAGATGACATTAAAGCCAATGAAGAAAAAATAAACCACCACGGCAAACGTGCTGATGCCATTGTAAAAGGAATGTTGCAACATTCAAGAACTTCAACCGGACAAAAAGAACCAACAGATATCAATGCATTATGTGATGAGTATTTACGACTGGCATATCATGGCATGAGAGCTAAGGACAAGAGTTTCAATTGTGAGATGAAAACAGACTTTGATTCCACACTTCCAAAAATAAATGTGGTGCCACAGGATATTGGGAGAGTGATTCTGAATTTGATCAACAATGCATTTTACGCTTGTGCTGAGCGAAAAAACCTTGAAGGTTTTCAAAAACTTCAAGGTTTAGCCCCCTACCTTCCCACAGTTACCGTCAGTACAAAAAACTTAGGTGGTAAAGTGGAGATAAGTGTCAGAGACAACGGCAATGGCATTCCCGAAAAAATCAAAGACAAAATTTTTCAACCTTTCTTCACTACGAAGCCAACTGGTCAGGGAACTGGTTTGGGATTGAGTTTGAGTTATGATATAATGAAAGCGCAGGGAGGGGAGATAAAGGTAGAGAGCAGGGATGGTGATGCCCGTCCGGATGACATGGTTGGACGGGGTACAGAGTTCCTGGTAACCTTGCCGGTAACTCAATAAAATATAAGACTATTATGGGTTTTATTCCTATACGTAAAGAAAAAATAAAATCATGAAGAGGATTCTCGTTTTCATAATCAATATTGCGCTGTTTCTGGTTTCGTGCCACAGTAAAAAAAACATTCCCGCCCCGGAAATTTTTACAGCTTATCCACAACCGAAAACTGAACCGCTGGTACTGCCTGAACCTGAGCCGCTTCACTGGGATACTTTGGCGAGGGGAACTATCAGGCCTGCTGTATTTCATTTGGACTTTTCAAAGATGAAGAAATACCCCTTTGACACCACAGGTTTTAAGCCATTACCGGAAAAACCTTATACAACTGAGTTCAATTTGAAATCACTTCCTTCCAAACCATTCGATTTAAATAAGATTCCTGCTCAGCCGTTAAACATGAAGACGGAACCTCTGTCACCTGAAATGCAAACGGTGACAGTGCCAAAACCAGAAAGAGTTTCTATATCCACGCTCGATCTAAAAGAATGGAAAATCTTCAGTTCCAACAATGTTATTTCTTCGCTTATCAGGGATTCAGCAAGATTGATCTGGATTGGAACGAATAATGGGATTTACCGTTTTGACGGGATGCAACTAACCCGTGTATTATCCAATATTTCTGCATTGACCATGGCATTCGATCCTTCAGGCAAATTGTGGGCAGTGGCACAGGAAACAGGGGATAAAAATTTTAAGCTGATATGTTTAGATCTGAAAAGGAAACTAATTAGTTACCAAGTTGTCAAATTTCAAATTGGTGGCGTATTCAAAATTTCAATCGATCCTAATGGGAATCTGTGGCTACCTCAACCTGCCGGATCGCCTTCTATTGTGATAGATACCCGTAACCTGACATATCGCCAAATAGAAATAGTCCCCGTTTCTGATAGTTCAATTTATTTCTGTTCGGCATTTGATGAAAAGGGGAGAACATGGCTTGGGACAGACAATGGAATAGATATTATTGACCCTGGTAGTAAAAGAATTTATTACATGGAGGACAAAAACAGGCATAGTAAAAGTGACTCTGTCACAGCTATCACCATAGGACGGGACGGGCGAATATGGGCGGCTTCACCTTCTTTAGGGGTAAAAGCAATTGATATAGACAATGGGACAATAACGCACTTTAACCTGAATCCCGAACAGAAAATATTTTCTTTTAATTTGCTTTTTGATGAGAAAGGTGGGCTTTGGATTGGCACCTTTGGCGCACTTTATATTCTGAAACCTGAAAGCGAAACGTTCCGGTCTATCCAATATACGGAAGGTTTGAATAATTTTGGTGTTGTCAGTCTTTTAGAAATTAGTCCCGGAAATATATTGGTGGCAAATAACAACTTCGCTTATGGGACTATCAACTCCATCAGTTTATTTGGTAGAACAATCTATCCATTCAGAAATAGCAACATTGCCTTCTTCAGTGAGGACACTAAAGGCAGGCTATGGATTGATAACCGGAATACTTTAATGGTGGTGGATTCGGCCAGACAAAACTATTATGTAATTACTAAAAAGGAAGGTCTTGCAGGCTCCCGGATAAATAATATAATAGGAGAGGAAGGTAGAATTGTTATCACCACAAATAGTGGGTACAATATTTTTGATCCGGAAAATAACGAATTGATTAGAGTTACCGGAAAAGAAGGTCTGATAAAAAATGATATTGAATCTATCATCACCGACCAACAAGGAAATAAGTGGATGGGGATTTCTCCTGAAGGAATCGTGAAATATGATTCCGCCCATCATTTATTTCTTGCATTTATTCCAAAGCTCGGCTGGAATAAATATATAGTTGAATCATTTTACCCTTTTCCGGGGAATAGAATCGTTGTAGTGCCGGATATGGGACAATTGTCTATCATTGATCCTGCAGGGAACACCATTCAAAATATCCCTGACAATGAAAGAATTACTGTCCGGAATCTAAAAAGGATTACGGTTGACAACCACGGAAGAATATGGGAGGGGATTATATCCTCCGATAAGGCTGGAATTTTCATAATTGACCCGGTAAAGAAAACAATTACCCATCTTACTACGGAAAACGGGTTGTCTGCTGCTTCAATTTATTCCATGTTGGAATATAAGGGAAAACTTATTGCTGCGACAGCAGAAAAAATAGACATGATTACACCACCGAATCCACCGGGCAACAGAAATTGGCAAGTAGAAATACTCGCAAATTCTGAGAGCTTAATAAAAAGTAATCGTGTACACAGACGGGATGCCACTTCCAGCAGAGGCAATTATCTCTGGGGCGGAGCAGGGATGGCTATTATTCCTGGAATTAAGGCGGATACTTCTAAAGGTGTCGATTTCGTAACTGGGATTCGAATTATGGGGAAACCTTCTTCATTTTCAGTCAGCACTAATTTTATAGTTAATTCCACAGCAACTGGAGCCAACGAAAATCTGTCTATGAATGCTGCCGGATATACTGTTCGTGGTTCTGTTCTTTGGGATAGCCTGACCGACCCATTTTATTTACCGGTAAATCTTTCATTACCGTACGACCAAAATACAATTCAATTTAGTTATACTGAAATGAACGCGGGGAGGGCTGATGATGTACAATTTGCCTACATACTTGATGGGACAGACAACCATTGGACATTTACAAACGATACCCATTCGGGGAGCTATTTGAATCTTAATCCAGGTAAATATATTTTCAAAGTTGCCAGTCGCTGGAAAAACGGGAAGTGGAACAAACCTGCTGAATTTAGTTTTACTATACGTCCGCCGTGGTATGCTACCTGGTGGGCATACTTATTATATATTATTGTAGCTATTTCTTTACTGAGGTTTTATGTCCAGTACCGGTCAAGAAAATTGATGAAAGAAAACAAATTACTTGAAGAAAAAGTAACCCAACGAACTGAAGAATTAAATAAGTCATTTGAAGATTTAAAATCCACTCAAAAGCAACTCATCCAATCTGAAAAAATGGCTTCACTCGGTGAACTCATGGCAGGTATTGCCCATGAGATTCAGAATCCACTGAACTTTGTGAATAATTTTTCCGACATCAATACAGAATTAATCGGAGAAGCAGACCAGGAAATTGATAAAGGAAATGTGGCTGAGGTCAAAGATATTTTAAACGATATAAGAGCCAATGAAGAAAAAATAAATCACCACGGCAAACGCGCCGATGCCATTGTAAAAGAAATGCTGCAGCATTCCAGAACGTCAACAGGGCAAAAAGAACCAACAGATATCAACGCTTTGTGTGATGAGTATTTGAGATTAGCATATCATGGGATGAGAGCTAAGGACAAGAGTTTCAACTGCACATTGGAAACTCATTTTGATTCGTCGCTTCCAAAAGTAAATGTGGTACCTCAGGATATCGGGCGGGTGATTCTGAATTTGATCAACAATGCATTTTATGCCTGTGCTGAGCGAGGCCGAAGCACCGCCGCTGAGCGCAAAAACCTTGAAGGTTTTCAAAAACTTCAAGGTTTAGCCCCCTACCTTCCCACAGTTACCGTCAGTACAAAAAACTTAGGTGGTAAAGTGGAGATAAGTGTCAGAGACAACGGCAATGGCATTCCCGAAAAAATCAAAGACAAAATTTTTCAACCTTTCTTCACTACGAAGCCAACTGGTCAGGGAACTGGTTTGGGATTGAGTCTGAGCTATGATATAGTGAGGGCACATGAGGGTGAGATAAAAGTGGAGAGTAAAGAAAATGAGGGAACTGAGTTTATTGTAATGTTGCCGACCACATAGTAGAGTATTGTAAAAGAATCCGGGATTTCAGCCATGAGTCCTGCATAAAAAAAATTAACATGAAAAAAGCTATTCTTTTCATCTTCATTCTCTTCACAGGATCAAATCTTCCTGCACAAACCAAAACTATAGATAGCTTGAAATTGTTGCTCGCAAAAGAAAAAACAGATAAAGGGAAAGTGAAACTGCTGAATAAAATGAGTAGCCGATTTGGCTTTGGAAATTTAAGAAATGATTCATCATTGTGGTATTCGCAGCAGGCATTGGAATTGGCACAGCGAATAAATTACGCGAAAGGAGAATTGGAAGCCAGGTTTAATATGACTAATTATCTGTTTCAAACAGGCAATTATCCCGAAGCACTCAAACTCTCCTTGCATAATTTAAAACAGGCAGAGGAATTCCACGATATGAAGACCTTTTTTTTACAGACGAGAGTAATCGGGTGGATATACGGAAGGATGGGTGATAATCTGAAACAGTTGGAATATGAAAAAAGGTTAGCCTCCATAGCGCCATTGATTCCCGTCAGTGATACTATCGAGAAAGAAACTTTCGTCTGGATTGCAAACAATGTAATGGCGATGGCCTATTCGGACTTGAACGAACCGGATTCCACTTTACGCTATCTGCAACTGATTTATGATGGCGCCATAAAGATTAAAGACCCGGGGTTGCTCGCCTTGGCCACACATGGGCTTGGCAATTATTATTTTAAGAAAGGGAATGACAGCCTGGCATTTTATTATTACAAAGAATGTATTCCGGCTAGCCTGATCGCAGGTCGTGTGGATGGAGTCGTTGTGGCTGAAACTGCTATCGCCAGGGTATTTCTTAAAAAGGGGCAGTCAGATTCTGCTTTATTTTATGGCAGGCAGGCATTGAACCGGGTACAGACCATTGATGCTCCTGATGCCTTGCAGGGTGTTTATTCCCTGCTTTCCACTTTATACAAAAATCTGCGGCAAAATGACAGTGCCTTTAAATACCTTCAACAATATGTTACACTGAAAGATAGTTTGTATAATCAAACCAAAATAATTCAGGCACAAAATTTCTCTTTCAATGAAACCCTGCAACAACAACAATTAGAGCAGGCAAAAAAAGAAGCGCAACAACAATATGCTGCTAAAACAAAACTGTATTTATTCGCAGCAATAATTTTTATTTTCCTGATCATAGGATTCTTTCTATTAAGGAATCTCCGGAACAAACGAAAAGCGAATCAACTGCTGCATCAGAAAAATGAGGAAATAGAAACAGCATTATCCAATTTAAAATCCACCCAGGCGCAACTCATACAATCCGAGAAGATGGCGTCGCTCGGCGAACTCACTGCTGGCATTGCACATGAGATTCAAAATCCCTTAAACTTCGTCAATAATTTTTCTGATATCAATTCAGAATTGATTGAGGAATTAAGAAATAAAAGTGAAGAATTAAAAATTGATGATGTGGATGTAAAGGATTTGCTTAATGATATTGAATCAAATGAGAAAAAGATCAACCATCATGGTAAACGTGCCGATGCCATTGTAAAAGGGATGTTGCAACATTCAAGAACATCAACCGGACAAAAAGAACCAACAGATATCAATGCATTATGTGATGAGTATTTACGACTGGCATATCATGGCATGAGAGCTAAGGACAAGAGTTTCAATTGTGAGATGAAAACAGACTTTGATTCCACACTTCCAAAAATAAATGTAGTGCCACAGGATATTGGGAGGGTGATTCTGAATTTGATCAACAATGCGTTTTACGCCTGTGCTGAGCGAAGCCGAAGCACCGCCGCTGAGCGTAAAAACCTTGAAGGTTTTCAAAACCTTCAAGGTTTAGCCCCCTACCTTCCCACAGTAACCGTCAGTACTAAAAATTTAGGTGAAAAAGTAGAAATATCAGTAAAGGACAATGGCAATGGCATTCCTGAAAAAATCAAGGACAAAATTTTTCAACCTTTCTTCACCACCAAGCCGACAGGGCAGGGAACAGGATTGGGATTGAGTTTGAGCTATGATATCATCAAAGCACATGGAGGAGAAATAAAAGTTGAAACCAGGGCCGATGAAGCCCGTCCTGATGACACGGTTGGACGGGGAACGGAGTTTATCATTCAATTACCACTTAATAATTCTGGTTTATGAAAAATATTCTTTTTCTCAGTATTCTTTCGCTGTTCGTGGTAATTACCAGTCAGGCACAGAATAAGAATCTGCAGTTTTATCATCTCTCGGTAGAAAACGGTCTCCCGAAAACAACTGCCAGTATGATACTGCAGGACAGGTATGGTTACATATGGGCAGCTACATCCGCCGGTTTAGTAAAATATGATGGTTACAAACCTAAGGTATATATATTAGGGTCACCCGAACTTAGCCTTCAGGGAATTATATTGATTTATGAGGATCATGAAGGAGTGTTATGGGTGGGAACAGATCATAAAGGATTATTTCAATACGACCGTTCTGCCGACACTTTCAAACAGTGTATTTATTACAAGGAAAATGGGGGCACTGGTGCAAACCGGATAACTCGAATACAGGAAGACGGTGCAGGTAATATATGGGCAATATCCTCCTCATCTGCCAATACAAATCAATTAAAATGGGTCCTTAATTGTTATGATAGAAAGACAGGCAAATCGCAGCGATTCAGCCATTCTGATACAGGGAACCATTTTATAGATGCCACATTTTTTGCTACTCTTTTGAAAGATCATGCAGGACAGATTTGGATGGGTACCGATAGCGGAATATATAAATATGACAGTGCTATAAACAGATTCAGAAACATTCAGGTGAAAAAAGATTCTATGCTACAAGTAGGCCTTGTCACATTATTTGAATCTCCATCGGATCCTGGCATTCTTTGGATGGATTACGTAAATAAAAACTTTTCTGGAGGTTTAATTCGGTACAATACCAACAACCACAGTTTCACCGCCTACCCAACAATTGAGGGGGTGCTTATCCAAACGCCGGTCGCGTCGGTCTCTCGATCTCCAATGGAAGATACAAAGGGAAATTTATGGTTTCCTGATACAAACAGTCTGATGTATTTTGATAAACATAATAACAAGTTTATCCATTACCATACAAATGCTAAACCTGTAAACTCCACCGTAACCTTTCCTCTTTGCAAGGAAGACAAAACGGGTAATATCTGGTACAATAGCATGTTTGGCGGATTGTTTTATTTTAATACACAGACCAGAACCTTTACTCATTACCTGGCAAATCCGTCCAATCCTGCATCGTTACAAAGTAATGTTATCAGAGATCTTCTGATAGATCACAGAGGTACTCTCTGGCTGAGCGAAAGCAATCAGGGCATACAATGGGTAAATAAAGCAGGTTCACAGTTTACAGTATATCCGGACAAAACAGAAAGCGGAAGTAATTACAATTTTGGGGCTGTAATCTGTTATGCTGAAGATATTCAAGGCAACATTTACATGGGTACGGCGAAGGGACTTGTTTTTTGGAACCGTCACAGTGATTCCTTTAGATTGGTAAAATCTTTAAAGCCTGACAAAAGGCAGTTTTTAATAAACCGGATTTCCTCCATTTACATTGATGGCAAAGGAATAGTTTGGTATGGGGTAGGGAAAAACTTATTTCGGTTTGACCCTGTCTCGGGGAGTTCAAAAAATTATTTGACTGACACAGCCGAAATGAATAGTAATATTAGTTCCATTTATGAGGACCATAAAGGGAAAATTTGGTTAACCGCCAATTTTAAGGGGTTGTATGGTTTTGATCCTTTGACTGGCAGGACTACCCAGGTTCTTTACACTAATTCTCAGGCCTTTTCATTCAACCCAAATAATATTGGCAGGAGCAAAGAGCTTCCTTCAAGGCGCTTTACCAAAATAATTGAAGATAGTAAAGGAGCGATATGGATAGGTACCGAAAAGGGATTGGTCCGGTTAAATCCCCGGGACAGTAGTTCCAAAGTTTATCTTGACGAACCCCACGGTCTTTCCTCCATCAGCGACATCCTGCCGGATAAAGATGGTCTGATGTGGATCGGAACATTGGGTGGAGGGCTCGTTCGTTTCAATCCTGAAACCGGAGCCATAAAACAGTTTACTGAAAAAGACGGGATGTTATACAACACTGTCAACAAAATTTTTTACGATAATTCCGGTTTACTTTGGTTGCCATCACCACGGGGAATAACTGTTTTTAATCCGGTAACCGGAAAGGCTCAGATAATCACAACAGCTAATGGATTACCATCTGTGCACCTCAATTATCAGACAGGCTACAATAATATTGATGGTGGTTTCAAAACCAGCAATGGAGATTTCCTTATCAGCACCACCGATGGATTTATTGAATTTAATCCTTCTCAAATTGAAAGAGATACCGACCCCCCTTTGATGTATATCGAAACCGTATCCTTCACCAAACCACAATCAGGAAACAAGTCGTTTGGAGATTCTGTATTAGTTGCCTTTGGGCATAAGAAATTCAATTTTCAATACGATCAAAACAGGATTACTTTTAATTATGTTGGTATCCATTACCAGAATGCAGACCAGACGCAATACGCATACAGATTGGATGGATATGATAAAAACTGGATAAATGCAGGGACTAACAGGTCTGTCACATATACCAACTTATCACCGGGTACTTATACATTCCATGTAAAGGCTGCCAACAGTGATGGAGTCTGGAGTAAAGAAACTTCTATAATAATTATCATTCATTCGCCCTGGTGGCAAACGTGGTGGGCATATCTGATGTATGCATTACTGTTAGTAGCTCTTGTCTGGGGATTTATTAATTACCGGTCAAGAAATCTGAAAAGAAAAAATCAGCAACTTGAACAGAAAGTATCAGAACGGACTGATGAATTGAAACAATCACTGGACAATTTAAAAGCCATGCAAAAACAACTCATCCAATCAGAAAAGATGGCTTCTCTCGGTGAGCTCACAGCAGGTATTGCCCATGAAATTCAGAACCCATTAAACTTCGTTAATAATTTCTCGGATATCAATGCTGAATTAATTGAAGAAGCTGGTCAGGAAATAGACAAAGGGAATGTTTCTGAGGCAAAAGATATTTTGAATGATATAAAAGCGAATGAAGAAAAAATCAATCATCACGGCAAACGTGCCGATGCAATCGTAAAAGGAATGCTTCAACATTCCAGAACATCAACGGGGCAAAAAGAACCAACAGATATTAATGCATTGTGTGATGAATATTTACGACTTGCTTACCATGGCATGAGAGCAAAAGACAAGAGTTTCAATTGTGAGATGAAAACAGACTTTGATTCTACACTTCCAAAAATAAATGTAGTGCCTCAGGATATTGGGAGGGTGATTCTGAATTTGATCAACAATGCATTCTATGCTTGTGCTGAGCGAAGAAACCTTGAAGGTTTTCAAAACCTTCAAGGTTTAACACCCTACCTTCCCACAGTTACAGTCAGCACTAAGAACTTAGGTGATAAAGTGGAGATAAGTGTAAAGGACAACGGCAATGGCATTCCGGAAAAAATAAAAGACAAAATCTTCCAGCCTTTCTTCACCACCAAGCCGACAGGGCAGGGAACCGGCTTGGGATTGAGTCTGAGTTATGATATCATCAAAGCGCATGAAGGGGAGATAAAGGTGGAGAGCCCGGCCACCGGTCAGGCAGGCGAGCGAGGAGTAACCCATGCGGATAACGCGACCAGACGGGGGACAGAGTTCGTTGTGATATTGCCGGCCATCTGAACCACCGGTTCATAGGGTTATCGGTATAAGAAGAATAAAAGTTGAAACATGCTTTAAAATATGGTCTATGAAAAAGTTTATAACTCTTTGTTTGCTGATGGCTATCTCGCAAGTAGGCACAGCACAAAACGGACTACCGAAAAACCTGCGTTTTGGACATCTTTTTATAAGTAATGGATTACCCGAAGGTACTGTCACTTCGCTGATTCAGGATAAGGAAGGATATATCTGGATAGGCACTCAAAAAGGATTGGTGCGTTACGACGGTTATACACCCAGGATATACATGCCCGGTACTTTTATGCCACCTGTTCTGATAATTTCAAAACTCTACTTAGATAGTGAGGATAGGTTGTGGGTAGGTGAATATAATACAGGACTATGTTTATATGACCGTGCAAACGATAAGTTTGTTCAATACCTTCTTGATTCATCCAATACCAATTATTTAGCTGCTCCAGGCGCCATGCCCTTTATATCAGATATTCTTGACGACCAAAAAGGAAATCTCTGGATTACAACTGACAATTGGCTGGGAGCTTCCAACGTCGAATGGACAAATACGCTTTACAAGTTCAATATAAAGACAAAGAAGGTTGAACGTTTTGGCAAAAACGTACAGAAGGATCATTACGTCAATGCTTCCCGCTTCAATAATTTGTTTAGAGATAAAGATGGTAATATATGGGTGAGCGCAGATAACGGATTATACAAATACGACACTCAGACAGATCGGTTCACCCTCCACCCTACTCCTTCCGGCAGCAACCAGAAACTCAGATTCAATCAGATTTATCACGATGCTTCCCAACCCAACATTCTTTGGTTTACCAATGGAGGAAATAAACTGATATATAAATCCAATCTTTCGTTTGGCATCGGACTTTGCAGATATGATGTCGATAAGGATTCGTTTAACGTATTTCTACACCAGCCGGGCAACATCAGCAGCATTGCAAATGATACAGTCTATGCTGTAATAAGAGCCAGATCCGGACAATTGTGGGTGGGGACCGGAGACGGTATTTCATTATTCAATCCTTCAACTCATCAATTCACCAACTACCTGCTCCACGATGGAAAGAGTGCCGCCATCAAAGAATTGAAAGAAGATAGAAACGGTAATCTCTGGTGTGCTTCATCCGAAGGATTGGTTTTCTTCAATACATATTCAAGAAAATTTGAGCGTATAAATTCCAGTGAGATTCAAAATTCTTTTTTATTCTACAATCCTACCCACCATTTACTCATTGATACAAGAGGAACATTGTGGTTTGGCAATGCCCAGGAGGGCTTGCTATGGATTGATCATAACCGTTCCCGGTTTGTTCAATATTCAGATAATCCAAAACTGCCGAATTATTTTCCGGGTGGGAAGATAAATTCACTGGCAAAAGCTTTTGATGGGACTATCTGGATGGGTACATCACGAGGACTTTATTATTGGCTTCCCGGCAATCATACTTTTTCAGAAGCAAAAATCAACGGGAAAGATATCCCTACCCAGACTGTTATTGCCGGCAGTAAAGGATATATATGGCTGGGTAATCTGAAAGGACTCTACCGTTATGATCCGAAAACAGGCAATTCAAAACATTTTCAAAATGATAATAACGATGAAGCTTCTCTAAGCAATAATAATGTGCTGACATTATTAGAAGATCATTTGGGCAACCTTTGGGTGGGTACTTATGGTGGCGGGCTTTGCCGTTTCAACCCCGTATCTCAAAACTTTATCCGTTATCCATATTTGAAAAATATGGAAATTGGCAAAGCCAATCAGCCCGGAACTGATAATAGCGAGATAAACGCGCTGTTTGAAGATAAAAACGGTACAGTATGGTTAGGTTGCAACACCTATGGCAGCTTAGACAGTGTGAACCGGGAAACCGGAACTTTCACTTCGTATGCGAGAAGTCCCGGATTTAATGCTGTCATGGGAATTCAGGAAGATCCGCAAGGAAGGCTTTGGGTGGGAACTTTTATTAGTGGAATATTTTGCCTTGACCAGAAGAGGAATTCAGTTACAAACTATGGTCAAAAAGAAGGATTGCTATATGACAGGGTCTCCGGAATCCTGATTGATAAAATGGGAAAATTGTGGCTGCCTTCGGCAAGGGGTATTTCTATCCTGAATCCACAAACTAATAAAGTACAAACCATTACCAAAGCAGATGGCTTGCCGTCGGAAAATCTGTATTGGGCTTTTAAAATAAATGACAGCCTGTTTCTATTTTCTACTGACAATGGCTTCTTTACCCTTAACCCGCACGACTTTGCAATAGATTCGGTTCCTCCGGTTATTCACATACAATCTGTCCATTTCATTAATCCGGGCAATGAATTCCCAAAGGATTCCTCTGTGACTGCCTTCGGAAAAAACGAAATCTCCCTATCCTACCGTGACAATCGGATTACCTTTAACTATGTAGGGATTTATTTCCAAAATGCATCTGCAATAAAATACGCCTACAAATTAGATGGTTATGATAATAGTTGGTTAGAGGCAGGAACCAACAGGACGGTAACCTACACCAACCTGTCGCCAGGCACTTATACTTTCAGAGTTAAGGCTGCCAATAAGGATGGTATCTGGAGTAAAGAAGATACTATTACAGTGGTTATCCGTTCACCCTGGTGGCAAACCTGGTGGGCATATATAATGTATGCGTTACTGTTTGTGGCTTTTGTCAGGGGGTTTATTAATTACCGGTCAAGAAACCTAAAAAGAAGAAATCAACTTCTTGAAAGAAAAGTTTCTCAACGAACAGACGAACTAAAACATTCTCTTGACAATCTAAAATCAACTCAATCCCAACTCATCCAATCAGAGAAGATGGCAAGTCTTGGAGAGCTCACTGCCGGTATTGCCCATGAGATTCAGAATCCACTGAACTTCGTGAATAATTTTTCCGACATCAATACAGAATTAATCGGAGAAGCAGACCAGGAAATTGATAAAGGAAATGTGGCTGAGGTCAAAGATATTCTAAACGATATAAGAGCCAATGAAGAAAAAATAAATCACCACGGCAAACGTGCTGATGCAATCGTAAAAGGAATGTTGCAACATTCCAGAACATCAACCGGGCAAAAAGAACCAACAGATATTAATGCATTGTGTGATGAATATTTACGATTGGCATATCACGGAATGAGAGCAAAAGATAAAAGTTTTAATTGCACGATGAAAACAGAATTTGATCCAATGCTTCCAAAAATAAATGTGGTGCCTCAGGATATCGGGAGGGTGATTCTGAATTTGATCAACAATGCGTTTTACGCTTGTGAGCGAAAAAACCTTGAAGGTTTTGAAAACCTTCAAGGTTTAACACCCTACCTTCCCTCAGTTACAGTCAGTACTAAGAGTTTAGGTGATAAAGTGGAGATAAGTGTCAAAGACAACGGCAATGGTATTCCCGAAAAGATCAAGGACAAAATATTTCAGCCCTTCTTCACTACCAAACCAACAGGGCAGGGAACCGGATTGGGATTAAGTTTGAGCTATGATATAGTGAAAGCACATGGAGGGGAAATAAGAGTTGAAACCAGAGAAGTTGAAGCCCGACCGGATGACACGGCCGGACGGGGAACGGAGTTCGTAGTGATGCTACCTGTTTGATAAGATAAGTGCTGAAGAAACGCAGATAAATAAAACCATCAAAGTATCTGAATAAATAAAATCCTTTACTCTTAGAAAGAGATTTAAAAAATGAGAAAATGAAGAAATTAATTCTTTTTGTTTTTGCCTTTTTATATGTTGCAAATCTTGTTGCGCAGCAACCGGTGGGACTACCATTTATCACCACCTATTCACCTGTAAAAACTAAATACCTTGGACTCGCTACATGGATAATCCAAGGCCGGGATGGGGTGATGTATTTTGGAAATTGGGGAACCAACATAACGATGGAATCTTATGACGGAGTAAACTGGACTCCTCTGCTCCAAAATCAAAATTTAATAGGACATACAAGAGCTGCAGCCATTGACAGTTCCGGTACCATTTTTTATGGCGGCTCCGGCGACTTTGGATATCTCTCACACGATAGCACCGGAGAAACCATTGCCGTTTCTCTTCTTCAATATGTGCCAAAGGACAAGAGAAAATTCTCTGATATTTATTCCGTACAAGCAGGCCGCAACTGTGTTTATTTTCAATCCGGTGAAAGGATTTTTCATCTTACCAAAACAATTTCGGGGAAAAAAGTTACATGGATTTGCAAGACATGGGATTCAAAAAAGGGATTTGGAAATATTTTTTATTTGGATAATACATTATTTGTACAGGAATGGTTTACCGGATTATTAAAATTGAATCATGATTCATTGCAAATCATACCAGGTACTGATTCGTTAAAAAGAATTCCACTTCTTGAAATGCTTCCATACACTGGCCCCAAAGGGGAGAAGGAATTCCTGCTTGTTACTTATAATAAGGGGTTATACCTTTTTGATGGAATGCATACTTCTCCTTTCCATACAGATGCAGACCCAATTCTGAAGAAAGGCGGTGTGAATTCAGCCCTTATGATAGGCAGAAATTATGTTTTGGGGACAATAAACGCAGGTATAATTATCTTGAGTCCACAGGGCAAAGTATTGCAGGTTATAAATAAACAATCCGGGTTAGCGGGTAACACCGTTGGTTCCCTTTACTGGGATGGCCAACATAATTTGTGGGCAGGAACTGGTGGTTTTGGTATTTGCAGGATAGAAATGAATTCACCTTTTACCCGTTTTTTTAATCAGCCAGGTATTATCTCACAGATTCAAAGTATGGGAAGTTTGCCGGACGGTTCAATTTACGTAGGTTCTTTCGGTGTGTCTAAGTATGATGCGTCCACGGGTTTGTTTGAATCCATTCCTTCACTCTCAGGTGTGGGAGATGTGAGCTTTCTCAGGGATAGTAATCAACTGATATTGACCGGTAGCAGGCAACAATATTCACTCAAAGGAGTTAAGGCCACATTGATAAAAGCCGGGATAAAAGTAGATGCGATGCTGATTTCAAAGAAAAACCCCAATCTGCTTTGCGCAGGGACATTTAGTGGAGGCCTGGTTGTTTTTATCAGAGACAAATTTCATGCAGGAGGATGGCGGTATTTAGGTGTCGTTCCTCAAACCAGGAATGAAACCATACATTGGATAGCGGAGCAACCGGATGGAAGCCTGTGGATTACAAACGATCTGGGAAGTCTGTTGACACACGTCACGCTGTCTATTGGTAAAAACGGGATACCCGACCTGGAGAAAAGTAAGGTGGAAGAATTTCATGCAGGCCAGGCTTTTAAAAATGGAATGCGTGCAGTTTCGTTTAAAGACAAAATGTATTTTTTCGGGAATACCCCTGATGGCACTATTCCAACTTTCAAAATTAGTAATAATGGAAAAAGGTTTATTAATGATACTGCATTTTTAGTATCAGGTGACACGGTCAAAGGATTTAAAATTGGTGTAAATAATGTTGTGTGGTTATTCTCAAGAAAAGGCAGGTATAGCTATCTCACATCTACAGAAACGGATGACAGATACCGGATAGACACTTCATTGTGGACGTTGCTGAATAATTATGGTATGCAGTCTTCCATCCCAGGCAGGAATGGCATTATCTGGTTCTCATCTATGGGTGGACTCATCAGGTACGATACAAAAGTTTCATTCAATAACAACATTCCATTTAATGTATTAATCAGAAATGTATCGGCAGGTGAAAAGAAATTGAATCCTTATTTATCAGGAAAGGAAGCACCTGTTATGGAGTACAGTCATCATACCGTCCGGTTTGATTTTGCTGCTCCTTATTTTTTGGGTGAGGATGAAACACAGTACCAGACCAGGCTGGAAGGATTTGAAAAAAGCTGGAGTGCCTGGAGTAAAAACCCCTTTAAAGAATATACCAATTTACCTTTTGGACATTACAAATTTGAGGTGAGGGCAAGGAGTGTATTAGGAGTTATCAGCCGTGAGGCAGATTATTCATTTACCATTTTGCCCCCCTGGTACAGAACGTGGTGGGCATATATCATTTACGCTATTCTGTTTGGAGGAATCGTTTGGTTTATTACTTATTTACGTTCCAGAAAATTGCAGAAAGAAAAACTTGAGTTGGAAGAAAAAGTCAATAGCCGCACATTAGAATTAAAAAATTCATTAGACGAATTAAAGTCCACCCAAAAGCAACTCGTCCAATCCGAAAAGATGGCATCGCTCGGAGAACTCACAGCAGGCATTGCACATGAAATTCAAAATCCCTTAAACTTCGTCAACAATTTTTCTGATGTAAGCAATGAACTGATAGATGAGATGAATACTGAATTAGACAAAGGAGATATTGAAGAAGCAAAAGCCATTGCATCGGATATAAAACAAAATCTTGAAAAAATAAACCATCACGGCAGACGTGCAGATGCAATTGTAAAAGGAATGCTGCAACATTCCAGAACATCAACAGGGCAAAAAGAACTAACCGATCTCAATGCCTTGTGTGATGAATACTTGAGATTAGCTTATCACGGCATGAGAGCGAAAGACAAGAGCTTTAATTGTGATATGAAGACCGAGTTTGATTCATCACTTCCGAAAATAAATGTAGTGCCACAGGATATTGGAAGAGTGATTCTTAATTTGATCAACAATGCATTTTATGCCTGTGCTGAGCGAAGCCGAAGCACCGCCGATGAGCGCAGAAACCTTGAAGGTTTTGAAAACCTTCAAGGTTTAGCCCCCTACCTTCCCACAGTTACCGTCAGCACTAAAAACTTAGGCGATAAGGTAGAGATAACCGTAAAGGACAACGGCAATGGTATCCCCGAAAAAATAAAAGACAAAATCTTCCAACCCTTCTTTACTACCAAACCCACAGGGCAGGGAACAGGATTGGGATTGAGTTTGAGTTATGATATTGTGAAGGCGCACGGCGGAAGTATAAGGGCGGAAAGCCTCCATGCCGATCAGACGGGAACTGAATTTATTGTACAATTGCCATTAAAGGAAAATATTTAAAGTAATTCCAATGAAAAAAATAATTGTATTCCTTCTTGTTCTTTTCACAGCCGGGAATATTTATGCACAGGATAAAATTAACGATAGCCTCAGACTTCTTCTCAGTAAAGAAACAACAGATATCGGCAAAGTGAAATTACTTGTTGAGATGGGCAGCCGCTTTGGCTTCGGAGGATTGGTGAGCAGAGATTCTTCCCTCGCGTATTTGAAAGAGGCAATTGATTTATCAGAAAAGATTAATTATACCAAAGGAATAATATCTGCCCGCCAGGCGCTCACCTATGCATTAGATTTTACAGGTAATTATCCCCAGGCGCTTGAAATTGGTTTAGAAAACCTGCAAATGGCAGAGAAGGTGAAAGATTCCAATGATATTTTCTGGCAAACAAGGGCGATTATATGGATATATGAGGGTATTGGAGATTATAAAACCGCACTCACTTATGCAAAGAAATTAGCCTCATTAGCAAATTCGGAAAGCTTCAGGGAGGCCTCATTGAAAGAACAGCTCAAAGCAATTGCAGATCAGAATTTAGGGATCATCCATTTCAATCTGAATTCATATGATTCCGCTTTATACTATCAATCCCGGGTTTATAAAAATACTTTGAATAATAAGAGCTATGGGATGTTTGCACTTGGAGCATTTTATTGGGGTAATACGTATGCTAAGATTGGAAATAATGATTCAGCGTTTCTTCTGTATAGAACCGCTCTTCCATACTCCATAAAAGTGGGTCGCCTTGATTATGCAGGACGAATCAACCTTAGTATGGCTTCCTTATTTTATAAGACCGGACAAACGGACTCAGCTCTTTTTTATGCCCGGCAAGCCTTAACATTTATTAAAAATACATACGCTGCTGATGTCAAACTTGGGGCAGATTCTCTACTGTCTCAACTTTTTCATGGAAGACATCAATACGACAGTGCATATAAGTATCTGAATGATTTTGTCGTTTTGAATGACAGTCTCAAGAACAGAACCAAAATAACTCAGGCCCAAAACTTATCTTTTACCCAAACACTTCATGAGCAACAATTGACGCAGGCAAAAAAAGATGCACAACAACAATTTGAGACCAGACTGAAATTTTATGTTCTCGCGGCGGTAATATTGATAATTCTGATAATCGTCTTTTTATTATTAAGAAATAATCGCAATAAGAGAAAAGCCAATATTCTTCTCAGCAAACAAAAAGATGAAATACAAAGCACTTTATCAGAATTAAAGTCCACGCAGGCACAACTCATCCAATCCGAGAAGATGGCATCGCTCGGTGAACTCACCGCAGGCATTGCACATGAGATACAAAATCCTTTAAATTTCGTCAATAATTTTTCTGAAATAAATAAAGAAATGCTGGATGAGCTCAGAGCAGAAAGATCAAAACCAGAAGCTGAGCGAGATAACAGTTTGCAGGATGAATTGATAAATGATGTTTATGAGAATTCAGAAAAAATAAACCATCACGGCAAACGTGCAGATGCCATTGTAAAAGGAATGCTCCAACATTCAAGAACATCAACAGGGCAAAAAGAACCAACTGACATCAATGCATTGTGCGATGAATATTTACGATTAGCATATCATGGCATGCGTGCAAAGGACAAGAGTTTCAACTGCACAATGGAAACTCATTTTGATTCGTCGCTTCCAAAAATAAATGTAGTGCCTCAGGATATCGGGAGAGTGATTCTCAATTTAATCAACAATGCATTTTACGCCTGTGCTGAGCGAAGCCGAAGCACCGCCGCTGAGCGCAGAAACCTTGAAGGTTTTCAAAAACTTCAAGGTTTAGCCCCCTACCTTCCCACAGTTACCGTCAGTACAAAAAACTTAGGTGGTAAAGTGGAGATAAGTGTCAGAGACAACGGCAATGGCATTCCCGAAAAAATCAAAGACAAAATTTTTCAACCTTTCTTCACTACGAAGCCAACTGGTCAGGGAACTGGTTTGGGATTGAGTTTGAGTTACGATATAGTAAAAGCACATGGAGGAGAGATGAAGGTGGAAAGCATGGAGAGTAAAGGAACAGAATTTATTGTCCAAATTCCTGCTAAATGAACTATCGGTTTATTGAAATGCTTTGATCAAAGTATTTCAATAACAAATTATCTTCTCAATGATTCAGACAAATCATAAGCGTAAAAAGCTTGGGGCAGAAAAAAAGGCAGAACCAATAAAAGAGAATATCCGGCATATTTCATAAAAACCCCCTTAAGTCTTCATTTTTACTTTCTATCAATCGAAATTATTGGGCACTACACCGGTTTCTGAATATCGGTTACTTTATCAGTTCGAACGGTAAACCCAAAAGCCGGTTATTTGACAGGACACATTTTGCATTGAACAAAGGTGAAATAATTATTAAAGGCAGTTGCTGTTTATAGCCATTGATAAACATATCCACGGCATTTTATTCATCCTTTTTAATTAAAGATGCCTTTCTGACTTAAACTTACCCGAAATTGAATGAATAATCCTATCACATCCCTGCCGACCCACACTAATTTGCATTCGGTTTTTTGAAATATTGTTAATCTTTAAAATTTCTTTAAAATGAAAACATTGTTAATTACAGTAGTGTTGGCGCTGTTTTCTTTGCAACCGGTGCTGGCACAAAGCAACCATCCAGAAGATTGGATCAAACTTAAATTCAATCAGGACTTTCCTAATGCTACGCATACAAAGTGGGTGGCAGGCCCTCAATACTACGAAGTGTCGTTCGTAAAAGATGGTGTTCCAAGCAAAGTATTTATCAACAAAAGCAATGGAAGCGACTACGCTTTAACACGCTATTATGATGCGTCGAAATTAAAGCCTGAGTTATTGAAAAAAGTCGATCACTTTGTTCCGAAAACAACAATTTACGGTGTTACAGAAGTGGATATCAATGGCCAAACAGGGTACAGGGTTATTACATTCAACCAGAAACACATCTACGTTGTGGGCATTGACGAGAATGAAATCTTAACCATGATCAATGAATATAAAAATCATGGACTGTCCACTATGCATTAAAGACAGGAAAAAGGTATTGTTGCAAGACAGTCAGGCGCACTTGAAAAACTGACACTTTAGCAACAGAAGAATAAAGTAATAGTCAAAAGCACCATGTAATTTAGAGATGAAGTACATTTACGGTACGCTTCGACAATAATACAAATAGTTTAGTACGTATTCAATTACTGCCTGAAGTGAAAAACTCCCATTCATGGGTACCTTTAAAATTGTCTGTCCAATTCGTCTTCATCTTCCTAAAGTCATACTTACAGGATTGCTATTGGCTATTACTTTTACTACTAAGGCTCAGCCAATTATTAATCCTCATTTCACTCATTTCACCATTAATAACGGATTATCTCAAAGCCTGATTTACAGTATTACTCAGGATCATCGGGGATTCATGTGGTTTGGCACCAAAGATGGCCTCAACCGGTTCGACGGTTACGATTTTAAAGTATTTCATCACGACCCGTTCGACTCCACCTCCATTTCAGACAATGCAATAACAGTCCTCTTCACCGACTCCAGAGGACGCTTGTGGGTTGGCACCATGAATGGAAATGTAGATCTCTATGATAACAAGAAAATTAAATTCACACATCTGCTGTCTGAAAATTTCAACAGAGGGAATATCAATTCGATTACTGAGGATCCGACAGGAAATATTTGGATAGGAACCTATGGAAACGGCATCTTCAAACTGGTATTTAACGCTTCTAAGCAAACAAATACCCCCGATACAGTAATTCATTATGTAAGTAAGCCCGGCGATCCGACTACCCTGAAGAATAACCTTATCACTGATATTTTCGCTGATTCCAAAGGAGGGCTATGGGTTTCAACTATTGCCGAATCTTTTCAATACGCACAACCTCGCCAAACTGAGCTGAAGTTTATTCCACTGAATTTCCCGATAGTGAAAGCAGGAAGAAAACTGATTCCCCAGGGCATCCAATATGACCTGTCGGCCACTAAAACAATGCCGGTAAACCAATTCACGCACGTCGGGTCAAAATTTTTGGAAGATGAACAACACCGAATCTGGTGGAGTACTACAGGTGGCATTTTTTTACTGGATCAGGAAGCAAATAAGATGATTTTCTTTGAGCCACTGATGCCGGGCCTTTCGGGAGGCAATACTACTTCTATTTGCAACACTTCATTCACTATTGCCGGGGAGAAAACCAATGCCATACTAATTGGATTTCTTTCAGGGGCAGGTATTCTCGATACCAAACACTACACATTGCAACTCATTACCCACGATCCCGGTAATCCCAAGAGCCTTGCACCCGGCAGCACACTTTGTGTGTATCAGGATAGATCCGGCTGCCTTTGGCTAGGAAGTAGCGGATCAGGATTAAGCAAACTTGACACACGCGCCACGCTTTTCCCAATCCCGGAATACCACACCGCTGACGGCTCCATCAGGACAGAAAACCTCAGTGTACGGTCTTTTCTTAATACGCGTGATTATCTGTTTATCGGTACACAAAGCGCACTGATGATGGCCGACAAAGCCACAATGATAATGAAAGTAGTTTACCTGGGAGGCCCTCCCCCATCTACTAATCTTGTATTCAGCATAGCACCGGCGGATGATCAGAGTTGCTGGCTGGGCACTAACTCCGGATTATATCTTTACAATTACAAAAGGAATACATCGAAACTATTCTTACCAAACATTAGCAAAGATGGCCAGGTCGATAATCGTATCTTAAAAATATACAGAGACAGTCAGGAAAACTTATGGTGCCTGACCCCTTACTCACTGAGCCTTTTCAACACTAAATTCAAAACATTTACACACTACTTCTTTGACGACCGGCAGGTAAACGGATATACAGAACCCACTTATGGGGATATCTATCAGGAACCAACAGGAAATTTCTGGCTGGCAACCGGGGATGGGTTGCTTTATTTCAACAACAAAACGAAAGCCTTTACCCGGTATGTAACCGACCCTTCGAATCCTAACAGCCTGAGCTTTAATGCCGTTCGCACAATACTGCCCGATCCTAAATATCCTGACAAATATCTTTGGATTGCGACAGCCGGTGGCGGACTTAACCGGTTGAACCTGGAAACCAAAATATTTTCTCACTACACCGACAGGAATGGATTACCCAACAATGTAGTCTATGGAATCCTGTCTGATAAGAGGGGCAACTTATGGATGAGTACCAATCAGGGCATTTCCATGTTTAACCCTACCTCTCAAACATTCGCCAACTACGATATAAACTCAGGCCTGCAGAGCAACGAGTTTAACTCAGGAGCATACTATAAAGATCAGCAGGGTAATCTTTATTTCGGCGGTATCAACGGGTTCAACACCTTCTCACCAGAAAATACCAAAGGAGATAACTATATACCTCAACTGGCATTCACAGGTTTCAGCATATTCAATCGCCCGGTTACGGTTGGCGAAAAAGGCTCACCCCTAACCAGCAGCATTATCGAAACTAAAAGAATCGTACTTCCATATAACGACAATATTATCAGCTTCCTGGTAGCGGCCTTAGACTTTTCGGATCCTGACAAAAAAGAATATGCCTACAGGTTGATTCCTTCGAACAAAAGCTGGATACAGCTTGGAAGTAATCGGCTCATTACATTCAGCAACCTGAGCCCAGGCAACTATATGCTCCAGGTAAAAGCGGGCAACAAAAATGGGAGCTGGAACGAAGAAGGCATTTCACTGAATCTGGTGATCCTGCCCCCCTGGTGGAGAACATGGTGGGCTTATACAATCTATCTTTTGGCCCTAGTCACAATCCTATACTTCATTCGCAGATTAGAACTGAGAAGAGTGAACTTAAGAAACAGGCTCCAGCGCGAACATCTGGAATCCCAGAAACTAAAAGAATTGGACCATCTGAAATCCCGCTTCTTTGCCAATATCTCTCATGAATTCAGGACACCCCTTACACTGATCATGGGCCCCATCGAAGATCTTTTGAAAACAGGCAATACCGATCAATTTATAAAGATACTTCCGGAGGTGCACCGAAATTCAGGAAGGCTGCTGCAACTGATAAATCAACTACTTGACCTCTCTAAATTAGATGCAAAAAAATACAGGATTAATACTACCTGCGAAGACATTATTCCTTTTGTAAAACAAATCACAGCCTCCTTTGAATCTTTCGCTCAAAGGAAAAATATCGATCTGCAATTTGAAGTGGACCCACTTCTGGAAGAAATGCTCAATGAAGGAAAAACAAAGTTTTACTTTGATGAGGACATGATTGAAAAAATCATGAACAACCTGTTGTCCAATGCTTTCAAATTCACCGGCGAATCAGGACAAATAAAAGTTAGTTTGAGGATAGATGAAACAAAAAAAGATTTTCTCGAATTTTCGGTTAAAGACAGTGGTGTAGGAATCCCTGCCGAAAAGCTGATAAATGTTTTTGACAGGTTTTTTCAGGCAGACAGCTCAAATGAAAAACGATATGAAGGAAGTGGAATAGGTTTGGCTTTATTGAAAGAATTAACAGACCTGTTGGGTGGAGAGGTAGCCGTTGAAAGTGAAGTGAACAAAGGAAGCACCTTCTTTTGCCTCCTGCCGTTCAACAAAAAGATTATCACTAGCAAAACAGCTCTATCCCCTCATCAAACTCCAATTAAGATTTCAGAACCCACTGCCGATCAGCCGAAACCACTAAGTCAGACAACCACAGGCCACACTGGTAACGTGATTCTCATTGTGGAAGATCATCCTGATGTCAGAAAATACATTAAGGGAAAATTAGAAGACTTCTATTCAGTGATTGAAGCTGGCAATGGCACAGAAGGTTTACAACTGGCCCAAAGCGAGATCCCTGACCTCATAATCAGTGATGTGATGATGCCCGGTATGGATGGCTTTCAACTTTGCGAGAAATTGAAGACCGATAACCTGACAAGCCATATCCCCATTATCCTCCTAACTGCCAAAGCAGAAGATAATGACAGGATGGCCGGACTTGAAACCGGAGCTGATGCCTATCTGGTGAAACCGTTTAACTCAATAGAACTCAACATCAGGATAAAAAAACTAATTGAACTCAGAAAGAAATTAAGGACTAAATTCAGCGATAAACTCGTGATAAAACCAAGTGATATTACCGTCACTTCGCTTGATCAGGAGTTTATGAAGAAGCTAATGTCCTCTATTGAAAACCATATTAGTGATGCCAAATACTCGGTAACGCAATTAGCCGGTGAAATGAACATGAGTGTCTCACAACTCAACAGAAAATTAAAAGCACTTATCGAACAATCGCCCCAGAAACTCATCCGCTCCATCCGCATGCAAAGAGCACTTGAACTGCTGAAAAATGATGCAGGGAATATATCTGAAGTGTCGTGGGAGGTTGGCTTTGAAGATCCCTCCTATTTCAGCCGGGTATTCAAGAGCTACTACGGGTGTCACCCTTCAGAAAAGGAAAAACTTCCCTAAAATGTCTTCCGGGATAATTTAGGAAATACGCCACCTGTTAACAGTCGGATATCCCCTAGCCCACTCCAACTACTTTTCAATGAAAGCAAAAGCCTAAATCTTGAATGTAACTCAGATAAAAACGTCACACCACTTGCTAACCCCGGATTCAACCGGCTTGCTAGCTCTCCAGCACACCAGGATGCCCAAAAAATCCTGTTTTACGACCCAAAAGTCCTACAAGGCAGTTCCACACCCTTTATAATTTCGACCCTGGTCTGGCAAATGCCAACAAGTAGAGAAAGAATTTGACCAATAAGGCCAGGCTACCCGAAATGAAGTTATGGGAATTGGACAAGGTAGTAAAAAGGTAAGGTCTTGAAACAAATAGTTAAAGTCAGTGTGTTGGCAGCGTCATGTTTGAAAGCCCAAACTACACGAAAAGTGTGAGCGAATATGAGTATGGGAATGGGAGATTAAACTATTAGTGCAAGACAATTGAGTACAGGATTATGGTAAACTTTCTTTCAGACCCGCTTTGTCATCAGGGATTAGCCAAACGGCATTTTATGATTTGTACCCTATGCGATTGAAAAGTGAGTATAAATAACCGGATTCCATAACAGATAAATTTAAAGACTATGGCACACATTTCAAGTTCACCGGCAGCTCCCCGTTATCACAAATACCAGCAAACTTTGTCACAACACATGCGTTTAGAAAGCAAAAGGCATCCAGTTGGAACATTCCTGTCTCTCTGCGCAATTCTATTAGTTATAGTCATCACCACATACTTAATTGGCCAAATGCTGATGTCTTTCCATGATCAGGCACAGCAGTCGATAAATTCTTCATCCTACAGCAGTTCCATGTCAATCGATAAGGCTATAAACATTCTTCAGAAACAATAATTCCAACTATAATGTGGAGCCAATTTAATCTTAAAGCGATAATACAAATCGCAACCATAATACTTATCTCTACCGGTAGCCATGCACAATCACTTTACCGGCCGCGCAATGTTAAAGTAGCATTCGAAAATGGAACCCGATCTATGAATGGCAATCCCGGTCCGCATTACTGGCAAAATCTCAGCAATTATGATATCAGCCTGACAGTCGCGCCTCCTGATCGTACCATAAAGGGTTCAGAAGAAATTACCTATTTCAATGAGAGTCCGGATACTTTGAAGACGATCACCTTTCGTCTTCTGAAAAACTTCTTTATGCCGGAAGCCATTCATTTCATTAGCATGGATAGTTCTGTGCTTACCTCCGGAGTACATATAGACAAGTTTGCTATTAATGGTGTGGTCAGTTCCTGGCAAGCACCCTCCGATCACTTTACCTGGCAGGATGTGGACTTAGCTCATCCATTATTGCCAGGGGATACGATACGTTTCTCCATTCAATGGCATTTTGACATCTCATCGGTTTTTAACGGACCCGACAGAACAAAAAGATCAGCTGTGCTGAGGTCGGGAATGGCAGATTCTACTACCTGGTCGGTGGCTTATTTCTATCCGCGGATAGCCGTATATGATGATGTTACCGCATGGGACAAATTGGAATTTACTGGAGCTCAGGAGTTTTATAATGATTTCAATAATTACATCCTGAAAATAAATGCGCCTGCCAACTATATTGTATGGGCAACCGGTACCTTACAGAATCCTGATGAAGTTTTACAGCCTCACTATGCGCAGTTACTAAAAAAATCCATGACTTCAGATGAAGTGATTCACATTGCGACACCGGATAATTTGAAAAGGAAAAATATCACCACGCAAACTAAAACCAACACATGGATATGGAAGGCAAACGACGTTACCGATGTAGCCTTGTTTATAAGCGACCATTATAACTGGGATGCTACCAGTGTGATCGTGGATAAAAATACCGGACGGCGCAGCAGTGTGCAGGCTGCATATAATGATGCTTCACCCGGATTTCATCAGTTAGCAACCATAGGACAAAACGCGTTAAGCCAACTTTCGCAAAACCTGCCCGGAACGCCATATCCCTATCCCAAAATGACGGTGGTGGAGGGTTTCAGCGGAATGGAATATCCGATGATGGCTAATGTTGGTTTGAATATAGCCGAAGAAAAAATAGCCAGTGAAACAAACCATGAAATCGCGCATACCTATTTTCCCTTCTATATGGGTATAGATGAAAGCCGCTATGGCTTTATGGATGAAGGATGGGCTACATTTTTTACAGAGGTTATGGAAACCCGGATGCCTGTAATGAAGAGACAACTTGCATCATGGACTAAGCTTTGGCTGGGAAATCTTACCCAACGCAGTCAATTGCCTGTTGCCAGTATCGCCATTCAACCTTTAGAAATACCCTATCTCAGCAATGCTTACGTAAAACCTGCGTTGGCCTACTTAGCTTTAAAAGAATTGTTAGGTGATCAGTTATTCAAGAAATGTCTTCAGGGTTATATCGCACGCTGGCACGGGAAACATCCGATCCCGTGGGACTTCTTTAATGTCTTCAATAATATCTCCGGAAAAAATCTGAACTGGTTTTGGAACAGTTGGTTCTTCTCACATGGTTATGATGATTTGGGAATAGAGAAAGTGGTAAAAACACCAACCGGTTATTCAGTAACAATAAAAAATGTAGGCGGTTTTGATATTCCATTTGATCTGAAAATAAATTATGCAGATGGAAGTAAAGAGAACATTCACAAATCACCGGTGGTATGGAAAGACAATCCTGAACACATTTTGGTGAATGTAAAGACGAACCGGAAAATCAGTTCACTGACCATTGACAACGGCATTTGGATGGATGCGAGTGAGAAGGATAATGTGTGGAGGGAGAGTAATCTTAAATAAAGAATATGGGTGAGTGACGAGGAAGGGTAGCTGCTGTCGGTGCGAATAAAGAATCATTGATAAGGATATTGGAAGGTATAAACCTGAATGTAAGAAAGTATATAACACAATAAATAATTCAATCATAAATCAATAAACCATGAAACAGAAAAAAATATTTATCCTTCTCTTGCTGCTGATTTCATTCAGCATCGCTACTATGGCACAGACAAAGAAGGAAAATACAAAGCTGCCGCCGCCGATCATTGATGGGCATTTCCACACTTTCAAAATCAGGCCGGGTGGGAAAATGGATTACCTGAATGTATATTCCCCAAAATCGCAGGCAGAGTATGAAAAGCAATTGGTAGCCGCCTTAAACAAATACAATATTTATGCAATTGCAAGTGGCGACGATTCTGTTTTGCAATCCATGAAACAAAAGGAACCCAAAAGAATACTTCCCAGTAAATTAATATGGTCGCCAAAGGCTGTGGACATGGCTCAGTTGCGACAGGAGATAAAGGATAAGAAATGGGATGCCATTGGCGAATTGCTTTCTCAGTATGCCACACTACCCGCTAACGATCCTTCTTTGGATCCGCTTTATTCATTGGCCGAAGAGATGGATATTCCGGTGGGGATACACATGGGCCCCGGTCCAATGGGCGCTGCGTACATTCCTATGTTTAAAGGTTACAGGATGTCGCTCACTCATCCTTTTTATTTAGAAGATGTATTGATAAAACATCCAAAGCTCCGGCTGTATGTGATGCATGCAGGTTATCCCATGATTGACGAAATGCTTGGTATGCTGTACGATTTTCCCCAATTGTATGTGGGCATTGCTGCTATTGACTGGATATTTCCAAACAGGAAAGAGTTTTACCGTTACCTGAAAACATTGGTGGATGCAGGGTATGAGAAAAGGATATTGTTTGGTTCCGACGAAATGGAATGGCCGCAGGGAATCGGTATGGCGATCAAAAATGTTCAGGAAGCGCCGTTTCTTACTGAAAGTGAGAAACGTGATATTCTCTTTAACAACGCAGTACGCTTTTTTAAACTGAATCCCGCTGATTTCAGAAATAATTAATTAATCCTAAATACAAATCATCATGTCTGTCAAATTCCCAACAATAATTTTCACAATGCTGTTTATGTCAACAAGCCAAATATTATAGTTTCCGGTTAAGCTTTAATAGCTCATAAAATTTATCAAACCAAAAAAAATCAATTATGAAAAAAGTATCTATTAGCGTGTTGTCGCTTTTATTTGGCGGTGCGTTTAAAGCAGAGTCCACCAATGAAACACCAAAAACTTCCGGTTATTACATCTCCGGCGGGGGCGGGGCACAATTATATGTAGAAGAATCGGGCAAAGGCGCTCCGGTAATATTTTTATCGGGCGGTCCGGGATTAAACCCGGAGTATATACAGCCGGTCTGGAGTCATTTTGTAGATAATTATCGTTGCATTGTGCTGCACCAGCGAGGTACCGGAAAGTCGCTTATTCCCGTCGTGGACGCATCCTCTATTTCTATGGATAATTATGTAAATGATCTGGAAGCGTTGCGGCATCATCTTCAGGTGGAAAAACTGACCTTAGTTGGGCATTCATGGGGCGGCATGCTGGCGATGCTATATCTCTCAAAAAAGCCGGCGCATACAGAAAAGTTAGTACTGATAGACCCCGGTGGATTTACAATGAGCACCATGCAGGATTTAAGTGCTAATATGGCTGCAAAGCTGGATGAGGAGGGTGTGGCAGAGCTTAAAAAAGCCGGTGAAGGCCACATGCCAAATATGACAGCCATCTGGCCCGGTTATTTTTATCATAAAGATCGCGCGATGGCTACACGGCATCTGGCAAAAGATTCGGTTGGCCAGGAGGGAATCAATGGACTGGCTTTCGCAGGTTTTTATGCCGGCTCCGACGAAATGGTGGCTTCTTTAAAAAGGACTGCCCACAGCCCTGTGATTCTGATTAAGGGAAAAGAAGATCCCATAGGTGAAGCCACCACCGATGAAATTAAAAGTGTATTGCCGCAAACTGTCATCCACAAAATAGATAAGTGTGGGCATCTGCCCTGGATGGAAAACCCGGAACAGGTTACGGAATTCTTCTCCCTATTGGCCGAAGCGCTGAAATAAAATAAGGGGATGGTAGTGAAGTCCGTGAAAGGTTGCGGGTGATTGCATTGAACAGAGCCTGGTTTTCCAAAAAGCCGATCCCCTGATATCTGAATAGAACAACAACGTCATTCAGATTAAATTTTAAATGATGAAAATAAAAGTAATCTTTTGGGTGATACTGCTTCTCCGCGGCTTCAAGGTTACAGGACAACAAAAAAACAAACTATAAAAAATGAAAATAATTATTAAGACTCTACTGTTGAGCATTTTTGTATTATCAATACAACAGACATGGGCTCAAAAAAAAGAAATAAAATCCAATAAGGATTTACCGGTACTTAATTTCTCTACCGACGATCTTCAGCCAGATGATTCCGCCAGTGTAAATGCATGGATGAAAAAGGTGGCAGAAAAAGAGCTACCGCATATTGACAGCATACTAAGTAATTACAAAATAAATACTCCGGGCCTTCATTATTTATTGGCTGTAGCTAAACAATCCTGCAATTTCATATTAGGCAACTGGGAAGATTTGAAAGATTCAGATACTACAATGAAGGCACCCGAGTCAATTTCTGTTTATTTATGGAAAGGGGCACTCTTAGAATTCTCTTCTTATGCGAAGGTAATGTTGCAGCCCTCTCCTGACTTCAACAAGCAATTCATTCCTTTTATAAAAAAATCAATGGAACCTTTTGACGTAAAAGACGAAGGGAAAATAATTGACATGGCAAGCCGGCTATCTTCTATTTTCTCACGCAGATATGAAGATGAAATTAAGAAGATAAAAGAACAACCAATTATCGGAGATACAGCTTTAATAAACGGGATCATTTCTTATGCTTACAGGCAATCCGAAAAAAACACCCGTGGCCTTCTAACTGAATATACCAATGACTTGATAAAAGAAGCCTATACAAGAGCTGATACTTTAAGAGGAACCATCAACGCTGAAAGAGCCTGGTGGGATGTGCTCCGTTACGACATTACCATTAAACCGGATTACAACAGTAAAACCCTTTTGGGCAGCAACAATATTCAATACAAAGTTTTAAGCAATCATCATCCTTTGGTGATGCAGATTGATTTACAGGAACCGTTGGTCATTGACAGTATTCTATTTAATTCAAAAACAAAACTGCAATACACCAGAGACGGGAATGCATGGCATGTGAAAGTCCCGAAGCAAAAGGCAGGCTCTGTAAATAATGTATTGGTCTATTATCATGGTAAAGTGCACGAAGCTATCCGTCCGCCATGGGATGGAGGTTTCATTTGGGCAAAGGACAGTCTCGGCAATCCATGGATAAGTGTGGCCTGCCAGGGTATAGGCGCCAGTATATGGTACCCCAACAAAGACCATCAAAGTGATGAACCGGATAATGGTGCTTCTTTAACAATGATTGTTCCCGATACACTGATAGCTATTGCCAACGGACGTTTGCAATCCAAACAAAATAATCATGATGGCACCGAAACTTACAAATGGGCAGTAGTGAATCCCATCAACAATTACGACATCAGCGCCTACATCGGGAAGTATATAAATTTTAGTGAGGTATATAAAGGAGAAAAAGGCAATCTGGATGTGAATTATTGGGTATTGAGTTACAATCTGCAAAAAGCAAAAAGCCACATGGTACCTGAAGTTCACCGGATGCTTGAATCTCATGAATATTGGTTGGGCCCTTATCCATTTTATGAAGATGGTTACAAAATAGTGGAGGCTCCTCACTTGGGCATGGAGCACCAGAGCGCCATTGCTTACGGCAATAAATACCAATACGGATATGCCGATCGTCCTAATACAGGATGGGTTACGAAATGGGACGCCATCATTGTACACGAAAGCGGGCATGAATGGTTTGGAAATAATATTACCTCAAAAGACATTGCTGATATGTGGGTACATGAAGGTTTTACTACTTATAGTGAAGTATTATTTACAGAATATTGGTATGGCACTGAGGCGGGAAATGAATATAATTATGAACTCAGAAGCATGATAGGAAACCAATTCCCGGTAATTGGTTATTATGGTGTAAATGATGACATAGCCGGTAGAAACGGTGACATGTATCCCAAAGGCGCCAACCTGCTGCACACCATTCGTCACAGTATGGATAATGATTCGCTTTTCCGAATGATTTTAAGAGGGCTCAATAAAACATTTTATCATCAAACGGTTACTTCAAATCAGATAGAAAATTATATCAGCCAACAATCAGGTTTTGATTACAGCAAAGTGTTTGACCAGTATTTAAGAAATACCGAAATACCGCAGTTGGAATATTATTTCAGTCCGGATAAAAAGAAAGTTTTTTATCGCTATACCAATTGCATCAAGGGTTTTGATCTTCCGCTGGTATTGCAAAGCGATGCAGCAAAAATCAGGATTGTACCTGTAGAAAAATGGAACAGTAAAGCAATAAATAATGAAGAATCTTTTTTATTCAACCCGAAGGCGATTGAGAAGATGTATTACATAGGAGTGAAGGGGGTGGAAAAATAAAGTAAAACTCTGGCAAAACAAAAATTAAAAGCCATGCGCATACCTCAGTGTCAATATTCATTTTGTATGGAGGACTGAAGAGCAGGTATCAATTGCCACGGGCTTTAGCCTGTGGAATAAAAAGAAAAAGTCAAATCGGCTTTAGCCGAACAGGTAAAGATAGAGTTTGAAAACAAAATAAAAATGATGAATCTAAGAATGCTTAAAAGATTTCGGCTAAAGCCGGTTAGGGGATGTAATTGGCTATTCCTCCAGCTAAAGCTGGAGGGAACTCAAAAAGAGAAAATAAGAAGGTAAAATTTTTTAAGAGAACCAATGATGAAGTTGAAAGAATTAATACAAAGTTTGAATTGCCACATGCTTTAGCCTGTGGAATAAGAAGTGAAAAGTCAAATCGGCTTTAGCCGAACAGGTGAAGATAGAGTTTGAAAACAAAATAAAAATGATGAATCAAAAAGTGATCAAAAGAATTTGGCTAAAGCCTGATGGGTTTGTGATTGGGGTAATCCTCCAGCTAAAGCTGGAGGGAATTCAAAATAGAAGATAAGGGCATGAAATTCATTAAGGGAACCAATGATGGAGTTGAAAGAATTAAAAAAGGATTGAATTGGCACGTGCTTCAGATTGTGGAATAAAAAATGCAAAACCAAATTTGGCTTTAGCCAAAGCAGTGAAGGAAATTATCTGACAATAAAATATGATAAAATATGCAAGTACATCAACCGCATCTTCACATTCACCATAAGACAAAATGGAAAATAACCAGTAGAATCACTTAGATCATTAGTCAAAAAAAAAGTGTAGCAAATGATATGTAATAATTTTTTAATCCTATTAAGTACAATTTTTAAAATATCTTAAAAATGAAAGCAAAAACAATTTTAATCGTGTATGCACTGGTGTTATCAGCCTTCTGCATAACAGGATGCCACCAGAACCAATCAAAAGGTAGTGTGGCAGAAATTGATTCCTCTGTAAACAAGAAATTAGAAAACCTGTTCAGCAATTACTGGGAAGAATATTTAAAATTATTCCCATTTCGTGCCACATTTTATGGTGACAATCGGTACAATGATCAGTTTCACAACGACCAAACGCAATCTTACCGCGATACTCTAAAAAATTTTTATCAATCGTATTTGGACTCTGCAAAAACTTTTGACCGCAGCAAACTCACCGATGAAAACAAAACCAACTACGACGTTTTTGTTTATGAAATGAACCGGCAGTTGGATGGACTGAAGCTGAACACCTGGATGATCCCCTTTGACCAGATCAACGGAGGGGCCATTTCATTGCCCTTGGGAAATACTATGTTTCCCTTTAAAACCGTGAAGGATTATGACAACTGGCTAAGCCGGTTGAACAAATTTCCCGCATGGGCAGATTCTGCTATCGGAAATTTCCGAAAGGGAATGGCTGCCGGGGTGGTATTGCCAAAAGCACTGGTTATCAAAATGATTCCAGAGATGCAAAACCTCGTCGTAACCGACCCCACGAAAAGTTTATTCTACCAGCCGGTAACACATTTGCCAAAAGATTTTTCTGCAGCCGACAGTCAGAGATTAGTGAATGATTACAGGCAGGTAGTTCTTAATGTAATAATACCTACCTATAAAAAATTGGGTGACTTCCTGAAAAACGAATACCTGCCCAAGACACGCACCACATCAGGCCTTTCGGCTATTCCAGGTGGAGATAAGATGTATGCTTATGATGTTAAATCATGGACGACTACTGATGAAACCCCGGAACAATTTTATCAGACCGGCCTTGAACAGGTAGCTATCATTACACATGAAATGGACAGCGTAATGACTGCCACCGGATTTAAAGGCGACTTAAAGGCTTTCTTTCATTTTATGAATACAGATAAAAGGTTCTTTCCTTTCAAAACCCCACAGCAGGTTTTGGATTCTTTTGAAATGATTCATAAAATAGTGGATGCGCATGTAAATAAACTGTTTGATATCATTCCAAAAACACCTTTTGTCATTCGGCAGGTTGAAAAGTTTCGGGAGAATACAGTAGGAGTTCCTCAATACCAACCGGGAGCGCCGGATGGTAGCAGACCGGGCGTATTCTACGTGCCTATTCCCGATGCTTCAAAGTTCAATGCTACTCCCATGGATGATTATTTTCTTCATGAAGCCATTCCCGGGCATCACTACCAGATTTCATTGCAACAGGAAGATACTTCGCTTCCAAAGTTTCGCCGTTTTGGCAGATATGGGGTTTACGTTGAAGGTTACGCTTTTTATTGCGAATCATTGGGCAGGGACTTAGGATTATATAAGGATCCCTACCAGTATTTCGCATCTCTGACATGGCAGATGCACCGTGCTATTCGGCTTGTAGTAGATGCAGGCATTCATGCTAAAGGCATGACGCGGGAGCAGGCTATAAAATATATGATGGATCATGAGGCAGTGACCGAACCTGTTGCCACGGCAGAGATCGAGCGCTATATGGCCATGCCGGGACAAGCACTTACCTACATGACTGGCCGGTTGAAAATTCTGGAGCTGCGCAATAAACATGAAAAAGAATTGGGCAACAAATTCAGCATTATCAAATTTCATCATGAACTGTTGAGTGGTGGAAGTATGCCGTTGCAGATACTGGAGAAAAGAATGAATGAGTGGGCAGAAAAAATAAAGAGTGGAAAATGAAAAATATACAACTATGAAATCAAAAATCCTTTTTACTGTCGTAATGCTTTATGCTAATTGCAGTTTCGCACAGCAACAATTTGCCGGAGCAAAAGGCTATTACCGTTTTGAAGCCAAAGAAGCCGCAAAGATTGGCGCTGCCATCAACGCTGCACATTGGGATACGCTACCCGGAAAAATTCCTGTGCTATACAGTAAAAATTCTGCAGTACGGGCCAAAGCTATTCAGGCATTGGTAGAGGAATGTGCTGAATTTTATAAACCGTTATTCCCGAAAATAAAATTCGATTTATACATCATGGTGCTTAATCAAAAGGACTGGAATAAGATTCATCTGACCAGCATAAGCAATTATGGAATGCCCAATTATATCCCTGAAATCAGAAAGCTATTTGCAGCGGCAGATAAGAAAGCTGTCGGAAAACTATTTGGCGAAACAGATAACACCCCTGATACACATTTGTCACGTTTTGATTGCATTGCCCTGCACGAATTGGGACATGCTTTTCTGCAAACCTTTAATAAACTTTATACGGGGAACCTTTGGAGCGATGAATTTCTGGCTTCTTATTTTGCTATTTGTTTTTTTGAGCAACACAAGAATTATCCGGGTCTGCCACAGGTTGGCGAAACAGGATATACTCCAAAATACAAGACCCTTGCAGACTTTGAACGCTTGTATTCCAATGTGGGAGCTCAGAATTATGGATGGTACCAGGCACAATTTCAAAACCTTGGTTACATGCTGTACCCAAAGTTTAAAACAGAACTCATCAAAAAATTTATTGAAAATAATTCTGCCAAAGGCAAGAAACTGTCGTCAATAGATTTACTGAAACAGCTTGCTCCGGACATAATGAATAAATGGCTGAAGGGAATGGAATAAAATATCAACTAAAATTTTTTATATGAAAACAATACTATTCACTTTGCTGATTCAAATGTGCATTGGGTATGCAGATGCCCAAAGCGCCCGCCTGGTCATTGATAAGGAAGACCTGTTCACAACACAGGAAGAAGCCCATATTGACAGCGTACTTCAAGCGTATCATAAAAAGAGCGGTAACCTGATGGCGTTATATACTGATACTGCCGATGTATCAGCAGAATATTTCGGCAACAGGGTAGAAGCGTTGTTTGCCCGCGACTTCACGGACAGTGCTTACAGCTATATCTTAATGTTGAGCCGGAATCATTCGATGATGATTTCTTCATTAAATAAGAAAACTGACCCTTTTCTAAATAATGAACTCCTACTGAATATCCTGAACACAGGTATCCCTTCCATTAAAGAAAAACGCAGAGAGGAAGGAGTACTGCAGATTTTCAATAAGGCAATGGAGTTTTTGGACTCTTTGCCTAAAAATAATTGAAGAGCAAAAACAATAGATTATGAGATCAATAAAAACATCCTGCACCACAATTGAGAGGATATTATTTGCAATTACATGTTATTCGCAAAGGAATCAAATCCCTTGTAGCAACAACCCAAAAGCCTGGCATTATACCCATTCAAACGGTATTGATCTGTACCATGAGATCTATGGAAAAGAACAACCATTACTTATTAATCATGGCAATTATGGTTCACTAAGTGCCGGCATGAATCAGATTCCTTTCTTTTCCAACTATTTTAAAGTGAATGCTGCGCGCAGCCTTGTACAGGGCAAGATCAATGACCACAGTGCTAGTCTTACCTATTCATCAATAACTGAAGATTTCAATGCACTTCTTAATTGTCTGAAATTTGACTCAGCGCTCATTTTCGGTCAAAAGAGATTTAATACGTTTGCCGCATATTGCAGAGATCTTTCATGCCATACCGTATTCCAATCTATGTGTATTACCCCGTGCTCCCCATTTTACATTGAGGGGAAACTTCACCGGTTTCGATGAAGCCCTGTATGGTTTTTTTACCGAACCCTTTATAACGCCTGATTCTGAAGATAAAATGAAAAAAATATTTGACAACATTAAAACAAAAAAACGATGGAAATTACAGGGATAAAAAACAAACAATAGTTCACAAACAAATGACACCACATTCTCATCTATATAAATCAACTTTAAAAATGAAAAGGATAATTATTTTTATTGCACTGGCTCTCTTGTCGTGCGATGTGCCCGCACAGATTACGCCACTCTGGTTAATGAATCCATCTATATCGCCAGATGGACAAACTATTGCCTTCGGTTATAAGGGACGATTATATACCGTAAGCGCTGCGGGTGGTACGGCAGTGCCACTGACAGTAGGAGGTGCTTATGACCAAATGCCCGTATGGAGCCATGATGGGAAATCTATTGCATTCGCCAGTGATCGGTACGGCAACTTCGATGTGTTCGTCATATCCGTAAAAGGTGGCACGGCCAGGAGACTTACTTATTTCAGTGGAAATGATTTCCCGACAGACTTCTCTCCTGACAATAAGAAGGTATTATTTCTTTCGGCCCGAAATGCACCGGCAAAGAGTGTAAGATTTAGCATCGGCTTGTTCAAGAACCTTTATGAAGTTTCTACTGATGGCGGAAGGCCGGTACTGGTAAGTGCTGCGGGAATGGAACGCGCACACTACAACACCAGCGGATCGCAAATCATATTTGAAGACGTTAAGGGGTACGAAGATGCATGGCGCAAGCACGCCACATCCGCAGTTACCCGCGATGTATGGCTGTTTGATATTCCTTCTCAAAAATACAGACAAATAAGCACCTTCAATGGGGAGGACAGAGAACCGGTTTTCAGTAACGACGGCAAATCAGTCTATTACCTGAGTGAACAGAAAGGCACTCAGAATATTTTCAAAACCAGCCTGGCATCCAATACAAACGATCAACAACTGACCACATTCAAAACAAATCCTGTTCGCAACCTCAGCAGTTCGTCAAATGATGTACTATGCTTTACCTGGAATGGTGAAATCTATACACAGCATCCAAACTCGCAGCCGGCAAAAGTTTCTATCAGGATTGTCAATGCAGGAGATGATGACATACAAAAAAACATTCCTGTCAGTGGCGATATCAGTGAGTTCGCTGTAAGCCCCAATGGGAAAGAAATTGCTTTTGTAAACAGAGGAGAAATCTTCGTCACAGCAGTCCAAAACGGGGAAACAAAAAGAGTCACCAACACACCACAGCAGGAACGAATGATACAATGGGCACCTGACGGCCGTAGCCTGATTTACGCTACCGAAAGAGGCAATAGCTGGGACATTTACCAATCATCCATTGCCCGAAAAGAGGAACCCTACTTTTATGCTTCCACTATTCTGAAAGAAGAACCGGTCATCGCCACAGAAAGGGAAGAATATCAACCCAAATACTCTCCTGATGGAAAGAAAATTGGTTATATAGAAGAGCGGAATACCTTGAAGGTGTACGACATCGCCACAAAAAAAACAGTAACCATATTGCCGGAAGGCAGTAATTATTCCTATGCGGATGGCGACTGGAGTTTTTCCTGGAGCCCGGATAGCAGGTGGCTCATCTTCGACAATGCAAACGGAAATGCTTTTATTAGTAACATAGCCATGAAGAAAGCCGATGGCTCTTCGCAAATATTTTTTCCGGTTACCAGTGGATTTGGAGAGAGCAATGGCAAGTGGGTACTGGATGGCAAGGCATTGCTTTGGCAGAGTAACAGACTGGGTAGAAAATCATTAGCCTTTCAGGGCAGTAGTGAAGATGATGTATATGCGGTATTCTTCGACAAGGCTGCTTACGACCAATTCAAGCTAAGTAAAGAAGACTTTGCGCTACTCAAAGAAAAAGCGCGGGATACATCAAAAGCAAAAGCAGCTGATAAAAAAGCTGTTGAAGATTCAATAAAAGAACTAAAGCCAGATCTAACCGACCTGGAAAATCGCCAGGTGCGCCTTACCATCAATAGTAGCACTATCAGCGATTACGTATTATCTAATGACAGCAATAAATTATATTACCTCGCTGAATTTGAAAAAGGATTTGACTTATGGGAAACCAACCCCAGAACACACAATACAAGAATTCTTGCAAAGTTAGGCGGCACTGCGAGTAGCTTATCCCTGAGCAAAGACGGCAACACACTGTTCCTTAGTTCAAAAGGCGGACTATTGCAGGTGAATACCAAAAGCGGAAAAGTAACCCCCATACCGATAAAAAGTAATATGCTCTTAGATGAAGCTGCCGAACGAGCCTATATTTTTGAACACACATGGCGTCAGGTAAAAAAGAAATTATACGACCCGAAACTTGGCGGTGTAGATTGGGATGGATATAAAAATATATATCAACGTTTCCTGCCACATATCAACAACAATTACGATTTTCAGGTGTTGCTGAGCGAGTTTTTGGGTGAACTGGATGTATCCCATTCTGGTGGAAGATACCGGCCTGTTAACAATGATGGCGACCAGACCGCTTCATTAGGATTACTCTACGATGAAACCTATAAGGGTAAGGGTTTGAAGATTACAGAAGTGATCGCCGGAGGGCCAATCGACCTGGCAAAAAGCAAAGTAAAACCCGGTGATATACTTGAAGCTATCGACGGGCAGCCTATCACAGACGATACTGACTGGAATGCTTTACTCAACCATAAGGCAGGAAAAAATACACTGCTGTCTTTCTCCGGGCCTTCGGGTAATTGGGAAGAAGTGATACGTCCGGGCACACCTGCCGGGGAGGCAAATCTAATGTACAAGCGCTGGACAAAAATGATGGCCGAAATGGTGGACAAACTTAGTGGCGGGAAAATAGGCTACGTACACGTGAGAGGAATGAATGATGCAAGCTTTCGTGATACTTATGACAGAGTGCTGGGTAAGGAGAGAGAAAAAAAGGCTTTGATAGTAGATACACGCTTCAATGGGGGCGGATGGCTTCATGATGATTTAGCCACTTTTCTTTCCGGAAAAAATTATTTGCGATTTGCACCTCAGGGCCACTTACTAAAAGATGGTGAACCATTAAACAAGTGGCAAAAACCCAGTTGTGTATTGATGAGCGAAAGCAACTACAGCGATGCCTTTATCTTTCCTTATGTGTTTAAAGAATTGGGTATAGGCAAACTGATAGGTATGCCCGTAGCCGGTACAGGAACTGCTGTTTGGTGGGAGACGCAGATAGATCCTACGCTGGTTTTTGGTATCCCGATGATTGCCACTATTGGCAAAGAAAACAGGCCTACTGAAGGATTACAGATAGAACCGGATATCAGGGTACCGTTGCCTTACGAAGAATTCCTTAATGGCCGTGACCCTCAGTTGCAGGCAGCAGTGAAGGAGATGTTGAAAGAAACAGGCAACTAATATTATCTGCAGTAAACAGAAGAGACTTAATCGCCCTGGCAATCTGCCTATAAGGGAAGAAAGACTGGGTATCATTTTACGAATGGCTTACATAAATACTATGAATCAGGATCAGCAGGAAATAACAAGGATATTACTTAAAGAGGTAGCAATCATGGCGCATTGACAGTCAGGTAAAATATGAATCATCTGTAAAGGGAAAGGTAAGTGTTAATGCCTTTCCCCTTTTTGTTTGCAATCGATATCCCATTGGCATTTGTAAGAGGACTCTCTTCTAACAAATAGATTCGGAAAATATTTTATAGAAACTCATAAAAGCACCGCTTTTTGTTTTTCATGCACAATAATTCCTCCTTTTTGACCGAAAAGTCCTATCAGGCAGGGCACCTTCACGGGTAAATTCACCTCATGATTTATTCAAATTAAACCTTAATCAAATGAAAAGATTATCAATCATCCTTATGCTCGGACTATGCTCCGCTCTATTCATTCCCGATCAGGCAGTTGCACAGAAAAATCCGGTTGCTTCGCAGAAAAAACCGGCAGTTGCGCAGAAAAACCCGGTCATTGCATTTGAATATATGCAGGTGAAACCCGGCAACACGAAGGAATACATGCAGGTAGAAAATTTCTGGAGAGACATACACATCGCCCAACTGAAAAACGGAAACATCCTGGATTGGTTTGTCTGGGAAGTGGTAGCTCCTTACAGGATGGATAACCCTTACCAGTACGTGGTAATTACGGTCTATCCCGAATTCAGCGATTTGCTCCACCCATACAAGGGAATCGATTTACCAAAAGTATTTTCTAAAATTCCTAAAGATTCTGTAGATAAGATGCTCACATTAACCGGGGAATCACGAGACATGGTTCAGCAGGATATTTTCTTTACAGGCGACCCCATTGGCACCCTGCATCCGGACTCCATCAATTATATGTTGGTCAGTTTCTTAAAGATAACACCGGAGAAATCAAAAGGTTATGGTTCATTTATACAAGGCCACTGGTTACCTCTGGTAAGAAAGGTAGTAAAGGATGGTTATGCAGATATTTACTGGCAGGGTAGCGCAACTTTTAGTAACGATAATTCTGCGTATAACAGTATCATGGCAATTTGTTGGAAAAACGACAGTATGTACGACACCAGGCCTCCATTCGAAAAGTATGAAAAAGAAGATCCGATAGCTTTTGAAGGATATAAATGGTACACAGAGATACATAATACACTTCTCAGGAAAGTGGTTTCCCTATCAGCTCCGGCAAAATAAGCTGAGAGAACTAACAGTAATAAACCGGCCTTGCTTACAAACTGACTAACGGGCGATCGAAACAGGGTATCATTTAATGTATTACAACTCTATTTCGGATTGGATGGGCACAAAATAAAACTTAAAATTATACAGATGTAACCTGGCTGATCCTGATTGCAAAAATTACTGCCATGAAGAGAATAAAATGCAAGACGATCATCGCAGTGCGGTCAATCCCCGAATGGTTGACAGCCTTGCCTTTTGAACGGGCAAAAGGATTAGCTCGTTTCTGTATAGTCTTTGCAGGGTTAATGTGCTCCACATCATGCAGTTTTAACAGGCAATTCCTCAAGCCCGATATAATACCGGCTAACACTACAAGGGCAAGGCTGGAAGAGGCAGGAGCCGATTCCATAATTGTACTATTCAATCCCACCAATCACCAACCGGTATTCACAAAGAACGGTTCTGATATACTCAACTTGCCCTTTACCATTGAAAGTGTAGTTTTTAAAAGTGCGAATGGTGATCTTCTAAACGGATGGTTCATAAAGCCCAAAGATGTGAAGCCCACCGTTACCCTACTCCATCTACATGGGAATGGTGGTTCTCTGTTAACCCAGTATCAGGCTATTTCGCCATTGGCAAAATATGGTTTTCAAATTTTTGCATTTGACTATAGCGGCTTTGGATTTTCGGAAGGGAAAGCCACCACTAAGAATGTGCTGATCGATGCAAACTCAGCACTAAACTACTTAAAGACCAGAGAAGACATCAGGAATACTCCTATCGTCATTTACGGACAGTCATTGGGCGGGCATCTCGCAGCAGTATTAGCAAGCCGGAGACAATCTGATATTGATGGACTGGTACTCGAAGGTGCTTTCTCATCTCCAAAAGATATTGCTGCAAAGCAGGCCGGATTTATAGCCCGACTACTGGTGAGGCAAAGATACAGCGCCGTAAAATCCATCGAAGCATTCCACAAACCTGTATTAATAATCCATAGCACTGAAGACAAGACGGTACCTTTAGAAATGGGACAGAAGCTATTTGAGCATGCTAATGCTCCTAAAAGCTTTTATGAGATCCGAAAGTGCCATATCTGTGGGCCGCAATTTTATGCAGACAGTATTTCAAGCAAAATCAATAACATGATTCACACAAAAGAATAAATCCCATAGATCCCCATCAATACTAAAAAATTTAAAGAGACACAAGAATCAGTCAATATTAAACAGGAATAGATGAAATCATTCTCGCATTATATCAAAAAACGAAAAATAAGGCTACTACCCGGGGGATTTTATCTCAGATGGGAGTTGGAATTGCTTTCGGCATTCGTCTTAATTGCAGTACTGGCAAAGGTTCCGGAATGGACACGATTCTCTACACTCTCTTTTATGGAAGAAAGAGCCAACCTGGTTACTTACGGAATTTTTGTATTCTGCGACATGCTAATTGCTGCACTTGCTGTCTATATATGTATGAGGTTTCTCTGGATCTGCCTCATCACATTCCGCCAGGTTACGAATTCCGATAAGCTAGTATTTACAAGGCAGATCGATCAGATAGCAGAGATCCTCATTTCTATATGCATCGTACTTCTTGTAATTGCATTCCTTACCTATATGTTCGCACTGCTGCTCGGCTATTTGCAAACTGAAATGACTAATAAAATAGTAAGACCATCTCAAATGAACTTGTAAACACATCCTTATGCCAAATCACAGACTTCATTCTCTTGCCCGCTCACGCCTTCATCTATTTCAAATATCCCCCATTCCACAAGCAAATAAAGCCGTCGGCTCATTCACATCGGCTAACAATAAGTACACTCACTTTTATGCTTCACCTGGCGACCCATACTTATCTAAACTTTAGTACTTTCACCCTATCATTTTTTCATCTCCATAACCACGATTCAAATTTTGAAATCATTCCTCATCATTTGCATAGCAGCAGCAACGCTCTCAATGGTGTCATGCAACCAAAAAAATAATTCAAATAAAGCAGAATCTGATATTGACACTGCAACTAATAAGGACTTGAATACGCTGCTTGAATAAGTATTGGGATGAGAATGCAAGACTATTTCCATTACAGGCTACTGCCAATGGAGATAACAGGTATAATGATCAATTGCCCAATGACCAGGCAGCGGCTTTTCGGGATACACTCCGAAATTATTATCAAACCTACCTGGATGAAATAAAAAAGCTTGACCGCAGTCAATTAGACGCCAACAACAAAATCAGTTACGACATTTTTGTGTATGAAATGAACAGCCAGTTGGATGGACTGAAACTGAATACCTGGATGATGCCATTTTATCAGATCAACGGAATACCCACATTATTGCCCCTGGGCAAAACGATGTTTCCTTTTAGGACAGTGAAAGATTATGACAATTGGCTAAGCCGTTTAAACAAATTCCCAGTCTGGGCAGAAAGGAAAAACTGATCTGTACTAAAAAAGATAGCCGCATTTTAGAGTGAAAACAATAAATTCTTACCTTCTGTTTTAAACAGAAAATTCGGCTTCGTTTCCATTGAATCTTTTTGAAAAAAATGTAGATAAAATTTTTAGCTTTTGCTATCTTCATATCCTAATTGCTTTACAATGAAGAAATTACAATTGTTTAGCCATTACTTTAACCGCTTGGAAAGCTACACTGCACTTCACTGAAAACCCTAAAATTATTTACCGAATATTTCATTGGGCCTTATTGTGGTCAATGGAGTTGATAAAAAAGTCAATTAAGAACCCATGCATTTTTGCACATTCCTCAAAAACCAAATCAAAATTATTTTTTGGATTTCGCTATTTCTTGTTTCCTGACATCAGTCCGATGAAGTAACTCCGCCAGAAGATTTTAGCGGCTACCCACAACCGGTTACAGGTCCATTAGAGTTGACAGCGCCCGCTCCGTTGCATTGGGATACGCTGGCAAAGGGGGTAATCAAACCTGAAGTATTCCCATTGGATTTTTCAAAGCGCGACGGATTCCCTTACGATTCTTCAGGCTTCAAACCATTGCCAGAGCCTCCCACCACTTCGCAATTCAATTTTTCATCCTTACCCACAAGGGCTTTTGAACTTGAAAAATTAGAGGCTTACCCTCTTGAAATGAAAACCCGGGTGTTGCCTAAACCAGCTTCAACTTTTCCACTGGAAATTCCAACCAGAGTAGCTGCAGCTAATATGGACATTAGAAGCTGGCCACAGATTACTAAACTTAATTTAATAATCCGGAAAATGCAATTAGACAGTTCAGGAATTCTGTGGCTGGCTACCTCAGACGGTATTTATAGTCTTGACGGATCCTTTCTGACAAGTGTATTACCCGGGTTTGTGGCAGATGGATTGCTTTTTGACAATGATGGAAATTTGTGGACAACAGACAAGGGTAATAACTCACAATCAAATCTTGTAAAAATCAACTTTAAAAACAAAACAGTTGAAAGATCCATTGCGACGTTTAAGCTTACAAATTTACCAACCCTGGATTTGGACAATGCAGGAAACATCTGGGTTTCAGGTGCTCCCACATCTCCCCCCATAGTACTCAATATAAGAGACATGACTTATCGTATGCTGGATGCAAAATCCGGATTCAGGAGTAGTCGTTATTATGAACCTTTGGTTGACAGGGAAGGCAGGATATGGTACGGCTCGCGCAATGGGATTGAAATCATTGACAATAAAGAAAACAGGGTTTATCATATTACAAAGGATCATGGATTGCTGTCGGATACTATCAGAGCAAGAATTTCTGACAAGGATAATAATGTATGGGTAACAACACCAATGGGTGTGGATGCCATATCCATGGGTTCAGGTACTATCAGGCATTTTAAATTATATAGTAAAGAGAATATTATTCCCTATCAGTTGTTGTTTGATAAGACCGGACAGTTATGGCTCGCTAATGAGGAGGGTCCGGATATTTTAAATATAAAAGAAAATACCTTCCGCCACACGGGCATAGTCAAAGACTTGACAAATGAATTAATTTTAGACATCATTGAAAATAATAATGGCCTTATTGTTTTTGCCGGATTTAGTAATAATACGGGGTATCCTACCCTGTATTCAATTGGTCAATTTGGAAAAACAGTACATCCGTTTGGAACATTACCTATTATTTGTACAGCAGAGGATTCTAAAGGGAATATTTGGGTTGGTACTGATAAAGGTGTATTGGTTATAGATTCTTCAAGAAACAAATATTATGAACTGAAAGTAAAAGATGGTCTTTCAAACCCAATTGTCCAGTCTGTAACAGAACAGCAAGGTAAGGTAGTGATTACAACTGAGGATGGGTATAATATTTTTGATCCGGATAAGAATGAATTGCGCAGGATCAATCAAAAGGATGGACTGGTAACAGATTCTGTTTATTCATTCATGACAGACAGTGACGGTAACCAATGGATAGTAGGGAATTCCGCCGGCATCATCAAATACGATGCGGCCAATCATTTATTTATGAGGGTAGATATGAAAGGCGGATTAAACGGAAATATAATCATTCAAATCCTGAAAATAGGTGGCAATAAAATTGTCATTATACCCCAGGACAGTGGTCCTGCTATTATTGATACCCGAAATAACACTATTCAAACAATAAAGGGAAATGAATTACTAAATAGCGTTTTATCGAAAGGTACATTGTTTGACGGCAATGGACGTCTTTGGGTCCATGGTTTTTCCGGAAACGATAAATATGGTTTATTTATGATGGACTTTCCTCACAATACACTTACTCACTTTACAACAAAGGAAGGACTACCCGACAACAGTATATATTCTGTGCTGGAATATAAAGGAGAAATTCTGGCCGGTGCTTTTCAGAAAATTGTAAAAATCACACCTCCCGAACTATCATCAAATAAAATGTGGAGGACATCGATCCTGGCTAATTCGGAAACGCTCAGGAAAAATACAAATAGCTACCTCAGTGATGCAATAACAAAAGGAGGTGATTATTTTTGGGGTGATGACGGGCTTTCCATTATTTACGGAATTCATGCCGATACAACATCTGCCAATGTTGTCATAAAAGGAATTAGTGTTATGGGCACTGAACTTTCCTTTATAAGCCAGGAATTATTGAAAATTAGTGATTCTGCTCAGGAGAAAAAATCAGAATCTCTTGAAGCTGCAGGATATATAACCCGCGGCGAAGTAAGATGGGACAGTATAAGGGGTAATAATTATTTGCCCGTCAATCTTTCTCTGCCTCACGATCAGAATGTTATCCAGTTCCATTTTGTTGAAGCTGGTATTGGCAGACCTGACAATATTCAGTATGCCTATGTACTGGAGGGTATAGATAAAAAGTGGACACAAACCACTAAATCCGAAACGGAAACCTATCTCAACCTTCCTCCGAGTGATTATACTTTTAAAGTAACAAGCAGATGGAAAAATGGAAAATGGAATGAGCCGGCTGTATTCAGTTTCACCATTCGTCCTCCGTGGTATCTTACGTGGTGGGCTTACATTTTGTATGCAATGGCTGCTGCATTAGTGGTGAGTCTGATTGTACGGATTCAGAAGGCCAGGGCAATAGCTCGTGAGCGGCAACATTCCGAAATAAGAGAAGCTAAGCTGAAAGCAGATGCTGAAAATGAGCGACGCCGAAATATTGAACTCATCAGCGAAATGGGAAAAGATATTACAGGTTCTCTGTCTTTCAGGAACATCATCAACACAGTGTATGGGCATGTAAACACTTTAATGGATGCATCTATTTTTGGAGTGGGGATATTTAATAAGGAAAAGAAACAATTGGAGTTTCCTGCTACCAAAGAAAACGGCACTACCCTGCCCCCCTACAGTTATGATGTGGATGATCCTAATCGACCTGCCTGCTGGTGCTTCAGAAATGAAAAGAAATTCATAGTCAATGATTTTGAGAAAGAGCATAAGAATTATGTTTCAGACATTTCAGATACAGTTGCGGGCAATCAGGCATCTTCAATCATTTATCTGCCACTTATCCATAAGGGAAATTGTATGGGTGTTATCACTGCCCAGAGTTTTAAGAAGGATGCGTATAATGATTACCATATCAACATTCTTGAAAGCCTTGCCACCTATGCTGCTGTGGCACTTGACAATGCAGAGACCTATCGCAACCTGCAGGCTACACAGGTGCAGTTAGTCCAGAGCGAAAAGATGGCTTCGCTCGGCGAACTCACTGCCGGTATTGCTCATGAGATTCAGAACCCGCTAAACTTCGTAAACAATTTTGCAGAAGTAAATATGGATCTCATTAAAGAAATGCATGAGAGTATTGAAAAAGGTGATTATGATGAGGTAAAAGAACTTGCCACCAATATATCGGGCAATGAAGAGAAGATCATTTTTCATGGCAAACGTGCAGACGGTATTGTCAAGAGTATGCTCCAGCACTCCAGAAGCAGCAGTGATACCAAAGTGCTTACCGATATCAATAATCTCTGTGATGAATACCTGCGGCTTGCCTACCACGGTTTGCGCGCAAAGGATAAATCATTTAACTCGGGAATGGAAACAGATTTTGACGAATCAGCAGGGAGCATCAACATAGTACCGCAGGAAATCGGTAGGGTAATTCTCAATTTGATCAACAATGCGTTTTATGCCTGTGTTGAGCGTAGTCGAAGTGCAGAAAATGACAAGAGCAGGCATGCTTCGGCTGGGTCAGCAAGCAATTTTTATGAACCAACCGTGAAGGTAGCAACCAAAAAATACGGAAATAAAATTTTGATTTCTGTAAAAGATAACGGCAATGGCATTCCTTCAACCATCAAAGACAAAATTTTTCAACCATTCTTTACTACCAAACCTACAGGACAGGGTACAGGACTGGGCTTGAGTTTGAGTTATGATATTGTGAAAGCGCATGGTGGAGACATTAAAGTGGAAAGCGAGGAGGGTGAAGGAAGTACATTCATCGTAGCCTTACCGATATAGAAATTTCACCTCTTTTAGAATTTAGCACAGCGTTAATTTCATACATCAGCAACCCATAATTATCTAAACTTTAGTACTTTCAACCTATCATTTTTTCATCTCCATAACCATGATTCAAATTATGAAATCATTCCTCATCATTTGCATAGCAGCAGCAACGCTCTCAATGGTATCATGCAACCAAAAAAATAATTCAAATAAAGCAGAATCTGATATTGACACTGCAACTAATAAGGATTTGAATACGCTACTTGAAAAGTATTGGGATGAGAATGCAAGACTATTTCCATTACAGGCTACTGCCAATGGAGATGACCGGTATAATGATCAATTGCCCAATGATCAGACAGCGGCTTTTCGGGATACACTCCGAAATTATTATCAAACTTACCTGGATGAAATAAAAAAGCTTGACCGCAGTCAATTAGACGCCAACAACAAAATCAGTTACGACATTTTTGTGTATGAAATGAACAGCCAGTTGGATGGACTGAAACTGAATACCTGGATGATGCCATTCAATCAATTTTGGGGATTGCCGTTAATGTTGGGACAATTGGGCTCGGGCTCAAGCATACAACCATTCAAAACTGTAAAAGACTATGACAACTGGTTAAGTCGGCTGAAAGGCTTTACCCCATGGACCGATTCCGCTATCGGCAATTTCAGGCTTGGTATGAACTCAGGGGTAGTATTACCAAAATCATTGGTAGTAAAAATGATTCCACAGATGGAAAGTATGATCGTAACGGATCCCACTAAAAGTCTGTTTTTTACTCCGGTAACCAATTTTCCAAAAGACTTCTCTGAATCAGACAAAGAAAAAATTACTACTGCTTATAAGGACGTAATACTTTCAGATGTAGTACCCTCATTCAAAAAGCTGCAGGATTTTCTGAAGAATGAATATCTGCCTAAAGCGCGCACTACCTCAGGTATATCTTCCATCCCGGGCGGAAAAGAAACCTATAATTATCTCGTAAAATTCTGGACTACCACTAACAAAACACCTGAACAGATATACCAGACAGGACTTGCAGAAGTGGATCGTATTACTACACTGATGGACAGCGTAAAAAACACTGTCGGATTCAAAGGAGACCTGAAGACATTTTTCCATTATTTAAAAACCGATAAAAAGTTTACGCCTTATACAACTCCTCAACAGGTGCTGGATGCCTTTGAGGCCATTCATAAAAAGATGGAGCCGTATCTGAAAACAATGTATAAGCATGTGCCTAAAACTCCATTCGAAATTCGTCAGACCGAAGCCTTTCGTGCAGCCTCTGCCAGCGCTGAATACAATCCCGGATCACCCGATGGCAGCAGGCCAGGGATATTTTATGTTCCCATTCTGGATGCCACCAAATTCAATATTACCTCCGGTATGGAATCATTATTTCTGCATGAAGCCATTCCGGGACACCATTACCAGATATCCCTGCAACAGGAAGACACATTACTTCCAAAGTTTCGCAGGTTTACATGGTATGGCGCTTATGGTGAAGGCTACGCACTGTACTGCGAATCGCTGGGAAAAGAACTCGGATTATATACAGACCCTTATCAGTACATGGGTGCATTGGGCGATGAAATGCACAGGGCAGTAAGGTTGGTGGTAGATGTAGCAATACATACTAAGAATATGTCAAGAGAGGAAGCTATCCAATATATGATGAGTAAAGAGCAGATTAGCGAAGAGGGAGCCACAGCAGAAATAGAAAGATATATGGCCATACCCGGACAGGCATTATCATATAAGGTAGGTCAGTTAAAAATAAGCGAATTGCGCAGCAAATATGAAAAAGAACTAGGAAATAAATTTATCCTTGCCGACTTCCATGACGAACTTCTGAAAGACGGAGGAATGCCCCTTCAAATATTAGAATCAAAAATGGATACATGGGCAGCAAGCCTAAAATAAATTAACTCCATACTAAAAGTATATTTTTTCAGCGCAAAAATGAAAAGGCATTTCCCGAGTACTTTATGACTTCCTCCATTCATATCTCCACGGGTAACCTGATGAATTAATCATCATAGCCTTGTCTGTCTCGTCTGAGATGGTTTTGTATCGCCACTTCTTGCGGGCAAAAGAACCGGAAAATATATCTGAAATCGTCCTGGGCTTTGCTCCACAATATCTAGCCCTTTTGCAGAGATGCGGAACGAATTCCGTTTTCTTTTAAGCTGTCTGTCTCCATTCACAAGTGTTTTGCGACTTCTGTCACAACAACGGCCAGTCCTGACAATGCGCAAAAAATCCGCTCTCTTGCGCCAAAAGTCCTACTGCGCCCTCCCTTCCGGAAGTATTTTTACTACAATGGCAGATGGACAGTTTCCTTATCGATTCAAGTAAACCGTATATGTAGCCAGATCAATCACAAGGCAAATGAAGAAAATCCCTCGCGTCCAAACAACACATCGCGAAACCATTCCAAAGTCGTTCCCCCGAATACACGGCTTGGAACCCGGAAGTGACGCGTTATTCCCAAAAAATGTATTGAGTTTATGCAACATTCCGAAATGTCCCCTCAGCCCCGGCCTGTCCACATGCAAGCCGGTACCTGATCCATTCGGAGGAAGGCCATATCCCATGAAAATCGAAATGAAAAAAGCAAGTCCGGCACCAGCCACGATCAAAATGATGTGGAAACTATTACAGTGGAACTGGTGAAAGAAAAATACCTTTGATAATGCTATATGCTGAAGCAGCATCTGCAACACATAGTACATATACATTTTCAGAGATAAAATAACCATCCATGAATGTTGAGCTAATATTAGTAATAATCGTTTCATTAAACCTGCAAAAAGGGTTTCAGACAAAGACTGAGTCACCCAGATGGAACACTATACTCTCTTTCATTATATATGCCGCTGCAATTCTCCTTGTAGCAGGCCTGATCTGGACAAAAGGAGCCCCGGTATTTCTCTGGATAGGGCATGCCTTAACGCTCTATTTAATCTATATTCTATTTACTGAAAAAATATTCCGAAAAGCAAGGTCGCTCCTACTGGCAATCACGCCTTTTGTGCTTGCTTTACTCTTCGATGACATCTTTGAGGCCACAGGCATTATTCCCTTTAAGGGATGGACCAACTTCATCAATACTGCGCTTGTATTTGCTACCATCTGGATGTTTGTAATGTGGGTAATCATCAACAAACAAAATAAGACACTGGAAAAAGAAAGGCTGAGGACAAAGGAGGAAGAAGAGCGAAAGAAACTGGCCGAAACTATGAACGACAAACTGGAGGCTACTGTAAGTGAACGTACTGCTGCATTGACACGCCAGAAAGAGGAACTGGAACACGCACTCAGTGAACTCAAGTCTGCCCAGGCACAACTCATCCAATCCGAAAAAATGGCTTCTCTGGGGCAACTCACTGCAGGTATTGCCCATGAAATACAAAACCCGCTCAACTTCGTAAACAATTTTTCAGAGCTCAACAAAGAGATGCTGACAGAACTCAGAGAGGAACTTCAGAAACCTGCTGCACTACGCGACGACGCTCTCGGAAATGAACTTATCGGCGACCTGATTAACAATTCTGAAAAAATAACTTACCACGGCAAACGCGCAGATAATATCGTAAAGAGCATGCTGCAACACTCGAGAGCCAGTAGCGGTACTAAGGAGCCAACTGATATTAATGCATTGTGCGATGAGTATCTCAGGCTTGCCTTTCATGGAGCCAGAGCCAAAGACAAATCCTTTAATTCAGGTATGGAGTCAATATTCGACCCTTCACTAAACGCAGCAGCCGATGGCACCGGTAAAATCAAAGTCGTACCACAGGATATCGGACGTGTACTACTAAATCTGTTAACCAATGCATTCTATGAAGTGAATGAGAAGAGAAAAAAAGATATTCCCGGTTTTCAGCCAATGGTAAGCATAAAAACTTTGCGGGAGGGTGACAAAATAAAGATAACAGTGGCAGACAATGGCAGGGGCATTCCTGAAGACGTCCAGAAGAAAATTTTTCAACCGTTCTTCACTACCAAACCTACCGGTGAAGGCACAGGACTGGGACTTAGCCTTAGCTATGACATCATTAAGGCACACGACGGGGCGATTACTGTAACCTCTGTACCGGGAGAATCAACTACGTTTGAAATTACATTGCCAATAAATTAAACTCAATAATATGAAAGTTTTAGTTGTAGATGATGAACATGATGTACGACTCCTTTTCGAACAGAAGTTCAGAAGAGAAATCAGAAGCGGAGAGATGGATTTTTCTTTTGCGTATTCCGGCCAGGAAGCATTAGATTATCTTCGCAATGCAGCACAGGGAGCTGTGCTGATATTATCAGATATTAATATGCCCGGCATGAGTGGCCTGGAACTGCTTAAAAGGATAAAAGCAGACAGTCCGGTGCCACCACCACTGGTAATGATGATTACTGCTTATGGAGATCAGCAAAACAGGGAGACTGCCGCGCAACTAGGTGCAGATGATTTTCTTACCAAGCCAGTGGACTTTAATGAATTGAAAACTAAACTTAAATCGGTAGGCTAATATGGCAAAGATTATGGTCGTGGATGATGAGGTGGATCTCGAAATGCTCATCAAACAAAAATTCCGTCAGAAAATCCGGGAAAAAGAATACGAATTTGTATTTGCCGGAAATGGAAGGCTGGCACTCGAAAAGCTTGCAGAAGAAAAGGATATCGACATCATACTCAGCGATATCAATATGCCTGAAATGGACGGCCTGACCCTTCTCTCAAAAATTAACGAACAAAATGCACTCCTGCGTACAGTGATTATTTCTGCATACGGCGACATGCAAAATATACGCGCAGCTATGAATCTGGGAGCATTCGACTTTGTAACAAAACCTATTGACTTTACCGACCTGGAAGTAACAGTGGCAAAAACACTGAAAGATGTACAGCACATGAAGGATACGCTGGAAGCAGTCAGAGAAAACAATATTCTGAAAATGTATGTGGATCAGAATGTGCTGAACTTCATGGGAAGCCGGGAATTTGAAAAATCACTTTCCTCTAACGAAACAATTGATGGCACTGTGGCCTTTATCGATATCTGTGGTTTCACTTCTATCAGTGAGACCGAACAACCGGATATCGTGGTGAAGATGTTGAACAGCTATTTTGAAATCATCGTCAAAGAAATTATCAGTCAAAAAGGCCATGTGGACAAGTTTATCGGCGATGCCGTGATGGCTGTATTCAGAGGCGAATACCATCTGGACAGGGCAGTAGATGCCTGCCTTGCAGTAATTACAGAAATTGAGAAATGTCCTCCTTTCTCGGCAGATGTCTCTTTCAAGCCTCATGTAGCCATAGGCATTAACAGCGGTGAAATGATTTCGGGAAATATCGGGTCATCCAGTCTGCGCAGATTAGACTACACCGTAATAGGCGACAGTGTGAATACCGCACAACGGCTGCAAAGCATAGCAGGGCCCGGTGAAATCATTATTAATAAAGACTCTTATGAAAAGATCAAAGAATTTTTCCAATGCGAACCCAAAGGGTCTGTATCACTGAAGCATAAAGCAAATCCTGAAGAAATCTATCGGGTGGTCAAATAGCGGGAAGCGAAGGTGATCAAATGACCAGGGGTGACGATACCCGGCTTACGTCTTTTCAGAGAAAACTAATTCAGGCTTGTCCAACCATTGTCACCGCCGGTAGCATTCCAATCAGTCACTCAATAGTAATAACTAAAAAAACAATATTATGACTCTTGCAATTAGTATCCTGTTAGGGATTGTAGCATTGATATGCCTTTCAGGCGGTATCAACCTGATGGTAAAAGGCGCCATGCAATTTGTGCCTGAAAGTACCCCGCCACAATTGGTACTCGATAACCTGTTTCGGTTTCTCGCAGGTATTTATTTAAGTGGAGGGTTCCTCTTTGGATACAGTGCACTGAATGTTGATAGTGCAGGCCACACTGTGTATTTCCTGGGACTCATGGTAGTTTTCTCAGGCCTCGGCAGGTTGTATTCCAGACTCAGGATGGGATCAGCCGGAAAATACTTTGATTCTATCATGGTTGTGGAAATATTACTTGGGTTATCCATCATCGTCCTAAAATGGCTTGAATAGTACATTGGCAATTCAGCGCCGTCAGCCTTCGACAAGCTGAATAATATCCTGATCCCGGGAAAAAATCGTCGAATTTTTCTATAACAACAACCAAACCCGGCACCCGGCTAGTGCTTCACAATTTGCTTCACTATTCCTCCCTGTGGCTCTCTGACGGTTTGTGTAAAGATGAAAGCTTTGGGGTCAATGCTGTGTACAATATTCCTGAGCTTACGCACTTCAAGGCGGGTAACTATAGTAAAAATTATATCTACGTCATTACTCATTTCAAAAGATTCTTTCATAAATCCACGCTCTCCTTTATACACGGTAATCCCTTTATTGAGTGTAAGCACAAGTGCCCTCTTAATTTTTTCACTATTGGCTGAAACAATTGTAACGCCGGTGTAGGCTTCAATACCCTCGATTACATATCTGGTCGTCTGCCCGGCAATGATGTAGGTAAGTATCGCATACAATGCTGTTTCCACATTCAGGAATACCGATGCTACAATAAAGATGATAATATTAAGTCCAAGAATGATTTCAGTGATGCTGAAACCGCTCTTCTTCATTGTCATCTGCGCAATAACTTCCATCCCGTCAAACGTACCGCCACCTCTCATTGCAAGCCCAATTCCAATACCGATAAAAAAACCACCAAACACAGCAATCAACAGTTTGTCATGTGTGAGTTCCGGAAATGGCACGAAGTAAAGCATGAGTGCAATTAGCACAATCGTCAGGCAGCTGCGAATTCCAAAGTTTCTGTTCACTTTGTAAAAGGCAAGCACCACAAACGGAATATTCAGCAAGATCAGTACGAGTCCCAGATTCCATCCATACACTTCGAAGAGCAAAAGTGAAATACCCGTAATGCCTCCATCCAGAAAGTGATTGGGCACTAAAAAACTCTTTAATGCAAAGCTCGCCGAGCATACACTCAACACCAGATAAATAATGTCTGAAACCGTAAACAAAGGCCCGTGTTTTCCTTTAGGCATATTGTACGTCAGTTTATTTTAATAAAGATTGAATTATCTGTAAGTTCTTCAATTTCTGCGGGCGCCTCCTCAACTTCGAAGTTTCTGTAAAATAAGAGTGCCCTTCCAAAAAATCCTTCTGCATCTTGTTCCACTCAGATTCTCCTGACAACTGCCCCGTCAGTTTCAATTCACGATACAGATACTTGTCTATTGTAAAAAAGTCATCACGCCCCAAATAATCTAAATCTGCATCTGCAAGAATAGCTCCCAGGTGGTCTTTAGGAGTTTGCGGCATCCTGGTAGCCATAATGATTTCCTGCACCTTCGCAATCTGTCCCGGTGTATATCCGCAGTCTGGCAGGTAACGCGCAGCTATTTCACACGACATTAATTCATGGCCCCTGGCACCAAATATGTATCCGGAATCGTGAAACCATGCAGCAGTCAGCAACAGTGTCAGCTCATCTCCTTCCACCCCCTCTGCCTTTGCAATTCGTGTGGCAGCCTTTACCACATCCTTAGTATGTGCCACACTATGGTACACCAGATAATCAGGCAAATCACTTTCCAATATCTCTAAAATTACTTTTTGGGCTCGCTGATAATCCATCTTCTAATCTGTTGAATGTCTGCCGATACTTATAGAAACGTTTACTTTCTTTGTTAAGGTACAATGTACAACGCCATTTCCAAATATTGAAAATTTTATTCACTCTGACCATTGAGGAAAATATTAAAGCGAACCTACCTTTCACCTGACTTCGTACTATGAAAGGCTTCAGGAATCTTTACCTTTTTATCTTTCAACTGATCTTCATACTCCAGATAGCTGACTCCCTTCATCCATTTCTTAGCAGGCTCATCTTTGAGCCAGTGGCCAAACCATTGCAATATCCGTATGTGATAATCTATCTTCGCCGATTTCGTACCGGGCGAGTGGTTCTGGCCCGGATATACAAGCATCACCACATCCTTCTTACCCGCTCTCCTTGCATAATTATAAAAATGAATCGCCTGATGCCAGTCAACCGTACCGTCATTACTCCCCGTAAACATCAGCATCGGCGTATTCAGGTTCTGAATATAATTCAGAGGCGAATTCCGCATATAGATTTCCATATTCTCCCATGGAGGCACCCCCATTCTGAACTGACCTGTCTCATAGTGCGACCATTCCGGTATGCCGCCATTCCAGTGTATCTGCCCCGGAAAATCCATGAGGCTCGAAATACCTGCGCCTTCTACGACAGCAGCAAACAGATCGGTCTGCGTAGGAATAAACAACGCCTGATAGCCGCCAAAAGAATGGCCTATTAATCCAATCTTCTTTTCATTAATCACGCCCTTACTAATTACAGCCTTCACAGCGGGAACCACACACCGTAAAGCCGAAAGCCCCGGCTCGCCTGCTTCGTAAGTAATATCCGGCAGTAATACAAAATATCCGTTCTGTGTCCATACAGTAAGGTTATACGGACTTTCCTGACTCGGGACACTATAATTGTGCAACTGTTGCGACATACGCTCATACTGATACACAATCATTGGATACTTTTTAGAGGCATCATATCCCGCAGGATATAACAACACTCCCTGCAACCGCTCCCCTGTCTTGTCTCTGAGATAATTAATCAGTTCAGAATGGCCCCAGGCGAAATCCTTCTGGAAAGCATTGATGTTTGATACCTGCGTGGCTTTTGTGAGGTTACTGCCGTTGCTTATAAACAAATTTGGAGACACATCAAAGTCTTCCTTTACAAAAGAAAACACTCCGGCACTATCTGCCTTCTGCAAACGTGAAATCCTGAATGGCTCATAAATCAATGTACTCAATCCACCCCTGGGTGATAACATCGCATAGCCGGAGTTTTTAGTCCATTCTCCATTCATTGAAAAATAAATTGGCTGTCCGGGATCAACACCTTTATCATCTCCAACATTCATCCTGAAAAATCCTGAGGATGCTCCGCCACCGACGCGTGCAATCCGGTATGCAATGCTATCTTTCACACCATCAGTCAGCGGTACTGCATTCTTTCCATCCGGACTCACCTTCCACACATCATACTGACTAACCAGGAGCACTGCTTCTTCGGTAGTCAGCCACTCTGCAATACTATTAGGTTTTGGCGCTCCCGGATGATCATCAAGTCTGTCATAAAAGTTTGCTTTCAGATTACCAGTGATATTCGCCGCCACACCAGTCTTTGTGTCATAAGACCAGTAATCTTTGTCTTTAAACCATAAGAGATATCTGCCCGACGGGCTGGCATTCATAAAATATTTAACCCCCTTCACAATAAGCTTCCTTTCCCCTGTTTTGGTATTTACCAGATACCAGTCTCTCCAAAGCATCGTCCCCGGTTCGTCAAACATATTAAGTTCTTTGTACGCTTTGCCATCCGTCACTACAGCCATATCGCCGTTACCTACAAAGGTCACTTCCTCATTCAGGTCTGTACCCACTTTAGTTACCTGGCCAGATTGCAATCTCCACAAAGCCGGATAACTCTTGTTTTTGTCCCTGTTTGCAGAAGACCGCTGTTCGGGCATGATCCTGAAATCTTCTGAATACCAAACCTGTACATCCGAATAATCCACATCTTTAGGTAACTGTACCTCGTACTCAGGTTTTTCCTTCGCTGATTTTCGTGGTTGCATTCCAAAGAATATCATTGAGCCATCACGATTCCATCTTAGACCTGAGCCCGAACTCACACTCGCATTCTTACCAAGGATATCAATCTGATAAGGGTCCAACTCAAAATGCCTGCTATCTTTTCCATCCAATCCCTTCCAGACCAAAATTTTATTTGTCTCGTCTTTAAAGGTGGAGTCTTTCACTGTGGTTGTAACCAGGAGGTCTGCACTCTTCTCTCTCCACTGTATGCCAGCTATCTTTGCAGTTTCAGTCTTTAACACCTGTATCTTCCCGGTTGCAGCATCATACAACTGAAGATTAAAAGCCTCACTCTGTTCAGACCCCGTAATGAACGCCAGCAGAGCGCCTTTTCCCGCCCAACCATATTCAGACACTCCTCCGAAGTTTACGACCGACTTGTCTTTCAAATTGAGAATTCGCAATAAAGACACCTTGCTATCCTTTTCAGGATATCCCAAAACTGCTATAAAATTATTATCCGAACTATAAGAAAAGGCGGAAGCAGCGTGCATACTTAATGTATCACCTGATACAGTGTTTTGTATCTGCAGCGTATTCTGAACAGGTTTATTTTCTTTCTTCAGCTTCTCTTTTTCCTTATCAGAGAACCCGACATAATATGCCAGCCAGCGGCTGTTTTCAGAAAATTTGGCTCCGGAGCCAAAGAGCACACCCTGTGTAGATTTTTTCTGCAGGTTACTAATCCGCATCTCCGAACTGTCTTTGTTCACAGTATAAACCAGCCATTTCCCGTCAGGTGATAATATAGTCTGAAAACCCAGCGTCTCCCACTGTGCATATTTATCCGGAGTAAGTAATGGCTTCCCCTGCGACCACGCTTTCGTTGTGAATAGAAGTAATACCAGATACAGCCCCCAAAGCGGTAAACATACCGGACGGCTAAGAATTCTTATTTTCATATTGTTGATATTTTAATACTTAATAAGATCCGGCCAGGCTACAACTCATACCACTAATGAAATATCGGATGGCGCTTATACTCCTTCGTACGATCAAATAAATACCGATAGGTTATGAGTGTCCGGCTCAAGTGAGCGCCCAGGTTTTTGGAGATGTTGAGCATCTTCGGGTTGAAATCGCCCTGCCACTGCATTTCATAATCTGAATACTCGGTTTGCCCCTTTATAAGGTTGGCCCCCTCTACAATCATATATGAATCGACACCTTTTCCCTGAAACTCGGGAATCACCCCAAATACAAGCCCGGTAAATTTGGTATTCTTTCCTCTGGACTTCAAAATCAGAAAGCGGATTTTTTCTATCAAACCAAACCTGCCGTTAAACTTCTTAAATATCTGGTTAAGGTCAGGCAAATTCAACCACACTGCCACAGGCCTCTCATTATGATATACATACCATATAATCCGTTCATCAATCACCGGCTTCATCGCTTTGAACATCTTGTACGCCACTTCTTCCTTCAACTGCTTATTCCCTTCATGAGATGCCCACGCCTCATTATACACCCGGGTAAAGTCATCTGAATATTTCCTAAGATGTTTTTTATTGATCATTCTTGCGCTAAACCCCGGCAAGGCTGCCACCTTCTTGTGTTGGCTATAAAACTTTTCATCCAAAGGCTGATGCACCTTCATTGCAAAGCACATCTGCTTATAAAAAAGTTTGAACCCGTAATTCTCAAAAAGTGACTGATAGTACGGAGGGTTATAGTTCATCTGATAAATCGGTTCCATAAAGCCATCGGTCACCAATCCCCAGAACTTATCGCGTTCACCAAAATTGATAGGGCCATCCATAGCGCCCATCCCCTGCTGCATCAGCCAGCTTTTGCTTACATCAAAAAGCATATCTGCTGCTTCCTGATTATTGATACATTCAAAAAAACCGATTCCGCCGGTCTTCTGTTCGTCTCCCTTGTTCTTGTATTTCTTATTCACGAAGGCTGCAATCCTTCCTATATAAACCCCATCATTATCCGTTAATAGCCACCGCTTCACTTCTCCGTGCCGAAATGCTTTATTCTTCTCCGGATTAAATACCCCCAGCACATCCTGATCAAGCGGACGGATATAATTAGGGTCGTCTTTGTAAATCGACAATGGCATCAAAAGGAAATCTCTCTCCAACTTCTTATCGGTAACCTCAGTTAACTGCATTTCTGATTTTTGGTATTCAAAAATTTATTGACCGTCAAAAATACAACTAAACTGCTGTAGGCAGGGGTATAACTTTCCCAACCAGCGCTTTTATGCTGCTACTCCGATTTCATCATCAGATCATAGAGAATCTTCTTATCTCCTTCAGTGAATTCGGTATAATTATCCTGTTTCAGAAAATGCCGGCCGAAGGCTCTTATAGCCGCTGTTGTATCCTTTACAGAGTAGCCGATAATGCGCAACGCCTGGATAGGATTAAAATCGGGCGGTACCGTGATGGCTGTAGTATCTCCATACCACAATCCAAATCCTTTCTGAGCAAGCAGCTCCCAGGGAAAAGTTACATTAGGGTCATTCTTCCTGACGGGTGCAAGGTCTGCATGGCCTATAAAGTTAGCCTGAGGCACCCCATATCGTGTCTTCAATGTATCTAACAATACCAGCAGACTATTAATTTGCTGATCCGTAAAGGGCTCAAATCCGTTGTTATCCATTTCAATTCCGATACTGCTCGAGTTCACATCTTTCAGGTTGCCCCATGAGCCTATACCTGCATGCCATGCACGCAGATAATCGTTCAGCATGTGATGTACTTTACCGTCTTTGCATATCACATAGTGTGCACTCACCTGAGTACGCGGGAGCGTGAAGGTCTTCAATGTCTGATCACAGCTGTTCTGGGCAGTATGATGAATAACCACAATATTAGGTTTGCGCAAACCAAAGTTGGTTGTCCCTACCCAATCTTTCCGCGACCCTTCAAGCGGGTATTTCTTTATTTCCTTTGCAAGCTGCTTTGCCTGACGTTTATAATCCTTATTAGTTGCGGCATAGCGGTTGGAACTGCATGATATAAAAACCACAGCAGTCACAATCAGTAATACACTTCTCATAGTATCTAATAGTTTTGAAATGCAATATTACTGATTACATATTTCTTCTGTACTGACCACCTACTTCGTAAAGCGCATGAGTGATTTGCCCCAGAGAGCAATACTTCACTGTTTCCATCAATTCAGCGAAAATATTGCCATTATGCACGGCTACATCCTTCAGCCGCGAAAGCATTTCTTCACTCTTGTCCTTATGAAATTGTTTAAAGGCCTCTACATTTTTGATCTGTGCTTCTTTTTCTTCAGGTGTACTACGGATTACTTCCGACGGTATGATAGTAGGCGACCCCTCTTTGTTCAAAAAGGTATTCACCCCCACAATAGGGTATTCCCCATTGTTCTTTAGTCGCTCATAATAAAGGCTTTCTTCCTGGATGGTATTGCGCTGATACATACGCTCCATGGCGCCCAGCACGCCACCTCTGTCTGAAATCCGGTTAAACTCTGCCATCACCGCTTCCTCCACCAGGTCGGTCAGTTCCTCGATCAGGAAACTACCCTGCAAAGGGTTTTCGTTCTTGGCAGTTCCCAATTCGCGGTTAATTATCAGTTGGATGGCCATGGCCCGCCTTACACTTTCTTCGGTCGGGGTGGTGATCGCCTCGTCATACGCATTGGTGTGGAGGCTGTTGCAATTATCGTAGATGGCATACAGTGCCTGAAGCGTAGTGCGTATATCATTGAAGTCGATCTCCTGCGCATGCAGGCTGCGCCCGCTGGTCTGTATGTGATATTTCAGCCTCTGGGAACGCTCATTGGCATTGTATTTATACTTCATCGCTTTAGCCCACACACGCCTTGCTACGCGGCCTATCACACTGTACTCAGGATCCATTCCATTACTGAAGAAGAATGAAAGGTTATGTGCAAAATCATCAATCTTCATTCCACGGCTCAGATAATATTCAACATACGTAAATCCATTGCTAAGGGTGAATGCAAGTTGTGTAATCGGATTAGCCCCTGCCTCTGCGATATGGTATCCACTGATGGATACCGAATAGAAGTTCTGTACATTATGCTGAATAAAGTATTCCTGCACATCGCCCATCATCTTAAGGGCAAATTCGGTAGAGAAGATACAGGTATTCTGCGCCTGGTCTTCTTTCAGGATATCGGCCTGGACGGTACCACGTGCCGTAGCAAGGGCTCTGGCCTTTATAGTTTCATACACATCTTTTGGCAACACATCCTCTCCCGATATTCCAAGCAAACGCAATCCCAGTCCGTCATTACCCTTCGGGAGATGCCCTGTCATACTCCCTCTCTCCGGATACACAGGTTTGTCATTCACCCCCATATACTTGGGTAGTTTGTCAAGGTCGTACTTCGCCTCTATCTTTTTGTTGACTTCTTCCTGAAGATTATTTTCAATGATATATTTCTCACATTGCTGATCAATAGCAGCATTCATGAAGAAAGCAAGCAACATGGGTGCAGGGCCATTAATTGTCATGCTCACCGAAGTTTTCGGATCACAAAGATCGAACCCGCAATATAGTTTCTTTGCATCGTTGATTGTCGCAATGCTCACCCCTGAATTGCCAATCTTCCCATAAATATCCGGGCGCCTGGCGGGGTCTTCACCATACAGGGTGACACTATCAAATGCAGTGCTCAGCCTTTTTGCCGGCTGGCCCACACTTACATAGTGAAAGCGGCGGTTGGTACGCTCAGGCCCACCTTCACCGGCGAACATACGAGTAGGGTCTTCGCCCGACCGCTTCAGCGGAAACACCCCTGAAGTGAATGGAAATAAACCCGGAAAATTTTCCTGAAGTTGCCAGTAAAGAATCTCTCCCCAGTCGCGGTATCGTGGCACGGCAATCTTCGGGATCTTTGAGTGTGCGAGCGATTCGTAATATAATGGCTGCCTGACTACTTTGCCACGCACATCATACTCATAGAACTCCTTCTTATAGCTATCTCTTAATGCTTCCCAGCCCTCAATCAATTTTCGGTAGGCGGGCAGAAGTTGTTCTTTGGTCTCCTCAATTAATTTTTCGAGTGCCTCGTCTTTTCTTTGGAGCATTTCTGCAGTGCCGGCCAGCCTATACCATTTAGAAGCCAGGTCTGCCTGCGCTTTAGCATCACTATTGTATTTATCCAGGGTTTCAGAAATTTCAGCCAGATAGCGCTGGCGTTTTGCAGGTATAATGCCTTTGGAATGTGTGTCTGCAATGAGGGTAGGCCTGTATTTCCGGTATGTCGTACCACATTTCTCATTTAGTTTTTCGACAGTCAGATTGTACAAATCATTACAACCCGGATCAGAAAACTGGGAGGCCACGGTTCCGATTACCGGCAGGTCTTCATCCTTTGCATTCCACAACTCGTGATTCCTTTTGTATTGTTTCTTTACATCGCGCATGGCATCGTCGGCCCCTGCCTTGTCAAACTTATTAATGCAGATTATATCTGCATAGTCGAGCATATTAATTTTCTCTAACTGAGATGCTGCACCGTATTCCGGAGTCATCACGTAAAGGCTTACATCAGAATAATCCAGGATAGAGGCATCACTCTGCCCCACGCCGGCACTTTCAAGAATTACCAGATCATACCCGGCTGCTTTCACTATATCAATAGCTTCCTTAACAGAATCGCTCAGCGCCTTGTCATCGGTACGGGTAGCCATCGACCGCATATAGGCACGGGGATGATGAATAGCATTCATACGAATCCTGTCGCCCAGCAGTGCACCGCCTGTTTTCTTCCTCGATGGATCCACTGAAATAACCCCTATCGTTTTATCAGGATTGGCTACCAGGAAACGACGTACCAGTTCGTCAGTTATTGAAGATTTCCCTGCACCTCCTGTGCCGGTGATTCCGAAGACGGGTGCCGCTCCTTTAGTATTAATTTCAAAATGGTTGCCATTCTCCACACCGGTAATAGAAGTAGCTACTGTCGCCACATCTCGCCACTCGCCCAGCACATACCCGCCATCGTTTGCATGTGCTACAGCTTTTGGCTGGCGGTCGGCTGCTTTAGACAGCATGTCTTCAATCATTCCTTCCAGCCCCATCTTTCTGCCATCGTCGGGTGAATATATCCGGGCAATCCCATAAGCATGTAATTCACTGATCTCAATCGGCAGAATGGTGCCACCACCACCCCCAAATATTTTAATATGGCCATAACCGTTTTCCTCTAACAGGTCTTTCATGTATTTAAAGAATTCGACATGGCCTCCCTGATAGCTGGTAATACCCACAGCATCAGCGTCTTCTTCAATCGCACATTCTACAATCTCATGCACACTCCTGTTATGTCCCAGGTGAATGATCTCTGCGCCCTTGCTTTGCATGATGCGCCTCATAATGTTGATAGCCGCATCGTGGCCGTCGAAAAGTGAACCCGCCGTAACAATGCGGACTTTCCTGTTTTTTGAATCCATACAGTATAGAATTACAGAATACAAATTTACAGGATTAAAAAAGAGTGCCTCTACCACTCACCCAATTTATAATCTGAGGTGCCGGTATGTGAAAAATCTTCTTTAGCCCGAAGGGCTTTAACAGCACCTCAAAATATTAATTAGCCTTACCACTCCTCATTCATTGCCCTGAGTTTATTTTCCTGCGATCCCCTTCTCAAAGTAGTGATATCCACATTTAATCCGGGGGCGGCAACCGATTCTGAAGAATAGATATGGTTAAAAAAACCGATCCCTACTTTGGATCCGGAAACCCACATGCCTCAGAAATACGGTTGAATCGTAGCGCTTTCTCTTTCCCAAAAGCATTTTTCAGGGTATCCATCTATAACGCACTTTCTATTCCTCAGTCTGTTATCCTAACTTTAACCCATGAAAAATTTTGTACTGCTGCTACTGCTTCTGCCTGCCACATTAGCTTACTCGCAAAAAGCAAAGAAGAAAAACAACCGCAACACAAATACAGGCTCTTTTTATGTCAAAACAACCGACTCCCTGCCCTTTCTCAATTACGGACTGGGAACAGACAGGCTCGGAGGAGCTAAAATGACATTTCTGGATAGCAATGTCATCCTGAAGGTGGTGGATAGTTTCGGTACCCAATATAAAGTGCAGCTTTCAGGCAATCACAATGCATGGATTGAAAAAGCGAACGTAGCGCGTACCAATTGGGCATTTAATCCACCCTATCTGTCGGGTAGCTGGACCACAAGAGGCGACTCACTCTACGATTATCTATTCATCAGCCTTCCGGCTAAAATCCCGTATCGCAGCAGGATGGACGTGAACCCTTCCAGAATTGTCATAGATCTTTTTGGGGTTGTCAGCAACACCAACTGGATCACCCAACTCAAGTCGACAAAAGAAATTAAAAATGTCTGGTACAATCAGGAAGAAGATGATATGATGCGTGTGTATATCGAGCTGAACCATGATCTTCATTGGGGTTATAAAATATACTACGACACACTCAACCGGCTTACAGTACTCGTAAAACGGCAACCCGCATCCCTTCGCTTAAGAGACTTGAAAATCGCTGTAGATGCAGGCCACGGAGGCGATCAGCCGGGAGCCAGTGGAATCAGGACTGCTGCAAAAGAAAAAGACTATACACTACTCTTTGCGAAAGAGTTGCAAAGCGCCCTCGAGGTCAGAGGCGCCCATGTAGTGATGACGCGCGACAGGGATACCACGCTCACCATGTTCGAAAGAATCAGCCATCTATATCAGGAACAGCCTAACCTGCTGGTGAGTATCCATTTCAACAGTTCGTCCAAAGAATCAGTGCAGGGAGTGAGCACCTATTACAGATATGTAGGCTTCAGGCCGCTCTCCCAGGCTATACTAAACCAGATGCTTACACTCGGGCTTAATAATTATGGAAATATCGGCAACTTCAACTTCTCCTTAAACGGGCCTACGGCTTTCCCCAACTGCCTGGTAGAAGTAGCCTTCCTGAGCAATCCGGAAGATGAACAAAAGATTATAGACCCCGTTTTCAGAAAAAATGTAGCAGAGAAAATAGTTGCAGGAATTGAAGATTTTCTGATACAGGCAGAGAAGAATCAATAAGCCTGACCCACCCGGCATGTGCGTTTTAGTGCGGTAAAAGTGCAAATCAAACTGATTAATACGGACTGCAAATTTACATTTGGTGGAAATAAGAAAATATCGTTGTCTGATTAATATATTTGGAATGTGGCTAAAGCCCTTCCTGGGTAATACCCTCATACCACTGCCCTGAAGGGCAGGGTAATAATTTTAAAATATAAGTCCGATGGGCTTTAACTCCGACTGGTGGGGCAGTAGAGATAAACAATCAAGGTAGCATGCACATGCTACGACATAGCTTTACTGCTCATTTATTGGAAAAGGGAATTTGATATAGTTTTCATTCAAAAATTATTGGGACAAAATGACATAAGGACCACACCAAAATATATTCATATCACCAATAGGAATTTGGTAAATATCCTGAACCCCATAGAGAATATTGCAGGTTTAACTAAAGGTGGTTAGCTGTATTTGTGCAATACAATAATTACTAATACGTATTGCGCAAATCGTATCTAACAAATTGAAACACAATGGTGAAATTTCTTGCGGAGGCGGCTGGGGAAAGGTGGAAAGTTTCACATATATTTGAGTTAGCGGTCATTGTAGGACGACAAACGAACTGACACAAAACATTTAAAAATAAATTATGACAACGGAAAAAAACAACAGCGACAAAAAAACAAGCGGACACGGTGCGACACCTTTCGCACAGACATATTTTCACGGGACACGGTCTGACTTGAAAGTTGGTGAGTTTATAGAAGTTGGTTTCAACTCTAATTACGGACAAAGAAAAAATGCAAAATATATTTTCCTTTCGGCAACATTGGACGCTGCAATTTGGGGTGCTGAACTTGCTTTTGGTGACGAACGAGAAAGAATTTATTTAGTTGAGCCAACAGGAGCAATTGAAGACGACCCTGACTTGACAGATGAAAATTTCCGGGTAACCCGACAAAGTCTTATCGTTCGACAAACCCCTTTAAAATAGTTGGAGAAGTTACCAATTGGCGGACATCCACCAGAACAAGTTAAGATAATGAAAAGGCGCATTGGCTAAACTTAAAGAACAAGGAGTTAATTCACTGAATGACGAGTAACATTGACGACAGAAAAAACAACGAACCGCTAACAAGGTATTGCCAAAAGCGGGGCTGAACGGCTTCGATTGGATATTTGTACAAGGTTCAACATTCGTTCTTCGATTGAACTTTTGTGCTAAAAATCCCCGCCTTCGGCAATACCCCGCCCGTTGGCGGTAATTTGAAGAAACAATTAACAACGAAAAACATTCAAGAAAATGAAGCTATAAGTAACTGTAAGATAGAATAAGAATTGAAATATCCTTTAATACGCAAAGTAGAAAGGGCGATTGTTAATATTAAAAAATTAGAAAATGACACAGTTACAAATGATTGACAAAACAAAGTCAATAGCTCAAAATGATAAAAATATTTCTGCCGTATTTATGTACGGGTCATTTACCAAAAATGAAGGGGACAAATATTCAGATATTGAATTCTACATCTTCTTGAAGGATAAAGAAAATTTTTCCGCTGAAAATTGGGTAAGCCAAATTCATCCTTTGGCATTATATTTTACCAACGAGTATGGAAGTGAAGTTGCCATTTTTGAAAATATGATAAGGGGGGAGTTTCATTTTTTGACAAACGACCAAATGGAAGTTATCAAATCGTGGGACGGTTTGGTAGAGTTTAGCGACTTTGACAAGATGATTTTAGTAGATAAAGAAGATTTATTGACTAACACGCTCAAAGAAATAAAAACTAAAGTACCTGATCGAACAACAAATGAAAATATCCTGTGGTTGAGCCAATCATTGTTGAATGTTTTACTTACAACAAGCAACTTAATTAAACGACAGGAATTTGCTCACGCTTACCAAAGCTTATCAAATGTTCAAAAATATTTACTTTGGTTAATAAGAATTGAAACATACAAATATTGCCAAACATATGTTGTATAGACCCAGATTGGTATTCGTTATTTCAGGAGACAACATCAGAATTAGATCCGACAGATATTAAAACAGCTTTCAAGAAGACATTAACATTGACTGAAAAACTTTTTGATAATCTTGGAGTTGAAGCAAAATTAAAGGGGGTATTAAGGAGAATTGAATAAAAAAACTACCGCCAACATTGTATAAGCGTAATGCGGGCTGAACTGCTAAATTTGAGCATTTTTGCTCTTAAGAAACTTTGTGGTGGGCGGACAGTGAATTGCTCCGAAATCCCGCACTACGCTTATACTTGACCGAAATAGCGCAATTCGCTTCGCTTCATTGCGCTATTTCGCCCCGGCGGCTTTGCCGCCAGAAATGCTTGTCCGCTTTGCGAACTGCGCATTTCTGGCTGTTTTGCACAATGCCTTCGCTTCGTACCTTCGGTACGGCTTCGGCACTGCGCAAAGCCGCCGGGGCGTTGTACGTCATGGCATTAGGCACTCCGCTAACCGAAACATAGCTTTGACTTTATTTCTGTTCAGTTTGTTGAAATGAGCGAGGGTCAATTATAGGCAAAAAAGCATTGTGTAAGAATGTGCCTTTAAACGTAGAGAACATAACACCCCTTGTTGTAGAAATTGATATTGAATTTAATATTTCAACAAGTGGTTGCGGTATATCAAGTTTTCCATCAGCCTGTATCTTGACAACATCATCAAAGTTGACAATACTGTAGATGCAACTTACAGCTAACGAGCCTAAAATGTGATTTTGGTCTTCACTTCTAATTTCGACAGAAACAATAACAAACAAAAACTTATTAGTCGCATCTGCTTTACTTTCTAAACTTATGTTGAAATTAAAATTATTTAAAGAAACTTCAGGAACAGAAGGCAAACTTATCGACCCTTTTAAAAGTTCAATTGATTTCAATTGCAAATCAACAGTGAAATCTTTATTTTCTATTTTAGACATATTATTTATGCTTGCAAACGTGAAGTTAAAGAAAGCATCACATCGTGATGACTTCCTAAATAAATGTTTGAAAATCCGCTAACCACTTCACTAAATGGAGTGACATATCTTATACTTTGTTGCACTTCCTTTACGGTAATTACAACTTGTACTCTATTTATTACATGTACTCGTTTTGGTGCAAATAGTTCTGACACTGGCATATTTAAAGCAACACCAATTTCTGCCAAGGTATCAATGGTAAAGTTTTGTGTTCCACTTAGCCATTTCGTTATTTCTGACGGATTTTTATTTACTTTCTCTGCAAATTCACTTTTGCCCCAACCCCTTGCTGTAATAAGGTCGTCAAGTCTTGCGGCAAGAGTCATTTTTGTGTTGGTCTGTAATTTTTCTACAGGAGTAATTTCCCCCAACAATTGATTAATGACTGGACTTGTGTACTTTCTTGCTGTTTTCTTATTCATCATTGTCTGAAATAGTTAGGTTTCCTAATAATTGAGAGCCATCTTTTGACCATTGCAAATCTCCAGAATGGATACGTTGCATAATATCTTTTGAAACTTGTATGATGGTTTCCGCTTCGAGTGTGAGTTTTTCATCATCTTGCCATGCTTTAACATCGTCTGGTTTAGGACCGCCACCTCCTAAAATGACTGCGATATTTCCATATCTGATACAATATAGTCGCAGTTTACTATCAGGGTCATCGTATAAGGCACAAACTCCATCGCCTGGTTTGCCCTCATTATGCTTGAAGAATTTTTCCCTTGCTCCTGTAGTATTCCCAATTTCTTGTAATCTGTTTGCTATAAATCTTATTTCCTTTCGATAATCTGCAATATTTTCATTCACGAAATGGTCAAACAAAGTAATAGCATCATCTTCCATAATAACGGAATAAATGGTAGCCTGACTGCCCGAAAACTTTTCAAGTTCAACAATTTCGTAATTCACTTCTAAGTAAAATGGGGTGCAAAGTTAACGCCAATTTTTGAGTTTTATTTCACCTATAAGTGAAAATATGTGTAAATATATGGTTTGCAGACCGACAAATCCAAATTTATACCCCTAAATTTGGATTATGTACCTAAAACTGACAGAGAAGCCACGAACGTACAACATTGGTATTGCCAAAATGCAGGCTGACGGAAGCTGTGTTTCAACTGTAGTAACTCTGTTGGGCTGCATATCCAGCTTGACCTTATCTATTTAGCTATGTGCATATTCTCATCTTTTTTATCTTTACTCAGCAGCAGTTAGCCGGGGGGACGGAATTCTATTTCCTGCAGTTCGGCAATACCCTGCCCGAAATAGCGCAATTCGCTCCGCTTCATTGCGCTATTTCGCCCCGGCGGCTTTGCCGCCAGAAACGCTTGTCCGCTTCGCGAACTGCGCATTTCTGGCTGTTTTGCTCAATGCCTTCGCTTCGTACCTTCGGTACGGCTTCGGCACTGCGCAAAGCCGCCGGGGCGTTAGGCACAACTTTATGAAAAACTGGACAATTGACAATCAATCACATTTAGACGAAGGTATCGCTGGTTATATTGAAAATGTTTTCACTTTGACAGCGGATCATATCTTTAACAAACTGGGAAAACCTCCATTGGGCGTAAAACCAATTTCATTGAAGTATGACTGTATACATGGACCAATTGTATATTGGCCGCTCCAACCTGACAAATATGAAATTGGAATCTGTGTTGATGGTATATTTCCGCATCAAATAATTTTTCAAATGGCTCATGAATTATGTCATATTTATGTTGACCCAAGAATGAATGGAGTTTTCACAGAAATAGTTTGCCACAAGACAGCTTTCGATGTTCTTGAAGATATTGGAGTTCCATTAACTCAGGCAGGACAACAAGCCGTTGACCATTATTTTGAAGATGCGAAAGTAAAAGCTGAACAAAAGAAATCTTTATCACTAAATTCAATTGACTTGGAGTGGATTAAGCAAACCATTTCTTGCTTGGAACACACGAATACACTTCTTGACAGAGAAATCAATAACTTAATTTCTCTTAAATTAAAAGAGGTTATAGACCCAATTGACAAGTATGGTTTAATAAAGCATGTGAAGAACTCTGTTGACAATCCTCCGAACTCAGACATTAATGACTTGACTACAATTCCAATTACAAAGGTTAATCTGACTCGTTTAATTGAGAATATTGAAAAAGAGAATAAAGAACTTGCGAGTGCTTTACAAATTTGGAAATAAAAGCTGTGCCTAACATGCGCATTGGAGTTAGCAGGGCTGAACAAATAAACATCAGCTTTGGGTTCGTTAATGAACTTCAGTTTCGGCTGAAAAAACTCTATTGAACATTTGTGCTAATTCTGTACTTTAGTTCTTATATCGGCTGGCGTACCGGCGAAACAGGCATTGAATATCCTGCCATCTCCAATGCACCGGGACGATGGCTACAAGTTTGAATTACATCATTCCAACTAAACACTCTAAATAAAATTTAAATAAATTGAAAAATACTTCCTTTAGGACACTGACAACCTTTTTATTGTTATTCACAACATTAAACTCATTCAGTCAATATTCTATTGACCCAAGAATCAGAGCTTCCTCAATAATAATTCAATCAAATTTGGGTGTTGGTTCTGGCTTTTTCTTACAAGATACCTTGACAAAGTATATGTATTTGGCTACTGCATCGCATGTGCTTATATCAAATACTCCTAAGCCTCAGATTCCCGATACAATCTTCATAACCGGTTACCGCGAAAATGTAGACACAGATTCCACCTTTCGATTTAAAATATCTATTGCAGATTGTTTAAAAACTGGCAATCTTCTTTTCGACTTTAATAATGACATCGCATTGATAAGATTTGCAAAACTAGTTGACATGGGTACTTTTGTGTCAACCCAATATCCTCCTTTTGTAACCAAATTAACAAAGGAAACAAAAATCGAAAGTTGGCCTGTAGAATTATCAGTTTCAATTGAGGATATAATTCCAGGTTCAGACCTTTTTGTAATTGGATTTCCGCAATCATTAGGATTGCAAGGAAACTTTGACATGAATAGACCATTGATGAGAAAAGGAATCGTTGCGGGAAAAGACTTAAAACTGAACAGAATAATCGGTGATGGAGCTGTCTATTTTGGTAACAGTGGGGGTATAGCTGTTGCAATATATTTTAAAGATAATAAGTTTGACCTTAGATTGGCAGGACTTGTATCTCAATACATTCCGTTTGACGAATCACTATTTGACAAAAGAGGAAATCAAAGGAGTATTGATTATAGAAATTCTGGATATTCTGTAATTATACCATCCAATTCTATCCTCTCCTTAATTAAACAATTTCGTTAAGACTCACCTGCAGCCAACAACTAAGACTTCGTTGGGTGCGCAGCACCGACAATGAAGCCGCATGTTGAACAGCCTGCCCCGTTATTCGGGAAAACCGATCAACGTTATGAAGTTGTCGTAAAAAGTAAAGAGGGTATTTCAGCCGGAGATAAAGCCGGCAATTTTTTTGAAGAATCCAGTACCTATTCAGGCAAAGATTTTGCCTGGCCTCGCACACAAAACCCCTTACCCGTAAGCATTAACTTGCAGGAACAGTTTGGTTTTCCATAAAATATTTTTTGGGCTGCCCCCGCTTTCCGAACACTTCTATGGTTATCAATGTGCCGGTTTTACAACAGGGACATTTTCTGTGCAATGTTTTACATTTTATTTCCGGCCTTTTCACTTTCAACTCTTTTTGCAAGCATTGTAATTTTCCGCCTTTCCACGCGCTGCTGAGGATTCCATAATGACAGATTCTCACAAAACGTAACGGCAATATCAGAAAAGAATTATTGAACGTGCATGTGTTTACATCCCTATCCGAGGTCAGGCAAAAAGCAGAAGAATGGATGCAGGATTATAATTATGAAAGACCACATAAAGCCTTGGGATATGCTACCCCAAAAGATTATAATCCGTACTCTATAAAACTAAAAACTTAAATGAATTTTATACTTTTGATTGATACGAAAAACGGGGAAGCTTACAACAAGCGTATATGAATTGACGAAAGGAGAAAGAAGGTTTAGTTTTGCTAATTCAAAAGGAGCAAAACAAATAATCGATTGTGAATATGAAATTGAAGTTTTGTATCATAACAAACTAAATAATAATTTTTTAATTAAAATAAAAGGAAAAGAACATTTCTCGAAAATAATCTCTAGCCATGAAATCAGTTAACATTCTATCCTTGTATTTCCTGTTTATATTTTTTAGTATTATAAACGTAAATGCGCAAACAACAAACATGCCTAGTGTCGGAAGTACAAACACCCCAAATGGAAGTATATCAAAAATTGAAATTCTTCCGAATTCAACAGTAGTTACTCTTTTATATGAAAAGATCCATTCAAATGCATACAAACCATGGATAAGCTTTAGTCCGTTTATATATATTATTGATAGGGCAACAAATGAAAAATATAAAATAACTAGTCTAGGTAATAATATGGAGCTAAATACAAAATACCGAATAACAGATAAGAAAGGCTCGATTTACACATTCAAAATGATATTTCCTAAATTGCCGCCTGCAATAGAAAATATTGACATCATTGAACTCAGTCCACAAGGAAAGGGATTTAAATGGCAGAACATAGGAATCCATAATCCTGACACAACCCCTAAAAGTAATTGGACAGAGAGCAGTTTGAAATTATACTGGCAAACCAACGGTAGTGACTTAATAGAAGGGGTATATGAAAACGCTGCACCGTCACCCAATTCTCCTAAGTATAGAATTGCCATACAAAAATCCCCAATTGGATATACCATTATTTATTTTTCTGGAGCTCCTTCAATCCAAAGTTCAAAATGGAAAGAAGGAGATGTAAAAGGTTATTTAACGCCCACTGCAAAAGATAATTTCTATAAAGTGAAATGGATTTTAGCAAATAAAACAGTTAGTGAAGACCTTTACATCACTTTTGATGAAGCAGTTATGAAAATAATATGGACAGATGGAAGCCCGGAAGGACTTTATCTAAAATTATATCCAGCTATATCTTCCAGTTCCAAAGGCATTGCCTCGTCAGGAACAGGCTTTGCTATTTCCAGTGATGGTCTAATTGTTACGAATTACCATGTTATTGAGGGAGCTAATTCTATATCAGTTAAAGGTATAAACAATGACTTCTCAAGCTCACTTAACGCAAAAGTTATCGTTTCAGACAAAAACAATGATTTAGCGATAATCCAAATTGATGATAAAAACTTCACTGGTTTAAACAAAATACCCTATACTTTAAAGACAACTAGTTCAGACGTTGGCGAAAATGTTTTTGCAATGGGTTATCCACTAAGAGCCACTATGGGAGATGAAATTAAATTAACTAGTGGTATCATAAGTTCTAAAACCGGATTTCAGGGGGATATAACTTCTTATCAGGTATCTGTGCCAATTCAGCCTGGAAATAGCGGAGGCCCATTATTTGATAAATCAGGTAGCGTTATTGGAGTTATCAATGCAAAATTGAGAGGTGGTGAGAATGTATCTTACGCGATTAAAATTAGTTATTTAAAAAACCTTATTGAACTATTGCCGAAAGTTCCTATTTTAAATACTACTAATCAATTATCTGAAGTCTCACTTTCAGACCAAGCGAAAATTTTTAATAAATTCGTTTACATAATTGAAACAAAATAAAATCTGACACAATAGCCAGCGCTGTCAACTTGAAAATTCTTCTTAACCTATCACTAAGGTAATAAGATCACAGATTCTTTATTTAATTTCTTTTGAAAGAGAAAGATTCAATAGATGTTGAACTTTTCCCCTCCGCAAGCTTTCTTCCTTATCTCAAATTTATAAACATTTTTTTCAACATACTTCAGCATCCATTGAGTAGTCTATTCCGGCTCGTTGGGCGGAGCGCTACAGTTCTTCTTTATCGTTATTGAGTGTGGTCTGGCTTAGGCCTGCCAAGGGCGAGAGTGTCACAAGCTGGCAGCTGCTACTCTCCTGGCAGAGTTCCGTGCATTGACATAGGAGTTTCCTCAGGTGTATCCCCATCTATTATTTGTGCATTTGATGAGTTTGTAAGATGATAAGCATGGCAATAGCATACTAGCCTGGCATCACATTGAACACACGTATGGCATTGTAAAACGGCAGTGGGAATTTTATTATGTCATCACCAAGCGGGGCATGAAAAGAGCGAGCGCTGATGTGGGGCTGATGTTCGCTGCACTCAACATGCGCCGGATCATGAACTTAGCGGACAAAAAACTGCTACAAAAGTTCCTTCAGGCGCTTTGGCTTTTCATTTTCGTTCTTAAAGGCAGCTTGCAAAGCCATTCCAGGCTTCTTTGTTCCATCCGGATTTTTTCATTCAGCATGGGTGCTAAAAAATCAGCTTCCTTAAATGGGCTTGTATAAAGTGCTAATGACGTATTTTTATGAGTGCAGGGGCAGTTTTTAGAGGAACTGACGTGGGCAGGCAGGCAATCAAGAACACTCCTACAATCAATTAACGATAGGAATGCGATGAGAATTTTAATTTTTGGTGCAGGCGTTATCGGTAAAATTTATGGAGCAAAACTTTTCCATAGCGGGTTTGATGTAACCTTATTCGCACGCGGAACAAATTTTCAAAAATTAACTGATAACGGGCTTACCTTAAAAAATAAATTAACCGGGGAAAAAATACATTCTAAGATACCGGTAATACAATCTTCATCAACATCTCAAAATTTTGACATAATAATTGTTACAGTTCAACTTGACCAGTTATTGCCGTCTATCCCGACTATTAACGAGTTTAAGAACTGTCAGAATATTCTCTTTATGCTAAACAATCCTAAAGAACTAAAGGTTATTAAAGTATATTTTCCAACTAAAAATATTTTGTTTGGCTTTCCGGGAGTGAGTGGCACTAAAACTGAAAACTCCATAGAATTTATCCAAATAAAACAACAGAACACCACAATCGGATATGATCCCAACAATTCAAAAATTGTAGAAAAAATAAAATATATTTTTTCAAAGTCAGGATTTCCTACTGTTTATGAAAGGCGTATGACTGATTGGTTAATTATTCACGCTATATTTATTACCTGCACATCAGTTTCAATTCTAAATGAGGATAGCAATAGTGAGCAACTCAGCCATAACAAAAAAGCTGTTCAAAAAATGGTAAGAAGCATAAAAGAAGGATTGAAATCTTGCCAGGAACAAAATATAACTGTCGTTCCTAAAAATATAAAAACAATTTTCTTAACAATGCCGGAATGGTTTTCTGTATTTTATTGGAAAAGAGCAATGAGGGGAAACATAGGAAAACTCGGTATTGAACCACATGCAAAGGTTGCAACCCATGAATTGAAAATATTAGCCAGGCAAGTTTTGGAAATAGTTCAAAATTCAAAAGTTAAGACAACGAACATCGATAGTTTATTACAAAAGTTTATTGAATGATGAACAACTCGCCAGCCCACAGCAATAGGGATTGCTTCCATACCGGCTGACGGAATAAAATCTCAACAATTGGAACTCTATTGAATCCCGTAAAAGACGGGATTCGGGCAGCTTTTACTGTGCAGCATTTGTACTGACCTTCGCCTTTGGATCCGCGCTATCGGTGCAATAGCGTATCGGATCGGGCAAAAGGACGTTGAAAATCCTGCCATCGCTAACGCGTTATCCATTGAGCCGGTTAGTGCAATTAAATTATCAAAAATTAGATTTCATCAATTGATAACCAATGACCATGCTTCCCTATAACTTTGGGGCATACAAGTCGGGCAAGATTACAGACCCTGTTTTCAGAAAAAATGTAGCGGAAAAAATAGTTGCAGGAATTGAAGATCTCCTGATACGGGCAGCGAAGAATCAATAGGCTTAGCTCAATTTCTGAAGTGCACTTCTGAGTTTTCCAATCATTTCATCTATCTGCTCCGTTTTGCAGGTACCCACACTAAGCCTGTACCAGGGCGATTCCCTGGAAGCACCGAACGCATAGAAAGGTACTACCGCAAGCTTGGCCTCGCTCAATAGATAGGCAGCCACATCACTTTGCTTTGCCAGCACCTCGCCCGATGCTGTCTTCTTTCCGGTAAGGTCAAACCTTATCGTGAGATAGATAGAGGCCTCGGGTGCGCAGGCATCTACTGAAAAGCCTTCTTTTTTTAACGTCTGAAAACCTGCATAAATCCGCTGCAGGCGATCACTGAGCTTCCCCTTAAATTCTTCCAGATAGGATTCCACTGCCTTATGATCTTTCAGGTATCTGGCCACAGCCTGTTGCTCGGCCATAGGACTCCATGCACCTACATGGCTGTTAATTGCTTTCATCTTAGCCAGCACCTTTTTGGGGCCTAATGCCCAACCAACCCTTACACCTGTCGATGCAAATGCCTTACTGATTCCATCAATATAGATGGTATATTCTTTCATCTCAGGCCTCAGTCCGGTAGGTGAATAATGAACAGTATCGCCGTAAGTGAGTGTCCAGTACATCTGATCGTACAGCAGATAGAGTTTCTTTTCGTCAGCCGCACGGCGATGGTTCTCCTCCAGTATCAGATCACAAATCTTCTCAAGCTCTTCCTTGCGGAATACAGTCCCTGTGGGGTTAAGCGGAGAGCAAACTGCAATCAGCACTGCACATCCTTCACATGTGGGCGGATACTATCAGCAGTAGGCATAAAATTATTCTCGGCATCAGCCTCTATCACGATATGCTCCCCTTCAGTGAAATGTACATAGTGATTATTGTTCCAACTGGGCACCGGATAGATTACTTTATCTCCTCTGCCCACAACCGCACGGTAAGCTGTATAAATCAACGGCCTGCCTCCGGCTCCAATGAGTACTTCATCAGGTGCATAGTCAAGCCCTTCATACTTACTGATGAACTCCGAAACCGACTCTCTGAGCGCTGCAATGCCATCAGCAGGCGGGTAAGTGGTAAACTTATTCTTAAACGACTCTATAATCAAATTTTCAAGTGCCGCAGGAATTGGGAATATCGATGAGTCAAAATCCCCAATGGTAAAGTTGTAAATCTTCTCCCCTTTTCTGATTCGCTCTCTGATTTCTCCTCCCAGCTTTACAATTTCACTTCCAATCAGTGTCTCAGCCAAAGGGCTGAGTGGGGCGGTATCCTGAACTTTTGACTGTACCATATCACATATAATTTTTTAAGAATTTCAACCCTGCAATTTACCCAAATTAAAGGCAAGAGAAAAATCAGACCACAAGGTTGATCATTTTATTCTTCACATAAATCACTTTCTTCGGAGTCTTTTGATCTAACCAGCGTTGTACCACTTCATTACTCATTACAATTGATTCTACTTCGTCCTGCGTAGCACTTAAGGAGATTACAATAGTGGTACGCATTTTACCATTGATAGACACAGGATACTCCTTCTCTGACTCCGTCAGGTACTTCTCATCTGCCTGAGGATAATCAGCCGTTACCACTGACCCTTCATATCCTAACGCATGATATAGTTCTTCTGCAATATGTGGTGCATAGGGCGACAGCATGATGAGTAAAGGGGTCAGTATTTCCTTTTTTCTGCACTTCAGGTCTGACAGGTCATTGAGCAGAATCATGAAAGCGCTCACAGCGGTGTTGAATGAAAATCGTTCTGTGTCTTCACTAATCTTTTTAATGGCTTTATGCAATACGCGCAACTCAGCAACTGTAGCAGGTTCATCCGTAACTACTAATCCCTTTTGCTCGTCCATACACATCCGCCACAATTTTTTAAGGAATCTGTTTACTCCTTCAATCCCCTTGGTGTCCCAGGGCTTGCTTTGCTCTATCGGCCCCAGAAACATCTCGTACATGCGAAAAGTATCTGCTCCATATTTATATACCAGATCGTCTGGATTGTCGACGTTAAACTTAGACTTCGACATCTTCTCTGACTCTTCCTTCACAAAAATGAACTCTTCACCCCGCCCTGCTCCCAGACAATGTTTTGGGCAGGCGCTTCATGCATTCTTCTTTCAAAAAGGCCTCAAATACTTTACGTGTAAGCTTACCTGTGGAATCCACTGCTTTATGGCCATATTTGAAACGAACCATTGAATCATACGTGCCATCTTCCGTGTAGGACACAATGGAATCTCCTTTTCTTGCAAAGAAGTAAGACTTTCCGGTAATCATACCCTGATTTATCAAACGCTTATACGGCTCATCGAACGAGATGTAGCCATAATCATAGATAAACTTAGTCCACATCCTGCTATACAGCAGATGGCCTACAGCGTGTTCTGTGCCTCCTATATATAAGTCCACCTGGCCCCAGTAATCCATTGCACCCTTAGACGCAAACTCATTCCGGTTATCGGGGTCGGTAAATCTTAAGAAATACCAGCTACTTCCTGCATAACCGGGCATGGTGCTGGTTTCACGGCGCCCCGTTCTTGTCCCCTCCTTCACATTTACCCAATCTTCGAGGTTAGAAAGCGGCCCTTCACCATTTTTTCCGGGTCCGTATTTCTCCACAAAAGGTAGTTCCAGCGGCAAGGCATCCTCGCTAAGCGGATAGGCTATTTCATCTTTCCAGATAATAGGAAAGGGCTCTCCCCAATAACGTTGCCTGCTGAAGCCTGCATCATGCATCCTGTAATTCACTTTGCGTGTACCAAGCCCATCTTTTTCAATACGGTCTATTGCTACCCCCACTGCATCACGCATAACCATCCCATTGAGAAAGTCTGAATTTTCCAGTATTGCATCTTTGGTGGCATTGGCCTCTCTGCCGTCAAAAGCAGTTCCAATAATATTTGTAATGGGGATTTGAAAATGCTGAGCAAAATTGAAGTCTCGATCATCGCCACACGGTACAGCCATAATAGCCCCTGTACCATAACCCGACAATACATATTCAGAAGTCCATACAGGAATTTTTCTATTCATAAAAGGATGGTCCACATAGGCCCCTGTAAAGCATCCCGTGATCTGCCTGGCTTCAGCCAGCCGCTCTCGGTCGCTCCTGCTTTTTACGTATTGCAGATAATCTTCTATTGCACCTGATTGCGCTTTTGTGGTTATTCCTCTCACCAGTTCATGCTCGGGGGCCAGCACCATAAAATCCACACCAAAGATAGTGTCCGGCCTTGTGGTGTACACCTTTATCGTAAATGGTTTCGCCCCATTCTCTGTCTCTGCCACTCCGCTGAAATCCACTTCAGCTCCTTCGCTTCTACCAATCCAGTTGCGCTGCATCTCCTTCATTGCCTCACTGAAATCCACACGCTCCAACCCTTTCAGCAACCTGTCGGCATAATCAGTAATACGCAAAAACCACTGGCGCATCTTTCTTTTTTCCACCGGAAAACCTCCGCGTTCACTTACGCCGTTTATTACTTCATCATTAGCGAGCACAGTGCCCAATTGCTCACACCAGTTCACCTCACCGTAGGAAGAATAAGCCAGCCTGAAATTCATCAGTAAATCCTGCTGTTGCTTTTCAGTGAACGCATTCCATTGCGCAGCAGATACTTCACAACCTTTTTTGTCTTTAAGATTAGCAGTGCCTGTCTGTTCCAATTCAGATATCAGCGTTTCAATTGGTTCGGCCTTATCTGTCGATTTGTTGTACCAGCTTTTGAAAAGTTTCAGGAAAAGCCATTGTGTCCATTTGTAATACGAAGGGTCGCTTGTCTGCACCTCCCTGCTCCAGTCAAATGAAAACCCTATTTTTTCCAACTGACTCTTGAAGGTGGCAATATTCTTCTCCGTGGTCACAGCCGGATGCTGCCCGGTCTCCAGCGCATACTGTTCTGCCGGCAATCCAAAGCTGTCGAAGCCCATTGGGTGCAGCACATTAAAGCCTTTCAAACGCTTATATCGGGCGAATACATCACTCGCGATATACCCCAGAGGATGGCCCACATGCAACCCCGCCCCACTTGGATAAGGAAACATATCCAGTACATAAAACGGTGGTTTATCAGCATTGTTAGCTACCCTATAAGTCCCACTCTCTTTCCACCATGCCTGCCACTTCTGCTCAATGTCTCTAAAATTATATTCCATATTGTGTGATCCTTCGGCCATAAATTTTATAATTATCAGCCGATTGGTTTTGTGAAAAATATGTTATTGATTAATTTTTTTCCTGTTCTGCTGTAACTTGTACTACATTAGCATTTTACCACAAACGGCGCAAAATTACTAAAGTAAGAGTAACATTTGGCCAGGCCAAAGCCGCTGAAAGTAAAAAGTAAAGACAAAGTTTTATAAGAATGGCGCAATTCGGGAAATCAGCCGCTAAACGCGGTAAACCTTCGTACGTTTATGCAATTATCGGGGTAGCATTGGTATTATTTTTATTTGGTCTTGTTGGATGGATATCACTAAACCTCCAGAAAACAGGGAAGTATTTTAAGGAAAACATCCAATTACACACATTCATCTACCGGACGGCTCAACAATCAGATATTGATTCCCTGAAGCACTTCATCGAATCCCTTCCTTATGCCATCAACGTGGAATATATCACCCGCGACATGGCTATTGCAAAATACAATGCAGAAAACGACACGCTCTGGAAGCAGCTTAAAATAAATAATCCGCTACCCGAAAGCATCGACTTCTATGTAAAAGAAGAATATGTGAATAAGGACAGCCTGAGCAAACTGGAAAAACTATTGCTGGACACCTTCCCTACTACCGTATCTGAGTTCCAGACACCGGAAGCCACAGTAGCCAGTGTGAGTCAGTACGTAAAAACAATCACCATTGTATTGCTTGTGATTGCTATTATGCTAAGCCTGCTGGTAATTGTTTCCATAGATAACACCATCAGACTGGCCATGTATAGTAACAGGTTTCTGATAAAGACTATGCAAATGGTAGGTGCCACACGGAGATTTATCACCCGTCCGCTCGACAGGCGTGCACTGGTCAATGGGCTCATTTCTGCTATCATCGCCATTGTGCTGTTATCGATATGTATCTACGTAGCCGAAAAATTTATTCCGGCTCTTAAAGTACTACACACTACCGGAAGTATGCTGCTGATTTTCGGGGGAATCATTTTGCTGGGTATCCTCATTTCTGTGGTAAGCACCCACCGCTCTGCACTGAAATACCTGAAAATGAAGCTGGACGAATTATATTAACAGACGAAAAAATATTTCTGTAACATTGCATTGCAATTATGAAACAAAATACCAAGTCTCAGGGAACTACAAATACACACGCTACCCCGCAGGGATTTTCTCTTTTTAACCGGGAAAATATCAAGTGGATGATTATTGGATTAGTGCTGATCGCTATCGGACTGGTGATGATGGCCGGTGGCCGCAGCAAAGAACCTAATGTATTTGATGCAGATGCCATCTACAGTTTCTGGCGCATAACGGCTGCACCCATATTAATTGTAGCAGGTTTGGCGGTGGAGGTTTATGCCATCATGAAGAAATCGAAAAACTAATATTACTACGGCTGCTGCATGACTTTTTTCCAGTCAATCATTATCGCACTTGTAGAAGGCCTAACAGAATTCTTGCCCGTGTCTTCCACAGGGCACATTATTATCACAGGTAAGCTGCTGGGTGTCCCTGAAAATGATTTTACTACTTCCTTTACCGTTGCCGTACAACTCGGTGCAATCCTGGCAGTAGTGGTACTCTATCACAAAAAATTTCTCCAGATTACCAATTGGAAGTTTTATCTGAAATTGATTATCGGGATGATTCCTGCCGTCATTTTGGGTTTGTTATTATCTGAATATATAGATGCACTCCTCGAAAGTGCGACTACCGTAGCCATTACGCTCTTGTTAGGTGGCATTGTACTGCTATTTATCGACAATTTTTTTAATCACCCAAGAATTGAAGATGAAAAGGAAGTCTCCTTTTCACGTTCTTTCAAAATAGGCCTTTGGCAATGCCTCGCTTTAATACCCGGTATGAGCCGGAGTGCAGCCTCAATCATCGGAGGTATGCAGCAAAAGCTTACGAGAAGTGCAGCTGCTGAATTTTCTTTCTTTTTGGGCGTACCTACACTTTTTGGAGCGACAGTATATAAGTTGTACAAGTATTACAAAACTCAGGGAGGTTTCAGTTCAAATGATATTGAACTGCTCGTAGCAGGCAATGTGGTTTCTTTCATAGTGGCCATCCTCGCCATCAAGTTCTTCATCAACTTTCTGAAGAAACACGGTTTCCGCATCTGGGGACTTTACAGAATCGTGGTGGGAATCATTCTGTTAATAATGATTGGAACCGGATACCTCAAATAGAAGCGTCTCTTCCCGAGACTTCCATTTCATTCTCATACAAAGCACTTATTCCAAACTTAGGAGCTATAACATTTTGTGTACCGCCGCCAGTATCTCGCTTTTGGTAAATGGCAACCCTTTGATCTTGTTTAATCCTATGGCGTCCACCAGAAATTCGCTGCGAATAATCTTCACCAACTGGCCGTTATTCAGTTCGGGTACCAGAATCTTGTCATACTTTTTCAGGAGTTTACCCAGGTTACGCGGGAAAGGCCTCAGGTAGCGCAAATGCGCATGAGCCACTTTGTGCCCCTCAGCCACCAGTTCTGCCACAGCACTCTTGATGGCTCCATAGGTGCTACCCCAACCCAGCACCAGTATCTTTCCTGAGTGTGGCCCATTATCGATCTCCTGCTCGGGAATATAATCAGCTATCAAATCTACTTTCTTCTGCCTCAGCTTCACCATGAATTCATGGTTCTCCGGGTCGTAGCTTACATTTCCGGTGATATGCTCTTTCTCCAACCCACCGATACGATGTTCCAATCCCCGGGTGCCAGGGATTGCCCAGGGGCGGGCCAGCTTTTCATCACGGGTATAAGGCTGAAATGGAGTTCCATCATCAGCAGGCTTCTCGAATTGCACTTTTATCTCAGGTAATTCACTACTCTTGGGATACTTCCAGGGTTCAGCCCCATTGGCAATATAACCATCACTCAACAGGATCACTGGCGTCACATGCTGCAATGCAATACGCACCGCTTCGAAGGCTGCATAAAAACAATCGCTCGGTGTGCGTGCCGCAATTACCGGTATCGGGCTTTCGCCATTCCTTCCGTAGTAGGCTTGCAACAAATCGCTCTGCTCTGTCTTTGTAGGCAATCCCGTAGAAGGGCCGCCCCGCTGTATATCACATATCACAAGTGGTATTTCCAGCATCAGCGCCAGGCCCATAGCTTCAGTCTTGAGCGCCATGCCGGGACCGCTGGTGGTAGTAACGCCCAACGCCCCTCCATACGAAGCGCCAATGGCCGCGCTGATAGCAGCAATCTCATCTTCAGCCTGAAAAGTTTTGACACCAAAATTTTTGTGCTTGCTCAACTCGTGCAATATATCACTGGCAGGAGTAATGGGATAGGTGCCAAGAAAAAGCTGTAAGCCACTCTTTTGGGCGGCCGCGATAAGCCCTAATGCCAATGCAGGATTTCCCTGTATATTTCTATAATTGCCGGGAGGCATCTTAGCTTTGGCTACAGAATAGCGGATGGTAAAGGTCTCGGTCGTTTCACCATAGTGATATCCCGCCATCAATACTTTCAGGTTGCTTTCGAGGATGTCAGGCTTCCCTTTAAATTTCTCCTTCAGAAAAGCCACTGTACTGTCAGGCTTCCGGTTATACATCCAATAAAGGAATCCCAGCACGAACATATTCTTTGCCCTGTCTCTTTCCTTGGTTCCCAAAGAAGAATCTTTAAGCGCTTCACGGGTAATCTTAGTAACATCTATCCTGATTACCTCATACTTATCCAGACTGCCGTCTTCCAGCGGATTGACACCCTCCGGATATTTGGCAAGCCTCAGATTCTTCGCATCAAACCCTTCAATATTCGCAATAATCTTTCCTCCCGGTTTCAGTGTCTTAAGATTTGTTTTAAGAGCTGCCGCATTCATGGCCACAAGCACATCCGAATGATCGCCCGGAGTGTATATCCTGTCACTTGAAAACCTGAGCTGGAATCCACTTACGCCCGGCAGAGTGCCCTGAGGAGCACGAATTTCGGCAGGGAAATCGGGGAAAGTTGCCAGGTCTATCCCAAGCAAAGCTGTATTGTTGGTAAACTGCGAACCGGTCAGTTGCATTCCGTCGCCACTGTCGCCGGCAAATTTTATTACAACCTCTTTTAATATCCTTTCACTCATAGTCTGGTGCAAAATTAGCTTTTGTATGGATGATTGTAGGGCCATACAATTCCGATATCGGTAAAAATGTCTCCTACCTTTCCGGCTGCAAAGTTCACCTTTATTTCTATTTCTTTGTAATCTGTATGCAATCTTCTGCAAGAGTAAAATACTTTCTGTTTGGCCAGCACCTGGCCGATGGCATCCGTATTACGCTTGCCATCATTATCCCCGCCCTGATTGGGGCCTCCATTGGAAAAATGGATCAGGGGGTAGCGGTGTCGCTTGGAGCACTGGCAGTAAGTATTTCTGACGCACCCGGCCCGGTAAAACATAAGCGTAACGGTATGTTCTATTGTGTTTTACTCGTGGGTCTGATGACACTCATCACCGGATTGCTCAACCATTCACCCTTCAATCTGGGGATACTGGTTGTCGTCTCAGCATTCTTTTTCTCAATGTTCAGTGTATATGGTAATCGGGTGGCCTCCATAGGTTCAGCCGTATTACTGGTAATGGCGCTTCGCATGGCTGATGTACAGCCTGTAAATCTGGTCTTAAGAGATACACTCCTCGTCACAGCCGGTGGCATCTGGTATATGGCTATGTCGATGGCTTTCTATATACTGGTACCTTTCAGGCCTATCCAGCGGGCTTTGGGAGAATGTATAGCAGAAACAGCCCAATTCCTCCAATTCAAATCGGAAATGTATGATCCGGATTCGGATATAGATAAAACATATAATAGTCTCATTCATCAGCAAACTACCGTAAGCGACCGGCAGAATGAAGTGAGAGAGTTGCTTTTTAAGAACAGGGCAATCCTCAAAGAATCAACTTACGAAGGCAGGAAATTAGTAGTCGTATTTGCAAGTACAGTTGATCTGTTCGAGCAAGTGATGGCCACCTGGTACGATTATGGCGAACTCCGAAAAAGATATGCCTCATCGGGTGTGCTCAGGAAAATCAGCGAAGTCATCAGGTTATGTGCCGCTGAGCTGAAGCAAATCGGTGAAGCCATACATTCCCAGTCAGACTATGTGCCACAACTCCACATTATCCCTCTGCTCGACAGGATTAAACAGGAGACAGAGGCAGAAACGGGCGCGCCTCTTGACTTCACACTCCGCAAAATCCTGATCCACATCAGAGACCTGAATGAAAACATCTCGGATATCAGTATTTACTTCTCCAAATCAGGAAAGCACCTAAAGCCCAATTTCAGAGAAAAAGATTACCAGCGTTTTGTTGCACATCAGAAGACAAGTTTTGCGCTGTTCCGAAATAACCTGACGCTCAAATCCTCTGCCTTCAGGCACTCACTCAGGGTCATGATTACCTGCGCTGCCGGTTACGCACTCGGCATGCTCTTTCTCACAGGAGAGCATAGCTACTGGATTATTATGACTATCATTATCATCATGAAACCGGCATACAGTCTTACAAAATCAAAAAATATGGATCGTCTGCTCGGTACAATCGGAGGCGCCATCGCCGGGCTTATCATTCTGTTCCTCATAAAAGATGATACCATTTTGTTTGCACTTTTAGTGTTTTTCATGTTGGGCACATATACGTTTGTACGGCTCAGTTATATCACAATGGTTGTCTTTCTGACACCTTACGTATTAATCTTATTCCATTTTCTCCACCTGAACATCATTAATATTGCCGGAGAACGGTTGCTGGATACGGCTATCGCTTCTGTACTGGCATGGGCGGCTACCCGATTCCTCTTTCCAAGATGGGAATCACAGACAATCAGGAAGAATCTGATTGCAGTGCTGAAGGCTAATCAGCAATACTTGTTTATCCTTAGGCAGATTGCGAGTGGAGATACTATCACCTCACTGGAGTATAAACTTGGCCGTAAGGATGTATTCGTAAACACCGCGAACCTCTCTGCGGCGCTGCACAGGATGCAAAGCGAACCTGAAAGCAAACAGAAATTTCGTTTAGAACTCTATGAATTGGTAGTACTCAACCATGTACTTAGTTCCAACATTGCCAGTGCGGTCAACGAAGTACAGACATCAGAAAAAGTTATCTCGCCCTCTGCAAGGCATCATCTTTTCAGGGCTGACCAAAATCTGGCCGGAAGTATTCAAATATTTGATCCACAATTTACCCCACCCGAACTACCTGATAGAAAACATATCTCTATATTAAATGCTGAGAGAGAATCTACACCGGATGAATATGAATTTATCCGCAGACTGACACACGATATCAAAGGACTGAGCCGAAGGATTGCCAACCTCTAACCACTCATTCCCATGGTGAGAATTCTGATGCCTACAATCGCCAGAGAGATTGCCAGTGCCTTCACAATAAACTTTCCTTGTATTCGCCTTGAGAGATAAGCCCCCAACTGTGCGCCACCAATGACTCCCACTATCAATGAAAGCGTCATCTTCAGCACATGAGGATCATTATAAGTGCCACTCAATGCGTGAACGATTACACTAACCGTAGCCATTATAGCCAGAATAAAATGGGAGGTGGCTGTGGCTAAGTGAACCGGAAAATTCAACCACTCTATCATTGCCGGCACATGAATAATACCACCACCGATTCCAAGCAGAGGAGAAAAATATCCTACAAGTACGCTTATGAGCATTCCCAGTTTCAGATTGTATGAATAATCATACTCCTCACCCCATTTATCCACCAACTTTTGATGTGTCCATGAAGGTTGGGCAACAGCCCCCTTTGATACCGCCTTTTTTTTACCTCTGAAGAAAAGAAAAACAGCCAGCGCTATCAGTATGACTCCAAACAGTAGATCAAACACCCCCCGCGGGATATATTTTGTAGTGATAACCCCCAGAATCGATCCTGGGATTGTACATATCGCAAAGATGATACCTGCTTTATAGTCCACCCGCTTTGCCCTCATATACGCAGTGGAGCCCGAAGTAGCATTTGCAGCTACCACCGCTATAGAAATAGCGGTAACCACATCAGGAGAAAAAGCAGGGAAAGCCAATAACATAAACGGTACCAGGATAAAACCGCCGCCTGCGCCAATCAAAGTGCCCAGCGTGCCCACCAGAAATCCTATTGCTATTAAGACAATAATATTATCCATACATCAAACTTCACCAAACGCGGTCAAAGGTAATAAAGTGGGGAAATACAAAATAAGTTACAAGCATTATCAAACATCTTCTGTGAGATATAAAACCAACTCTCCCTTTCCAATATAATCAACATTCATTCCTCCTCAAACGGGAAAGTTACTTCCGGAAAATCACCTATTTCATTACTTACTTTCGTAAGAAATGCCTGTTATGGTTCACTGAAGGTAAATAGCTACCCGGATTTATTTGAAAAAAGAATTAGACATAACCTAAAACCAATATATAGCCTTGGGTACTTTGGGAGACACCTTACTATAGCCCCTCATCCAGCTTTCGTTCCTGGCTATCACTTCGTTTACTCATGCACGTAGCAGCATCACTAATTCAATAATTTTTTTATCATTGTCCGGTTAAATTATTCAATATGTGGCTAAAGCCCTTGTTGAGTAAGACTTTCATAGCCCTACCCTAAAGGGTAGGGTAATAAATATAAAACCTAAGCCCAATGGGCTTTAGCCCAACTTAATCGGACAACAATAAATTTTTTTTTCAATCTCTTCACCCGTCTTTTTCAAGAGTTCGTTTGTCTCGTCTTTGGGTTATTGGACTTGTTGCCTGATGGTTGTAATGTGTTCCGCTTTTCCTTATTGTTTGTCGATTGGTAGAACCGGAATTGGTAAATTTGAAATATCTTATGGTGCTAAATATCTATTTGTTGCCCCTGTAATGCTCCTCCTGATTCCTGCTTACATTAAGCTGCCTCATAGAAAATGATATATAAAAGCGTTGTTCGATAAAGAGTTTGTTTGAAACTTTACAATGTCGCCACTTAAAAAACAATCTCCTTCAAAACTCAAAAATGCAATCTTACCAATTGTAGCTCCTGTAATTACTACTAAAACATCTCCAATTTTCAGTTTATGCTTCCTGTTTCTAATCCCGAAGGGGTTGTATGTTTGTAGAAAAATGAAATATCGCAATTATACGACCCCCGATGGGGTCGTGTAAATTTTCTTCTCCAATTGGCTATAATCATCAGAACCCTTCGGGTTAATATTATAAGGATCCCTACTTTGGTATAATCATTAAAACACATCGGGCTCATATTGCGACGAACCTCTGCATTGTCATAGACATTGAAATCCTCCGGGTTTATCTTTCATTTTTCGCTCTTAATTCCGAAGGGATTGTATGTCTATAGAAGAGGATTTACAGCAATTGGCGACCCCGATGGGGTCGTGTAAATTTTCTTCTCCAATTGGCTATAATCATCAGAACCCTTCGGGTTAATATTTTAAGGATCCCTACTTTAGTATAATCATTAAAACACATCGTGCTCATATTGCGACGAACCTCTGCATTGTCAAAGACATTGAAATCCTCCGGGTTTATCTTTCATTTTTCGCTCTTAATCCCGAAGGGATTGTATGTCTATAGAAGAGGATTTACAGCAATTGGCGACCCCGATGGGGTCGTATAAATTTCCTTCTCCAATTGGCTATAAACATAAGTACCCTTCGGATTCTTTCTTATTCTATCCATTCAAATAAATATTCATCTTTAAATTCAACACTAAATTTTTTCAAAAAATCTAAATATTCTTCCCTGAATGTTTTTTTGCGATGACGCTCCTTTTGGTTTACAACATAATTAATCACATTATCCAATGCCGAATGACTATAGGAGAACGCTCCATATCCTTCTTGCCAGCTAAACTTATGATTTGAAAACTTTTTTTCATTGATAAACTCATTGGATGATTTCTTTATCTCTCTTACAAGGTCGGATAAACAACAGGATGGTTTCATTCCCACAACAAAATGTATATGATCGGGCATTCCATTTATCGCTAACATCTTTTGCCCCTTATTTCTTACAATACCAGAAATGTATTTATACAACTCCTCCTCCCAATGGGGTTTAATAAGGCTTTCTCTGCCTTTTACGGCAAACACAACCTGAATGTATATTTGCGAAAATGTTCCCGGCATTATTTTTCTGTATTGTTAATGTGAGCAATAAATATGGATAGTTCTTTTCCTATTTCAATCCTGCTTTTCGGTTTCCTGCCCGGAACTTCCCAATACTGATTTTTAATTCGTGAAGTTGTTCAAACATATTTTGCACCTTCGGCAACTGCGCAACTGCATACCAGGTTAACCGCGATGTTAAACTGCTGATCGTTTAAATCTCCTTTTTTTGAACTCAACTAAAATAAAGGTTTCTTCACATTCATCGTCTGAATATACGGCCATGTCCGCTTTCTTTGTTTCGGAACCCATTTGAAAAGGAATAAACTTTTTAATTCTATATTCAGGATAGCCCTAAATTAAAACCAACGTCAAGAAAGTTTCGGCTTGCACTTTTTCTTCGGGATTGTTGTAATTCCATTTTTTGTTTCGATGAACCTATGTCATAAAGTTTTTTCTTCATCAAACCGAATAAGTCCTTTTTTTATGCCTGTCGCTAATAAATTCATCGCCCTATTTCAAATATATTCAGGTCGCTAAGTTAAGTTTTTAAATGCCGTTACTGTTATACCCCCCCTCAAACTGGCCAATGCATTCATGCTGGCATAGATAGACTCCTGGACAGAAAAAGCAATTCAAAATGGGAAGCTTTGTCTCTTTTTCAGAAAGGTTGTATTACCAAAGAAGCTGGGCTTTTTATAAATACCCCTCCTTCCTAATACAAAAATTCCCTTATTTTACATCCTTTACAACTAACACCTCACCTCTGAACAGGCAAATTATCACATGCTCAATGCACAAATATCAAAATCTGCTTTTGCCGATTCCAAGCCGCACTATGAAATTCTGGATGGATTACGGGGAATAGCTGCTATTACAGTAGTCATCTTTCACATCTTTGAAGCGTTCGCCACAAGCCACCTCGACCAGAAAGTCAATCACGGCTATCTCGCAGTGGATTTCTTTTTCATCCTGTCAGGATTCGTAGTAGGGTATGCCTACGATGACCGGTGGGGTAAGATGAACATTAAAGACTTCCTCAAGCGCCGACTGATACGTCTGCATCCCATGGTAGTAATGGGTTCCGTAATTGGCGGACTGATGTTCTACACTCAGGCTACTGATGCATGGAACGATGTATCAGGCATTAGTTTTGGTGCATTGCTTTTCGCAACAGTATTAGGTGCACTGCTGATCCCTGCTCCTCCGGGCGTGGAGGTGCGCGGACTTGGTGAAATGTTTCCGCTAAATGGGCCAAGCTGGTCCCTGTTCTTTGAGTACATCGGTAATATCCTTTATGCACTGTTCCTTCGCAAATTACCTACAAAAATCCTGGCACTGGTAGTGCTTGCAGGAGGTATCAGCCTGGCACGATTTGCCATCTGGGGGCCACTCGGCGACATTTGTGCCGGCTTCTCACTTACCGGAGTGGAATTTACAGCTGGGATTTCCAGACTGGTCTTTTCATTCTCTGCAGGATTGTTACTATACAGAATATTTAAGCCGATAAGGATTAAGGGTAGCTTCTGGATCGGAACAATCACATTAATTGCGTTGCTTTCGCTGCCCAGAATCGGAGGAGCCGACCACCTTTGGGCGAACGGACTTTATGAAACCATTTGTACAATTATTGTATTCCCACTTCTCGTGTATCTCGGAGCCTCAGAACAAAACATCAGTAAGCAACTGACAAGCCTTTGTAAATTTCTTGGGAATATATCCTACCCTTTATACATGGTGCACTATCCCTTCATCTATCTATACTACGCATGGGTGAAAAATAATAATCTCACTTTTTCAGAATCAATATGGGGTGCAGCAGGTGTTGTTGTTGGAAGCTTTGTACTCGCTTATCTCTGCCTGAAACTTTATGATATCCCCCTGAGAAGATACCTTACAAAGAGATTCTTAAAGGTCAGGTAACGATAAACAGATTAGGTCGTTTTACACTTGATTGAAAAAGCAGTAGCGTCCTTCCTTCAACGTAGAATGCCTCTTTCAGAAATACCTATGCCAAACAAAGCATAGTCATACTTCACCGGATCAGCAGGATCCAGTTCCCTAAGCCGACTGGTTAATTCCATAGCTGCTTTCCAGTCATTCTGCTTTCGGGAAAGCAACCCCACCCTGCGGGCAATCCGCGATACGTGTACATCTAAGGGACATACGAGATTTGCGGCACTTACACTTTTCCAGATGCCGAAATCCACACCACTTGCATCCTGACGCACCATCCAACGAAGAAACATGTTTAATCGTTTGCATGCGGAGTTTCGCTTAGGCGCTGCGATATGTTTCCTCGTCCGGGCGGGCGCTCACGGCATCGAGAAGAAGTAATCATAAAAATGATTTAATGCGGCTTCTACCGGTTCAGCCGCAGCTAAAACCTCTTTATTAAAAAATGCAGTCTCCAGCGAGGTATGATTGCTGTAATGGTATCTGAGGAATGAAATGAAGTACAAAAGGTCATCACTATTAAAGGTACGATGTACAAAACCCTCCATCTGACTCAGTGCTGCATCGGAATGGTCCAGACAAAACTTATGAGGTTTATTATCCATTAGCCTGAGCAGCGCTTCACTTTTTTTGATAATTGTGCTTCTGCTACCCCAGGCGAAGATGGCAGCAAACAACCCTGCTATCTCAATATCCTGTTTCTTTGAAAAACGGTGCGGAATGCTGACAGGATCATCCTTAATGAATCCCGGCACATTGAATTCTGCTACTTTTTCGTCAAGAAATACTTTCAGATTGTGCACCTTATCCATCGATGGCCTGGTGAAGGTCTTCAATCAGGTCCTCTGCATCCTCGATCCCCACACTGAGCCGGATGAGAGAATCCGTGAGTCCATTCTTCAATCGTTGTTCCCGAGGTATGCTGGCATGCGTCATAGTAGCCGGATGGCCGATCAGACTTTCCACCCCTCCGAGGCTCTCCGCCAAAGAAAACAACTTAGTGCGGGATAATACCTTCATGGCAGCCTCAATGCTGTCATCTTTCAGGGTAAAGCTCATCATTCCACCAAAGCCATGCATTTGCCTGCGGGCAACTTCATAATTGGGATGGTCTTCAAACCCACACCAGTTCACTTTATCCACCTTTTCATTGGCACGAAGCCAGCGGGCAATTCTCTCTCCATTTTCACAATGGCGCTGCATTCTCACGTGCAACGTCTTCAATCCACGCAATACCAGAAAGCAATCCTGTGGCCCCGGCACGGCACCACAACTATTCTGGATAAATGCTAATTGTTCATTCAGATTATCATCATTCACTACTATACATCCATGCACCACATCCGAATGGCCGGCAATATATTTGGTAGCAGAGTGCACTACTATATCAGCTCCCAAATCGAGCGGATTTTGCAGATAAGGCGAGGCGAAGGTGTTATCTACCGCCAGCAGTACATTCTTAGATCTGCATATTTGTGCCACGGCTTCGATATCGGTCACTGTCATCATGGGGTTGGTTGGAGTTTCAGTCCAGACCATCCTGGTATGTGTATTCATAAGGCCTGCCAGTTCATCAGGATTCTGCATATTGCAGAAAGTAAACCTGATACCGTATTTCTCAAATACCTTAGTGAAAATTCTGAAAGTGCCTCCATACATATCTGCTGCTGCAATCAGTTCATCGCCTGGTTTCAGCAACTTCACCACTGCATCCGTGGCGGCCATTCCACTGGAAAAACACAAGGCATGCCTGCCATTCTCAGCCGCTGCTAATGCCGACTGCAGCGCAGACCGTGTAGGATTATGAGTGCGTGAATACTCATATCCTTTATTCTTTCCGGGCGCCTCCTGCACATAAGTAGAAGTCTGATAGATTGGCGTCATGATGGCCCCTGTAGCCGGGTCGGGTTGCGCGCCGGCATGAATATACTTAGTTCCCTTTTTCACTATACTGATATTTTTTTCTAATCAAAAATTAATAGGCAGACTCGCTTTGAAAGTATCCCAATACACATTCAGGTCTGCTCCTGTATTTGTTTTTGTAAAAACCATTGTCAGATCCTCAACCGGTTCATTCTTTGCTACCGGGACAGTCACCCGCACCACATCTCTCGACGCATTATATTTGAATGCTCCCCATACATCCGTGTCTCTGTTTACAATAAATGTCCATTTATCCTGCACAGGAATCGCATAGAGTGTGTATCTTCCTTTCTTAACAGCTTTCCCGCCAATTTTTACATCTCTGAAAAACTCTATTTCTGTGGCCTCATTAGCGCCCAGCCTCCAGACATCACCATAATCAATTAGTCCTCCAAAAATGATTCTGCCATTCACGTGTGGCCGGCTGTAAATCACTCTCATCACGGGGCTGACAGGAGCCTTATTCTGAATTTTGAGAATTGGGTAATCTGATGGATAATAAGCTACATCCAGTGGCGACTGATCCACAGGAGGCAACACACCAGCTGTCTGAGCAGTAAGAATCTGGGTTGTAAAAAGAAGGCAAATAGTAGTGAGAGTTATACTTTTCATAAAGATCGAGTTATGCAAATATAGAACGATTTAACGGGTGTTTAGTTGCATAAGAGATTGCTTTGAATACTTCAGCACATCAGGATAAAATGCCCGATAGCATGCTTCCAGCCGGCTATAATATTTTTCCAAAGTATCCACCGCCATTGAGGCATCATCCATATACCTCGCTCGTCTGACCAATCCTCCAAAACTTCTCTGAATTCCATCTCTTGTACGGTAGTTATACATCCAATTCTCCTGCCGCATGTAACGAAACATATATGCAAACACTTCAGGAAGATATCTTTCAAAATTTGAAATTGACTTATAGGTATCAATTGAGAATTTGTACAATGCTTTCCCGGCGGGAAATACATTAGGATCATTTGCAAGAAAATGGTCATACACCACATCCACAAAAGCTCCTGAATACAAACGGTAATCGGCTCTGAAAAATGACTTAGCCTCTGCCGTCGCAGGATGACTATCTGTAAATTCGTCAATCATCCTATGCAATCGGATTCCTTTTTGAATACCTTCAGGATATTCTAACTTCTTTTTTCCCTTCACAAAGTCACTGATCATATTGCCCACGAGAATCTCATCCTCCGAAAATGACAACACCGCATGTGCCAGAAAATTCATATCACAAAATTAAACAGATTACCTACCCGGCATAGAACTTATTGATTTTAAGGGCAAACAGTCTGGGAAAACCCGTTTTACTACATTAATGCCTGACTATGTGAGATTAAAGTCCGGAAGGTTTAGGATTTTTATTCAATACTCAGACCTTAAGCGAAGGCCACGGAAAGTCCTATTCAACAAGTGCTTAAACCAAATTTTAAATCATTTAACCGGACAATGAGGATTTTGTTATAATAAAAAAGAAGAAAAATTTTTTGAAACCGAATTGACTAAGTTTGTGTCCTCAAAAAATGGACTGATGTTCAGTACCCGCATCTTAGAAAAAAACGGCTTTACAATCCACGCACTGGAAGACCAATCCTCCGGCTTTTTTGCTGAGATCTTACCCGACTGCGGAGCCGCTCTCCACGCTTTTGGCATTCGTAATGATCAGCATAATATCCAGATTATAGACTATTACGTTTCCAAACAGGAGTTTGATGAAAAGTGTGAATCACTCGGTTACAAAGGTTGTAAACTATCCCCATTTGTTTGCCGGCTGCGCCACAGCACTTTCACCTTCGGAAATAAGGAATATAGAATACTCGGACGCGATCTGAATGGCCATGCTATTCATGGATTAATCTATAACAAACGTTACCTGGTAACAAAAATGACCGCTGATGAGTCGAATGCGTCTGTTTCTATGTTGTACGAATACAGGTCAGAAAATAAGGGATTCCCTTTTGCTTACGACTGCGAAGTAACATGGACTCTGGAACCCGGCGGCAAACTCAGCGTGCAAACTAAGATCACTAATCAAACGGACGGACTCATTCCTATCCAGGATGGTTGGCACCCTTACTTCAACCTGGGAGACAAGATTGACAATCTGGAACTCGAATTTCAATCAACCGGAAAACTTGTTTTTGACGATGAACTCTTGCCAACCGGCGAAAAAATACCAGATGCCACATTCGATTCCCTCCACACAATCGGACAAATACATCTGGACAACTCTTTCATCCTCGACTTTCAGGAATGCCAGCCCCTTTGTGTATTGCGCAATAAACAGGCAGGATACGAATTGCAGATTTATCCCTCAGCATCGTATCCCATACTACAAATCTATACCCCGGATCACAGACAAAGTATAGCCATTGAAAACCTCAGTGGTCAACCTAACGCATTTAATATGGGTAATGGTTTTTTAACTCTCGAAAAATCAGAAAGTACCATTTTTAAAACAGCGTATAAAATTAACCTATTGTAAATCACCGCATCTATGGAAAGCCTGGCTGAAAAAATAAAAGAACTCTTCATCAAAAAATTTAAGAATACGCCCTCAGTGTATTTCTCGCCCGGAAGAATTAATCTGATAGGAGAGCATATTGACTATAACGATGGTTTTGTGATGCCTTGTGCGATTAATAAGGGTATGTATTTTGCCATCGCTGAAAATGGAACAGACACAATCCACTTCTACTCGAGAGATTACGACGAAAAGTATGAAACTCCTCTCAACAAAATTGGCGCTGATGAAGGTTGGAAGAATTATGTACTGGGCGTAGTTGATGAATTTCAAAAAGCAGGAAAAGAAATCAAAGGGTTTGATTGTGTATTCGGCGCTAACCTCCCATCTGGTGCAGGCCTATCTTCGTCTGCTGCGCTGGAAGGCGGACTGGCATTTGGCCTGAATGAAACCTTTAATTTAGGATACACCAGAAAAGAACTGGCGTTCCTCTGCCAGCGGGCTGAACATGGCTTCCCCGGTGTGAAATGCGGCATTATGGATCAGTATGCTAATATGATGGGCGAGGAAAATCATGCCATCTACCTGGACTGTATGAGTTTTGAAGGAGTACCTATCCCCCTCGAGCTGGGTGATTATAGTATAGTGCTGATTAACTCCCGCGTACACCATGCCCTGGCCTCATCTGCCTACAACACCCGCCGAAACGAAAGCGAAACCGGATTGCAGATTATCCGGAAAAATTCAAACTACAAATCATACCGCGATATCAAATCGGCAGCCTCTTTAAAAAAGTTTGAGATTGAAATGGGGACTTATGTATTTAAAAGAGCCACCTTCATCGTAGAAGAAATTCAGCGCACTATCCTGGCCTCCAAACTCCTCAAACAAAAAAAGATTAAAGCATTTGGAGAGCTGATGTTTCAGTCGCACGAAGGGCAAAGCAACCTGTACAAGGTAAGTTGTGCCGAACTTGACTTTCTGGTAAAAATTGCAAAAAGCAATCCCGACGTAGTAGGTGCGCGCATGATGGGCGGTGGCTTTGGAGGCTGCACCATCAACCTGGTGAAGAGCTCCGGAATAGCAGCTTTCATCGAGAATTCTCTTACGGAATACAAAAAGGAGTTTCAGATATCGGCAGAACCCTTACGCGTGACCGTCAGTAACGGTACGATGCGGCTTGGCTAGTCTGCCTATTTCTCAGTCTTTGCCACTCATAATTATTCCTTAAAGGAGTAACGATTTTTTTTAGTCTTTCCTGAAAGATGTTATAAATTCGACTGCTCTTTCTCTATCCAAACACATTTTACACCACCTCTATGCTTAGCGAAATCCAAACCAAACAGAGATTCTACTCACTCGACGTCTTTCGGGGCGCTACGGTAGCATTAATGATCATGGTAAATAATCCGGGCACCTGGTCTCACATATACGCTCCACTGGAACATGCAGAGTGGCATGGCGTTACCCCTACCGATCTGGTATTCCCATTCTTCCTCTTTGCGGTGGGGAATGCCTTTGCTTTCGTAATGCCACGGTTGCAACAGGCAGGTGCAGGTGCTTTCTGGAAAAAGGTTATAAAAAGGACTTTACTCATTTTTCTGATTGGACTTTTCCTAAACTGGATACCCTTCGTAAAGTGGGATGGCAACCAGCTCGTATTTAAAGCCTGGAGTTATCTTGGAGATGATGGCGAACTTCGCGGTATCCGAATCATGGGTGTGTTGCAAAGAATTGCAGTGGCCTATTTCTTCGCAGCAGTCATTATTTACTTCTTTAAGCTCCGTGGCTCCTTTATAGCCGCATGCCTGATTCTCCTATTCTACTGGTTCTTGTGTATCGCTATGAACCCTGCTGACCCATTCAGTATCTATGGATGGTTCGGCACCGATATAGACAAGTCTATTCTGGGTGCACATCACATGTATCATGGTGAAGTCAGAGACGGGAAAGCACTGGCATTTGACCCTGAGGGGCTGATGAGTTCCTTCGCACCCGTGGCACAGGTTATCTTCGGCTATCTGTGTGGCGACTATATCGTACGAAAAGGGAAAACACCGGAAATGGTAAATGGACTTTTCGTAATGGGCGCTGTGATGATGTTTGCCGGATATGTATGGGATATGAGTTTCCCAATCAATAAAAAAATCTGGACCAGTTCCTATGTAGTGTACACCACAGGGTTAGCCACCACCATCATAGCTGTGATGATCTACCTGATAGAGTTGAAAGGACGGAAAGGGTGGCTTGCACAATTCTTTGACGTATTCGGAAAGAATCCCCTATTCATCTTCATTCTTTCTGCATTCATACCCCGCTTCACCGGACTCATCAGGATTGCCAACGGCACGCGCGACGATGGTTCCACAATATTTACTACCCCACTTGGATGGTTCTATCAGCACATCTGTAAACCGGTTTTCCCGGAACACCTGAAAGCAGGGTCCCTCCTTTATGCAATTATCTGGATAATATGTATGTGGTTGATTGTGTATTGGATGGATAAGAAAAAGATTTACATTAAAGTATAAAGGCCGGCCTAATGAAAAATAATATCGCGTATTTCCTGACAGGAATCCTACTTGCTATGTTTATTAATCCGCTTACTGCGCAGCCTGTTTCGGAAAGGCTTCACAATATCATGACTGCAATCTATCCTGAACAATCACCGGGTGCCGCGCTACTCGTGATGAAAGATGGAAAAACCATTTTTAGCGAAGGCTTCGGCGTTACAGACCTCGACAGCAGATCCCGAATCACTCCGGAAACAAATTTTCGCATGGCATCGGTAAGCAAACAGTTTACAGCGATGTCTTTATTGCTACTTGCCAAGCAAGGGAAGGTGTCGCTGGACGATCCTATTAGCAAATATCTCACAGGACTACCGGCATTTACCAACGCTATCCAACTAAAACACCTGCTCTCACATACTTCAGGTATTGCCGACTACGAATCTCTAATCCCAAAAGGCACTAAGGAGCAGGTAAGCGATGCGGATGTGCTTGATATGATCAGACATTCCGACAGCCTTTATTTCAAGCCGGGCAGTAAGTTCAGATATAGCAATACAGGATTTTGCCTCATCACCGAAATCATCAGGAGCGTGGCCGGCACATCATATCCCCAATACATTAGCACACACATATTCCAGCCTCTCAGGATGGGACATTCTACCATGATGAGCAAAGAGTCCACAATCACCAACAGGGCTTACGGCTATCACGATAACAACGGTACATGGAAATTTGCTGACCAAAGCCTTACCAGTGCAACTTTGGGCGATGGTTGCGTCTATACATCCATAACCGATTATGCAAAATGGGCAAAAGCAGTGTGGGAGCACCAATTAATTCCCAAAGGCTCGCCACTTAATCCTCTTGCAGCACGACAAACCATCTCGCCAAGGATCAGCTATGGATACGGGTGGTTTACTTCCAAAGAAAAAGATGGCAGTACGGCTGTATTTCACTCAGGCGAAAGCACCGGATTTCACAACATTGCTTATCATAACCCCTCTAAAGGGCTGCTAATCGTCATCTTCTCAAATACGGATGATGACCGTATTTCAGAAGCATTCGACAAAGTAGCTGCAGAGATGAAAGTACAATTGGCATTCAACGAAAAGAATGTATCGCTATTCCATTTACTAAGTAAGATATACGAGTAAGCATTAAGGATATGCAACTGGAATCTCACTAAATTACTCCTTATAAGTAAACTCTTGTAGGCTGCTCACATTGGGGATATTCAGGAATTTCCATGTAGGATGGCCAAAATCAGCAGTCCAGATTTTTCCTCTGAATTGAGGCTGCACAGGAACTCGATACACATTTCTGAATCCTGTTGGTTGCCTTAAACACTTCGTACCATCAGGCGCAATCAGATACCCTCTTCTATTGGTGCCCTCAGGCTGGCTATCGTAAAACACGATTTCTTCTGCTGATAAGGGCACATAGAAATACTGCTCAGGATATTGGTAGTTGTCAAAGTCTTCCTGCCCGGGATGTTTAAAAAGCACTATCCGGGGTGACCGCATTACTACTCTGCTAAATCCAAAACGTGTACGAATAAAATAAGTGACTCCTTCTATCACCTCAAAAGAAAATGATTTAAGCCGCCATGTTCTTCCTGCAAGTTGCTCAATAGTATCGAAGTTGGCCGCACCCACTTGCTCGTCGATGAGCACGCTGTCAGCAGTAAATATTCTCAAAGGCGTATTTGACTCAGCGCCAGCCAGGAGAGATACTTTACCGGAATAAGGAGCCCTGAAAAATACATTGCACTGCACGCCTCCAAATCGCCACGACATCAGAGGCACAGGGTCTCTATACCCGACTTTAGAAAGATCAAACGATACATCAGCAAGTTGATAAGGTTTTGGCACCGAAGCAAGATCATCAAGAAAGTTTCTTTCGATCTCAGATTCTGACAATCGGGCTATTCCATCTCCGGATGGTACGATATTTCCTTTATCCAATGGCGGAATGTAGTGCTGCTCTACAAAAGCTGCCGTCTGCACCAGCAATAGATGGTGAATACTGTACATGTATCTGAAAAGCCGGTCCTTGCTTAATTGTGTGCCATCTAATTCATAATACAGTTTCAGGAAGTGTATATAGGCTTTCAACTCATTAATACGCTTCCACTCTGCGCTACCATTCTTTACAGCATTAGCCGCTCGCTGCAAATTTCTCAGACTAAACGCCACGTCTGCTGCATCCTGATAGTTCCTGCTCCACCGATCGAACATGTTTTTTACAAATGGCGCTCCTTTGCCAAAACAGTCATTCAGATACTGCGTGTATAATGAATCAAAATCTTGCGTCAAATTCCATTGAAGCTGCCCCGCAAGCCAGAGTGCATGCCCCATAGGGCCTGCAGCATTTGTGGTTTCCAGATATACACCATCAATTTTATTTTCTTTCCAGAATTCCAACCTGGGCTTCATGCTGTACAGATCAAACTGAGGCACATCTTTACTCCACTGGGTAATATTCCAGTAATCATAAATCCCCATGCTTCCTGTAATGGAAGCTGCCCATTTCTTAATCATTTGGTTTGGGAGATAGGCTGTCTGAAAAGCATAAGGGATGATTACAGGATATACATTCTCCCGAAGGGGAAACGAAGGCACCTTAGCATTATCAGGCCCATCGCCATACGCATACATAGTTACCACTACCCGTTTATCACGGGCATAGTCTTTCGCCACTTCATTTGCAAGCCACCACCACTTATCTGCATGGTTCACTACTCCCGGAATTTTTGCGGGTAGCGGATCGTCTCTTTCGCCGCGCCCATCTGCCGGATCTACTCCCAATGCTACAAAATCCCCATTGGCTTTCTGATATTTCGAATTGATCCAATCTTTATATGCCTTTACTGCATCAGCATTATCTATTTTAAGCCTGCCTGCCTTTTTCCCTGATTCACCGGCAAACCACTCAGGATGTTTATCCAGCAGGATTTTATTCTGTGAATAGAAAGCTTCACCCTGATGCCCGGTGCCTACAAAATCAGCATTGAAACGATTCCTTCGCATCCATACTATCCACTTGTTTTTAAAATCATTCAAAGAATCATAAGCCTGTACCTGCCCAAAGTTTAATCCTCCTGTTCCAAAAAAATTTCTGTTTCTAAACGAGGGGGCTATCCATCTCCCTTCAAAATTTTCCTGGTGAAGCTTCTTAGGTTTTACAAACCAATTATCTCCCGGACCATACCATTTGAATCCTAACTTGTCCAGATAGGTATAGATAGCATTCTCCAGTGAGTTCTTAGTGGTGTATCGTAGCAAGGTGCGATTGCCTGTTATTTCCATGTAAAATTCCTGACCCGTGCTGCTACCTGTCGGCACCTGCTCAATCACTATTGTTCCTGCTTTGTAACCCTGTAATGTATTCCTCAAATCATGAATGGCATCATTATCCTCTCCTGAATACACAATGACTGTTTTGCTTTGGCGCGACTGCGATTGGATAGAAGACCCGGCACTACACCCCATTATTAGGAACACAAAGAGGAACCACTTCATAATTTTATAATTATCGTCAGACCAAATTGGGCTTAAGTCCACCGGGCTTAGGTTCTAAATTTATTACTCTGCTCTTCAGGGTAGGGCTATGAAGGTCTCACTCAACAAAGGCTTTAGCCACATTTTGAACAATCTAACCAGGCAACGATGATAATTTTATTATTCAGCAATACTTCCAACATTATCACCACAGGCATCATATCATGTCTCCATCCTGCTACACGCTGGTAATTATTGCGCTTTCGGCCCGGGCGGACAGTAAGTGCGCAGATAATTCGTGTACAGGGTACCCAGATGCTTCGAAGTGCCTGCTCCCTCTGAAATACCATGTGTCCGATTAGGATAAGGCATAAACTGGAACTGTTTATTATACTTAATCAATTCATTGAGCATCTTCTCCGCATTGTCATAATGCACATTGTCATCACCGGTGCCATGAATAAACAGGAGATTCCCCTGAAGGTTTTTGGCATAATGAATGGGCGAACCCAATACATAATCCTCTATATTCTCCTGAGGCAAGCCCATATAGCGTTCTTCATAAATATTGTCGTAATACAAAAGATTAGTCACTGCGGCAATGGCAATCCCTGTCTTATAAATTCCAGGATACTGAAACATCAGATTCATGGTAGATGAACCACCTCCACTCCATCCCCATACTGCCACACGGTCTTTGTCGAACCAGGGTTTCTCCAATATCTTTTTTGCAGCCATCGCCTGATCACGAATATTTATACGCCCTAATTTTCTGTAAATAGATTTTCTCCATTCAGAGCCTCTAAGAGAAGGCGTCCCTCTATTATCCACAGAAATCTGAAAATAGCCCTCCAGGCTCATATCACCCTGAAACAAAAAGTTGTTCTGACTGCCATACCTGTCAACAACGGTACTCGATGCGGGCTCCCCATAGACATAAAAAACTACAGGATATTTTTTAGTGCTGTCGAAATTGACAGGCTTCACCATCCAGGCATCCAGAGTAATGCCATCCTCGGTGGTCACTTTAAAAAATTCTATGTTGGAATGGGCATTCACTCTCGCTGTCTGATCTATACTCCTTTCGGGATTGAGTGGTGTATGCGATGGCAAAGCAACCCACTCCCGTGCGGGCGAGGTTTTATAATTAGAAAAGCTGTGCATCGCATACTTTGCTAAGGGCGAGATGTTATAACTATGTGTACCCTGCTGTTGTGCAGGTGACAACCGCGCTGCTTTTCCGGAGCCATCTAGCTTTATGCGATACAAATAAAGCTGGGTAGGATTATCCGGACTCGCCATAAAATACACGTAATTATTCTTCTCGTCGATGCAATTAATTGTTTGAATATCATAATCACCCTTTGTGACCAGCGTCTCCTTACCTTCTTTATCTATTCTGTAAATGTGCCTCCAACCATCTTTTTCGCTTACCCATAAAAAATCTTTTCCTGTACTGAACCAATCCCACCCTATCGGGTCGTCATTATTCCACCGCGACTTAATATCGATAAAGGCCTTGTCAGTTTCTGTGTAGAAGTTTTTTGCTACTCCTGTATTCACATTGCAAAGAAAGAGTCTGCTTTCATTTTGCTTTCTATTGAGCTGTTGCAATACAATCTCATTACTGTTAAGAGTCCATTCCATTCGTGGTATATAATGCTGCTGCGGATCTCCGGGCACATTCATCCACTTAATATTCTTGTCTGCCAGGGTGATGACTCCGATTTTAACCGGGGACGGCGGCTCACCTACCTTGGGGTATTCTACCGGAATGATAATGGAATATACAGAGTCGGTCGTATTTAACATATAATAGTCACGTACCTTCGTGGCATCTACATTCCAGAAAGCTATCTTCCTGCTGTCGGGGCTCCACCTGAATCCATCACGGCATCCAAACTCTTCTTCATATACCCAGTCAAAGGTTCCATTAATATACTTACGTGTACCTGTTGTAGTAAGCTGGGTTATCTTTCCTGTTGCCAAATCTTCTGTGTAAATATTATGACTACTTACATAGGCAGCTTTGGTGCCGTCCGGTGAAATCTTTGCAAACATCAGCGACTGAGAAGGGAGTGACCTCCCCAACTGCATCAGTTGTTTTTTCTGCGAGTCATATATCCAATAATCTCCTCTGGTATTATATCTCCACACCCTCGCTGTATTTGTAAAAATCAGCCACCGCTTGTAATCCGGCGAGTGACTGTAAATATTAAATGATAAAGGCCTGGAAGCGCCCTCAGGAGTAAGCTCTGCTGAAGACACCAGCACCTTCTCATCCCCTGACTTCACATCATGCCTTATGATATTGCCATTTGAAATTGTCAGATAAGCCTCGCCATCGTCTGTCCAGTTAACCGCAGCAGGGCGAAACTGAGCACTAGCGCCAATCACAACAAACAAAAAGAAAATAAATAAAACTGACTTAAATGACTTAAGCATTGTAATTGTAATTTTTGGGATTATTAATAGGTTTAAAATTAAGAATTACAAATCAACCGTTGAAATGGGTGAGCAATGGGTATTTCCAATAGAGCAGCTAAAATCTGCTTCCCTTTATTGACCAGTTGCCCACGCAACTGTTCGTCTCTGAAAATCTCAAGCATAACCCGCGTAAGATCTTCCTTATTTTCATAAATAAAATTCAGCGAAGCTCCCTCTGATACATCAGCACAGGCGCTTGCTCCGGCTGTAAGAACCGGCACTTCACACGAAAATGCTGCATACATCAGATCTGTAGCAGGAAAAAAACGATCAGGGAGTAATACCGCATACGCACTCCTGAGTAGTTTATAATAGATATCATTTCGTGCCTCGGTTATTACCACATCGTCATGAAATCGATAGTGCTCCAGAAGATTCTTTACCTCCTCATGCAATTCTGCTTCTGCACTTACCAATAGTTTCATATTGCTTCGCTGCCATTTCTTGAAACCGGAGAACGCTTTCAACACCCACGTCAGCACCTCTACACTCTTCGTCGGATGACAAAGGAAATATTCATTTCCATCAGCATATTGCTCTTTTACCGACTCTCTCTCTCCCCATCCGGCAGGCGCCGGAAGTGTTGCAGGGCGTTTATAAACAAGCTTGATTTTCTCCTCCTGAATTTTTAGTTTGTCGATCAGCCACATCTTTTCAGCAATTGTGAATACAACTATTGATCCGGCAGATGCCACTTCCTTTTGGAGTTTTGAAAAATACTCGGCCTGATTGCGCGTGTGCGCTGCCTCCTTCATCATCAGTTCTAGTGGTGAGGCTATCCAAATGTAACTCTCCATACCGGATAACGGCATTACAGAAAAGCACCTGTCCGGCTGTAGCCTTTTAAGCTCCTTCTTTATCTTATAATTGAAGGTGGTTGATAAAAAAGAAGAAGGTGGTTTTAGCGAAACCATTCTTACATCTATGTCCGGAATGAAACGCTCATCTTCTCTTATTAAAATAATTATTTCATGTTCAGGGTTGCACTTCTTCCATTCGCCAACCCATCCAGCTAAAAAAGTTGTAAATGGATAAACGGGATCAGATATGGTATTGACAACTATTCTCACTTTGGTCAGGAAGGATTTTCAATTTCATTTAACTCCAGCCACCTCATCTCTTTTTCATCTATCTGGTTGGCCAATTCACCTATCCTTTCTGAAATCTTCGTCAATTCGTCGAATGGAAGATTTCCTTCTGAAAGCTTTGCTTCCAAATCAGATTTCTCCTTTTCGAGTTTGGGGAGCTCCTTTTCAAGCAATTCGTACTCACGTTTTTCTTTGTAAGACAGCCGATTGGGATTTTTCTGAGAGAATGTCTTTATAGGCTCAGATGCTTTCTTCTCTGCAACCTCTTCTTTCTGCTCAGTTTGCTGTTTCCATAATCTGTATTGGGTATAGTTACCCGGATAGTCGATGACTTTACCGTCGCCCTCAAAAGCAAAAATATGATCTACCAGTCTGTCCATAAAATAACGGTCGTGGCTGACGATTAAAAGACAGCCCTGAAAATCCGCAAGAAATTCTTCAAGTACTCTCAGTGTCTGCAGATCCAAATCATTGGTAGGCTCATCCAGCACCAGAAAATTGGGATTACGAAACAAGATACTCAACAAAAGCAGCCTTCGCTTTTCGCCTCCACTCAGTTTACTCAGCGGAGTATATTGTTGCTGGCCATTGAATCCAAATTTTTCCATGAATTGCGAAGCACTTATCTTGCTGCCATCTGCCAATGGGAAAAATTCGGCAAATTGTTTTACGTATTCTATGGCTCGTTTGTCTTCTTTGTATTGAAGGCCTTCCTGAGAGAAGTTTCCAAATATCACCGTTTCTCCGTGATTGATTTTTCCAGTGTCAGGCTCCATCAGCCCAAGCGCTATCTTGAGAAAGGTACTCTTGCCACTTCCATTCCTTCCCACTACCCCGATTCTCTCACCTCGCTTAAATGTGTAATCAAATCCTTTTAAAATCACTTTATCACCAAACGACTTATACACCTTCTTCATCTCAATAATCTTACCGCCAAGTCGTGTCATCTTCACCTGCAGGGTAATATCTTCCTGTATTTCCTTTCCGGCTACTTTCTCTTTTAAATCATAAAAGGCATCCTGCCGGCTGCGCGATTTGGTCGTACGTGCCTGCGGTTGTCTGCGCATCCATTCAAGTTCTCTCCGATAGATATTCTTATCCTTTTGCAACTCACTTTGCTGCACATCGCGACGCAGGGCCTTCTGTTCAAGAAAGTAATCATAGTTGCCTTTATAGGTGAATGTCTGCTCCTCATCAAGCTCTACAATCTCGCTACATACCGCATCCAGAAAATATCGATCATGGGTTACCAGCAACAAGGTAGTGTTTTGGGTACTGAGAAACTCTTCGAGCCATTCTATCATATCCACGTCCAGATGGTTGGTAGGTTCGTCAAGAATCAGCAGGCACTTGCCTTCATGAAGCTGAGCTTCCAGCAATGCCTGCGCCAGTGCTACCCTCTTCCGCTGCCCTCCACTCAAATGCTGCACAAGAGAGTCCAGATTATAAATATGCAATTTCCCCAGTATCTGCTTCAGCTGGCTTTCCAAATTCCAGGCGTTAGCCTCAGTAATAGCAGTAATTAATTCTGCCAGGCGATGCTCGTTACGTTCAGGCGATGCAGACAACTGTTCATATTCTTTTATCAAATGAATCGTAGGATGGTCCATTCTCAAGACGTGATCCCAAACTGAATGGCCTTCCTGAAAACGGGTATCCTGCTCCAGCATCACCACCTTTATATCTTTATGGATCCACACCGTACCCGAGTCAGGCTGCTCCTTTCCTGCAATAATCTTCAACAAAGTAGATTTACCGGTACCATTCCTTGCTATTAATGCCACCTTATCTCCCTCCTCGATATGCAGAGAAATATCTCTAAACAGCACACGGATTCCATAGGACTTGGTAATATTCTCAAGAGACGCATAATGCATAGCTGCAAAGGTAGGAGGGAAACGAATTTAAAATTTTTGCTCACACTATATTATATGTACTATTAATACCTGTCAGTAATTACAAGAATATCATAGCAAGTCGATTATCTAACCCGCACCTGCGGATACTCTTTGGAGAATCCATCAAACTTGTGCCTTCTCCGAAGTTTATTTTTTATACTTTCGACAAATGAACAACTACACTGCACACGAAACTGCTGTAATAGACGAAGGCGCTGTCATAGGTGAGGGAACAAGAATCTGGCATTTCTGCCACATCATGTCCGAGGCCAGAATCGGAAATCATTGCAATCTTGGCCAGAACGTTTTTGTAGATAACAACGCAACCGTAGGTAACGGTGTGAAGATTCAGAATAATGTTTCAATCTATAACGGAGTAGAGCTTGAAGATGATGTTTTCGTAGGCCCATCAGTAGTGTTTACCAATGTCATCAATCCAAGGAGTTTTATTGAGCGCAAAGACCAATTCAGAAAGACACTGGTACGCAAAGGCGCATCAATAGGCGCAAACGCTACTATCCTTTGTGGAGTTGAAATAGGCGCCTATGCTCTAATCGGCGCAGGCGCTGTCGTTACCAAAGACGTACCCGACTTTGCAATCGTTGTGGGCAACCCCGCAAAAATTACAGGATATACTAATGAAGAAGGCACATTAAACGCCTGACTACTACAAACCTCTTATTGCCCCACCAGAAACACTGCATTTGCCAGCATCAGCTTGCCTGTTTCCCAGAAATTACGAAAGATAATATCATCTGTAAGATATACCACCGAGCCTCTTCCCATATCCTGCACTCCAAATAATAATCCGTCCTGTAATTTAGAAGTCAGCTTAGAACCGACATATCCTGCCACATAATTATCTTTCTTTAGATACCCTACATTCCAGCCTCCCTTGGAAAATTCGTACACCGTCGGATCCAGTTTGAGTGTATAATAATAATTAGGATAACCAAACATTAAAGGATGGGTGTTGTCGACATCTACCTTATAGATGGCCCCCGGAATACCTTCTGATACATCATCGCGTTCTCTTTCACTATATGTCTTCAATGCATCGTAAGGCGCCCCCTTTTCCTCTTCCCCTTTCTTATCACCATCCCCTTTCATTTTCACGGCACTCCATTCCTGCTTCGAAAGTTGGGCCACCACATTTCCAATTCCTATCAGTCTTCCACCGCCTCCAATCCATTCAGCCAGAGCTGCCGCACTTTCCTTATCGCTAAGAAATCTATTCATCCCTGAAGGCAGAATAATCACATCCCATTCAGAAAGTTGCATTCTCCCAAAATCTTTTGCATTCACAAGCGTAATAGGATACCCGATTTGGTTGTCAAAGTAATCCCATACCTCTCCGGCTGCATTTGAAAATACCCCTTCTCCCGTAAGCATCGCTACCCGGGGCGCTCTTAATACATGCACCATATCGCTCCCAAAATCAGGCCCCTTATCAGCCATTCCCGAACTTATCGGATACATCTTCACCTGATGGCGGTTGCACACTTCTGCTACTGTGGCCCACAGATTACTTCCCCACTTTCCATTCCCGGCTTTATTAATCAGAATAGTACCTCTGTCAAACTTTTCTCCACCGCTTTCTAACGGATCTTCTGTAAACCTAATCCGGATTCCCTTCTGGAGCATTTCTCCTACTGCCCGCACTGAGTTAAGCCCCTGCCATTTTATTGCATAAGCATACGAGTCAGATGTGCTATTGGGTGAGAACTGATTCCACACCCCGGAAGGAGTTACTGTGAAGGACTGTTTTGTTGCATAGGCAGTAAGCCCGTAAGCGTATGGTAAAGCCCACGCTGTGATATCATACGTAACAGAATCACTCAGTTTAGACTGAGGTTCAAATAATACTTTTACCAATGTAGCTTTAGGCTGTATGCCACTGATGACCAAATCGGAAGAAGAAACACTAAAGGATTCTTCTTTCCCGGATATATAACTGAATCCTTTTGCAGCGCCTGAGGCAGTACCATATTTAATCCCATTGCGGTCAAGCAATTGTACCAGTGCACTGATACGCTGGCCATCTTCAGGATTATTCTTAATCACATAAGTTTTGTACTCTCCTACCTTGCCGTTTACTGCATTATCAAAATACTGTCTGAAGTTCTTTACCAAATCACCGGCATTCTTAGATGATATTTCCACTGTGCTGATACCAGTAGTAAAGTGATGCTGCACTCGATCCACAAGCGAAAGCGTGTCTTTGTCATTTGTAAGAATTCCCAACCCCGCTGAGATACCTCCCTGCTCATAAGTCATCCCAATTGAGCCATTATACAACGGATAGGTATCCCCGTATGAAGGATAGAAAAGATCGAACCGCTGCGCTGTAAAAAACAACCACCCGTTCTTGTCAAAATACTTTGCATTGTTTTTTCCGATAGTTTTCTGAAAGTCTCTCTGCCATTGGGTGATTACTTCGTGATAAGGCTCTGCCGCCGGTGCAAAATAATAGGGCGCATTCACACTCTGTTCGTGAAAATCGACATGTACTTGTGGCAGCCACTGGTTGTACACTGCTACCCTGCCGCGACTTTCTACCTGGGTTTGCCATACCCAGTCACGGTTGAGATCGTAGTTATAGTGGTTGCTTCTTCCCCCGGGCCATTCTTCCCGGTGTTCTCTGGCTATAGTCAGAGGGTTCCAATGTTTGCCAATCATGGTGTTATACCAGTTCACATACCGGTCGCGCCCATCAGGATTCAGACAGGGGTCTATTACTACAACAGTGTTTTTGAGCCACTGTTTTGACTCTGAATTTGCAGGATCAGTAAGAAAAAATAAGGTTTTCATAGCTGCCTCAGAAGAGGAGGTTTCATTTCCATGTACATTATAACTCAGCCATACCACTGCTGGCGCATCTGCCGCAGGCTGTCCTTCTCCCTGATGAGCCATAGCAAGGTTATTCTTGCGGATTTGCTCCAGATTGGCCATATTCTCAGACGATGCCACAAAAGCCACATATAAGGGGCGATGTTCGTTGGTTTCGCCATACTGCTGCAATTTTACCATATCCGGCTTGGTCTGTGCCACATACTGAAAGTACTGTACGATACGATAGTGCGGAGTATATCTGGTTCCCAACTGATAGCCTAAAAATTGATCCGGTGATTTGAGTTGCGCACCGCCGGTCATGGTAACCAATAAAAGAAAGAAAGAAAACAATTTTTTCACGATTTATGATTTTGGATGCGTGAAAGTAACAAAGAATCTGTTCAATTGTCAGGAAAATAATAAGCCGTCGGATAACGTTTGTTGAAGGAATTCCTACTTTCTAACCATGTTAAAAAGCAAATCACAATCTTTTGATTGGGCATTTTTACCGATTTTCGCAACCGTTATGGAATCATCGCATCACAAAAGCATCTTAATTACAGGAGGGGCCGGATTCATTGGCTCACACCTTACCCGTTTATTTGTCACCAAATACCCTGACACACGGATTGTCAACCTGGACAAACTCACGTATGCAGGCAATCTGGAGAACTTAAAGGATATTGAAAAGAAGGATAATTATTCTTTCATAAAAGGGGATATCTGTGATGGAGACCTGCTCAATAATCTCTTTGAGCAATACGCATTTGACGGGGTGCTTCACTGTGCTGCCGAAAGCCATGTGGACCGGTCGATCACTGACCCTTTAGCATTTGTAAAGACTAATGTATTGGGCACTGCAACGTTACTGAATGTTGCAAAAGAGTATTGGAAAGGCCACTTAGAAGGAAAGCTCTTCTATCATATATCTACCGACGAAGTATATGGCACACTGGGCGAAACGGGTTTTTTTACTGAAGAAACCCCATACGATCCCCGTAGCCCGTATTCGGCAAGCAAGGCATCGTCGGATCATTTTGTAAGAGCCTATTACCACACCTTCGGGCTCCCGGTAATCGTCAGTAACTGTTCAAACAACTATGGGCCTTACCACTTCCCGGAAAAACTAATCCCCCTTTGTATTAATAATATCATACATAATAAACCGCTGCCCATTTACGGCAAAGGCGAGAATGTGCGCGACTGGCTTTTCGTGGAAGACCACGTAAGGGCTATCGACCTGATTTTTCATAAAGGTAAAGTAGGAGAAACCTACAATATCGGCGGGCATAACGAATGGAAAAATATTGACATAATCCGCGAACTCTGCCGACAAATGGATAAGAAATTAGGACGTGTAGCAGGTACTTCAGAGAAACTGATCACTTTTGTGAAAGACCGGGCAGGCCATGATTTACGCTATGCTATTGACCCGACTAAACTCTCGGAAGAACTTGGATGGAAACCAGCACTGCAATTTGAAGAGGGACTGGCAAGAACTATAGACTGGTATCTTGAAAACGGAGAATGGCTAAACCATGTTACCAGTGGCAATTATCAAAAATACTACGAGGGAATGTATGGAGGTTAAGAATTGAAGGAGAAAGAAAAATTCTAAAAAAAAATGAAAGGAATAATTCTCGCCGGCGGATCCGGCACAAGGCTCTATCCTATCACAATGGGGATCAGCAAACAACTGATGCCTATCTACGATAAACCGATGATCTATTATCCGCTCAGCACACTGATGCTGGCAGGGATCAGGGAAGTCCTTATCATTACCACACCCGAAGATCAATCACAGTTTCAAAGATTGTTAGGCGATGGAAGCCAGTGGGGATGCAGCCTTCAATATGCCATTCAGGAAAAGCCCAATGGACTTGCCCAGGCTTTTGTAATAGGAAAGGATTTCATCGGAAAAGATGCAGCTGCTTTAGTGCTGGGAGATAATATCTTTTACGGCAGTGGCCTTAGTAGGCTTCTGCAACAATCAGCTAACCCTTCAGGAGCTATTATTTTCGCCTATCCCGTAAGTGATCCTGAGCGCTACGGAGTAGTAGAATTTGACGAACAGCGAAACGCTATCAGCATAGAAGAAAAACCTTCACACCCGAAATCAAACTACGCCGTTCCCGGTCTCTATTTCTATGACAATTCTGTAATAGAAATTGCTGCCAAAATAAAACCCTCACCACGCGGAGAATATGAAATCACTGACGTCAACCGGGAATACCTTTCCAGGAAACAATTGAAGGTAGCCGTATTCGACCGTGGCTTCGCATGGTTAGATACCGGCACTTTTGATTCACTTCATGATGCTACCGAATTTGTTCGTGTAATTGAGAAAAGACAGGGATTCAAGATTGGATGCCTCGAAGAGATTGCATTCAGAATGGGATTTATAGACAGCACACAACTAGAGAAATTAGCTGTAAAATTTGAAAAAAGCGGCTATGGAGAATATTTGAGGAAGGTGAAGTAGCGGGTAAACTCATAATCAGACACGGCAAATCTCAGAAATTAAGATATTGTTTTATTGAGCAATTAATAAGAAACCACCCTGGGTAAGAAAATGGTTCTTATAATATTAGGCAGAAATCAACTATTCAAGACTTCAAGTTCGAACAATGGGTTTCTATTGACGATTCACTTCATTTTCAAGAATAATGCCCGGCTGGGCTAATAATTGTAGTGTCCAATCATAGGGATTCAATTCATAGATCTCGTTTTCAGATATATTCACATTATAAATATCGCCTGGTGTCAAAGTGTCAATCAGATAGATCATACGGCCATTACTCCAGATTTCATTATCGCTGAACCGAATATTATTTGTTCCCCAATCGTGCATCCCTAATGAGGGATAAAGCGCTCCAAGCACTGACTCTCCCACATTTACAAACCTATTACCAACCGCCGTATAATACCCACCGCTATTACTATGTGTAATGCAGCCTTCACTATGCCCGTTAATGGTTGTCGATATTTGGTTGGTGTTCTCAAAGAGATTGCCTGATAAATAGGAACTGACCTCTGGTTCTGTATTATAAACTTTATCGGCAGAAGTATGGAAAGCACTCCCATTCAAATCCTTAAAATGACAGTTGATAATTACCGCATTGTGACCTAAAATTGTCTCACCGGGACTATTTATAAATGAACAGTGACGGTAGGTGGTAGGGCCTTTGGTCAGTGCAGTTACAGAAGCATTGAGTAACCATGAATAGGAGCCTCGATTATTGTCTCTGTTACCATCAAAGAGAAGATTTTCAAAACTACACTGTTGCCGGGGATACTCGCGAGGATCTATTATCCAGAAAAAATTAATATTCTTAAACAAAGCTGTCCCTGCATCATACACTCCATTTCCATTGACCATTTTTCCTAATGGTGCATTTAGAAAAACGGTGTCGCCTGAAATTTTCAGAATAATATTTATTTGAGTGGTATTCTTGTACGAGACGTCATTTGCAATCAAAAAGCGATCGGGTACCCTCAGCCCTTCCGTCTTATCCAGTAAAAGATATCTCGAATGTTCTGTAGCAGGTTCTTTTAGTTCATACCTGATCTGATTCTCCCTTATAAATGTTGCGGGACCAAAAAAATTAAGTGACCTGGTTACAATCACGGTATGGTCTATCGTATACACTCTGCTTCCGAAATAAATATCAGAACCTTCAGGTAGGCTGTCTACCATCCTCTGAATTAATTCATAGTCACTTTCTCCCGGAATCCTGTAATTTTCTATCTCAAACTTTTCTTTAGTCACAGGAACTATCTCATTTATATCCCGCTTGCATGAACTAAAAACTAATAGAAAAATGGTTGCAACCCAGAAATAACGTATTGCAACGCACTGCCGAAAAAGACACAGAAAAAAAACTTCATTATCACAGAGATTCTTCATCTAATTTGTAACCACTTTTTTGAATTCAGTTAACGCTTTATTCAATAAGTTATTTTTGAATTGTATGCCTTTCATCTGAGAGGGAGGCAGTGCAATAAACCCTGAAGGGATTTTCCCTTTTCCATCAGGCAGAGGGGTGAGTACATCACTGATATCGTTATCAGAAATCAGAATATTCTTAAATCCCGGCGGATTCTTATGCTTCGGGGAATAGGTGTCCGTCACTACAAAATATCCACCTACCATTTGGGGGTGTGTATTTTGCCGAAAGTTCGCAAAGCGGTTTTTATCAATAACAAGACTGTCAATACCCCACTTACTTCCTGCCACATTGATTCCTGAGTAGTTTAATCCCAAAAATAAATTAGAATCTATCACTGAATTTTGCAAAGAGTGCACTGAAATACCCCCTGAAACATTCCCCATAGAATCAGCCTGAATAGTATTATTCGTAATTCGAAGATTCACAACGGGCGCATTATTGGCAAGGTTTCTATCATAATTATCTACATTCCCATTGGGCATCACAATACCCCACACAAAGATATCTTTATGCCTACTTCCCGTAGGGGCAACCAGGTGAATCCCATTTTGTGAAATTGTTACATCTTTCATAGTGTCCATCAGCCAAAAGGAAATCCCTGTCACACACTGAGTAATCTCATTATTACTTACCACCACATCCTCCATTTTCGTCCCCATTGTACTGCTGATATATATCGCAGGCCAGCATCCCACAAACTGGTTCTGAATTGCTACAGAATGGCTGCCATGCAACTCCAGGCCGCCACAATACCCTGTAAGTGCTTTGGAAACATCTTCCTGCTTCATCAGGTTGTTGCGCACTAATGTACTATCCCATTCACTATATACAAATGAAAAATCATCCTGGTAAGGATTCGTTTTACCATTTCCGGGATAGGTACCTCCATTAAAAAAACAACTATTCTCAACCTTGAGTCCTTTTCCCTTTCCCATGATATTCATCATTGTGCGGCCTGACGTGTTCTTCATAACCATTCTATCCACTGAGACTTCCGAACCATTTTTCACAAAAATGGCAGCATAGTTTTTCAGCACTCCTTCCGGAACAAGATTTCGGGAACCATTCAGGTCTATTACAAAATCAGAAAACGAAATATCAGACACATTCAACCCAAAGAAAAGATGGGCATTTGCCGATGTCTCTTTACCGGAAAAAAGGTTATTTCCCAGTTTGATAACGGACTTTTCGCCCTCACCCATAAGCTTTATACCGGATTGTAACTTCAGAATATAGTTTTCCAGGTAATGATTCGTAACCTTAAAGGATGCCAGCAGATAGGTGCCTTTGGGAAAGTAAACCACTCCCCCGGCTTCTGCAGCAGCATTTATTGCCTTCTGGATAGACGCTGCATCGTCCTTTTTCCCATTTCCTCTTGCCCCGAACGATTTCACGTTAAAGTATATATCTTTTGCCCAAAGCGAATTGCCCGAAAGCAATACCCCTGCAAAAATTACCAATATCAACTTTTTACAGCTCATTTTCTATAGATTGCATTATACATTCCTATCTTCCTTACTTTTGGCCGGAATTCCTAAATTTGCCTTTGCAGAGAAAAATTCTACTTAAAAGACTACTTAATGACGCAATTCCTGAGAGCCGGGTTCTCTTTAATTTTCTCTTTATTCATGATCATTTCCGCTACTTCAGCGCAGACGAATCTACTGAATGTAAATGATTTGAGTGATATCAATATTGATAATTTTAGCGATGAAGAAATTGCTTCCTTTTACCAAAAAGCTATTGACGGTGGACTAAATGAATCACAAATATTTGTTCTGTTACAGCAGCGTGGGCTCAGCCCTACAGAAACAGAAAAGCTAAAAATGAGGATCCAGGGCCTCGCAGGAAAAAAGAGTCTTCAGGCCGGGAGAGGATTTCAGGATACACTTACGCCATCCGGAGGGAAAAGATACGACTCCCTATTAGGAAAAGTGCCTATGCGCCCCATTATACCTAACTCATTAATCTTTGGCAGTGAACTGTTCGTATCCAATAGCCTCGTATTCGAACCCAATCTTCGGATACCCGCTCCGCCAAATTATTTACTGGGCCCTGATGATGAAATAGTCATATCTGTATATGGATATAGTGAAAAAAAATACGACCTGAAGATTAATGAGCTTGGGGAAATCTATATTCCTAATGTAGGACCATTACTCATCAGCGGGCTCACACTTGAACAGGCATCAGAAAAAATTAGAAACAAGCTGGCGACTACCATCTATACAGCCATTCGCTCCGGGCAAACCAAAGTACAGGTAACACTCGGGAAAATAAGAAGTATCAGAGTGACTGTCATTGGCCAGGCTACAAAACCGGGTACATACACTGTATCATCTCTGACCACTCTCTACAACATCCTCTATCTGTGTGGGGGGCCCACTGAATTAGGCAGTTATCGTAATATAGAAATCATCAGAGGAAATGAAAAGAAAATAGCCGACTTGTATGAGTTTTTAGTGGAAGGAAGCCAGAAAGGAAATGTGCTACTACAGGAGGGCGATGTGGTCCGCATTCCATATTACGAAAATCAGGTAAGCCTTACCGGAAATGTAAAAAGACCGGGCAAATTTGAATTGAAACATAATGAAACATTCAATGACCTCCTCAAATATTCAGGGGGATTTACAGATAGCGCATACAGAGGGGCAGTCACTGTGGAAAGAATTACTGATTCTCTAAGAAAGATAATAGACCTGCCTGCGTCGGGCTTCGCCACGTTCAGAATCAAGGGAAGTGACAAATACACCATCTCAAAACTACAGGACGAATTCGGCAACCGAATTTATATAACCGGCGCAGTACAGCGGCCCGGTCCCTATGAGTGGACAAAGGGGATAACCGCTAAAGATCTAATCACAAAAGCGGGAGGGCTTACCGTGGATGCCTATACTCAGAAAGCATTAATATATCGCTACGAAGAAAACATGCAGCCGGAAATGAAATCGGTCAATCTGGATTCAGTACTACAGCATGGTAATATCATCGGCCTGCAAAGAAACGACTCTCTTGTAATAAACACTATTTCTTTCTTCAAAGAAAAAGAAACCATTTCTATCAATGGAAATGTAAGGCTGCCATCTACCATCCCATACAGAAAGAATATGTTGTTGTCAGATGCCATTCAGTCGGCCGGGGGTATTACAGAGGCGGGCGACTCATCCAATGTGGAGCTTTCAAGAAGAATTAAGACTGCTAACGTAGAGGAAGCCAACCACCAGGAAAGTACTGTAATAAATATTAATCTCTATAACCACAACGCAGCAGCTATCCCCCTTCAGCCTTACGACCTGATTTTGATTAAAGACAAACCCGGTTATATCAAACAAAGAACTGTAACAGTATTAGGAGAGGTAATGAGCCCGGGCATCTATGCGCTGGAAAAAAGCGGCGCCAGAATTACAGATGTAATGTACAGAGTTAAGGGATTCAAGGCTTCAGCAGACAGCAGTTCCCTTATGATTCGGCGTGTGAGAAATCAGACGCTCCCTTTTCAGGAAAGGAAAAATACACTTGAACGGATTCTTAATATCGACCAGGACAGTCTGGCCAGAAATCAAAAACTCAGCAACGAGTTAAACAAAGACTTTGACCTGATTTCGGTAGATCTTACCAGCGTAATGGCAAATTCTGAAAGCCCCGCCAACCTGCAACTTGAAGATGGTGATATCCTCACAGTAGAACGGGCCTCAAATACGGTAAAGGTAACCGGAGAGGTTTACTTCCCCTCCGTAATTCCATTCAGGAAAGGAGAAAACCTCAAGTATTATGTGCAGCAGGCCGGAAACTTTATGCCTAGAGCCAGAAAGACCGGAGCACTCGTGATAAACCCCAATGGGAAAACCACATCGGTAAAGCACTTCTTATTCTTCAAATCATATCCGGAAGTAACTGCCAGATCCGAAGTTTTCGTTCCCCAAAAAGAGATTAGCAATCGCCAGAGAATGGGTGCTACCGAGTGGGCGGTCATTATTTCGGCATTGGGTATCATCAGTAATATAATTATCAACGTCACGAAATAATAACCTATGGCTGATAATACCCACACAGTATCTTCTGGCGGCAAGCCTTCTTCTCTGATTAGGACGATTAAGTCTGATGTAAGAAAACTACTTCGCTACTGGTGGATATTCCTACTCGCGGGCCTGCTTGCCGGAGGTATTGGAATTGTTTACTCTATTTATGCAAAGCCCAAGTTTCAAAGCAGAGCTACCTTTGCGTTAGACGATGGCGATGCCAACCGCATAGGAAATATACTGAACCTCGCCTCCCAATTTGGTTTGAATATCAACAGTGGAAAAAGCCTCTTTGCGGGAGACAATATTCTGGAAATTATCAAAAGCAGAAGAATCATTGAAGAGGTGTTGCTTACAACAGATACATTTAATCAAAAGCCCTTCACTTATCTTCAGTACTACATAGATAAATCCGGTGACAATACAGACAACATAACATTTCCCCCAGGACAAGACAGAAAAAATTTTTCACACGAGCAGGACAGCCTCCTGAACCGCTATTATAAAAAATTTCATAAGACACTGATTATCGCAGACAGGCCCGATAAAAAACTGAGTATTTACGAAATAAAGGTCACTACCCCCGACGAAGTTCTTTCAAAGAAAATTACTGACAAACTTCTGGACGCCACTAACCTTTTCTATACAGAAATCCGGACGAAGAAGTCTCTGCAAACACTGGAAATTCTTGAAGAAAGGGCCGGCACAATGAAGCAAAATCTTAATAAAAGTTTTTCTGAGCGTGCCGGCGTTCAGGATGCTAACATTAGCCCGGTGTTTGAAAGTGCCACTGTGCCTGTACTTAAACAACAGTCCAATATACAGGTGTATGGAGCCGCTTATGCAGAATTGTTCAAGAATCTGGAGCTTGCAAGATTCCAATACCTCAATGAAATACCCATAATGCAGGTGATTGATGCGCCTACCTACCCAATGGAAAGAATCAATATGGGAAAATTAAAGGCAGCTATTTTGTTTGCCTTCCTGGCAGAGATGCTTGTGCTTTTGATTCTGGGAGTAAAGCACCTCCTGAAAGATTAAAATCGATACCGTTTCAGCGGTTTCTCTAAAAGACGGACAATGGAATTATTTGCCAGATTTAAAAAGGATTACTTCAATTATCTGGTCAGTATTATATTACCTGCACTTATTTCCGGAGTCTCTATCCCGGTTTTCAAAAGGATGCTCGGAGCCGAAGGATACGGGCAGTTTGCCTTATGGCTAAACGCTATACTGTTAACAACATCCTTCATCACAGGATGGCTTGTGCAAAGTATTATCCGCTTTTTCCCGGCAAGCACCGATAAAAGGGATTTTTACCAAAGAAGCCTCCGGCTATTGATACTAGCACTCCCTATTGCTATAATACCGGCAGGTATTCTTGCATGGACAATTTCAGGAAAGGCCATTCTGGTCGTACTTTGTATTGTAGCGCTTATAAGCAGCTCATTTCAATTTGCCATCTTACCTGTCGCCCAGTCATTTTTTCTGTCGCGAAAAATTATTACATCAGAAATCATCAGAACAGTGATTTACTTTGCCGGTGGCATACTGTTAATTACATTGACTGATCTGCATTACCTTACCAGTCTCCTGCTTGCTGTGGCAATTTCCTATATCTGCTCATTTACTTTTCTTTACAAGACCTGTAATTCCAGGACACACCGGGAACCAGTCGCAGATACAGCAGAGAGCAATTCGTCACAACTTATCAGAAAGTTTTATTCATACGGAGCTCCTTTATCCCTCTGGTTTGTGTTTACTTATTTACTAACCTATATCGACAAACTGTTTTCCATCCATGCTTTTGGAGCTACCTATCAGGGTAACTATCAGGCCATGTTTGACTTTATTGGGAAAAGTATCACTCTGCTGATCACACCCGTAATATCAGCGCTATTTCCACTGCTCACTGCAGCTTACGAATCAGGTAATAGAAAAGAGATCAGAGGCTTTATGATCAAAATCTTTCTATACGAATTCTCGGGATTCATCCTCGTAAGCATCGGATACTGGATATTTGGGGCAGACCTGCTTTTTTATGTCCTGGATATCCCGAAAACCTTTAATTATGAACTGATTGGGTTTATCATCATTTGCGGAACCTTTGTCTGGCAGTTGGCCATACTTATCCATAAAAGATTTGAATTAAACCTCAAAACCAGATTTTTATTAATTGCCGTAATAATCGCGTTTCTTTGTCAGGTATCATTTTATTACCTTATGAGAGAAACCGGGAATGAACTTGCTGCTCCTCTGGGTTTTCTAATTGCTTCACTGGTATATTTTACAATAGTGTCTCTACCTGAACTGGGCTCATTATTAAAAATGCAAAACCATAAATCAGGCCCTGGTCAGCAACCGGCACCAAACAGGTAAACAGAATGAATCACCTGATAGAAACAGGATTTATTGTACTCCACCTCTTACTATTCATCGCCATGTATAAATGGATGAGAAAGGAGATAATGCATCCCGGAGTGCTTTACTCACTTATCTGGTTTGTAATTCTGGCACTTCATCTGATATTTCGCTTCACCGTTTTAGATGATCTCTATGATGTAAGGCCTGGTACGTTTTTATTCATCTTTTTGGGCGCACTAATATTTTGTGCAGGCAGCATCACCGGGGGTATTCTGTACGAAAAAGGAAAAGACCACCACAACTTTTCTGCGTATCCCGGCTGGTTAATCAGAGTAGCTCCTGGCATTCAGGTCGCGCTTCTGCTTATTGTGTTAATAGGACTTCCTGTTTACATCGTCAAGAGCTATCAGGTATTTCTTGCTTCCAATATTGAAAAATTCTTTGAAGGACTCAGAACCGAATTGACCTATGGTTCAGAAACCCTGGGCCCTATCGTATATCTAAGCTCCTTCTCTTATTTCGTACTGGCAGTACAACAATATATCTTTTACAGGAACAGGACTAAAGCTAACAGATTGCTTTTTATTCTAAGCTTTGTGCTGGCGCTTACGCTTGCTATATTCACAACCGGACGAGGCCCCATACTGTGGGTGCTGAGTATCGTACTGGGCATGAACTTCCTCCATGGTAAAAGATTTACTTTCAAGACTATTGCCTCCGTCATTTCTATCTTTATAATCCTATTTACACTTGTCGGGATTGCCCTAAACAAAGGAGGCAATATCGACGCCTCATTAAGCGACAATATAGAAACCTCTGGAAAAACAACCGCAAGCTACCTGGTTGCTTCCGTGAATGCCCTCGATATACGCCTTCAGGACAATACAGTTCCTACTTATGATGGAGATAACTCTCTCCGGTTTTTTAAGCTCCTTGGAAGTAAGCTCGGAATACTGCCAAATGCGGAGGCAAACGAATTGATTCAGCAATTTGTTTTTGTTCCATACTCTACCAATGTATATACAATCTACGATACCTACTACTCAGATTTTGGTATCGGTTACACATTATTTATTATCCTGATACTGGGCTTTTTCCAAACCTTAATCTATTACAATGCAATACACTCAAAAAATATCCGGTTTTCCATTTACTACAGCCTTACCCTTTATCCATTGCTAATGAGCTTTTTCCAGGATATGTACTTTTCTTTAACCTCCACATGGATACAGATAATTATTTTTACCGAAGCCTTAATCTTGCTGAACCGACTTATACTGAAAGATGATTGATATTGTTATTGTAAACTGGAATGCAGGGAAGCTACTACAAGATTGTGTAGAATCTATTTTCTCAGCTAACAACGAACAGCTTGTCAGCAAAGTGATTATTATCGACAACAACTCAAATGACCAAAGTTTATCACCCATTCCCGATAATCCCAAAATCAAAATAATCCACAATTCCAGAAACGAAGGATTTGCCAAAGCATGTAATCAGGGATTTAAAATTGCAACAGCAAAATACGTATTGCTCCTAAATCCTGATACCCGGCTATTTACAAACACGCTGCCAGATTGTATAAAATATATGGAAGGACATCCTGAAACAGATATCCTCGGATGCCAACTGCTTAATGAAAAAAACAGCGTACTCCCCAGTTGCAGTCGCTTTCCACAGCCATACAGGTTTCTCACAGACGCCCTTGGGCTTTTCAAAATCTTCCCAAAAATATTTAAACCTTCGTTAGTTATGGAAGACTGGGATCACAAATCAAGCAGGTATGTAGATCAGGTAATGGGGGCCTTTATGTTTATGAGAAATGAAATTTTTGAAAAGGTTGGTTATTTCGACGAGCGATTTTTCGTTTATATGGAGGAGGTAGATTTTTCAAAAAGACTGGCTGAAATGGGAGGGAAGACGTGGTTTGATGCAGACATTCAGTCATTTCATCTGGGCAAAGGCACTACCGCATCTGTAACAGCTTTTCGTCTTTTTCTCAGTCTGCGAAGCCAGCTCCTATACGCCCGTAAGCACTTCAGCCTACCGGGACAAGCTATCATGTTTCTTGCGAGCTTCATCATTCAGCCCTTTTCAAGAACCTTTTTTCATTTACTAAAAGGAGATTTCAGGGAGATTGGGAATACGTGGAAAGGATATTTTTATTTCCTTAGAAATCCAATCAAAAATATGTAATCGGGATTTTATAGCAAGACGAGTTCCATCTATCCGTCTGTTATTTGCCTGAAGTATTTCAGATAGGAATGCTTTACTGCTTCAATTGAATATTTCTCCACTACCGTTTCCCTGCCTCTCGCTCCCATTTGCATGCGCAATTCTTTTGACTCTACCAGCAGTGAAAGCTTATCTATCCATTCCTGCGTATCTGCTGCAAGAAATCCATTGATACCATCCTGAATAATTTCTGAATTAACCCCGACCGGTGACATCACCGTCGGAATAGAAAGGGCCATATACTGCAACCCCTTTAACCCACATTTACCCTTTGCCCATTCTATTTCGGGAAGAGGCATGATGCCAATATCTATCAGCCTGAGGTCCTGCACTTCTGTCTTCTCCACCCATGGATCTCCCACAATACCCAATTCCTCATTCCGGTAATTACCATCACCGATAACCTTGAAAGTCACCCTGGAGCCATATTTATTTTTAATCACCCTCAGGGCTTCGACACAGGTCTCAAAGTGAACTGTAGTGGAGAAAGACCCACTCCATCCGATACATACAGGCCTTTCTACCGATCCGTAATTATTAGTATAAAGATTTGTATCTATGGTGGTGGGTACGATAACCACATTAGGATTATAGGGAGCTGCATAATCCTTAAGAAACTGATTTCCTGCAAATACTAAATCAGCTTTCTCTATAATCTCCTTCGTCTTTTTTGGGTTTTTTAGAAACCTGAACCAACGATTTTCAGATAAGACGGTGGTTATCCAGATGGCATCATCAAAGTCAAAAATCATCTTTGCTTTCCCGGCAAACCGTCGCTCGAACCATGAAGTGCCAAGAATAAAGCACTCCCTCGGTATAAATACCAAATCATACTGTGAAGCAGACCTTACTTCCCTGAACCTTTTCAGAAACCCCTTAACCGCTAGGATTCCCTTCTGGAACAGGTGCCCTTTTTTGTAGTATATCGCTAACTCTATCTCCGACATCAGGTTAGAGAAGGTGAACTCAAATCCGTTTTCAGACAGAAAATCCAGATACTGTTCGAATCGGAACCGCTGCCCCGGCACCCTCTCCTTAGGATAGACACATGCTATCAGCACTTTTTTCATCCAATACTATATTTCTTGCCAAATACCCGGCAGATTTTCTAAAATTTCAATATTCTTAAATGCTGCACTCTTCCTTACACCTACCTCTTTTGCCCAGGAAGCCATTTTATTCAACCCGTCCTCGAGAGTAGTGAAGTTTCCCTCTTCAATATCAAACACCCTCTTGGCTTTAGTATGGTCAGAATAAGCATTCAGCACTTCATTTCTTGCCGGCAGGAATCTCAACTCCCCATCTAACCCCATGGCTTTCATCACTGTCTCTGCCAGTTCTTTCACTGAATAATTCTTATCAGCACCAATATTAAATACCTGATTATAAGCCTCAGGCACAAAAACAGACCTCGCTATATACGGAGCCACATCCTTAATGTAGCTGAACGCACGTGTTTGGGAGCCATCACCAAATACAGTCAACTCTTTACCCTGCATCAACTGATTCATGAAAATACCTATTACATTCCTGTAAGGATCGCCTATATTCTGGTATTCTCCATACACATTATGTGGCCTGAATACGATATAATTCAACCCAAACATTTCATGCGCAGTCTTCAGATCAAGTTCCACTGCGTACTTTGAAATTCCATACGGGTCTTCCGGGATCGGTACGGTATCTTCAGTCATGGGCAACTGACCTGCTCCATAAACCGCAATAGAGGAGGTAAACACAAAGCACTTTACTTTTGACTTAATACTTTCATTTATCAGATTTATGCTACCCACCAAATTATTCTGATAATTAAAATGCCTGATAAAATGGCTTAATCCTTCAGCCGCATAAGCCGCCAGGTGGAATACGTAATCAAATTTATGCGCTTCAAAAATCTTTCTCACAAGGTCAACATCGGTAACAGACCCCTGGATAAAAGTCACATTTTTATTGATATTCTCCTTAAAACCGCCACTCAGATCGTCAAAAACGACCACCTGGTGCCCTGCTGCGACAAGTTCATTGGCCACGTGCGCGCCTATAAAGCCTGCCCCGCCTGTAACTAAACATTTCATATGCGATTTGATTAAATTCTCAAATTCTCCCGCAATCCTGAAAGCGGATTCCGGCGGGCAAATATATCTACGATTCAAGAAGTCACAAAATACTTACTTTCACCAACTGGTGACAGTTAGTATCCAACTTTATTAATAAATTGATACCCGCACAGGTTTGAAATCCCTTTTGGCTGTGGCACCTTTCCTAACAGCAAAAAACAGAGAAAAAACTTCCGGTGCTAAAAAGGTTGGGTTCATTTTTATATCTTTGGCTCATCCCATAACATAGGAGGCTGCCTCAGCGTTAACAACCCGGTTTTTATTTAATTCTTGATTTATGATGAACGAACCCTACCTCATAAAATTCCCGATAATTGAGCAGACTATCGAAGGATTTATCACGGTAGCAAAGAGGGTACCCCACATTGAGAGCCTGAACAGATTTTGTAACGAATACCATTAATCTAATTTATAAACTGAGAACTAATTACTCAAGTATTTAAGTAAATGCCTAATCGGGAATCCTAAAATATTCTGCAATAATCAATCTGAGTTTTTGTCTTCTTCCGCTTGAGACACTTATTAACAATACAATGCAAGTTCAATCGTATCATCAAAACCTAAGCTTCAAGACCAAATTTTTGAATTTTTTCAGAAAATTCTTCATTATTTCCAAATCAGATGTACTTCTTGCAGCATACACAAGGAAAAGAAACGGAATGACATTGGCTTCAAAGCTCATACCGCCCAACTACCTGTACCTTCCCAATAGTATTAGAAAGTGTACACTCAATGGAATTAATTTTGAAACTGACCTCAGCGATAAAAATGGACACGCGAACTATTATGGTATAAATGACCCGATTCTACGCAAAGCACTGACACTCATCAGGGAGGGCATGGTAATATATGATATCGGAACAAATATTGGCACCTTTTCACTTCACTTCAGCCAGAAGGCAGGCCCCCGGGGAACTGTCATTTCTTTTGAACCCAGCCCTTACATCTTTGAGAAGGCCTGCAAAAATTTCTCACTCAACCCATCCTCAAACATTCGCATTTTCAATCAGGGAGTAGGTGACCAAAAATCAGAAGTGCCTCTTTACAGAGTCAACAATCACAACCTTGGAATGTCCCGTATAATCTCTGGCCAATTTGAGAATGAGTTCGTGACTGAAAAAATACAGATTGACACACTGGACAATCTAATAGTATCCTTAAAACTTCCACCACCTGACCTGATCAAAATAGATGTTGAAGGGTACGAAAATAATGTACTAAAAGGTGCTCAAAATACTATTAGTACATACATGCCTTTATTAATAATTGAATTGGACGACAACTATCTAAGGGAACAAACCTCGTCCGCAATTGAATTAGTGAGTAATCTAAAAGGGATGGGATATTTAGTTAGGAACGCCCTGCAAAACAAAGAACTTTCACCAAAAGCAGATTTAACGGGCTGCCACTTCGATATTCTATGTGAGCCGAAATAACCACATTCCAAAAATATATTTAGGAAAAATAGTTGACAAACAATTTAAGAGAAATATTAAAAAACAAATCAGTTAAGGCCATTGGTCTTTATACTACAACCAATTTCTTCACCAAGTCCATTTCTTTTGTTGCCTTACTATTCTTTGTAAACATCCTTACTGAAGGAGACATTGGAATCTTGAATATTTTTTCTAATACCATTGTCTTTCTGACTCCGGTAATCTCTCTGGGGGTAACTTATACAATATCCGTTGATTATTTTAAGATTCCCAGAAAAGAGTATGCTTCTATCTTCTCGACTGCTATATTTATTCCTGTCATTTTAGCCCTTATCTCCGGAGTGGCTATTTACATTTTCAGGCATTCTCTATTCTCCACATTCCAATTTCAGCCTGAGTTTATTTGGCTTATTCCCATTTGCCTGATTTTTAATTTCTTCTTTGATACATTTGCAATCCTGCTACGAATGGAAAACAGGGTTAAGTCCTTTTCCACAATACAGTTATCAAAGATTATAATCGAATTATCCCTTGCATTCTTTCTGATAATTCAGTTTTACCATTCCTGGTTCGGCAGGGCCTTAGGCTATGCAATAACACTTATCACTATGGGTATTTGGTTTCTCAGATATGCCATAAGAAACGGGTTTTTAATTAAGAAATTTGACACAAAACTTCTTAAGAAGGAATTAACCTTTGGCATCTCCGGGGTGCTTCTTAAAATTGGAATATTTTTCCTGCTTAGTTCTGACAAGTTCTTTGTAATGGCACACTATGGAAAAATACAGACCGGATTCTATGCAATAGCTTCTACTTTTGCAACAGTTCAGTTTATTTTTTCTGAATCCTTAATCCAGTATCTTCAACCGGTTTTTTTTCAGGAATATGCTAAAGGTGGCAACTGGAACCAAATAAAACACCTATTCAGGAAATATGCTATAGTAATGTTTCTGGCAGTTATACTTATTACTCTTGCTACAACCTTTGTATATGAGTTTTTCTTAAAACCTTCTTACCGCGCCCATCTATATTTATTTTATCCGTTGATCACGGGTGCATTATTATGGTCGTTTAGTAACCTACTCCTTCAGAATATTGTCTACCAAAAGCAAAAAAGAATAATAATTATTCTTTCTGCCATTGCAATAGTTCTTTCAATGGCAATCAACTTCATTACCTCCAAATATCTAAATTTAGTATGGCTATCCTATGGACAGGTAATTTCTCATGCATTGATACTGGCAACTATTGTATTGCTAAACTCAAAGCTTCATTTCTTTAAGTTTGTTATCCCAAACTCGAAAAATTAATTTAACCAAAATGAAAATTACCTACATCATTCCCTCTTTAAATGAAGGTGGAGCAGAGATCTTAACTATTGCACAAGCAAATGAATTAGTAAAAAGGGGGGTAAAAGTGCAGGTAATTATCCTTTCAGATAATTCAAAACTAGTTCGGGAACTTGACCCTGCCATCACCATTTTTATACTTAATGAAAGAAGGCTAAGATACCTAAACATAAAATCAATATTCCCGGTTTTCAAGTCCATATACAGAATAAACCTGTCAATTAGCGAATTTTCGCCTGAGCATATTATAGCCGTGCTTCCCCTTTCCTTTTTAATCGCACGTATTCTTAAGTGTTTTTTTAAAATTAAAGGAAGAGTCTGGATTTATCACCGCTCCACAGAATATCTTGAAAATCCCCCTACCCGGTTATCAAAAAAAATTTACAATTTGCTATTTGTCAAAATTCTTTCATCTAAGAAAGAACACCACTTATTTATTTCTAATGCAGTCAAAGATGACATTCTACAACATGAAAAAATTAGAAATGGGTATATACTGCATAATTCTTCCAGAAAACAAGAAAGAGAACTTAAAGAAAGAGAACTTCTTTTTAATCAGTTCAAAATAAAGAATAAAGAATACATAATTTTTCCCGGAACCCTAAAATACGAAAAAGGGCATCTTTTTTTCCTTAAATCAACTGTAGATATAATCAAATCAAAGAACCTTAAACTACTAATTGTCGGCGGCGGACACCTTGAAGATGATATTAGAACCTTTATAACTAACCACAGAATCTCAGACAATGTTATTTTAACCGGAAATCTTGAAAATAAGAAGCTACTTCAATTGGTTTCAGGTGCCTATCTCTGTGTTATACCCTCAATAATAGAAGGCTTTGGCAATGTAGCTGTAGAAGCTCTTTCTGTAGGAACTACAATTTTGTGTAGTAACTCCGGGGGCCTTCCGGAAATTATTAAACACAAGGAAACCGGTTACATTTTTGAAAGTAAGAACGAAAATGACCTAAAACATCAATTTGAAGAAATAATTGACAACCCCTCATTGCTTATTCCTCCTGAAATCCTCATATCCGAATATGATTCCAGATTCTCTCTCCAAACTCATATCAATAACTTTCTAAGAATCATAAATACCCCTGATTAAACTTCCTCAGTTACATTTTTCAAATAAACTTTTATCTATTTGAATCCCGATAAAGAAAACATCAGAAATAAGGAATAATTATTCTGTTTAAATTTTATTTTTCATGTAACCGGAACTATTTTCAATAACTCTTATTTCACCCCATCCATCTCCCATACCACATCTGAAACATTAAGAGATGCCATACCTTCATACCCAATTCATCCCTGCCATTTAAAAATAATTCTTTTATTCTCATCACTTCTTCAGGTCTGAATATCCCCTGCTTTTTCAGTTTTTCAAAAGAAAGATAATAATCCAATTTAGACCGCAATTCATGCTTCATCCAGTTTTCATACGGAATAGCAAATCCCATTTTAGGCCGGTTCATTAATTCCTTAGGCAAATATTGATACACAATCTCTTTCAGGATATACTTCTTTATACCATCTCTGTATTTAAATTCATCCGGTATCCGTGCAGCCCATTCTATAATCTTATGATCCAGAAACGGCTCCCTCCCCTCAAGGCTGAATCGCATCGTCGCCCGATCTACTTTGGTCAGAATATCATCAGGCAAATACGTCTGATAATCAATTGCCATCATATAGCTCAATGGCGAATAGCCCAAATCATCAAGCTCCCTGCTGTGATAGGGCAACTCAGGCATTGATGTGTCGTGAACTAATAACTTCTTTATTTCGGATTCTTCATACTGTGCAGAAAGACTCCACATAATCTGCTCTGGTGTGGGGTCTTTTAAAAGGCGCTTCAATTTTCTAAACCTATTTGAAAAATTGGGCTTTTTCCCCAAAACCGGAATCCGGTCAGGATTAACCTGATTCATTGCACCTGCAACAAAAATTCTCAGAAAGGCAGGCACCTTCTCCAGCTTGCTTCTCAACCCCATCAGGTAATCATACCTGTTGTATCCTGCAAAGACCTCGTCCCCTCCATCAGCACTTAATGCCACTATCACATTCTGTCGGGCAACCTTCGAAACTAACGAGGTAGGAATCGCACTGGTATCTCCAAAAGGCTCATCATAATAGTATGGCAGTTCGTCGAATAACTCCAATGCTTCCTTTGAAGTGCAATTGACTTCTGTATGGTCAGTTCCCAGATGAGCGGCAATTTCTTTTGCAAATGGCGCCTCATTCAATCCTATATCCGGAACTGCCACGGTAAAAGTTTTTAATTTTCTTTCACTGTCTTTTTGCAAGAGTGCAGTTACACACACACTGTCGAAACCGCCACTCAGGAATACACCTACCGGCACATCTGACACCATCCGCAACCGGAAAGCATCAGTCAGCACCTCTTCTGTCTTTCGACGAGCTTCTAAAAATGGTATATCTAATTTGGGCTGATTATACGCGTCGTAAACATTCCAATATTGTACCTGAGAAAATACATGAGCATTACTTATTAAATCCCTGATATTAAACTTCAGGAAATGCCCGGGCTTTATTTTAAAGGTATTTTTAAAAATTGAATGAGGTGCAGGGATATTACCAAACATCATATACATTCTCACCGCATTATCATCAATCTCTTTTCTGAAACGAGGATGTCGATGAAAGGCCTTTAATTCACTTGAAAACAGAAACAAGCCATCCTCTGCATAAAAATAAAACGGCTTTACACCGGCGCGATCACGTACACAGAACACATCAAAGGTCTCAATATCCACAATGAGAAAGGCAAACATACCTCTGAATCGATCAAGACACGCAGTGCCCCACTGACGAAAAGCATGAAGAATAATCTCAGTATCTGAATTGGAGATAAACCGGTGTCCCAGTTGAGTCAGCTCATCCCGTATCGCTCTGTAATTATAAATTTCGCCGTTAAAGGTAATCCAAAGCGAATCCAACCTCATTGGCTGGGCTCCACATTCAGTCAGATCAATTACAGAAAGCCGGCGATGACCAAGCCCAATCTGAATACCGTCTTTTTCAAAAAACTCAGTGCTTTCTCCATCAGGCCCCCGATGAGCCAGAGAATCTGTCATCTTATTGAGGACTTCTTTAGATGTGCCATCTTTTAAATCTAAAAAACCGGTTATTCCACACATAATAAAGCAAATATCGCTCTCTCAAATTTTTGATTACCGATATATTTAATACCTGTTAAAAAACAAGAAACTGTAACATGCATAGTTCAGTATCCTTGCTTCCACTCATTGGATTGTAAAAGTATATTCGGCTGAGGAGACAATCAAATTCAATTTATCGCTTAGACTTTCTACACAAATAGGCACAGATAATATTTCACCGGGAACCTTAATCTCTTGACTTATACTCTTATTTTTACAAAAAATTCATGTCTAAAGCAATACTGATTACTGGTGCTGCAGGATTCATTGGAAGTCATCTCTGCGAAGCCCTTGTTTCAAGTGGGCAAAATGTAATTGGGATCGACAACTTTGACCCAACCTATTGTAAAGAATTGAAAAGACTCAATCTTGCAAACCTTCATTCAAAAAAGAACTTTACATTTATAGAAGAAGACATAACCAATATTACAAATCTTTCTAACCTAGGCGAAATATCCGTAGTCATACACCTCGCAGCTAAAGCAGGAGTGCAACCCTCCATCACTAATCCACAATCCTATATTCACTCCAATATCTCTGTCACCAACTCCTTGCTGGAATGGATGAAAGACAAAGAAATTACTAAACTTATTTTTGCATCATCTTCTTCAGTTTATGGCAACGCTACAGAAATTCCATTCAAAGAATTTCAGAATACTGACATTTCCTATTCCCCTTATGCTTTTACAAAAAAAGCATGTGAAGTGATGAACTATACCTACCATAGTCTTTACAACATTGATATTATTAACCTACGCTTATTTACTGTATATGGTGAACGTCAAAGACCAGACTTGGCAATTCACAAGTTTACCAATTGTATTTTCCATAACAGACCAATTTTGATGTATGGTGAAGGAGACACAGCCAGAGATTATACTTATGTTAGCGACACAATTCAAGGTATTAAGAGCGCATTAGAGTATATCAACTCAAACACCGGAGTTTATGAAACTATCAATCTCGGAAACAGCAAACCTGTGACGCTAAGTTCATTAATAAATATAATTTCAGAAGTGACTAATATTAAGCCCAATATTATAAGAGTACATAAAAAACCAGGTGATGTGGACATTACCTATGCTGATATTGAACACGCAACCAGGCTTTTGAACTATTCTCCTAAGACAGACTTGAAAACCGGAATTACCAATTTTGTCAAATGGTACTGTGAAAACATCTTGAATACCTATTCCTCATGTTAACTGTATTGTACATTTCATACGATGGCTTAACAGATGCCCTCGGGCAATCTCAAGTACTTTCATTAATTAGGAAATATCCAAAAGATGAAATAAGAGTAATAATATTATCATTTGAAAAAAAGGAGGCATTTGAACAAGGAAAAGGCAATATCGAAAAAATGATTAGTAATCATAACATAATATGGGAACCTCTTTTTTATACAAAAAAACCGCCGATACTTTCAACTATTTTCGACATTTATAAGGGTAAAAAGAGTGCCAAGAGACTACACAAGAAATATACTGTTCAAATTATTCATTGCAGAGGCCACATCACATCAATAATGGGGCTCTTTTTTAAGAAAAGGTACGGGTTGAAATTCATTTTCGACATGAGAGGCTGGTTCATTAACGAAAAGCAGGAATCTGGCTATTGGGATCACTGGATTTATATACCGGTTTACAGATACCTAAAACACCTTGAGCGTAAGTTCTTTTTTAGTTCTGATTACATAGTCAGCTTAACAGAAGCTGGAAAATCTGAAATAATTCGTCAAGGCTTGGCCGCAGCAAACAAAATTGGAGTAATACCTACACTTGTGGACTTTACATTGTTCAAGCCTTTTGATCAAGATGTCTATAAACTCATTAGGAAAAAATTAAAAATCCCTTTTGATGCTTCAATCCTAATTCACAGTGGTTCAGTGGGGGGGAACTATGATATAACTAAAATTTTAAACATATTTGAAGAATTCACAAAGAAGTTCCCGGTTTCCTTTTTAATTTTACTAACAAAAGAGAAGATAAATCTTCCTATACAAGATCAAAGAGTAATTGTCAAGTCAGTCCCCTACAATCAAGTATCAGACTACCTTGTAGCAAGTGACTTTGGGCTTATAATATATAAACCTGGATTCTCAACTATTGGGCGTTCCCCAACTAAACTAGGGGAATATTGGGCATCAGGTATGCCTGTAATCTCAGTAAAAGAAATTGGAGATTTAGAATCTTTGTTTACTAAATATAAAGGTAGCGGTATCTCTGTTCTCTCTGATCTTTCAGATCTTGGAGCCCAACTTGCTGAAACACAATTTATTAAAGAAAAAAATAAACTCCGGAATATAGCCTTAGAATACTATGACGAAGAAAAAATAAAAGAATTTTACCTCAATATCTATAGAGTTCTTTCACCAGTGAATTAAAAATATAGCTAACTACAACTGCAATCTCTTCCTCTGATTAAAAAGTTTAAATAAATTCCATGCAAAATGGCAAGTTTGTTATCTCTCTGGACTTCGAAATATATTGGGGTGTGCGAGACAAAAAGAGTATTGAAGCGTACAGATCTGAACTCCTTGGAGTCAGAAAGGTAATTCCACGATTACTAAACCTATTTGAAAAATACGAAATACAGGCAACCTTTGCCACTGTGGGGCTCTTATTCTTCGACAATAAAGAGGAGATGAAAAAGGCAATTCCCGACATTAAACCTTCCTACATAAACAAAAACCTGTCTCCATATTTCGACTTAGACAAAGTAGTGGGCGAAACGGAAGATACCGATCCTTATCACTTTGGGAAAAGCCTGATTAGTCAAATTGTAACCAAAAGGCAGGAGATTGGTTCACACACATTTTGTCATTATTATTGTATTGAAGAAGGGCAAACAGAGGCTGAATTCGATGCAGACCTCGAAGCGGCCATCAAGGTGGCTGATGCAAACAATATCAGACTACAAAGTTTTGTCTTTCCGCGAAACCAATATAATTCAGCCTATCTCAACATTTTGAAAAGGCATGGGATTTCTTCTTTTCGAGGCAACGAGAATTCATTTTTCTTTGACCCATCTCTTACCGGACTAAAATTAAAACTAGCAAGAGCATTAAGACTAGCAGACACATACATTAATATCTCAGGAAATAACATCTACACTCAATCACAACTCTCAAAAGACGGGATTATTAATATTCCCGCAAGTAGGTTTCTACGCCCATTCTCCACAAAACTCAAACCCCTTGAACCGCTTAGGCTAAAAAGAATCACCCGCTCAATGAATGCCGCTGCAAAATCAGGCAGGGTATATCACCTTTGGTGGCATCCACATAACTTTGGAAGCTATCAGGATGAGAATTTTAAATTCCTGGAAAAAATTCTGGAACATTACCAAAAACTGAAAACAGTCTATAATTTCGAAAGTATCAATATGGGGGATCTGGCATCACAATTACTAAAACAGTAGAAACGTCATGGAGAAAATCATTTTGCTTGCAGGAAAAGGCGTCTCCACTAACATAGTATATAACTATCTTTCAAAATTCTACGAAATTGAAAAAGTAATCCTCGAAGAACCTCCCTCAAGATTGCAACTCATAAGAAAAAGAATAAAGCGCTTCGGTTTTTACAAAGTGGCAGGCCAACTAGCCTTTCAGACAGTCGTAGCCAAATGGTTAACCATTACATCAAGAAAAAGAAAAGTAGAAATCATTAAAGAATACCATCTCGACACCTCACCACCACCCCAATCAAAAACATTACCAGTAAATTCAATCAATGACCGGCAGGTTATCGACTACCTGATAAAGACTCAGCCCAAACTGGCAATCGTAAATGGTACACGAATCATATCCCGAAAGGTACTGGATGCCACGGGATGCACTTTCATAAATATGCATGCAGGGATAACCCCTAAATACAGAAATGTACACGGTGCCTACTGGGCATTGGTTAACAATGACCGCGAAAATTGTGGAGTCACCGTGCATCTGGTAGATCCCGGAATAGATACAGGGAAAATCATCTATCAGTCCGGAATCAATCCGATGAAGGAGGACAACTTCGTCACCTACCCGCTCCTTCAGGTGGCAGAAGGAGTGAACTTACTGGGGAATGCCATAAAGGATTTCTTCAATAATCAACTGGAATTCCAGTCCGGCAGCAAAGAAAGTCATCTTTGGTACCACCCCACAATATTTCAATACCTTTATTACCGTCTGTTTAGAGGAATCAAATAACTGCGCATGCCTTATCGCTTTCTGATAGTGGGAGCCGGATTTTCCGGAAGTGTTTTAGCAAGGGAACTGGTCTCGCGTATGGATTGCTATGTAGAGATTTGGGAAGAGAGAAATCACCTGGCCGGCAATTGCTTTACCTCGGAGGATGAGGAAACAGGTATCATGGTTCACAGGTATGGCCCACACATCTTCAATACAGACAAAAAAGAAATCTGGGATTACTTTAACAGATATTCCCCGCTACGCCCCTATGTGCATCATGTAAAAGCCTTCCATAACAATCGCCTCTATCCTTTGCCGATTAACCTGAATACGCTGAATCAATTTTTTGGAAAAGAAATGAATTCAAGGGAGGCAGCATTATTTCTGGAAGACCTGGGCGACCATTCTATTACCCAACCGGAAAACTTCGAAGAGCAGGCATTGAAATTAATAGGGAAAGAACTTTATGAGGCTTTCTTTTACGGATACACAAAGAAACAATGGGGATGTGAGCCGCGGGAACTTCCAGCATCCATTATGAAGCGGCTGCCCATCAGGTTCGACACCAATGACAATTACCACCTACACCCTTATACGGGCATTCCTGAAAAAGGTTATACTGATTTTGTAAAAAACCTGATTGACCATCCCCGGATTCAGGTAATCCTTAATCGCAAATTCGTGTCATTAGAGGAGACTAATAGTGGTTTCCATCATATCTTTTACACGGGCCCTATGGATGCATATTTCAATTATGCAGAGGGACGTCTTTCATACAGAACCCTTCGTTTTGAAAAGGAAATCAGAACAGGAGATTTTCAGGGGTGCACACAAGTGAACTACACAGACGAAATGGTGCCCTTTACCCGCATCACGGAGCACAAACATTTTACACCCTGGAAAAAATTTGAACAAACCATCATCTTTAGGGAATACAGTTCTGAAGCAATGGATGGCGACGTACTCTATTACCCCAAAAGGTTAAAAGCTGATAAAGAGAAACTGGAGAAATATACCCAACTTACCGAAAAACTATCCAACGTTTCCTTCCTGGGAAGACTAGGCACATACAGATACCTGGATATGCAACATGTAATACAGGAAGCGATAGAAATGGCAGAGAGCCTTGTAAATTCATTTACCAGGAATAATGAAACTTCTTCTTTTCATGCACACCTCAAAAATTAAAGGATAAATTTAATGAATTAGAATTTTAGAATCCTCAAAACGCTCAGCAAGAAATCCAATTTTTTCAGATAACTTATTGTGAGATACAATCCAATTCTTAAGTAGTTCTGTCTCTTTTTTCCTGAAGTAAATTTATCCCTATCTTAAGAATTTCATCCCATGATTTATCCATTTCCTCATTTGAGTACATTTTTTTTACGAACCTATAATTCTCTTCAGCAATAGCCTTTCTCTGTGCAGGTGCCATTTTGTAAATCCATTGAAGTTTTTCCACCCATTCCTCCTCATTTCTACATAAAAAATCACTACCCGATTTTAGAGCCAACTCCTTGTATGCAGGGGTATCAGAGGTTAAGGTGGGCAATCCGGAAAACCAAAAGGCTATTAATTTATTTGCCGGCTTATGCCATTTATAAGTATCATTAGGATTAATTGGTATAATTCCACAATCAAATTGACTGAATAATTCTGCATTTTGCTCCTGATTCCATTGATGGAAAAAGGATTCGATCGGAATTCTTTTTAGAAAGTCTTTAGTTTTAACCTTGTAAAAAGGATCATATAAAGGAAAAGACCCTGATGTTACTACATGTAGTTCACAAAAAGGCCGAACCTTTTTAAAGGCCTTCCTATACTGAAGCAACTGCGGCAATACTACACCCTGGCCTTCCCAAAAAAGTTTCATTTTACCCTTGATTGAATAATCTTTCTTTAAAAAATGATACTCATGTTCCTGATAATCCAGGCTGAAGATTACCCTATTGTTCCAATTTTTAACCATCCCGACAGTTACAGGGTTGGAGCAGAGCACAACATCAGCTTCCTTCAGCCAGCGAATCAAGACGTTTTTATGTATCAGGCTGGGCTTGGATTCCTTTTTTAGCAAATAGCGCCCCCACCCTTTCATAACTATATTAATCCAATCATTCTGGTGAATAAGACTATCTACCATTTCAAAAATATATACAGTATCCGGATGAGCCTTTCTGTATTCCCACCACCTGGTAAGGTTTGCAGGCGCTGGCAGAATAATAATATCATAATGCGTTTCGAAATCAGCCAGGCAATAGGAAATCTGTTGCCTTTTCGCATAAAAAGGAAACCTGCGGCGATCGTCAGGATGAGCCAGGTCGGCACTGTAGGGCACATATCCTATTTTTATATTCCTGTTTTTCATCTGGTACAAATTCAATATAAAATCAGGCCTGGCAAATATTCAAACTGATTCTATGCACTTTCTAAAAATAAATCCGGTAATCGCACAAAATAAATTAATTCTCTTTAGAACAGTTTGACAATTGTGTAATTTCCCACCCGAATAACAGATTTATATAACATTGAAAAAGATTCTATATCTATCCTATGACGGGATGACAGACCCTCTGGGCCAGAGCCAGGTGCTTCCTTATCTGACAGGGTTATCAAAACTGGGTTATTCTTTTACGCTTATTTCATTTGAAAAAAGAAATAAATACGTCGAAAACAAAAACCAGATTAAACAAATTTGTTCAGAGGCTCAAATCCAGTGGATCCCCCTGTCTTACACAAAACAGCCTTCGGTTCTCTCCACGTTGTGGGATTATAGAAAAATGATCCGGAAAGCCCGGCAATTACATCAGACAAACCCATTCGACCTGGTAAATTGTAGAAGTTATGCTGCAGCGCTGGCCGGCCTCTCGCTAAAGAAAAGCGTTGGATTAAAATTTCTGTTTGATATAATAGGGTTCTAGGCTGATGAATGGGTAGATGGGAATTTGTGGAACCTCAAAAACCCCGGCTATAAACTACTATATAAATTTTTCAAATCAAAAGAGCGCCAGTTTTTGCAAAATGCAGACCATATCATTTCCTTGACTAAGGCCGGGAAGTTTGAAATGCTGAAATGGGGCATACCCAACCTTACTCCGGATAAGATTCAGGTAATCCCTTGTGCGGCTGATTTTAACCTCTTCGGGCTTTTATCATCCGAATACCAGGAGGAAGCAAAGCTAAATCTGGGATTTAAGAAAGATGATTCTGTATTATCCTATGTAGGTTCGATAGGCACCTGGTACCTGCTAAACGAAATGGCATCTTTTTTCAGACTTCTGAAGCAAAAATGTAACAAGGCAAAATTCCTGATGCTAACTCCGGATAACACTAATTACATAAAGAATATATCAAAGCAGCATTCTATTAATTTAAACGATGTTGTAATAAAATATGCATCAAGAACACAATTACCAGCATTGGCTTGCGCTTCCGACTTCAACATCTTTTTCATAAAACCAGTTTATTCCAAAATAGCCAGTTCACCTACTAAATTGGGAGAAATGCTTTCCATGGGAATTCCCGTAATTTGCAACTCGGGGGTTAGGGATGTTGCTCAAATTGTAACAGAAACTCAATCCGGTTTCTGCATTGATGATTTTAGTGAATCCACATTCAATAGGGTGATCGATAAAATGCTTACTTTCAAAAATATGGACCGGGAAGCAATACGAAATAAAGCACAAAAAATATATGATTTGCAATGTGGAATAAAATCATACCTTAAGGTATATAACCAACTCATGCCAACCAATAGTAGGGAACCTCTTCATTAAACACGGAAGCAATTAAGAATGACTTTTTTAGAAATCATTTTAACCCCTGTCTATATATTCCTGATGTATCTCTTTTTCAAAAGAAGAAGGGAAAAACTTGGTAGCACGGTCCTCAAACATTACCACAAACAGGCCTTCTGGTTTAAGATAATTGCCAGCCTCCTTTTTATGGTATATTATACCTATATGACCGGCGGTGATACCCGAACACTGTATTTCCTGGAAGGGAAAAATCTTTTCCACCTCCTCCTTCAGGATGGTTCAAATTGGAAATACATCTTCACTGCCGGAAAGAACATGAATGAACATCTGCTCGCCCAAACTCTTAATATTGGTTACCTGCAGAGCGAAGCCAACTTCATGATTATTCGCCTGACCGCCATTTTATCCTTCCTCACCTTTGGCCAGTACACCCTGATAGGTTTATTCTTCGCCTGTTTTGCATTTTCAGGATTATGGAAACTTTTTATGTTTTTTTACGAAAGAAAACCCGAACTCCACAAGGCTTTGGCTATCTCTATTCTCTTTTTTCCATCAGTGGTTTTTTGGAGTTCCGGACTAATGAAAGACTCGCTTATGATTGGAGCGTTGGGATGGTTTACCTACTCTCTGGACCAGTTTTCTAGCGGAAAAAACTTAGTAAGAAATTTTCTTATTCTATCGCTCGCTGCATACATGATGATTACTGTAAAAGTGTACATATTCCTGGCGTATGCCCCTCTGCTTTTCCTTTTTATTTTATTTGAAAAGTTAAAGGCGATCAAAGCGGTACTATTGCGAGTGTTCCTGGTTTTGGTTGTCATTGTAGTTTCTATTTTTTCATTTCTCTATGCCTACTCCAGTTTCGAGGAAGAGCTAGGGACCTATGCTCTTGAGAATGTAACCTCCAGTATGGAAAAACTAAATACGACTCTGGCATCAATGACTGCAGAGCAGGGCGCAGAATCCAACTTCAACCTGGGCGCTCAATTTGAAGGCACTCCGCAAAGTTTGATCAAAGTAGCTCCTTTCGCCATAGTGGCCTCATTTTTCAGGCCTTTTATATGGGAAGCAAGCAAGGTCTCTCAATTATTATCTGCTCTGGAATCCCTTGCCCTTATGCTTATTACCCTTTTCCTATTTGTCAGGTTAGGCCCGTTCAGAATGGTCAGATTTTACCTGTCAGACCCTATGATATTTTTTTGCCTGACTTTTGCACTTGTATTTGGTATTTTTATTGGCGCTACTACGGTAAACTTTGGAACACTCGTTCGATACAAAATCCCCTGTTTGCCTTTCTACGCGATCGCCCTTGCACTACTTTACAATAAATATAATGCCCGTCAATACAGTGAAAAAATAACATCGAAAGCACTTCAGCCTCTTTAAATTGACAAACGGAAGGTGCCAGATTGAAATCAAGCAAACCGCTTCACTCAATCGCATGGAGCACATCCCAACCTGTAAATTTTAGAGCAGGTAGTCAAAATAATCTACTAATTTTGAAAACTAAAAGACTAAATTTGGTTGTCTGGGAAAGCCACATCCGCCCACAAAGATGCTGTCTTACAGGCTTTTTCAACAATAGAGACAGGAAAACTACGTTTAGATAAATGGCAATATATTTATAATCCCTATCAGGCATTGACGTACTGAAAGTAATCTGAAAAAAGATGTCGGACAGAAATTCAGGAAATATCAAAGTAGCCGTTATTGAAAATGCATTGCTCTCTTCCTATACCGCCAGAGAAGGGCTTATGAAGGAATTGGTGGCGCTGCATTTCGAAGTGTACATTCTCACCAATGCAGTTGAAAATATTGAAAAAGTGGAGAGAATGGGTGTGAAAGTGATCCATATTGGGTCTGCTAATTACAACCCTCTGGACATATCCGGATACATTTTCAAACTCACCAAAAACCTCATCAGAATCAAACCTGATATTTGCCTCACATTCACCATCAGGCCTGCAATCTGGGGAAACCTTATTGCAAGATTTCTAAAAATCCCCGTAATTACTAACATCACCGGCACAGGTCCTTTATTTAAAAGTAAATCCAATGCTTATAAAATTATTAGAAAGGTATATCCCATCGCGCTCAGAAAAACCAGAATTGTTTTCTTCCAGAATGCAGATGACCGAAATGAATTTATAAAGCGAGGATATGTTTCCCCTTCCCAGACAAGAATGATTCCTGGTTCGGGTGTAGATCATGAGAAATTTAAGCCCATCCATTTAGAAAAAAATCCAAATACCCCATTCACTTTCCTATATATCGGAAGGCTTTTAAGAGACAAGGGGGTTCCCGAATTTGTAGAAGCAGCCAGACTCACAAAGGAGAAATTCCCAAATGTGAAATTCAGGATAGTAGGGCCTGTGTGGAAACAAAATATGAAGTCTAACACCATCTCTGAAATTCAACTAAACGAATGGATTCGGGAAGGACTTATAGATTATGCGGGAGAAACAACAGACGTCAGAAGTGAGATTGCCGCATGCGACTGCCTTGTATTACCATCACACAGAGAGGGTATGTCAAACGTACTTCTCGAAGCGGCCTCAATGGAGAAGCCAACCATTGCCTCAGACGTGCCCGGTTGCAGGGAAATAATTGAAGATGGAATCACAGGCCTTCTTTGTGAAGTACAAAATCCGCTTAACCTTGCTGTCAAAATGCAAGACATGATAGGCTTCAGTTGTACAGAAAGAGAAGAAATGGGCCAACGTGCCAGAAAGAAAGTTATCCGTGAATTTGACAAACGAATAGTAATTGACAACTATATCAGAGAGATAGAAAAACAACTCAACCTTGAACTCCCTCCTGTTACTGTAATTCAGGAGGAACTAGCTCCCGTAGAAAATTTATAATCCAAAACGGATATAGACATTTTCCATTTACTTTGCATAAACACTCACTCCCTATGTGTGGTATTGCAGGCTCCGTAAACTATTTCTTCCCTGAAAAAAACATCTTTTCACAATTAATACACAGAGGGCCGGATGAACAAGGCAGCTTTCAACACAATAACATTAACTTTTACCACTTTCGCCTTTCCATTCTCGACATTGCCTCCGGAAAGCAACCAATGCACCTGGATGACAAATACACAATAGTGTACAATGGTGAAATCTTTAACCATACTGAAATAAGGCAGGAACAACATCTTACTGGTTCTACTAATTCAGATACGGAAACCCTTCTACTGTTATATAGTAAATTAGGAAAAGAGTTTCTCCATCTTTTGGATGGAATGTTTGTATTTGCCATTTTCGATAAAACACAAAACAAAATATTTATCGCCAGAGACCGTGCAGGAGTGAAGCCTCTCTATTATTTTTACGATGGAGAAAAATTCATTTTCGCAAGCGAATTAAATGCACTCAACGAGGTATTGCCTCTCGAAATATGCCCTGAACATTTCTACCAATATCTCCGATTCGGCACCTTTTACAAAAGGAATACACCCTACAAAAATGTCAAAGAACTCTATGCAGGTTCATATCTCGAAATCGACTGCCAGTCTCTCGAATTAAAAGAAACAAAATGGTGGGATGTCCACCGTTTTTACAACAACAAATGCAACGATTCTTTTCAAGAAAGTCTTTCCAGAACTGATGCTATTTTGCACAATGCCGTAAAAAGAAGGCTGGAGTCAAGCGAACTTGAAGTGGGCGCCTTCCTTAGTGGAGGAATAGACAGTGGACTTGTCACCTCTATTGCCCATCAATACAATCCCGGAATTAAAACATTCACTATCTCTTTCGATGGCGCATACGATGAGTCCCTGTTGGCAAGACAGGTCGCAGAAAAATACCAGACAAATCACCACGAGATAAAGATATCCTTCGACAATTTGCAAAATGATGTAGAAAAGATTTTATCAAACTATGGCGAGCCGTTTTTCGATAGTTCGGCCATACCTTCCTTCTATGTAAGCAAGGCAGCAAAGGAACATGTATCTGTAATTCTGAACGGGGATGGTGCCGACGAACTTTTCGGAGGATATAGAAGATACGTTCCCTTTGCACGATACGATTTCTTTACCTCCAGCGCGCTGGTAAGAGGGATTTCAGGTACCCTGAAGCAAATTTTACCTCCAAGTAATGAAAAAAAATCAACCTATAATTACTTTTACAGACTGCTCTCCTTTGCTTCACTGATGGGGCCAGAAGTTTATCTCTCTGCAGGGGTGGATATATTTGAAGGGTTCTCCCAATACTTCCGCCAGCCGGAACAGCATTATTTATCTGAATATTTTGAAGACTTCAACCGTATCAACCAAAGTAAACTCAGAGGCATAGATAAGATAATGAATCTCGATTTTGAGATTAACCTGTTCAACGACATGCTTGTGAAAATGGACATTGCCACGATGGCCAACTCGCAGGAAGGCAGAAGCCCGTTCCTATGTAAAGAATTTCTGGAATATATACCTACCCTGCCAGGTGAATACAAAATCCGTGGTAAGAAAACCAAAGTACTGCTGAGAACACTGGCAGAAAAATACCTACCCCCGGCGCTCATCCACCAACCCAAAAGGGGATTCGAAATTCCACTAAAGAAATGGGTAAATCATGAATTAAACGACATTATCAGAAGTTACCTTACTTCGACAGGTCCGTTATACGAGAATTTTATAGAAGCACACTTTGTTTCCCAACTCCTGGATAACAAGACTTCGGTCCCTGAAGAAAAGCGCGCAAAAATGCTTTGGACACTGTTCTCCATGGAAGTCTGGTATAGGAAAATACACAGGAAGCACTGATTGCAAGAGATTTATTCCACATTTTCCATTTCATTTGGCCTTCGACCGGAGCTTAACGGAATGCGAAATCGATCAAATAAAAGAAGACTGATTTATCCTCAATAGGATCTGACGCAAAAATTCTCCCACCAGGGATTTCTTTAACATTGATATTGAAACAGAATCGATTAGTTCTAACTATTAACTACTAAATTTGCAACAATCTTTCTGAATCGGATATGATATTGATAGGTTATTCCGGGCATGGTTATGTAGCGGCTGGAATTTTGCAGAAAATGGGCAAAAAACCTATCGCTTACTGTGACTCTGAAAAGAAGGAGTACAACCCCTTTTCTCTCGAGTATCTTGGTAGCGAGAGAGATTCTGCCGTATCAACACAAATCCCTGACAAAGGTTTTTTCGTTTCCATAGGTGACAATGGTATTCGCAAGAAAGTGATTGAAGCACTCGAAAAACAAGGGAAGACACCGCTGACAATTATTCATCCCGATACATCGATTGATCCATCGGCATCCATTGATAACTCAGGAGTAATGATATCGGCCGGTGTACGAATTAATCCTCTTGCTCAAATCGGCAAAGGGGTAATTCTTAATACAGGATGTATTATCGAGCACGAGTGTATTATTGGGGATTATGCCCACATCGGACCGGGCACAATCCTTTGTGGGAATGTGAAAGTTGGGGAGGGTACATTTGTAGGAGCAGGATCGGTGGTTCGTCAAAATATTACAATTGGAAATAACGTTTTAATCGGCGCCGGCGCAGTAGTCGTAAAAAATATCCCAGACAACTGTACAGTGATTGGTAATCCGGCAAGGGATATGAATAAAGGATAAATATGCAAATGAAAGTTCTGGTAACCGGCGGTGCAGGATATATTGGATCCGTCCTCGTAAGACAACTGCTTGAAAAAGGTTATAGCGTAAGAGCCCTTGATAGCCTGAAATTTGGAGGAGAAGCTTTATACGATGTAATGCTCAATCCCCACTTTGAATTTCAGAAGGGCGATGTAAGAAATACAACCGACGTAGATAAAGCCCTCCGGGGGGTAGATAGTATCGTCCATCTGGCTGCTATTGTGGGCGATCCGGCGTGCAAGAAATTCTCAGAAGAGGCAGAAGAAACTAACTGGGAGGGAAGCAAAGCACTATTTGAAGCTGCTGAAAAAGCCGGAGTAAAAAGATTTGTGTTTGCCAGCACCTGCAGTAATTATGGCAAAATGTCGGACCCAAATGAGTTCGTAAAAGAAGACTCTCCTCTTAACCCTGTTTCTTTATATGCAAGGCTGAAGGTGAAGTTTGAAAATTATCTGACTGAACAAAGAAAAGACAGCCACATTTGCAGCACCGCCTTACGGTTCAGTACCGTGTACGGATTTTCTCCAAGAATAAGATTTGACCTCACGGTCAACGAGTTTACCCGAAATGGTACAATGAAAGGCGAACAGGAAATATGGGGTGCACAATTCTGGCGTCCATATTGCCACGTGGACGATCTTGCCAGAGCCGCAGTGCTGGTGCTTGAAAGTGACGAATCTAAAGTGAGGTCACAGGTGTTTAACGTAGGTGACACCTCAGAAAATTATCAAAAAGGAATGATTATTGAGGAAGTGTGTAAGATAGTGCCAAACGTAAAAGTAAACTATGTAGATATGGAGGAAGACCCAAGAGACTACCGGGTTAACTTTGATAAGATAAAAAATGAGTTAGGATATGCTATTACTAAAACAGTACCAGACGGCATTAGAGAGATTTATACTTTATTAAGTACCGGAATTATCACTGATCCTTATTCGCAAAAGTTTCGCAACATATAACAATTACCTCTTAAACACCGAAATCAATGCTCCTGCTCAGTGGCCCTAATATGGGAGGAAACGAATTAAAATATGTTTCTGAGTGTATCACCACCGGATGGGTGAGCAGTGTGGGTGCCTTTGTAGATAAATTTGAGAAAGTAACTGCTGAATTTACCGGAGCCGCACATGCCGTTGCCACAAGTAGTGGTACTACTGCACTGCACACTTCGCTTGTGATGCTCGGGACGGGAAGCAACGACCTGGTTATAGCTCCCAATATTACCTTTATTGCCACAATCAATTCTATAAAATACACCGGCGCATCTCCCGTGCTTATTGATGTAGATAAAGACTCCTGGCAAATGGACCTCGACCTGCTTGAGGAATTCCTTGAAAAAGAAACTGAAATCCGGGACGGCAACTGCTACCACATTGCATCAGGTAAACGTATTCCTGTAATTATGCCGGTGCATGTACTTGGTAATATGTGTGATATGGACAGGCTTATGGCTCTCACTTCAAAATATCATCTCACGATATTAGAGGATAGCACCGAAGCCCTGGGGAGTTTTTATAATGGCAAACATGCAGGAACCTTCGGGCTGATGGGTACATTCAGTTATAATGGCAACAAAATTATTACAACTGGTGGTGGGGGTATGATTGTAACAAATGATGACGCCCTGGCAAAGCATGCTAAACATCTTACCACGCAGGCAAAAGCAGACCCCTTTGAATATTTTCACGACGAGATAGGTTATAATTACCGGTTGGTAAACGTGGCAGCCGCAATGGGCGTAGCACAGATGGAACAACTTCCGGACTTTCTGAAACGAAAAAAAGAAATCATTGAATACTACAAGTCGCAACTGGAAGGCGTAGGTGATATTACTTTTCAAAAGGTGATTCAATCGGTAAATCCCAACTGGTGGATGCCTACCATTCGTACCGGGAAACAGAAGGAAATACTGGAAAAATTAAACTCTAACAAGATGCAAAGCCGCCCTTTGTGGATACCCATGAATAAGCTGCCGATGTTTGAGAGAGATATTTTTTACCAGCATCAGGATAATTCAGACTTCCTGTATCAGAGATGCCTGAGCATTCCATGTTCCACCAATATCACTATCAGCGAACTTAAGGCAGTATCTGATAAAATAAAAGAATGTTTTTAGAAATAAAGTACCTAAATTGTTTTGACACTAAAGATTTGGAGCGAGATGTATAAAATAACCAAAAGAATATTTGATATAGTATTTGCGAGTATCTGCCTCGTAATTCTGTCACCTCTGTTTCTGGTTATTATCATGATCCTTAAATTCACAGGTGAGCACGAAATCTTCTTCAGACAAAAGAGAATTGGCTATATGGGCGAGCCTTTTATGATTCTGAAATTTGCTACCATGCTGAAAAACAGTCCTACTATGGGCACTAAAGAAATCACGCTCCGAAACGATCCCAGGGTCACAAAAGTAGGCCGATACCTCAGAATCACTAAACTAAACGAATTACCGCAGATAATTAATGTAATTCTGGGAGATATGTCTATCGTAGGGCCTCGTCCACTTATGGAAATCAGCTATAAACTCTACGCTCCCGAAGTAGCTAAGATTATCTATTCTTCAAGGCCCGGAATCACCGGAATAGGTTCAATTTATTTCAGAGATGAAGAAAAAATTGTTTCTCAGGCCAAAGACCCTAAAGCGGCATACCGCGCCATATTCAAATACAAGGCGAAACTGGAACTATGGTACAAGAAGAATGCCTCATGGCCAACTGATATTAAGATAATCCTGTTGACAGCATTAGCGCTGGTGATCTCTGATAAAAACATTGCAGAAAAACTTTTTAGTAACCTGCCATCAAAAACGGAAGACGTCAAACCTGAAATAAAAGAACACCTGTTGGAACCGGTTTTCGCAGAAAACACAAATTAAATTCTATAGGTTTTTATATCTACGATTGACAGACAAACTTTTACATTTGCTTCAGGATTTTTTTCCTGCAGTTTATTTTTCTTCGTTATTTTAAACCGTTTACGAATATCCTCATTGTGGAATCTCTGTATCCGCCACATATCGAATATTCAGTGAACTCTATACCGATTTTTATGACTGTACTGTCGTCTGATGAAGAACTTCTGAAAATGTTCCGGAATTCCGGACAAAAAGAAAAAGGCTTCGAACTGATTATTAAAAAATATCAGGAAAGACTTTATTGGCACATCAGACGCATGGTACTCACTCATGAAGATGCAGATGATGTGCTCCAAAATACATTTATCAAAGTATGGAGGAGCCTTGATCAATTCAGGGAAGAAAGCCAGCTCTATACCTGGCTCTACCGGATAGCCACCAATGAATCACTCACATTTCTCAACAACAAAAAGAAACTATCCTCAATATCCATCGACAATGAGGATACTTCCATCGCTAATAAACTAAAGAGTGATCCTCACTTCGATGCCAACAAACTGGAATGGAAACTCCAAATGGCCATTCAATCACTTCCTGAGAAGCAAAAACTGGTATTCAACCTGAGGTATTTCGACGAAATGCCCTACGAAGAAATGAGCAAAGTACTGGAAACCAGTGTGGGAGCACTTAAAGCAAGCTATCACCACGCGGCTAAGAAAGTGGAAGAATATATCTTAAACCATTAAACTTCAGAGCTAAAAAAGAGTCTGACAAGCGAAACTCCAGGAAAAATGGAAAGAGACCCTGAAATATTAAGAGAAATCACAGAAATCAGCCCGATACTGGCCGGTCTGCAGGGCCGGAATGTGTTTTCTGTTCCTGATGGCTATTTTTCGGAATTATCCACCCGAATAAATGAGGAACTGACTACTCAAAATATCATTGACACTTCAGGAAAAAGTGCTCCTCAGGCTGTTCCCCATGATTATTTTACCACTCTGAGCACTACTATTATAGACCGAATTAAAACACAGGAAACTACTGAAACTGACGAAGCCAATATCCTGGATACTATTAGCAGAAGAAATGTGCTCAGCGTTCCGGAAGGCTATTTTGAGACCTTTGCTTCCAGGCTACTTGAAAAGCTAAATAACAATAGCCGGGCAAGGGTAATCAGTTTTCAGAAAAACAGCTCAGTTTTCAGATATGCCGCTGCTGCAGTAATCGGATTGGCTATTTTAGGCACTTCTTACTTCCTAATAAATAATAATGCGAAGAAAAATAATTCTTTTGCTGTGGTGACAAAGAAAACTGTTCCAGACCCTGCCGCAGCACAGTACAACAGCCTGAAAAAATTTAATGAAGGAATCGCAAGCCTTTCAGACGACGAAATAATCGCCTATCTGGAGACACACGGTAACATACTCGATAACGACCAAATTATTAATGATGCCGATGATACTGCATTGCCTGATGCCTTAGACTATTTAACTGATGACAGGGCACTCGACAAATACCTTAAAAAAATAAATGCCGAGTTGAACTAAAAAATTAAAAGCAATGAAAAGAATGCTCCCTTTTGTGATTTTATTTATCTCAAGTTTCGCTTATTCAGCTCAGGCCCAAAGAAGTCAGAACGAAAAAATTGAAGCTTTGAAAATTGCTTTTTTGACTGAAAGACTCCAACTGACAAGTAGCGAAGCCCAGCAATTCTGGCCCGTTTATCAATCCTACCAAAATGAAGTGAAAGGCCTTCGGGCTGATAGAAAGGATGGAGATATCCTGGAAAATGAAGAAAAACTCCTTGCCATAAAAAAGAAATACAGGCCATCTTTTGAAAAAGTAATAGGTGCCGATAAGACATCAAGGCTGTACCAGGCAGAAAAAGACTTTAGAACTGTTTTGATAAAAAGGCTTAGAAACCAGCGAAAGAATTAATTATTACAAGTTATTCTTCAATTACTTGTCTTTTATTAAAAAAAACTGCATTCAATTGATTGTATTTAAAAATTTCTGTTACATTTGTAACTAGGTGTTTTTCATAGGTTAGCAACGGCCGGCTCTTTTTAGAGCAGGCCTTTTGTATGTTATGGACTATTGGGTTGAAAAACAGATTTCATACCCATCACGCTTACAACAGACATCCATCACTCCGGCAGGCTTTCTCTGTATTTCCCAATAAGTATCATTACCTTTTCCTCTCCCCGGGATTATACTGCTCCTGCGCATGGGTCATTACGTCTTCTTTGTAGAACCACACCTCTTTAAACTGTCCCTGCGCATACATTTCACCCTGATCAAAAAAATGAGGTGATGCCGGATTTCCACTTTCGCCTCCTGCAAGCAGGCTTTTAGCTTTCACTTTCTGCCCAAATTCCACCGCACACACAAAACTATTCCCATTTACACCATAACGTTTCAAAGTTCCAGGAAAAGCACGGCTGGAATAGGATGGAAGCATCCCCCAGGCAGATGAAGCAAAACCAACCGGAATACTTGATTTGTTATCATCAAAATGATTTTCAATGTCTCCACTGATTCGCTGAAAACGATTCACTTCGCCCCAAGGCATCTTCCACGAACCAAACTTCATTTCCAGTTCTCTGACCGTTGCTAAGAGGGGTGGCAAAAGCTGTGATGCATCCGCCGTTGAAGCAAAAGCTAACGTCTTGTTCACCGTGCTGTTTTCTTCACCCTCCCGCACCTTCGTCCGATACACCCGGGGCATTATCTTCTCGCCCCAATAAATCGCCAGGGTGGTGGCAACCGAGTTTACCGAAGAGTGAAAATTCCATTGAGAAAGCATCTTAACAGGTTCCTTTAACCCGCTCTTCAGAGAATCTCCATCAGGCAAGCCATTATATGCCTTTACAACTGCGGGTATAAGCGATTCAAACGCCATCAGATAGGTATCATACCCCTTTCCAATTACCTTGTCGAGGGTGTATTGCTGCTCCGTAGGAAGTATTCTTACTGCATTCAGACCACGGAAGTTTTGCTCATCGGGCGCCATATAAGCAGGATAATCTTCCCGCTTCGGGCTGAACGGACCCGCCGCTGTAAATGGTGTACTGTTACAATTCTCTATCCATCCATTCTCAGGATTATAAATATGAACCGTTTCATCTACAGGATGAAGGCCTTTCCAGTCAGTTTTGGAAGTAGTACCATCTACAGGCTGACTCCAGTCAATAGTGGGGTCACGCCTTGGGATAAAATTGCCATGCCAGTATGCTATATTTCCTGCCGCATCTGCATACACGGTATTATTTGATGCATTTGCCAGAAGGCCCATTATCTCTTTATACTCCTGAAAACTCCCTGCCTTCGTACGCTTCCAACTCTGAATAAGGCCCCTTATATTTCTGTTGTCAGATTTTACGGTTACCCATCTGGAGTTCCTTGTGCCCATTACAGGGCCGTGGCCGGTGAAATAACCTGTAAAATGCTTTTCCCGGACACCTTCAGGAGTACGATACCTGATTGTAAATTGTTTTTCATTTACCGGCAATCTTTCTCCATCGTACAAATAAAAGTGCCTGCCATTTACAGTAGTCACATCTTCAAGGTAAGCATCTGAGACATCGGCGTAGCTGCTGGTATGCATCCACCCGCAAAACTCATTGAATCCCTGATACACAAAAAACTGTCCCCAGGTCACTGCTCCATAAGCATTCAGTCCCTCATTACTTACTACATGCACTTCCGGGCGAAAATAAAAAGTAACATGAGGATTGATATACAAAATCGCATGGCCAGAGGCCGTGATCCGGGGTGCAAAGGCAAATCCATTAGAGCCGGTTACCTCTTCTTCATGAGCAACAGCAAGAGCGGTATTGATATTATCGCCGGTGTAGAATTGCCTTAAATCTCTCGCTCCGAAATTAGCAGTGCTCACTGCTCCTATACTTCCATCTGTCCAGAGCATCGGATACCAGGGCTGAAACCTTTGAATCAATTTCGGTTTCACTTCAGGATGCGTAAAGAGATAATAATTGATGCCGTCAGCAAAAGCATTACAAAGTTTTTTGAGCCACTCAGGAGCGCTTTCATAATCTCTGACTGCCGCTGCCGAATCAATTACCAACCTGGTAAGAAGGTCATCATAGATTTTGCTTTCTCCATAGACTTCGGATAGTTGCCCCAGCTTTTCTATGTAATTCATCTCTACTCTGGGAAAGTCATCCTCACACTGGGCATAAAGCAATCCAAAAACGGCGTCTGCATCCGTATTACCATAAATGTGAGGGATACCGTAGCTATCGCGGACAATAGTTACCCGATCCGCCTGCTGTTTCCATGTCTGTGCCTCTAAAGGCGCGACTCGCTGCCCCCATACCATTGCAGGGATCAGGGTGCAGATAATAATATACAGCCTCCTCATATAAATTAGTTATTCAGATTCGCCTTAAAAACCCTGATAAAGTTTCCTCCCATTATCTTAAAGATATCCTCTTTGGAATACCCTCTACGTACAAGCTCCTTAGTTATAAGCGGATATTTGGTTACATCAGTTAGCTTTTGCGGAGTTACCGATATTCCGTCAAAATCGCCGCCAAGGCCTACATGATCAATGCCGGCAAGCTTAATAATATACTCCATGTGGTCAAAGAGAAGGCTAAACGGCGCCCTTATGGCATCCAGTTCTTTCTGATACTTTTTACCTATCCGTGCCCTAATGGCCTCATTAGTTAAACCGGCTTTTCTGAGTGAATCCCTTTCTGCAGCACGCCTCATATTCATAGCCTTCAACTTTCCCTCGGCAGTGCTGTCCAGAAAAGCTGCATAAAAATTCAGGTCTATGACCCCGCCATTTTTCCCAACCGCTATTATCTGATCATCTTTCAGGTTTCTGAATACCGGACAAAGCGTATAGGCATTACTGTGCGAAACAAGTACCGGTTTAGTTGAAATTTTGATTGCATCCCAGAAAGTCTGCTCCCCTACATGACTGAGATCCACCATCATCCCCAATTCATTCATCCTCCTTACTACCTGTCGGCCAAACTCACTGAGGCCTTTCTTTTGCGAGGTAGTGTCCACCTTTCCCTTTACCATCTGGTTCCCGGATTCGTACTCAGCACTGGTAGCCCATGAATTATTATTATTCCACGTAAGCGTCATATATCTGACACCACGCTTAAAAAGATTATCAAGTTTGGTCAGGTCATCCTCTATCATGTGGCCACCTTCCACTCCCATCATGCTGGCCAGTTTTCCGGCTTTTACAGCTTCGTCCAGTTCTTTGCCATTGGTTACTATCATCATCTTATCTGGATTCCTTGCCACCCACGCGTATAGGGAATCTATTTCACGATTTGCGAAATTGTATGGGTCTTTCTGCTCTCCTCCACAAAAAATAGAAAACACCTGCACATCGAGGCCCCCTTTCTTCATTCGCTTCAGATCGCTATGAGTCTTACCTGAAAGGTCGCTATCAAACAGATACCCACTCTCTACGCAGGTAGAGATAATATCATTATGCGAATCGGTAACAATGGCTTCTTTATGAATTTTCTTGTAATTCTGTGCAGAAAGAAAAGAAAAAGTGGCACAAAGGAAGAGGGTAAGCATACATCTGGACATAAGACAAGTTTTAGGTATCCAAATGTAAATTAAAATGAGTAACTGATCAGAGGAATATGGATGAAAGGCTCATCCGAACTGATTATTGATATGCAGTAACGGTTACTTAGAACACCCGACTAAAACTCCATCATTGTAGTGGCATCTTCGCCCTGAACTGAATCCATCTTTGCAATCTGTATTTTTGCAGGCTCCTCAAGATCAAGGCTATTCTGCAGAAATTTATCATAATTCATCTCTACGACATTCAGCGCCAGGAATCGCATTACGAAAGCTCTTGTTTCAGCAGGGAGATATTGCTTCAGGCTCCAGTAGTCTTTTGCACCGCTTTTTCTCATAGCCAGATTCACTCTTCCGGGCCCACAATTGTATGCGGCTACCACCAGAAGTGGATCGTTATTATATACTTTTAACTGGTATCTTATAAACTTAGCAGCTGCTACTGTTGATTTTCTAAAATTCTTTCTTTCATCATTGCCATCGGAAATACTGAGGCCATACTCTCTTGCCAGCTCAGGCATAAACTGCCAGTATCCCACAGCTCCAGCCGGAGACACGGCATGTGCCGTAAAATTAGACTCCAATGCCGGAAGCACCTGAAACTCGCGCGGCACATCATATCTGTCAAAAATCTCCCTCGCTATTGGCATGTAATCTTTACCTCTTCTAAACATCAATTTAATATAAGCTCTTTCACGCTTCACATACTGCTTAATATACCCTTTGCTCTCTTCCCTGTGTTCACGCAGAATAGCCGGATAGCGCACTCTGTTCGGATTATCTATCTCGTAATAGTCTGCAGCTCCGCCATCACTCCTTAGAGTGTCCACTTTTGCAGTATTTTGAATTCCTATAAAACGATCAGCTGAAGTGGTGACAATCCCAATTGCGACCAAAAAAACAACTAACGTTAGTAAACTCTTTGACTGAATCTTTTTCATAACTTCCAAATTTTCAAGATCAAATGATTCGCTCACGCTCTCCAAACATCTGCGCTTTCGCAGGAAAAGGATTATTTAAGAATTTTTACCCCGTGTTATCGGCTGTATTACCGATATATATTCTATTAAAAGATTTTGCAAATTTAAGCTTCAGGCGCCATGAAGACAAGCTTTGACCGTCTGAAACTTGTTAAAAATTCCGCCGCAATTCTAAGTAAGATTATTATAAACAGCTGATTACTAACACATTAATACATAATCTACTGTTTTTCAATTCACATTTTCTTTAGAAAATTACACTATTATAGGCAAAATTAATGCCACTAATCCTATCCTGCCTCATTATGCTCCAGATAATCAGCTTATTCAATTCTATAGTGCGAAATATGAATAGCAGGGAACCATAAGTTAATACATTTGCGTTGTGGCAAAGCGACGTATAAAGAAGATTTACTATCTCGGTTTCAAGATATTTCTCTCTTTCTGCATTCTGGTTGTGGCCGTATTGGCCGTTATCTACTTTTTCAGAGCCGGGAAACCGGTATTTTACCCGGGATTTGGCATCACCATACCATCCGGATACAGTATTCATGGTATCGACGTGAGCCGGTATCAGGGAAATATTGAATGGGGTGAGGTTAAGAATATGGAATCGATGGGGCTTAAGATCGGGTTTGCCTTTATAAAAGCAACAGAGGGTAATACAAGGGTGGATCGGCAGTTCGAAAGAAACTGGAAGAAAGCAAAAGAACAGGGCATTCCGACAGGCGCCTACCACTTCTTCATTCCCGGTAAAGACCCTCACACTCAGGCGGCGAACTTCATACAAACAGTTACTTTATCCCCGGGGAACCTCCCTCCTGTATTGGACATCGAAAAAACAGGGCGCTTATCAGTAAGTCAGCTTCGCTCCGAAGTGCAGCAATGGCTCGATAAGGTAGAATCTCATTATGGCGTCACCCCTATCATCTACACAAACATTTCATTTTATGAAAAGTATTTCTCTTCCGGTTTCGAAAAATATCCAATCTGGATAGCCCATTATCTGCAACCCCACAAACCCAGGACAGAGAGGAAATGGACATTTTGGCAACACAGCGAGGTGGGGCAAGTAAACGGCATCAGACACAAAGTAGATTTCAATGTTTTTTACGGAGACAGCAGCGATTTCAAAAAGTTACTCTTTGGTGCACTGCCATAATCCGGATATTGGAAAATGGAAGTAGCCGGGAAATAATTATCTTGGTCAATTAAACACTCACAAATGACAATAGCTCAGGCACAACTAGAAGTAGATCAGTGGATAAAAGAAAAGGGAGTCAGATATTTTGACGAGCTCACCAACCTGGGAATCCTGATGGAAGAAGTAGGAGAACTGAGCCGGATTATGGTAAGGACTTATGGGGAACAATCGTTCAAAGATTCAGACAAAGACAGGCATCTCCAGGATGAACTCGCAGACGTATTATGGGTACTCTTGTGCATTGCTAATCAGACAAATACTAACCTCACAGAAGCTCTGAAAGAGAACTTTGAGAAGAAGAATTCACGAGACCATTCGCGTCACAAAACAAATCCTAAGCTAAATCCATAAGCGGAATAAAAATATAGGAGATTGAACTTACCTTTACGCCTTCTGAGATTTTTTAATGAAAAACCATTCCTATAATGGCGACACAACATGTCAGACAATTTTTAGACTTCGAACAGCCGATCAAAGACCTCTACGAACAAATCGAGGCCAACCATAAACTAGCTGCCAAAAACAACTCCAGCGATTATGATGATATCAACGCAGCGTTGGAGAAGAAAATTCTTCAGAAAAGAAAAGAGATTACAGATGGGCTTACACCGTGGCAAAAAGTGCAACTGAGCCGCCATCCGGATCGCCCTTATACCCTCGAGTACATCTCAAAAATATTTACAGACTTTATAGAACTCCATGGCGACCGCAATGTGAAAGATGACAAAGCAATGGTAGGCGGCCTCGCACTTCTGGATGGAGAATCAGTAATGGTTATCGGCCAGCAAAAGGGAACCAATACCAAGATGCGGCAACTCCGGAACTTTGGAATGGCCAACCCCGAAGGTTATAGAAAAGCATTAAGGCTGATGAAGCTTGCGGAAAAGTTTGATATCCCCATCATTACATTTATAGACACACCCGGCGCTTATCCCGGACTTGAAGCTGAAGAGCGTGGCCAGGGTGAGGCTATCGCACGAAACATTTACGAAATGCTGAAGTTACGCGTACCTGTTATCTGCATCATCATTGGTGAGGGCGCAAGTGGAGGAGCACTCGGCATTGGTGTCGGCGATAAGGTGCTGATGCTGGAAAACTCATGGTACACTGTTATCTCTCCGGAAAACTGTAGCTCTATCCTGTGGCGCAGCTGGGCACAAAAAGAGGTTGCAGCAGCGCAGTTAAAACTCACCTCAGACGATATGCTCAATTTTGGATTGGTTGATGGGTTGATTAAAGAACCACTTGGAGGAGCCCATTGGGATTATGCCGAGGCCGCAGCCAACGTAAAAGAATATATCAAACCGGTTCTGGCTGCACTGAAGGAAAAATCGGCCGAACAACGCATAGAAGAGCGCATTGAAAAATTCGGAAACATGGGCTTTTATGAAGAAGTAAAAGCAGAAAACTAAACTTTAAATACTGTGAACTTAAGACAACAGTTAAAGGGAACAGGTACCGCCATTGTTACCCCCTTTAACCAACAGGATGTGGACTATGCTTCACTGGAAGCACTCATTGAGTTCAACATCTCCAATGGCGTAGAATATATCGTAACGCTTGGAACCACCGGCGAAACCCCTACTCTATCCAAAGAAGAGAAGAAACAGGTTGCCAAATTCACAGTAGAAAAGGTAAATGGAAAAGTGCCTATCGTAATCGGAATCGGCGGTAACAATTCCAAAGAAATAGCAAACCAGTTATTACATGACGACCTGAGCGACTACTCCGCTATCCTAAGCGTAAGTCCTTATTACAATAAGCCATCCCAGCAAGGAATCTACGAGCATTACAAATTATTGGCTGACCACTCACCCAAACCTATCATTCTCTACAACGTTCCCGGCCGTACCGGAAGCAATATCAGCGCAGAGACTACTATTCGTTTGGCAAGAGACTGTGAAAAAATCAGTGGAATCAAAGAAGCAAGTGGCAACCTGGTACAATGCATGCACATTCTGGCGGACAGGCCCGAAGATTTTTTGGTTGTCAGTGGCGATGACCATATAGCGCTCCCCCTGATAGCCTGTGGAGGCGACGGAGTGATCAGTGTGATTGCAAACTGCTTTCCTGCCGACTTTTCAGAACTCATCAGGATGGCGCTCAGGAATGATTTTCCCGGTGCTCAAAAACTACAGTATAAATTATTAGACGCTATTGACCACCTTTTTGCTGAGAATAACCCCGCAGGGGTGAAATGTTTTCTTGCAGAAATGGGATTGATTAAAAACGAATTCAGACTTCCTGTAGTACCCGCAAGCGAGTCCCTTCATAACAAGATCACTTCCTTCCTCAAAAATTATAAAAGTTGAATCGGCTTCTTTTTCTCTTTCTGTTTTTATCTAATAGCACATTTGCACAACAAAGCGTAAAGCTGATTATCGACTCCTATCCTGAGAAGAAAGGCGACACATTGTTTCTTGCAGGTAACTTCAATATGTGGAATCCCGGCGACAAAGACTATAGGTTCAATGCCGGGCCCGGTAGTCCCACTCTTCAGATAAGGCTGGAAAAGGGCAACTACGAATTCAAGGTCACCCGTGGCAACTGGCAGACAGTCGAAGAACATAAGGACTTTAGTCCGATGAGCAACCGCAAAATGGCCATCCTGTCAGATACTGTCATCCACCTTTCTATAGGCGCCTGGGCCGATGACAAGCCGGGCGGCAATGCGCTGGTGACACACACTGCCTCACCACAGGTGCATATCATGGATACTGCATTCAACATGCCGCAACTCAACAGGCATCGCCGTATTTGGATATACCTCCCTAAAGGATACGGACAAACGAAAAAGAAATATCCTGTGTTGTATATGCACGACGGACAAAATGTGTTTGATGCCGCTACTTCCTATTCAGGCGAATGGGGCGTAGATGAATTTCTGGATACGCTGAAAGCCAACTGCCGCCAGGCCATTGTGGTAGCGATAGACAATGGGCTGAACAAAAGGATGAACGAATACAATCCCTGGGAGTTTATGAATTTTGGGAAAGGGGAAGGTGATGCATACATTGATTTTTTAGTAAATACACTCAAGCCATATATTGACGCGCATTACAGAACCCTGCCAAACAGGAAAAATACTTCTATTGCAGGAAGTAGCATGGGCGGATTAATAAGCCTTTACACCGTCATAAAATATCCGAAGGTATTTGGAAGCGCCGGCGTTTTTTCTCCTGCATTCTGGACTGCATCGGGTATCGACAGCACAGTAATTGCGGATGGGGGAAAACTAAAATCAAAATTATTTTTCTACGCCGGAGGTAAGGAAGGCGAAACCATGATCCCTGATATGTTACGAATCGAAAAAGAAATCAGAAGGGAAAGCCGCACACCTATCAAACAGGTGTTAGATAAAGAAGCAAAACATAATGAGGCTGCATGGAGAAAATATTTCCCGGAGTATTATAAGTGGGTATTTTGCAAGTGAGCTTAATACTTTTACCGCAAAAGGCATATTGAATTAATTGTAATTGCTTCAGGAAATTCAAGATGAGCGTCCCCTGCTTCATCCTCCCTGCAATCGCTCCATTACCACGTGCTTATACAACCTCCCAATAGGTATCTCTGTTTTACCCAACTGAACAGCCGAACCATTATATCCTGAAATATGCTCCAGCGACACAATGTAAGACCGGTGTACCCGTAAAAATTTCTGGTCAGAGAATAAATTTTCCATTGCCGTGATAGATTGCTTCACCAGAATGTTCTTGCCATCGGTCAGGAATATCTTCACATAGTCTTTCCAGCTTTCAATGTAAAGGATATGATCTATAAAAATCTTTTTCATATCCTTATCCACTTTCAAATACACAAATGCATCCACGGGAGATTCAGATGTATCCATAGTATGAGGCGTCTCCCTCCCTATCAACCGGTTCAGCTTGGTAACCGCCTTTACAAATCTTTCAAAAGAAACAGGCTTTACCAAATAATCCACTGCATCGAGTTCGAAGCCATCCACCGCATATTCACGGTATGCAGTAACAAAAATCACCTTAGGAGGATGGGAAAGACTCTTCAAAAATTCAGTGCCTACAATACGCGGCATTTTTATATCGAGGAAAATCACATCTACCCGATAATTGCGCAATATCCCAATTGCTTCTATAGCATTCCGGCACTGCCCTACCACCTCCATACCACCAATCTCAGAGATATACCTCGACAGTACTTTCAATGCCGGTGGTTCGTCATCAATAAGCAGGCACTGCAGTTTCATAATTATCAGGTTGCACTAAAATAGAGGACAATTTGCCGGATAAGTTTATCTCTTCCGTAAAATCAATATTCAATGAAACCACAAAGAAATCACTTTCATCACTCAGTTTCAAGGTGTGGCTATCGGGATAAATAAGCTGAAGGCGCTTTTTGACATTAGCAATGCCTATACCATTACTCCCGGATGTAATACCCTCATTTTTGCTATTGCTGATTTTCACCTTCATGCTGTTTCCCTTTACAGACAGATCCACACTGAGCCAGGGTTTTTCTATCTGCTCTGATGTGCCATGCTTGAAAGCATTCTCAATAAAAGGCAACAGCATAAGCGGTGCTATATAATGTGCTCCTACGTTTCCATTAATATTCCACGAAATATCGATTTTATTTCCATAGCGCTCCCGTTCCAGTTCAATATAATTCTTCATTATCTCCAACTCCTTCTCCAGCCTTACTTCCGGCGCCTTGCAGTCATATAGCATATAGCTCAGCAGGTTTGACAGTTTTAGAACCAGCTCGGGTGTTTTAGGTGAATGTTCAAGCGAAAAAGAATAAATATTATTGAGTGTATTGAACAGGAAATGAGGATGTACCTGTGCCTTCAGCAATTGCAGTTCGGCTACCATCTTTTCCTGCTGCACATTGAGCAGATCCTGTTGTTTCTTGTTCCAGAATTTAAAAAACTTAATAACCATTGGAATTGCTGCGGAGGTAGTAAGACACAGGTAGCAGAATGCCAGAGGCCCCGCCGGAAGTATATCCTTAAACTCCATCGCTTCCTGCAAAGGAATATATATAAATGCCCTGAACCATTGGTCAATATACAGGCCCACAAATCCCCAGGCGAGTATTAACAGTAAGAACTGCACCAGCTTTTCTTTCATTAACAACTGCGGAACGGCCCAGTAAGCCATAGGGTAGCCATACAAAATAAATATAGGCAACCACATGGTCATATTGATAACCTCTCGTCCATAAGATCCGGGAGATCCTAACAACTTCCAGAATAAAGCCCATATCAAGGTATGAAAGACCCAAAATACAGTATGGCGAGCCATTCTATACTTTGTAGAAAAAATAAAGTCGTTGTACAAAAATGTATTGACTGAGCTCAGCAATTTATTCATTGGTTCGTTTTTTTGTTTACTAAAGCAATCGGTAAAGTAATCTTATAGAAAGAACCAAATCGAAGTTATAAAAACCATCACACTCCTAATACAGGAAAAAGACCAAGTGCACAATTTTCCGACAAACGACTTATAAATACCAGTTTGGGGTATCTGTCTCTAATTATTGTTTTATCTCTATAAATAACTCCATTGGGCGATTTCCATAAGGAAGCGGTTTTTTCAGTTTTTACATTAGCTAAAGCATCAGGCAACACACTCATTTGATAACTTCTAAAATCTACAATCATGAAGCAGAAGGCACAGGTGTTCCAACTCTTACTACTCACTATTCTATTCACGCCCTTAACACACTTCACAATGGCACAAAAATCTGCGGCCGACATGGTTAAATCCGCAAAACAGGAGATCGAAAACCTTACTCCCCAACAGGCAAATGCTGAAATAAAAAAGGGAGACGTAACAGTAATCGACATCCGCGAGCCGGATGAACTTTTAAAAAACGGGAAAATAGCAGGTGCTACAAATGCCCCCAGAGGTATGTTGGAATTTTATGCTGACCCCACTCTTCCATATCACAAACCAGAATTCGACAAAGAGAAAAGAATCATACTCTATTGTGCATCCAGTGGCAGATCAGCATTGGCCGTGAAAACACTTAAGGAAATGGGATATAAGAATGTAGCTCATATTGACGGCGGGTTGAAGGCCTGGACTGATGCAGGTTTACCCATCGACTCATCTCAATAGGAAATTAAATAAGTTTTAAAAAGACATCTAAGTGACTCCCTCTTAATCATACGAAATAAACGAAATCAGGATATAGCCAATCCGCATAACGGATAACTATCCAAAAACACCCTTTCAATATCTTAAAAAACCATGAGTTAAGACCCTTCTGAAATCCCGGGAATTGAGTAGCAGCCAGACGATTAGAATTATCCTTTTAACCAATAAAATTTTATACAATGACCAGGCAATTAAAACTAAGAATCCACAGTGTAAAGTGTGTGGACGAAACCGGCGGAAAGTATTTCGAGAAATTGGGCAACGATGAAATCTATCTCAGTGGATTTACAATTGACGGAGAAGGGAAGACAACAAAAATTCCCGCATTCAATATTTACTCAAACTTTGACGATGGAGAGGTGAAAAAATATGACCCACCTCACACATTCACCACTTTCACTGTTTCCGATACAAAAAACTGGCCTAAAGATTTTGGCGTGTGCTTTCTATTATTCGAGAGGGATTCAGGCGATATGAATGAAGCACTTGACATGGCCTATCAGAAATTTAAAGAAGAGGTTAACTCTAAAATGGCTTCAGCTAAGGGTTCTGATAAGAATTCATTTGCAATACCGTGGGAAATTATTTTTTCAACAATCATCCCGATGGTGGCAAGGTATCTGCAATCAATTATTGCATCAGCCATATCCGACGACCCATTCCCACTAGAATCTGTGTCCCTAAATATACCCGGGGAAAACTTTAACTGGGGAGGCAGTAACACATCCCCTATTGACAAGGTCGAATTCAGAGGCAACGATGGAGTGTACTATTTGTTTTACGACTGGGAATTAATAGGGAAAAACGAAGGGTGGTTCGATCTTCCAAAGGAAAGAGACCACAGGACAAGCTGAGCATTGCATTCACTACAAAACAATCATTTTATGAAATCGATTTCTATATTATTCTTCACGATATTATGTGTGCTAATCTGCAATGCACAAAACGTTGGCATTGGCACTACCACACCAGACGCAAGCGCCGCCCTTGACATAAAAAGTGGCGACAAAGGCATGTTGGTTCCCCGCGTAGCACTCACTGCCGTAAATGTAGCTGCGCCGATTACCGCTCCCGCTGATGCCTTATTGATTTATAATACTGCCACTGCCGGTACCGGAGAAAATGCTGTAAGTCCCGGGTTTTATTACTGGAACACTACCACTATGCGGTGGACAGCAATTGCAACCAGAACATCTGATGCAGATCAAGGCAACGTCGGCTTCGGTGCCTGGAGCGATTGCCCTGCTGCCATCAGCAACATTGGAGCATACAATCCCGTATATGCAGATGATGGAATGACTGGAGATAATTTTGGATATAGCGTATCCATATCCGGAGATTACGCTATTATTGGATGTGACGTTAATAGCTCCAATGACAATAGTGGCTACGCATACATTTTCCATTTTGATGGAACAAACTGGCTTTTGCAACAAAAAATTTCAGCAAGCGATGCTGCGGGGTACGATAGATTTGGGTTTTCTGTCTCCATGTCCGGTAACACTGCCATCGTTGGGGCATCGGGGAAAGAATCTGAAAAAGGAGCTGCCTATATTTTTCATTTTAATGGAACAAACTGGGTAGAGCAGCAAAAACTAATAAGTTCAGATGTCGCAGTGGGTGATGAATTTGGAAAATCAGTCTCTATTTACGGTAGCTATGCTGTGATAGGTGCTAACGCTGATGATGATTATATGGGGGCAGCATACCTTTTTCATTTTGATAACACCAGTGGCAATTGGGTACAGCTACAAAAATTAACAGCGGGCAACCGAGAACGTGTGGGAGGAGATAATTTTGGAAATAGCGTTGCTATATATGGACTTAATATTATAGTGGGTGCCATTCAAAAGGATTCCCAAAAAGGGGCAGCTTATACATTTTATTCACCCGACAAAGGAGTTACCTGGGTGGGGCCGCAAAAATTGACACCAGGCAATGGATCCCCTGGATATTTCTTTGGGAATAGCATTTCCATTTCCGGTAATCACGCTTTTATCGGGATGTATGGAGATAATGATTACAGTGGTTCAGTTTATGATTTTTATTTAGACGGTACAAGTTGGATACTTCAACAAAAGTTAATTGCAGGTGATGGTAATAGCAAAAAGGGTTTTGGATCCAGCGTCTCCATTTCAGGAAATACTGCCATTATTGGATCTGTATCTACGGGACTAAACAGGGGACTGGGGTCCGCATATATTTTTCATTTTGATGGTACACGTTGGCTACAGCAGCAAAAGATCACAAGGCCGGGAGGTAGTGGCGATCCTGAATTCTTTGGAGGGTCTTGCAGTGTGGATAATAATGGCCGGTTTGTAATTGGTGCATACGGTGCGATAGGAGGCCAGACTGATGGCAGGGGTAGAGCATTTTTCGGAAAAATAAATGAATAATATTCAAAACATTTTTTCGTGTAACCATTAGCCTTACTTATTACCAATACAAAACATAAAAAATAAGACAAGTATGAAACCAATAGCATGCTTACTCATCGTTTTTCTTATTGCATTTCGTAGCAACGCCCAAAACGTTGGCATTGGTACTGCCAATCCATTAAACAAACTGCATATTGCCGGTGGACTTCGGGTGGATACGCTTGCAAATGGTATTGATGCCGGCATCCTGCAACACAACAAAGATGGCGTGGTGTTCAGTTTGAAATTTACCGGTCTGTCAACCGATGTACTTCGGGGTGATGGCACATTTGGCGCCGTAGGATCAGGTGGTTCAGGATGGCTGCTTAGTGGTAATTCAGGAACAGATCCTAATACACAATTTATTGGAACTATTGACAAAACTCCCTTGCGGTTCAGGATCAATAATGCCAATGCAGGTCACCTGGATAGTGCTGGATTCAATACATCATTCGGCTTTCGCACTTTTGATTCTTTAACTACCGGAACCTACAATAGTGCATTGGGTTATAAATCTCTTATCAGTAATACTACCGGAAAATATAATTCAGCTTTGGGGGCAAATGTGCTTCGCTTTAATACTACAGGCGGGCATAATACCGGTATCGGAAACTTATCGCTTTACAGCAATACAACCGGAAGTGACAATACTGCAATTGGGGATCAATCTATGTCAAATAACACTACCGGTGGATTTAATACTGCTTTAGGAATGCAGTCTCTATATTCAAATACTACCGGTATTAATAATACCTCATTAGGTGCAAGTACATTGGTTTCCAACTCTGCCGGAAACGGCAATACTGCTGCAGGTAATTACAGCCTCAGCGGAAATACTACAGGCGGACAAAATACTGCCATCGGGATTTCGGCAATGGAAGCAAACGAAACAGGGAGTAATAACACGGCAACCGGTAATGCAGCTCTACTCAATAATATTTCCGGTTATTCCAATACAGCTATGGGTACCAGTGCTTTGTTTAATAATATTTCAGGAAATAATTTAGTAGCTGTCGGTGATTCGGCAATGTATAATCAGAATGGCGGTGGTGGACTGAATACAGCTATTGGTTCTAAAGCTTTATTCAGCAATACAACCGGTTCTAATATCACTGCATTGGGATATCAGGCAGCCTATTCAAATGCAACTGGTTCATGGTTGACTGCTTTAGGAACAGAAGCATTATACAACAATACTACCGGCGGTTATAATACAGCAGTAGGTTTCAGAACTTTGTATTCCAATACAACGGGAAATTTTAATACAGGCTCAGGGCAGTATGTAATGAATGCTAATACTGAGGGAAGTAATAATTCTGCTTTTGGCACTTATTCACTTCAGAACAATACTACAGGTAGCGGTAATACAGTTGCCGGATATTCTGCTTTTAAGAATAATATCACCGGTTCATATAATATTGCTATCGGCCTTAGCGCAGGAGAGTCTGCCACCGGTGATTATAACACCATCATTGGAAATACGGCAGGAATAAATAACACAGGGAGTTGGGTAACTATTATTGGTACCGATGCCGGTAAAAATAACACGGCAAATGGCAACGTCTTTGTTGGGTCATCTGCCGGAATGGCTAACACAACAGGCTATTTCAACAGTTTTATTGGAGACAATGCCGGAGTTAGCAACACTACCGGATGGGGAAATACTGCAACCGGAAGTTTTGCCCTTGAAAGCAATACTTACGGTTCAGGTAATACGGCAATGGGAACAGGCACATTAAAAATAAGTAATGGCGGTTCCAATAGCGCTTATGGGTACCTCTCACTATCTAAAAATACATCAGGTAGCAGCAATACAGCACTGGGGCACCAATCACTCTATCAAAATACAGTTGGGTACAATAATACCGGTATTGGGAATAATGCATTAGGTACCAACACAACAGGAAACAATAATACAGCCATCGGGTACTTTGCAGATGTCTCCTCAGGAAATATAACCAACGCAACAGCCATAGGCTACGGAACAGTGGTCAACGCCAGTAACAAAATACGCCTGGGAAATTCATCGGTTACAGTTATTGAAGGGCAGGTTCCTTTTACCACACCTTCTGACGGTAGATTCAAAACCAATATCACCGAATCAGTAAAAGGTCTTGACTTTATATTAAAGCTGCGTCCGGTGGTTTATAATTTCCAGACAGGAAAATTCAATCAGTTTATCCAGACAGGTAAAATATCAGATGCTATATACGCCGGCTATTCCGAATCAGAAAAAATAAGGCATAGTGGTTTCATTGCACAGGAAGTAGAGAGAGTGGCTAATGAGACAGGTTATGATTTTGATGGGGTGATCATGCCTAAGACCGACAAAGATGCTTACGGACTTTCCTATTCACAATTTGTAGTGCCATTAGTAAAGGCTGTGCAGGAATTAAATGAAAAATCAGAAAAAGAAAATTTGGAATTAAAAAAGGAAAACAAATTACTGAAGGATAAAGTAGATGAACTGGTTAAGAGATTGGAATTATTGGAAAAGAAAATCAATTAGTAAAACCATTAAACTTATCAGGGATGAAGAAAATTTTTCTTACGCTGATTACTTTTTATTCATTCATGAGTGTACAGGCTCAAAATGTGGGTATTGGTACAAATACTCCTCATGCATCTTCTAAATTGGAAATTACCTCTGACCATGCAGGTCTCCTGATTCCGAGACTTACTTCTGTTCAAAGAACCGGCATCAATAGCCCTGCGACAGGGTTGCTGGTTTTTGATACAGACTCTGCAGCCTTTGCCTACTATACGGGTAGTGTATGGCTTTTTCTGAATAGCAAAAATGATAAATCCAATGACTGGAGTACCACAGGTAATGCAGGTACAGGTGCTGATAATTTTATTGGCACTACGGACAAACATCCGCTTCAATTCAGAGTAGCAAATGTGAGGGCAGGTTTTATGGACTCTGTAAGTACAAATACCAGCTTTGGATTTCGTTCGCTAGATTCTATTACAACAGGCATTTACAACACAGCAATAGGGAACAGGGTGCTTGTTTCAAATAAGACAGGTTTTCAAAATACTGCAATAGGCAATGCGGCATTATACTTCAACCAGGGGAACAATAATATAGCCGTAGGAAGCCTGTCTTTACTTGCTAACAAGACGGGAAATAACAACATTGGCATTGGTGTTTCTTCACTAATTAATAATACCTCCGGCTATTCAAATGTAGCAATAGGAATGGGTACCTTGTACAGTAATACTGCTAATAACAACCTGGTGGCTATCGGGGATTCAGCATTATATAATCAGAATGAAGGATACTATAATACTGCCGTGGGTTCAAAAGCATTATACTCCAATACTTCTGGCTACGAGAATACTGCAAATGGGTACCATTCGCTCTACTCCAACACTACTGGATGGTCTAATACTGCAAATGGGTACCAATCACTTTCATCCAACACCACAGGTAACCTAAACACTGCTATTGGGTACAATTCGCTCTTATCCAACACCACAGGCCACGGGAACACTGCTAATGGTTCAAATACCCTATATAGTAATACAACCGGGTTGGATAATACCGCTACAGGAATTGGGGCACTTTTTAGCAATACAACCGGTTCATATAATACTGCTAATGGAGCATTAGTACTTTTTTACAACACTACCGGAAGCAACAATACTGCTACCGGTTACATCACGCTTTCAAACAATACAACCGGTGCAAATAATACCGCTATCGGTTACAGTTCATCATCTCACAATAAGGAGGGGTCTGACAATACTGCCATTGGGTACCAGTCCTTAGAAAAAAATACAACCGGTTCATATAATACTGCCACTGGTTCTAATGCTCTCCAAAATAATACTACCGGAACAGCTAATACCACAAATGGTGTTTACTCGTTGGGCGAAAATACTACCGGTATCTATAATACCGCTGTTGGATATTTTGCATTAAGCCTAAATACGACCGGGAATAACAATACTGCAGTTGGCCAGCATGCCCTGGATATAACATTGAGTTCAGATAATAATACCGCAATTGGATATCAGGCAGGTAAGGATGTCAATTATGGATGGAATAACACCCTTATCGGGGCTGCAGCCGGTGGCGCTGCTAATGATTCGTATAATACTATTGCTATTGGGTACCACGCCGTTTCTGTCGCTTCTAATCAGGTAACTATTGGCAACAGTAGTAATAATTCTTATCGTGTATATGCTAACTGGAGCAATATTAGCGATGGCCGCTTCAAAAAAAATGTGCAGGAAAATGTACCCGGGCTCTCCTTCATCACCAAACTAAGGCCGGTTACGTACAATTTAGCAGCGACTTCATTAGATAAATTCATGCATCACAATCGCAAGGATTCTCTGAGTGGGCTTTCAACAAAATCACAGAATGAAGGGTTAAAAGAAAAAGAAAAAATCATCTACACAGGTTTTGTAGCGCAAGAAGTGGAAAGCACTGCCAAATCCCTCGGCTACGATTTCAGCGGGATAGACACTCCCAAAAATGAAAATGATACTTATGGCCTTCGCTATGCGGAGTTTGTAGTGCCTTTGGTAAAAGCCGTGCAGGAGCAACAACAAATGATAGAAAAGCAACAAAAACTGATTGACACGCTCACCAAGGAAATACAGATGATCAAAAACAAAATGAAGTAACCACATTATGATTCCTCAAAAAATCTTAAAAATGAAAAAAGCATTATACCTCCTTGCGTTTCTCTGTACAACTACAACAGTAAAATCACAATTGTATGTACAAGGCGGAGCTATATTTCATGTAGGCGGTACCGTTACATTGCAGGATGAAGATTTTATTCGGGGTCCCGGAGGCGGTGCCGTCATCACATTTGAACCGGGTAGCAATGTACTGTTTACCGGTAATGCCGACAATATCATCAGCGGCTACATAGGTTTTCTGAACCTTGAGATCGCCAAATCCGGTAATCATCAGGTAAGCCTGCAGGATTACAATGAAGAAGTAACCGGACAAATGGTCTTTACATCGGGCAATTTTAACCTCAACAATAATACACTATTACTTGGCAGCACCGGAACACTCATCAATGAAAATGAAAACAGCCGCATCATAGGTCCTGCCGGAGGCACCGTAAATGTAAGTATGCCATTGAACCAGCCGAGTAATGTGAATCCCGGAAATATTGGCGCTGTAATTACCTCTGCAAAAGACTTAGGTAAAGTAACTATTGACAGAGGCTACGTTTATGCATTGGGGTTACCATCCAAATCAGTCCAGCGATATTATTCCATCAACTTTGTTGATCCTTCCAAAGACGCAGACCTTGATGCTACACTTCAACTACACTATATGGAGAGTGAACTCAATGGCACTAACGAAGCAAAATTGGCACTTTGGAAATATGATAATGGTACCAGCGCCTGGAAGGAACAGGGTACCACTGAAAATATTACCCGGGATGTAGGTGCCAACTGGGTACAACTTTCGGGCATCAACTCCCTTTCTCCCTGGGCCATTGCAGAGACCTCCTCCCCACTGCCGGTCAAACTCACCTTTTTCAATGTAGCATGCAACCAAAACACTCCGATACTGCAATGGCAAACAGCCTCGGAAACCAATGTGCATTCCTTCGAAATACAAAGAAGCCTCAATAGCAGAGAATGGGCTACCATCGCATCCTTGCCGGCTACTAACCAAAACAATATACTGACCAACTACCAATATACAGATCAGACTGCGGCACAACTCGACAGAGTCTATTACAGAATTGCTTCCCTGGATTTCGACGGCACAAAAAGCTTCTCACCTGTCAGCACTTCAGCCTGCACCGTCAATCAGGACTGGAAGGTATGGCCTAACCCTGTCAGGGAACTCCTTAATATAAGTATTGAAATGCCACAAACAAACAAGGCTACTATTCAACTTATCGACAGCAAGGGCTCCCTGGTGCGCAAGTGGACAAAATATACACAGTCTGGCGTGAACCAAATTACTCTCGACGTACACGATCTGCCCTCCGGAGCCTATCACCTCATGATCACATGGAACGGTGGCAATGACAGAAAGACCACTCACTTTATTAAACGCTAATAACTACCTCAACACACGATGAAACCACGACCCATGTATAGGTTTGCAATGCTGTCCGATAGAAGTTAAGTGAGATTCCCACTCACTTAACTTCCCTATCATGGAAAGTGAAGTGTAAAAGCGGTCCCCTTCCCTACTTCTGAATAGACACTTAAGGAACCACCATGCAATTTCATTATTTGCCTGCTGAGGCTCAGGCCTATACCACTACCGGTTTTCTTGGTTGTAAAAAATGGAATAAATATTTTATCCAAAACCTCTTTACTCATTCCTGCGCCCGTATCAGATACTTTCAACACCACTTTCCCATTTATATCCTCAGCCGAAAGCGAAATCCTCTTTTCTCCCGAATCTTTTACTGCCTCCATTGAGTTGAGTACCAGATTGATCAGCACCTGCTCAATCAGTGTGCTATCCGCCATCAACAGCATATCCGGTTCTTTAAGTATCATCTCCAGTTCGATTCCCTTTTTGGCCAGTGTGGGATCCATCAGGTTTGAAATATTCTCAAACAAATCCAATACATGAAACTTTTTTATTTCAGGCGCGGCAATTTTATTCAGGCTTCGATACGTTTCAGCAAACCGTAAAAGGCTCTCACTCCTGCTCTTTATAGTATTTACTCCCACTACCAAATCCTCATATCCATCTATACCTGAAATCGCCGCTCCCTCAGCATCCTTTCTTAATATTTGCTGTAAGGTACCTGCAAGCGAAGATATAGGCGCCACACTATTCATAATCTCATGGGTCATCACCCTTAGCAGTTTTCTCCAGGCTTCGCTTTCTGTTTCATCAACTGCACTACTGATATTCTGCACTCCCAATAAAATAAATCTTTTGTCACCTGTCTTAAAAGCAGTTGCGGAAAGCAGTATTTTATAGGTATCCGGGCCAAAATAAAGGTTGCTCATCTTGCTTTCGCCAGGGCTAAGCCGCATGATGTCATCATACAATCCCTTATGCCTCATTTCCAATCCGGAGATAGTTTTCAGATAAGGCACCCTGAGAATTTGCTTTAAAGAATTGTTGAACCAGATTATCTCTCCTGTATCCGGATCGTAAGAGAGGATACCTGTATTCACCATTTCGAGTGTCTTCTGAAGATATTGATACTGCATCTCCCTTTCTTTCCCGGTCTCTCTGAAAGTATCATACAGTTCATTAAACCCCTGTCTGAAGGGAAGCATTTCAGCAGGTGACTTCTTAATACTGAAATGGCGTGAGAAATCTTTGAAACGAATGGAGTCCACAAATCCTGCAAATTCATCGTATATTCTTCGTTGCTTCCTGAATATACGATACACCTGAATCAGAGTCAGGGGAATCATAAACACAATCCATCCGGGCTCATGCATGATTACCCCATAGGCTGCCCCAATAAGAAACAGACTCAGCAGACAAATATCAAACAACAATTTTGTTGCTACTTTTCTGGTCATAGCCCGAGGATTGGCATGTTAGATTTCGTATTTATTCAAACGGCGGTATAATGCAGTCCTTGTAAGACCCAGCTCTTTTGCCGCGCGGCTGATATTCCCATTATGTTTATCAATCACCTTCAGGATTGTATTCCTTTCCACAGCCTGGAGGTTGGTATGTGTGGCTTCTTCATTTTCTGTAACCTGTGGTGCACCCTCTATCGGAGAGAAAATAATGTCATCAGCAGTCAATTGATTTCCCTCACTCATAATTACCGCTCTTTCCATAGCGTATTGTAGTTCGCGCACGTTTCCCGGATAATGATACCTGTTAATCTTATCAATCGCTTTATCATCCAGTTGCGGTGTACTCTTCAGGTATTTTCGTGCATATTCATCCAGGAACTTTCGGGCCAGTAAAAGAATATCTGTTCCCCGTTTCCGAAGGGGCGGCATCATGATTTCCACTGTATTTATTCGGTATATCAGATCTTTCCGGAATTTACTTTCATCAGCCAGTACAGACATCGGTACATTGGTAGCACAAATTAGCCTGATGTCAATTGCAACCGGTGTATTTGTTCCCAGCCTTATTACCTGACGATTTTGCAATACACTGAGCAGCTTGGCCTGCTGCTGAAGTGTGATGTTCCCAATTTCATCCAGAAATAAGGTGCCGCCCTGGGCAGCTTCAAACCTGCCGGCCCTGTCTTCGACTGCTCCGGTGAATGCCCCTTTCTTATGGCCAAACAATTCACTCTCAAAAAGTGTTTCGGTAAGTGCGCCTACATCTACTTTGATGAAAGGTTTTTTGGCTCTTAGCGATTGCTGATGAATGGCTCTTGCTATCAAATCTTTCCCTGTACCATTCTCTCCAAGTATCAGAATATTGGCATCTGTGGGCGCAATCTTCCTGACTTTAAAAAATACATCCTGCATTACTTCTGATTCCCCAGCTATCTCATCAAACAAACCTGAACGGTTTATTGTTGCCGGAGAAGATGTGCCTGATACCTGATCTTTTAATAGCTCTTTAATGGTGTCGAGCAGCCTTTCATTGTGCCAGGGTTTTACCATAAAATCGGAGGCGCCTTCCTTAAGCGCTCTGACAGCAAGATCTATATCTCCATAGGCCGTAATCATTATCACGCGAGCAGTACATCCAAACTCTCGCAGCTTTCTGAGCCAATACAGTCCTTCATTGCCCGTGTGGATTGCGCTTTTGAAATTCATATCAAGCAATACCAAATCGAACGATTGCTGCGAAAGTAGCCCCCTCAGATTCTCCGGATTTTTTTCTGTGGTAACAGACTTCGCTTCTCCTTTTAGTAATAGTCTTACTGCGGTAAGAATATCCGGATCGTCATCTACCACCAATACAGATGCGTTTTTTAAAACCATTTTTTACGTTTTGTTCTTATGACAAAATGAGTATCACAAAATAAAGCCAACTTTTCAAAAACATCCGCCTGAGACTCCTAAATATAGACAGGATAGCGGTATTGCCTGCCCTGCCAGAGGTTTAAAATTTTTCAGTCTTGTGTGGGATACAATACAAAGAATAGTACACTGTTTCAAAATCGTACACCTGTTATTCTAATATCGTACACACGCTTTTTCCCCCGATTTTCTTTTTCACTGATTATCAGCCAGTTGCATTTTGGCACTTTCTTGTTACACTAATTGGCATGGGTCAACCGACCAAAAACAAAATTATTAAACAATATAAAAAGTAACTACAATGAACAACAATTTAAACACAATAGCTCCTGAAGTTAAGAAATCAGAGAACTATAAAACAGAAGAAAGTATCCTTAAGGCAGAAATGACACAATCTGTCGGCAGAAACATCAGATTCACCTCTGCCCAATTATGGAACATACAAAAACAAAGGAAGGAGATTTCCTACAGAAGATTTATTTAATAACCTACTCAACCGTAACCGTCATGAAAAAAGAAATGAACAAGCGATTTGCAGAATATACTATCCCGTCCACCGATCTTTCGGAACCTGGCAGGAGAAGTGAAAGAAAGAAAACTTTTACCGCAGCAGAATTATGGTTTATTCAAAAGCAAAAAAGAGGCTTTGCGTCCAGAGTAGCCATCTTCTGATGACAGAGGGAATATGCAGGATATTTGAACAGGGAATTCCAACCTTCCCGGCAGTTGTATCATTTGCGAACCACTTATGTATCAAAAACGGACACAATACAAAGTATATAGCACGTAACAGCCTAATAATCAGGACGGTATAAAGTGGCACACATTTGTTACCTCTAAATGTTGCTTACCCAAAAAGTAAAGTAGAAAATGGACAGAATAATTGAAAAAAAGAAATGGAACAGGAAACGAATTCTGAGTATTACCGGAGTAGCAGCGCTGATAATTCTCATTGTGGCAAGCTTCTACTTTACGTCAGGCAAGAGTAAACTCAATGTAGATCCCGAAAGGATTACTGTAGGAGAAGTAAAACAGGGCAACTTCAAGGAGTTTATTCCTGTGAATGGGATTGTACTCCCTAAAACCACTATTTATCTCGATGCAATTGAAGGAGGACGGGTAGAAGAAAAATTTGTGGAAGATGGTGCCATTATGAAAAAAGGACAACCCATATTAAGGCTTTCGAATACAGACTTGCAATTGGGACTGGTGACTCAGCAAACCAATGTGTACAACCTGCTGACTCAAATGCAGATATCCAAGAATGCCGCACAACAAAATACCGTGTCAAAACTCAACCAGTTAGCCGATGTGGAAAGCGAATTCAGGGAAGCAGAAAGATTGTATAACCTGAACAAGAAGCTCTATGAACAAAAAGCCATCGGACTACAGGAGTTTGAAAAAACCAGAAATAATTATGACTATCTGACCCAGAAAAGAAAACTAAGTAAGCAGATACTGGCACAGGACTCTGTCAGCAATCTACAACAGGTGCAGCAGGCTCAGCAATCATTTGAAGGAAGCCAGAATGCACTGAAGGTAATGAGACAAAAGGTAGAAGACCTGATAGTGAGAGCACCGATTGACGGTCAGCTTACCTCACTGGATGCAGAAGTAGGACAGTCGAAAAACAAAGGAGAAAGGTTAGGACAAATTGATGTGCTGGACGGATATAAAGTAAGGGTGGACATAGACGAGCATTATATTTCAAGGATTTATCCGGGCCTTACCGGTGAGTTCGAATTCAATAATAAGACCTACAGGCTCACCATCAAAAAGATCTACGACCAGGTTGCCAATGGAAGGTTCCAAGTGGACATGGAGTTTTCAGATAGTGTTCCGGAAGGGATCAGAAGGGGTCAGTCTCTGCAAATCAGGTTATCACTGAGTGATGCGGCAACCGCCCTGCTGTTACCTAAAGGAGGATTCTATCAGCAAACCGGAGGCAACTGGATATTTAAACTTAGTAAAGACGGCGCAAAAGCATATAGAGTGGATATTCAACTGGGGCGACAAAATCCGGATTACTTTGAAGTACTCTCAGGACTGCAACCGGGCGACAGAGTCATTACAAGCAGTTATGAAAACTTTGGAGACGTGGGCGAGCTAATATTGAAATAATCCTGAAGCGCAGGCAGGATGCCGGTTCGTGAAGATTGATAGTTCTTTGGTTAGCAACAATCCTTTTCGAAAGTAAGCAGGTTGTATTCAGACTATCTGCTTCACATTCCTGTACTTTAAGAAAATACCAAACAAGAAAGTAAACAATACCAAATAATCACTAAACACTAAAAGCCTGTGGGGCTACTAAACAAAAAACAAAACAAATGATCAAAATTACCGACTTAGAAAAAGTATATAGAACAGAAGACGTGGAGACAGTGGCTCTTAACAAACTATCTCTCAGTGTAAAAACAGGAGAGTTTGTAGCGGTGATGGGCCCCTCCGGATGCGGCAAATCTACCCTGCTGAACATACTGGGATTACTGGACGAGCCCGATTCAGGAAGTTTTCTGTTTAATGGTCAGGAAGTGGCACACTTCAAAGAGCGCCAGAGAGCAGACTTGCGTAAGAAAAATATTGGGTTTGTGTTTCAGAGCTTTAACCTAATCGATGAGCTGACTGTTTTTGAAAATGTAGAATTACCCCTGATTTATCTGGGAGTGAAGGCTACAGACAGGAAGGGAAGAGTCGAAGAGGTGCTACAGAAAATGCAAATTATGCACAGACGCAATCACTATCCTCAGCAACTTTCGGGCGGTCAACAACAAAGGGTAGCCGTGGCCAGGGCTGTTATTAATAAACCCAAACTGATTCTGGCAGACGAACCTACCGGTAATCTGGACTCCACAAACGGTGGTGAAGTAATGGAACTATTAACCGACCTGAATGAGCAGGGAACTACCATCGTAATGGTTACGCACAGTGAACATGATGCACGGTTCAGTCACCGTATTATACGTATGCTGGATGGGCAGACGGTAACAGAAAATATTTTGATCTAAGAGGATTGTATTGGGGGTATCAAGATGAACGGCTTTTTGCCACGAAGACTCAAAGACACAAAGGGGCACAAGGATGAAATAATAAAAAAGCTTAGTGATAGGTAGTGACTTAGCACCTTAGTAGCTAAACGATAAATGATATAAGCAAACCCCAAAAAACAAGAACACAACCAGGAGAATCGCAACAAGACACAAAGGTTTCAAGGTTTTACTTTGTGCCTCTTGGTGACCTGGTGAGAGAAAAGTAACCAAATGTTATTTGCCACAAAGGCTCGAAGACACGAAGGGGCACAAAGAAGAAATGATAAAGAACATCAGTGCTACGATAGCTATCTGGATAGTGCCTTAGTGGCTCAGTGGTAGAAATAACAGAGCAATTGCATTTTGCCACAAAGACACAAAGACCCGATGCTTCACAAAGAAGGAGCTTTGTGATACTTAATGTCCTGGTGTCTTAGTGGCTAAAAAAAATATAAAAGTTTGAAAGAGAAAAATAGCTGCCACGAAGACTCAAAGACCCGATGCTTCACAAAGAAAGGGCTTTGTGATACTTAGTGTCCTGGTGTCTTAGTGGCTAAAAAAAAGAAAATATGTTTCGCAACTACCTTATAACGGCAATTCGCAGCCTGAAGAAAAGTTTTTCCTTCAGCATCTTAAATATTTCCGGGTTAGCCATCGGCATCGCCTGTGCCGGGCTTATCTTCTTATGGGTAAAAGATGAACTCACCTTCAACGACTATTTCAACAATAAAGAAAATATTTATAAGATTCTGAACAGCCAGACATACGATGGCAACACATTTGTCTTTAATTCTACCCCCGGGCCTCTTTCAGCAGGTATCAGAGAGGAAGTTCCCGGAATAAAAAACACATCAAGGGCCAGTTGGAAAATGACCAAGCCTTTCACCAAAGGCGACAACTCCATCAATGCGGAAGGCATGTTTGTGGACCCTTCGTTTCTGCAAATATTCCGATTACAGTTTGTAGAAGGAAGTCCTGCAAGTGCGCTCAGTGACCTGAAAAGTGTGGTTCTCACAGAAAAAATGGCAAAGAACCTCTTTGGCAATGAAAACCCACTGGGCAAGGAATTACGGACTGAGAAAAATGAATTATTTAAGGTAACGGGTATCATTAAAGACATCCCCAAAAACACTTCATTCTCATTTCAGTGGCTGGCGCCGTTTCAGAACTTTGAAAATGAAAATGAGTGGCTGAAACAATGGGGCAATAATGGTGTACTGACCTTTGTAGAAGTTGCACCCGGAGCTAACATCAAAAATATGAATACCCAGCTCTACGATTTTCTGAAATCCAAAGGGCCTAATTATATTTCCAAATTCTCCATTTATCCTATGTCACGCTGGCGCCTATACGACCAGTTTGATAATGGCAAAGAAATAGAAGGAAGCATCAAATATGTAAGACTGTTCAGCATCATCGCATGGATAATTCTGATCATCGCCTGCATCAATTTTATGAATCTCTCCACAGCGCGTTCCGAAAAACGTGCCCGCGAAGTAGGCGTAAGAAAAGTGTTGGGCGCCGGAAAAGGAAGTCTGCGATTTCAGTTTCTTTCTGAATCCATCCTCATGGCATTTATGGCTACCATCATTGCAATTATCGTAATTATCCTGACTCTCCCCTCTTTCAACAATCTTGTGCAGAAGCAGCTGACATTGTCTGCCACAGACTGGACTAATTGGGTAGCGTTTATTTCTTTTGCAATCATCTGTGGTCTTCTGGCCGGCAGCTACCCTTCTTTTTACCTGGCTTCTTTCAATCCGGTAACTGTACTCAAAGGCACGAAGATGAAAGAGAGGGGTGCCGGATTTATCAGAAGGGGATTAGTGGTGCTTCAATTTTCAGTTTCTATTTTTCTGATTATCGCTACCATCGTCATTTACCAGCAAATACAACATCTGAAAGACCGCGATTTGGGATTTAATAAAAGCGATCTGGTGTATATGCCCTTACAGGGAAATATGAAAGAAAGTTTTCCGGCAATCAAAAATGAACTGATGCAAACCGGAGTCGTGGCCGATGCGGGAATCGGCAGCAATGCTGTGCTGAATTATGGTTCTAATACCGGGGATTTCACCTGGAAGGGAAAAGATCCGAACAAACAGATACTCATTACAATTTCTTTTGTCAACTCCTCATACATTCCCACAATAGGATACCAATTGAAAGAGGGAAGGAATTTTTATGAAAACTCAGCAGCCGACAGCACCAATATTATTATTAATGAAACGCTGGCCAGGATGCTGAATACAAAAGAAGTGCTGGGCTCACAAATCTATCGTGATGAATCAGAACCATTAACGGTCGTGGGAGTAGTAAAAGACTTTGTGTATAACGACTTTGATGCCAGCCCGGCACCTCTTATCTTTTTCAGTGACCCGTCCGAAGCTGCTACGATGGTGGTACGGATCAATGCAAACCAGCCTATTCAAAAAGCGGTGAATGATATCACTTCGGTAATACGAAAAATGAATCCGGGATATCCGGCTGAAGTGCAATTCATTGACACTGATTTTGACAATTTCTTTGAAACAGAATCCCTCATTGGCAAATTGGCCGGAATATTCTCAGTACTGGCTATCGTTATTTCCTGCCTTGGGCTATTAGGCCTATCCGCCTACACTGCCGAAAGAAGAACCAAAGAAATTGGTATCCGAAAAGTATTGGGAGCCAGCACAGGAAAATTGGCCACCCTGCTCAGCAAAGATTTTTTGAAATTGGTAGGCATCTCATGCTTAGTAGCCTTCCCACTTGCCTGGTGGATAATGAATAATTATTGGCTGAATGAATACGATTACAGAATTACCATATCGTGGACAATATTTTTAGCCGCAGGTGCTCTGGCAATACTCATCGCCTTACTGACGATAAGTTTTCAGGCTGTAAAAACAGCAGTGGCCAACCCGGTGAGGGCGCTGAAAGCAGAGTGATATTAGTTGAGAGTTGAGAGTTGAGAGTTGAGGGCGGTGAGTGGGTTAGAGAGAGTGAGAGAAGTGAGAGGATGAGAGGGTGAGAGGGTGAGAGGGTGAGAGGGTGAGAGGGTGAGAGGGTGAGAGGGTGAGAATAGGATAAAAGATAAAAGTAAAAATTAAAAAAAATGGGACACAAAAGAAAGGATTTATATAACGCCAATCAGATCAAAATTAATTTTATGCCTTTGGCCTTTTTAAAACCTGTGTTCGCTACAAAACTAAATCCATTCATCCCTTATCTTTTTCTGGTAAGACATGCCTTTCAAGCCCCTTTTGAGTTTCCCAAAATGCTTGCGAAGTGTTTTCCTCTTCCCCTCATTGGAAATGATGGCAAGAGCTTCCTTAACCTTCTCTTTAGTAACGGGCTTCTTAATTTCAATTATCATATATCAAATATAACCGAAATAATTGCTAATCTAAAGATTGAAGTCATAAACTTTTTCCATAAGATGGGCCTAAATCAGGAAGTTGAATTTCAATTCTTATGGAACATAATACCTGAACGAAAAATAAATTCAATCAATCATTTTGTAAGATAAAAATATTGGAGAAAAATGCTTAGAAATTATTGTAAATCCGCATGGCGGAATCTGACTAAGAATAAAGCGTTTTCGCTCATTAATATTCTTGGATTAACCATTGGCATTACGGTCTGTATGATGATATTCCTGTTTATCATGAATGAATTCAGCATGGATAATTTCCATAAAAACGGTAATAATATCTACCGTGTCATGCGAAACTTTAAGCATGATGGAAAGTCTTCAGCAGTAGCTTATTTATCGGGCCCTTATGCACCAGCCTTACTGAATGATTATAAGGGAGAAATAAAGAAGGCAGTACGCGTCATTCAAAATGACAATCTTGTAACAGTGGGCGAACGCGCCTTTCATGAAAAAAAAGTGCTTGATGTGGATTCCGGATTCTTTGACCTGTTTACTTTTCCACTGACTTATGGTAATCCATCTGATGTACTGAAAGACCCGAAGAGTGTAGTGCTGACAGAGACAACTGCAAGAAAGTATTTCGGCAGTGCACAGGATGCTATGGGAAAATTGATCACGCTTGACAAGAAACTTCCTTTAAAAGTTACCGGTATTGCCAGAGATGTGCCTTCCAATTCTCATCTCACCTTTGATATGGTTGTTCCCTTAGATAATTATAAGGATGAACAAATCATGAATAGATGGCTTAGCAATGGCCTTTACACATACATAGAACTGGATGCACACACTACGCAGGCTCAATTAGAAAAACAGTTTCCTGCATTTATGGAAAAATATATGGGCAGTGATATGCGAAAATATGGTTTTGACTTTTCTCTTTCACTCACACCCATAAAAGATATCTATTTTGAAAACTCAGCATTTGACGGCGTAAAACATGGAGATAAAACAGTCGTATATATTTTCCTATCTATAGCCATACTCATACTCCTGATTGCCTGTATCAACTTTATGAACCTTTCCACCATACGCGCAGTGGATCGTTCAAAAGAGGTGGGGCTTAGAAAAGTACTGGGGGCATTACGTGAAAGTCTCATCTGGCAATTTATAGGCGAATCCGTTTTGCTGGTTATTATTTCGTGTGCAATCGCTGTTGCCTTACTAACATTGGTTATGCCCTGGTACAACCAGTTGCTTGGTTACTCACTGGTTGTTTCGTGGGCTTCATGGCCAATATGGTTTTTCTTGGCAGGTACTATTGTAGTAGTAGGCCTTTTAGCAGGTAGTTATCCTGCATTTGTACTGTCAGCATTTTCACCGATACAGGCTTTAAAAGGCAAGCTCAAGATGGGTAAAGGAGGAGCCACACTCAGGCAGGTATTGGTAGTAGTACAATTCAGCATTTCTGTTTTTCTGATTGTAGGTACTATCGTTATAACCCGGCAAATGAATTACGTAAAAAATAAACAGTTGGGTTATAATAAAGAACAGACCCTGATAGTACCAATTGACAATCATGAAATTTTCAAGAACATGAATTCCTTTAAGGCCGACCTGCAAAACCAAAGTGGTATTCAGTCGGTTTCATTAATGTCTGGTGCCCCGGGTGGCTTTTTTGATATGTACACATTTGATGTGGAGGGCCATAGCGAAAAAATGAATGCCAATACTGAATTCGCAGATTTTGATTTTGTAAAAACGCTGGGACTAAAAATTATCGCCGGAAGAAACCTTTCTTCACAATTCCCAACCGACAGTACCGATGCGGTTTTGATCAACAAAACTGCCGCTGCAAAGTTTGGTTGGACACCGGATCAGGCCATTGGTAAATGGATACAAAATACAGCACGGGATTCGGCCAGGCGGTATGTGGTAGGTGTAGTGGCTGATTTCAATTTTCAATCACTAAAAGAAAATATCAATGCCTTGGTAATATCGCCCGCGATGGACAGGCGGATAGTATTGGTAAAACTTCAGGCCGGAGAAATGCAATCAGGACTTGGTATTGTGAAGAAAGAATATGCGGAAGCTGCTCCGGGATATCCTTTAGAATATAAATTTTTGGATAATCAGTTTGACGAAATGTATAAAAAGGATATACGCCAACAAACTATATTATCCGTGTTTGCCATACTGGCCATTATTGTGGCGTGCCTGGGTTTGTTTGGCCTCGCATCATTTTCCGCTACAAAAAGATTCAAGGAGATTGGGGTAAGAAAAGTGCTGGGCTCATCCGTTCAGGGCATTGTGTTGTTATTGACCAAAGATTTATTGAAACCCGTGATCATCGCCACCTGTATTGCAATGCCAATTGGTTATTGGGCAATGAACAAGTGGTTGCAAAATTTTGCATACAAAATATCTGTGAATGGGTGGGTGTTTGTGTGGGCAGCACTAATTACTTTTTTGATAGCGCTGCTAACAGTGAGTTTGAAAGCCGTACAAGCAGCAAGGGCTAATCCTGTGAAGAGTTTGAGGACGGAGTGAGTAATTGGTAATTGATAATTCGTAATTGAATAACCATGTTTAAGAATTATTTTAAAATCGCCATCAGGAATCTTTGGAAAAGCAAAGGATTTACTCTTATCAATATCGCCGGCCTGGCCATAGGCCTATCGTGTTTTATCCTCATTGCCCTGTATGTGGTAAATGAATTGGGTTATGACCGTTTTTATCCCAATGCGGAGCGGATATATCGTGTAGATGCTGACATAAAATTTGGAGGAAACGAATTGAGACTATGTGTTAGCAGCGACCCAATGGGCGCCACTTTGAAAAAGGATTACCCGCAGGTAGAAGATTACACCCGTATTTATGCAAGTGAAGGAAGCAAAATCGTCAGGAAAGGAAATGATTATATTAATGAAGAAAAAATTGTGTACGCTGATTCTACTTTCTTTAATCTGTTTCCTCAAACAGTTCTATCAGGCGAAACCCAAACAGCTTTGTTTGAGCCCAACACTGTGGTAATTTCTGAAACAGCGGCAAAAAAATATTTTTCAACCACTGATGCTTCGGGTAAAACAATTGAGATTGATAAAAAACCTTTTAAAGTCACTGCTGTAATAAAAGATATGCCACGCAATTCGCATTTTCATTTTGACTTTATCATGTCTATGAAGAATGTGGATTATCAATGGAATAGTTTTCTCAGCCACAATTTCCATACGTACATTTTATTGAGGCCGGGCACCGACTATCATGCTTTTGAAAAAAACTTTACCCAGGTACTGGAACAACACGTGTTTCCACAGGCAAGCCAGCTCATATCGGGTCTTACCACTATGGACGAATTCAGGAAAGCAGGTAATATGCTGAATTATTCACTGATGCCACTCACAAAAATTCATTTATACAGCCAGCGTTATCCGGAACTGGAAGCAAATGGTAACATTCAGTACGTCTATATTTTTAGTGCCGTCGCATTATTTATTTTACTAATTGCCTGCATCAATTTTATGAATCTATCCACCGCACGCAGTGTGAGTCGTGCCAAGGAGGTAGGCATCCGGAAAGTACTTGGTACCAGGAGAAAAAATCTGATATCCCAATTCCTTTCTGAATCCACATTGATGGCGCTCATTTCTTTGACACTCGCTATTGTTATTACCTATTTTGTTTTACCTGCATTTAACGATATCGCAGCTAAGTCTATGCGCATTAGCAGCATTTTCAATCCCACATTTTTACCCTTCCTTATTGCACTGCCATTTATCGTCGGATTATTAGCAGGACTGTATCCAGCATTTTTTCTTTCAAAATTCAAACCGGTATCTGTATTAAAAGGAAAAACCAATGCAGGATTTAAGAAAAATACGTTGCGCAGCGGATTGGTGGTTTTTCAGTTTTTCACTTCCATTGTATTGATCATTGGAACCATAATAATATACAAGCAACTACATTATATTCAAACGACCAACCTCGGCTTCAACAAGAACGAGGTACTGATCATTGACGGCGCATGGGCATTGAATAAAAATGATGAGATATTTAAAAATGAAGTGTTGAAACTGCCGGGTGTGGAAAGCGCCACTATGAGCGGATATATTCCGGTAAACTCCTCCAGAAGTGATAACACCTACTCCAGAGATGCTACCATGAATCAAAAAAATGCATTATCCATGCAAACATGGAAGGTGGATTATGACTACATCCGCACAATGGGAATGCAGATTATCAAAGGAAGAAATTTTTCAAAAGACTTCGGCACTGATTCATCTGCTGTTATTCTAAATGAAACAGCAGTAAAGGTCTTAGGATTTGACAACCCGATTGGAAATAAAATTTATCAAAACTTTCCAGGCGGGGCCGGTTCTGTGATGAAGGTCTATACTATTATTGGAGTTGTAAAAGATTTTCATTTTGAATCCTTACGTAATAACATTTATCCGCTGGGATTGTTTCTGGAACATAATAACACTATTATGTCATTTAGGCTAAACACAGCCGAAGTAAAACCATTAATAGCACAAATTAAAAATAAGTGGACAGCGTTGGCACCGGGTATGCCTTTCAGTTACCGGTTTATGGATGAAGCATTCAACAATATGTACCGTTCCGAACAGCAGGTAGAAAAAATTTCAATCACATTTGCCATCCTGGCAATTCTTATAGCCTGCCTTGGATTATTTGGATTGGTTACCTATATGGCGGAGCAACGCACAAAAGAAATCGGTATCAGAAAAGTATTAGGAGCCAGTGTAGGCCAGGTTATAGGAATGCTTTCATTAGATTTCTTAAAACTTGTATTGATTGCATCGCTTATTGCTTTTCCGGTTGCCTGGTGGGTGATGCATCGGTGGCTGAATGACTTTGCCTATCGGATAAAGATTGACTGGTGGGTGTTTTTGATAGCCGGGGTTATTGCTTTGCTTATAGCACTGACAACAGTAAGCGTTCAGGCAATCAAAGCAGCGATGGCTAATCCGGTGAAGAGTTTGAGGACAGAGTGAGGAGAGTTGATAGTTGTGGGGTGTGTGTGGTGGGTTGTTTGTGGTAGGTTGTGCGTTGTGGGTGGTGAGAGTGAGAGAGGTGAGAATAGATTGATGGGGATTTTGGAGATTGGTTAAGATTGATGGAGATTGTTATAGATTGATGTGGTGTGATGAACAGAATTAAATCCTTTGTGACCCTTTGTGTCTTTGTGCCTTCGTGGCATAAAGTAACCAGAGCACAGAGGAGTAATGAAGAGCAGAGGGTATTGAGAAATAATAGTGGATGGCAAAAGATTTTAACTCATTGATAATTTAATCAAAATTTCATGTCTAAAAAATCACTTGCATTAACAATGGGTACTTCTCTGAAAGGATGCAGCATAAGCAGATCACTATCACCGGTGATAATGCAGGAGGCTTTGGCTGCTACAGCAAGTTCAAGAAACTTGTTGTCTTTGGGGTCTCGGCACGCAGTGATTGTTTCTTTAGTGAAAAAATATTCTGCATTTAAAGTGATACGACCTATTGTCCTCCATTTCTCTTCATCGTTTAAGAAGTACCTGTCAAATTTTTTTCTGAATAATACCTCAATAAATTCATTCATTGTGGCATTTGAGAAGGTTAGTTTTCCCAGGATGATTGCTCTGTCCAATGCTTTGGCAGTAGTGGTTCCACCTATCAGAGATGCACTGACCAAACCGTTTGTGTCAAAAACGAAAAGACTACTCATCCTTCAGGATTTCCTCAAGAATTTCTTCTGTCAATCCACGTTCTTTCATTGTACTGCGAAGTCCTTCCAGATACTTCAAAAATTCTTCTTTGGAATCTGTAAGCTCCTTTGCAAGAATAATATTCACTTGTTGAGAAACCTTATCCCTTTTCTGCTGGGAAGTGTACCGCCATCTCCTGGCAATATCCTCATCTACTTCAATAACTATCCGTTCCATTTTTATAGATTTTATTGCTTCCCAAATCTACAAAATATTGAAAAGAAAGAACAGTGCCTGATTTATAACTTCTGATTAAAACTAATTATTAAAAATGTTTAGAAATTATTTCAAAATAGTATGGCGACAGGCAAAGGCAAACAAATCATACACCGCAATTAATATGATAAGCCTGGTACTTGGGATCACCATTTTTGGTTTGATTCTTATCTGGGTGAATCACGAATTAAGTTATGATAAACAATTTAAGGACAGCGACAGGATTGCCAGGGTAGAAACCAGTTTTACTGCACCTGACGGGTCAATCAGTCATTTGCAAACCGTTGGCTGGCCCGTTTCAAACGTTCTGAAAACAGCATATCCTGAAATAGAAGACGTCACCGAAATGCGCGACTGGCAACCGGATATAAAATTCAATGAAACACATTTTTTTCAGGATGCTTTGTTTGCGGATAATGAATTCCTGAAAATATTTTCCTACCAGTTGTCGGAAGGAAATCGTACTACAGCCCTGTCTGAACCATTCAGTGTGATCATCAGTCAGAAAATGAAAAAAAAATTTTTCAATAATGATCAGAATGTAGTTGGTAAAATTCTGATGATAAATGATTCCATTCCTTACAAGATTACCGGTGTTTTCAAAGATCTGTCTGCTCCTACTCATTTAAAATTTGACATGATTGGATCGTTGAGTACGGTTTGTGCTGAAGATCCACAGGGCTGCAAAGCAGATTACGAATCCGGCTGGCTGGATATCAATATGTATAATTATGTGAAGCTGAAGAAAAATGTAAATCCTGAAGTTGTCTCTTCAAAAATCAGAAACCTGGTTGCGGTAAACGGCGGAAAAGAAATAGAGAAAACCGGAATCATTCCTTATCTGAAACTGGCTCCGCTTAAGGATATTTATCTCAAATCAGACATGCCTACCGGTTCAGGAAATGTAGGAAGTATTCATACAGTGTATCTGTTTTCATTGATTGGCCTCTTTGTTTTGCTAATTGCATGTTTAAATTTTATTAATCTTACTACAGCCAAGTCTTTAGAACGTGCGAAAGAAATTGGAGTAAAAAAAATATTGGGGGGCAATCGGAGATCTTTGTTCATTCAATTTATTACTGAAACTTCCACCATGTGCCTGGTGGCAACTTTGTTGAGTATAATACTGATGGTTTTATTGTTGCCACTGTTCAATCAAATTGCCGGTGAAAGCTTTTCAGTTGGAGATTTCTTCTCTGCCGGAAATATATCAATAATTGTTCTAATCCTTTTCGTACTTATTCCTCTGGCCGGATTCTATCCCGCTCTGGTACTATCTTCTTATAAACCTATAGCCGTATTGAAAGGGAAATTTTCACATTCATTTTCCGGTGTGCTGCTGAGAAAAGGTTTGGTCATTACACAGTTTGTGATTTCCATCGCTTTCATCATTGGGACACTCATCATTTGGAAACAAATGAATTATATGAGGAATCAGGATCTTGGTTTTGACAAAAACAAAATTCTGATTGTGGATGCTGATAAAGTGCCATGGAATCTGAGACAAAATGAAGCAAATGTTTTTAAAAATGATTTGCTGGCGCAATCAGGGATCAAAGATGTAACAGCAGCCACAGCCGTTCCGGGTCATACTGGATGGGGCACCCAGTTGGCCTGGGGAGAAGGAAATCCCAAAGACGCACAGTTAATTGTTGAATATATTCCTGTGGATGAAAACTATATCAATACCTTGTCGCTGAAGCTGGATGCAGGCAGGAATTTCAGAACCGGAAGTCCTGTGGATTCAAGTGAATCTCTTATCATTAATGAGTCAGCTGTGAAACTATTTGGGTGGAAGAATGCAGAAGATGCTCTTGGAAAGAAATTGAATACCTCCGGGAAAAAAGGTGTTGTCATTGGAGTATTAAAAGATTATCACCAGCACAGTTTGCAGGAAAAGATAAATCCGATTGTATTAGGAATGGCCAGTTATGTAAGACTGTTTGCTGTAAAATATGGTAACATTTCACCAAAAAAAGCAACAGGAATCCTGGCCTCTGCATGGAAAAATGTCTTTCCCGGATATTCACTTGAATATAGATTTATGGATGAGGATTTTCAGCGGCAATACATCAAAGAAGAAAGATTTGGGACTCTATTCTCCATTGCCGCAGGGCTATCCATACTTATAGCCTGCATGGGATTATTAGGCCTGGCAATTTATTCTGCACAAAAAAGAGTAAAGGAAATCGGGGTAAGAAAAGTTTTAGGCGCCAATACGGGAAATATCGTTTATCTCATTGCGAAAGATTTCTTAGGTCTGGTACTCATAGCCTTTGTAATTGCAACACCTATTGCGTGGTGGACGATGCATAAATGGATTGAAAGATTTGCGTACAGAACAGATATCAATTGGGAAATCTTTGCAATGGCAGGATTGGCAGCTGTCGTAATAGCAATCTTCACAATCGGTTATCAGGCAGTAAAAACAGCGGTAACTAATCCGGTGAAAAGTCTGAGGACGGAGTGATGGTTGTTGTGCGTTGTGGGTGGTGGGTTGTGGGTGGTGGGTTGTGCGTTGTGGGTGGTGGGTTGTGGGGGGTGAGAGTAAGAGAGGTGAGAAAAGATTGATTGAGATTGGAGAGGATTGATGAGAAATTTACGTAGGTTGATTAGGCGAATAAGTACTTGGCGATAGGCAATGTGTAGTTTAGGGAAATAAAGAACTTAGGAATAGTATTAGACTTTAAGATTTCCGTGGCGCTCCGTGAATCCTCCGTGATCCTCCGTGTAACAAAAAATAATTACACAGAGGAAAACCAGAGAAGGCACGGAGAACCACAGAGATAATTGTGGTCGGTCAGGAGACCAACCACCAGGAAGGAGAAAACTCCGTGAACCCCGTGAATCCTCCGGGAACCTCAGTGTAACAAAAAATATTACACAGAGGAGAACCAGAGAAGGCACGGAGAACCACAGAGATAATTGTGGTCGGTCAGGAGACCAACCACCAGGAAGGAGAAAACTCCGGGAACCCCGTGAATCCTCCGGGAACCTCCGTGTAACAAAAAATAATTACACAGAGAAAAAGACAGAGAAGGCACGGAGAACCACAGAGAGAGTCATGGTCGGTCAGGAGACCAACCACCAGGAAAGAGAAAACTCCGTGAACCTCCGTGTATCCTCCGTGTTCTCCGTGTAATAAAAAATATTACCCAGAGAAAAGCCAGAGAAGGCACAAAGAAACCCAGAACCTAATCATGAGTGATAATAAAAACTAAATAACTAAAATGTTTAAGAATTATTTCAAATCTGCATGGCGTAATCTTTTAAAAAGCAAAGCCTCTTCGTCTATCAACATTATCGGACTTGCAGCCGGTATGGCAGTTACTATCCTTATTGGCCTGTGGATATGGGATGAAGTGACTTTTGACCATTACCACAAAAATCATGAACGGTTGGGGCAGGTGATGTCAACCCTTGATTTTAACGGTGAGCTTGTAACCGTCCCTGCAGTAGCGATGCCTCTTGGAGATGAGTTAAAGAATAAGTATGGCAGTGATTTTAAGAACATATCAATGGCATCATGGATCTATGACCATAGCCTGCGAATTGGAGAAAATAATATCAGTGTACAGGGTATGTGGGTGGATTCTGTGTTTCCGTCTATGTTTTCTCTGCGCACAGTAGAGGGAAATATTGAATCCGGATTGCAAGACCACTCTTCAATCCTTCTAAGTGCTTCCACAGCCAGGGCATTATTCGGCGACGAAAGCCCTATAAACAAATTTGTGAGGTTAGACAATCAGGAGAACCTGAAAGTAACTGGCGTCTATGAAGACCTGCCCGAGAATACAACCCTTAACAAAGCAAAAATCTTACTGTCGTTTGATAAGTATAAATCTTCTGAACCTGACCTCCAGGATGCTGCCAGGCAGTGGGACAGACACTCATTTCAGACGTTTGTGCAATTAAGTGACCATATAGACTTTTCAGCAGAAACTGAGAAAATTAAGAATATTCCAATGGAACATCTTACCGAAGCTCAGTCCGGTAAGGAAGCGTTAATTCTGCATCCAATGGATAACTGGAGGCTTTACAATGAATTTAAGAACGGAAAACCTGCAGGTGGCAGAATCCAGTTTGTTTGGTTGTTTGGTATCATCGGAGTTTTTGTATTGTTATTGGCTTGCATCAATTTTATGAACCTGTCCACTGCAAGAAGTGAGAAACGTGCAAAGGAGGTGGGTATTCGTAAAACCATTGGCTCCGGCAAAAAGCAGTTAATCATTCAATTCCTTGCCGAATCGGTTATGGTGGCATTTATCGCGCTGCTGCTCTCAATTCTGTTGACTCAGCTTGGCCTCTCGTTATTCAATAGCCTGGCTGATAAAAATATTTCAATCCCATTCGGAAGTGTAGCATTTTGGGCAATTGCCACCGGCTTTACCCTCCTGACCGGATTAATTGCAGGGAGCTACCCCGCATTCTACTTGTCAGGATTTAAACCCATCAAAGTATTGAAAGGAACTTTTCGCAGCAGCAAAAGCGCAGCAATTCCAAGAAAGATATTGGTAGTCACTCAGTTTTCTATTTCAATTATTTTAATGATCGGAACCTTAATTGTGTACAAGCAAATTCAATTTGCCAAAAACCGGCCTGCCGGTTATTCCCGCGAGGGATTAATTACTGTTACAAATAACACTCCGGACCTGCGAGGACATTTTGATGCTTTACAGCATGATCTTCTTTCTACCGGTGTGGTAGCAGATGTTGCTGAATCATCTACCCTTATTACAAAAATGCGTTCAAAGGAAATTGGATTTAACTGGCAGGGAAAAGATCCCAACTTCCTCCCTTTGTTTGGGACGGTGGGCATATCGGAAAACTTTGGAAAGACAGTCGGCTGGAAAGTCACGGAAGGTAGAGATTTTTCAAAGGAGTTTGCAGACAGTTCGTCTTTGATTCTTAACGAAGCCGCAGTAAAGCTTACAGGCATACAGGATATCGTTGGAAAGAAAATAACATGGAATGACAAGGATTTTACAGTGATTGGGGTGATAAAAAATATGATTATGGAGTCGCCTTACGAACCGGTAACTCCCACCGTATTTTTCAAGTCAGGCGACGAAGGGCGAATGATAACCATCCGGATTCGGCCTGATGTATCCGTAAGTACTGCGCTGGGTGAAATTGAATCAGTATTTAAAAAATATAACCCGGCCAATCCTTTCTCTTATTCGTTTGTAGATGCGGATTACGCAAAGAAGTTTTTTGATGAAGTCAGGATTGGTAATCTGGCTTCTTTCTTTACCATTCTTGCACTTTTTATCTCATGCCTCGGGTTGTTCGGGCTTGCATCCTACATTGCTGAGCAGCGCACTAAAGAAATTGGGGTAAGAAAAGTTTTGGGGGCCAGTGTCCTCAGCCTTTGGGGCATGTTGTCAAAAGAATTTTTGCTTCTGGTGATTATCTCATGTTTGATTGCTATACCAATAGCCTGGTATGGGTTGCATCAATGGTTGCAAGGCTATTCATACAGAACGGAAATCCCGTGGTGGATTTTTGCAGCAGCAGGAGTTTTGTCTGTGGTAATTGCAATCGGAACAGTGAGCTATCAGGCTATAAAAGCAGCGGTGGCCAATCCGGTGAAAAGTTTGAGAACAGAGTGAGGAGAGTTGATAGTTGTGGGTGGTGTGTGGTGCGTTGTGGGTGGTGAGTGGTGAGAGTGAGAGAGGTGAGAAAAGATTGATTGAGATTGGGTAGGTTTGATGGGAGATTGGTGTAGGTTGATTAGGTGAATAAGTACTTGGCAATAGGCAATGTGTAGTTTAGGGAAATAAAGAACTCAGGAATAGTATTAGACTTTAAGATTTCCGTGGCACTCCGTGAATCCTCCGTGAAACTCCGTGTAACAAAAAATATTACACAGAGGGAAACCAGAGAAGGCACAGAGTTACACAGTGAAGAAATTATCACCGTGGCGCTCCGTGAATCTTCCGTGGTACTCCTTGTAACAAAACGATTACACAGAGGAAAAGACAGAGAAGGCACGGAGTTTCACAGAGAAAATCTCCGTGCTCCTCCGTGATTCCTCCGTGGTACTCCGTGTAATAAAAAACATTACGCAGAGAAAATGACAGAGAAGGCACAGAGTGGCACAGAGAATATCTCAGTGGCGCTCCGTGACTACTCCGTGGGTCTCCGTGTAATAAAAAACATTACACAGAGAAAAAGTCAGAGAAGACACAGAGTGGCACAGAGGAAAAAATCATCTCCCAGTGAAAAAGACAACAAAAACTGTATCAAAATCGTACACTCTGTTTTAAAACTGAACACAATTTTGCACGACTAAAGATATAACACGCTAATTATCAGTTACATCTACTCGGGCATTCTTATTGTTGTTTTTGGCTTATGGAGTTCCCTATTCAACCATCAGATCACAACTTTACACTTTCTAATAATTATTTTTCTCCACTGCCTTGCACTACATAACAAATCAATACAAGAAATGAATTTCATTAAAATCACCTATCGCACCCTCAGGAAAAATAAGATATTCTCACTGATAAATATCTCGGGGCTGGCTGTGGGAATGGCAGGAGCCATGTTAATAATCTTATGGATTCAGAATGAACTGAGCACTGACCGTTTTCATAAAAAAGCCGACCGAATCTATCTGCTGTATAATCGCGATAAAAACCCCGAAGGGAATACATTCGTGTGGCCCAATACACCCAAAGTAATGGCACCAACCATCCAAAAGGATTTCCCTGAAGTGGAAAGTGTAACACGCTATAATAATATCACATTCCTCCTCACCGCCGGCGAAAAGAAAATAAATGAAAGAGGGGCTTTTGTGGACAGCAGTTTTCTGAACATCTTCTCATTTCCTCTGCTGGAAGGCACTGCCGCCAACGCCCTGAAGGGAAGCTATAACATTGTACTTACCGAAAAACTTGCCAAAGTGCTCTTTGGCAATGAAAAGGCGCTTGGAAAGATTGTAAAAATAGACAGCGTAAACAACTGTACTGTTACCGGCGTACTAAAAGACCTCCCTAACAATACACGCTTCAACTTTAGCTATCTACTACCGTGGGATTACCTTGAAAAGATTGGATGGAACGATGACCTCTGGGTGAATAACTCTGTAAACACTTACGCACTCTTAAAGCCTGGTACTTCACAAAATGCATTTGACAAGAAAATAAAAGACATTACAATAAACCATACCAGAGGAACTGCAAATGCTTCCACTACAGAAGTGTTCACCCAACCGCTCAATCGGGATTACCTCTATGGAAAATCTGAAAATGGAAAATTGGTTGCAGGTCAAATAGTCACCGTACGGTTATTTGGAATCATCGCCGCGTTTATCCTGCTAATCGCATGTATTAACTTCATGAATCTGAGCACCGCCAGAAGCGAAAAAAGGGCCAAAGAAGTAGGTATCAGAAAAGTGATTGGAGCCAATAAGAGATCACTCATATCGCAGTTCCTCGGTGAAAGCCTTATTCTGAGCATTATATCGTTCGCTATAGCATTATTACTGGTACATATTTCACTGAGTTCTTTTAACCAATTGGTGGATAAGCGGCTCTACATAGATTACGGCAGTCCACTGTTTTGGATATTCTCGCTCTTGTTTATCCTGATCACAGGATTAATAGCAGGAAGCTATCCGGCCTTTTATCTATCTGCCTTCAAGCCTGTGAAGGTTTTGAAAGGAACTTTTACGAAAGCAAATGCACTGGTAACTCCAAGAAAAATTCTGGTAATCGTTCAATTCACTTTTGCTATAATACTCATTATATCCACCATTATCGTTGCCCGTCAGATCCGGTACGGAGTGGAAAGACAATCGGGGTACGATAGGAATAATCTTATTTATCTCTTCACACAGGGAGATGTCAACAAACATTTTCAGGCTATCAAAAATGAATTACTGAATAGCGGGACAGCAATCTCTGTTACCCATTCAGCCAACCCCATTACACAAAGGTGGATGGATAGCTGGGGATATTACTGGAAAGGAAGTTCGGAAGCAGACAAACGAATTGATTTTGTGAGGATGGGTACCGATGCGGATTTTGCAAAAACGATGGGATTAAAAATTTTAAAAGGGAGAGATATTGACGTCTATAAATATCCGACAGACAGTGCTGCCATCGTATTAAATGAATCGGCAGTGAAGGATATGAATATTACAGACCCGATTGGCCTTGAGATCAGACAAAGTGGTGACAGCAATACCTATCATGTGGTGGGGGTGGTACAGGATTTTGTACTGGAATCGCCATTTCAAAAGGCAATAAGTCCCATGATGATTTTCGGCCCCGGATACGATTTTTTTCAGGTCGTCCATATCCGGCTGAATCCTGACAAGCCAACTGCCACCTCTATTGCAAGTGTCCAGAATATCTTCAAAAAATACAACCCTCAATATCCGGCAGACTTTGTGTTTGCTGATGAGTCTTATGCCAGAAAATTTGAAAGTGCAGAAAGAACCGGCACCCTTGCCTGGCTGTTCGCAGGACTTACGATTTTCATTTCCTGTCTCGGACTTTTTGGCCTCGCAGCCTATATGGCTGAAAGTCGTACCAAAGAAATAGGAGTGCGGAAAGTATTGGGAGCTTCAGTTGCAAGTATAGCAGGATTACTATCTTTTGACTTTATCAGACTGATCTTGATTTCTTTCGTAATAGCAGCACCCATTGCCTGGTGGGCAATGCATCAATGGTTGGCATCCTACACATACAGAGTAAATATTGGGTGGTGGGTATTCCTGCTGGCAGGATTTCTGGCTGCTGCAATCGCATGCATTGCGGTGGGTTACCAGGCAATAAAAGCAGCGGTGGCCAATCCGGTTAAGAGTTTGAGGACGGAGTGAGGAGAGGTGATAGTTGTGGGTTGTGAGTTGTGGGTGATGGGAGTGAGAGAGGTGAGAAAAGATTGATTGAGATTGGAGTGGATTGATGGGAGATTTATGTAGGTTGATTAGGTGAATAAGTACCTGGCAATAGGCAATGTGTAGTTTAGGGAAATAAAAGAATTCAGGAATAGTATTAGACTTTAAGATTTCCGTGGCACTCCGTGAATCCTCCGTGAAACTCCGTGTAACAAAAAATATTACACAGAGAAAAAGTCAGAGAAGGCACGGAGAACCACAGAGAAAATTGTGGCAGGTCAGAAGACCAACCCCAGGAAGGAGAAAACTCCGTGAACCTCCGTGAATACTCCGTGATCCTCCGTGTAAGGAAAAGAATTACACAGAGAAAAGACAGAGAAGGCGCAGAGAAAATTGTGGCCGATCAGGAGACCAACCACCAGGAAAACATTTGATCTGGAGCCTACCAAAAAAAACATAACACCAGCGTGTAAAATCAGAAATTGAATTACGTAATAAACAATTATTGAAATGATCAGGAACTACCTAATTACCGCATGGCGGAATATTCGTAAAAACAAACTCCACAGTTCAATCAATTTCATAGGGTTGGCGACAGCTTTCACTTGCAGCATTTTTATACTGCTGATTGTGTACTATCAATTCTCCTACGATAACTTTCAACAAAATAAGGATAAACTGTACAAAATCTATACTTTTCAAATTGGACCAAATGGTGAAGAACTCAACACGGCAATGCCTTATGCACTAGCTCCGACCCTCAAGAGTGAGAATATTGGAATAGAAAATGTAACAAACATCCTGAATGCCGGGAGGCTAGTACGATATAAGGACAAGACCCTTGATATGCGAACTACTTTGGTTGATGAGGACTTTTTGCGTATGTTCTCATTTCCCGTGTTGCAGGGAGATACATACAATCCATTGAGCAGTGTAAGCAATGTAGTACTCACCAAAAGAAGTGCAGACAATATATTTGGTAAGGAAGACCCAATTGGAAAATCCATTGAAGTAAAAATAGGGAACAAGTGGCAAAAGCTTATGGTAACAGCAGTAGTAAAGGATGTTCCTGACAACTCTACCATAAAGTTCTCATTGCTTGCCCGCACTGAGCTTTATCCTCCCTACCCTGAAATGCTAAAAACATGGGATAGCCGCAACCACTCAGTATATGTGCAGCTTGCCAATAATACCACGTCCCAAAGTGTTCAAAATCGCCTGAGGAGCCTAATACAAAAACACAACCCCACAGATACGGATGTGGCAAAAAGAAACGGATTTAAACCGGACAGAAACGGCGATTATTTTAGCCTTCGGCTATTACCATTCTCAATAGAACATTTCACACCACACTTGAGCGAAAGCGGAGGAATTCCTAAAACCATATTATATGTGCTGATGCTCATCAGCATAATGATTATATTGATAGCATCTTTTAATTTTATTAATCTCAATATCGGGCTTTCATTTACCCGCACAAAGGAAATAGGTATCCGTAAATGTCTGGGGGCAGGTAAACGACAAATATGGATGCAGGTATGGGGTGAAAGTCTTTTTATGGTTTTATTTTCGGCTCTTGTGGCAGCGGCATCGGTTGCAGTATTAATAAAAGGATTCAATCAGATGTTTAACGCGAAACTCAGCCTTGGCTTATTGATTAAACCAATTCCGTTAATTGTATTGGCGGCATTGGTGCTGCTTGTATCCTTTATCGCATCAGGATTCCCCTCCCGAGTAATGGCAAGATTGAAGACCGTTGACATTCTGAAAGGAAAGATTACTATTAAGAAGCCCGGCATATTACGTTCGGCCTTAATTGTTACTCAGTTTGTTATTGCCATCGTACTTCTTTGCAGTACGGTGATTATTTTCCAGCAATTTGATTACCTCCGTTCAGCACCCCTTGGGTATAACACACAATCCATAATTAGTATCCCCATAAAGGATAATGATGCTGGAAAGGAGATCGTTTCAAAACTTCGCACACGTTTGTCTGACCAGTCATCCGTAATTTCTGTAACAGGAACCGACACCAACCTTGGGATGGGAGAGGATCAAAGTTCAAGTACCTCAGTCACCTGTTTTACTTTTGGCGAAAGCATCATTTGCGGACAGACAATTACTGCTGATTATGATTTTCTGAAAACACTGGGTATTAAGCCGACTTCAGGGCGCGACTTTTCTTTAGACTATGCATCTGATACGGGTTTTCAGGTAATCGCCACTAAGAGTTACGCAGATCAATTTGGGGGAAAGGGCGTGGCCGGATTTTCTTACTATGCAGATAGTGCGGGTCCTAAAATCAATATTGTAGGCATAATACCTGATATTCAAATTAAAGCACTTACTGACCAGCAGAAGCCAGTTACAATCTTTCTAAATCAGGGCGGTAAAATGAGTTATGCACTCGTCAAGGTGAGCACATCTAATCCTGTCGCAGCAATGGACATTGTAAAGAAAGCCTACCTGAGTGTGGAACCTGGAACAGAATTCAAGGGTTCTTTTGTAAACGAAAATATTGACCGTCTGTACAAGGATGAAAATATGATGGCTAACGTCTTTACGATTGCAGCACTCATAACCATTATACTCTCCTGTATGGGGTTATTTGGTATTGCTTCTATTATTATTCGTCAGCGAATAAAAGAAATAGGCGTACGAAAGGTGTTGGGTGCATCTGTAGGGAATATCTTTACAATTGTGAACCGGGAATTTTTAAAGCCGGTAATAGTAGCTTTCCTTATAGCGGTACCCCTTTGCTGGTGGGCGATGAGTGCCTGGTTACAAAATTATACACACCGGATTACTATCCACTGGTGGATATTTGTGGTGATCGGACTATCGGCATTTGTAATTACCATTTTTACAGTAAGTGTTCATTCCATAAGAGCAGCACTCGCCAATCCGGTAGATAGTTTGAGGACAGAGTGAGGAGGGTCTTGATCCCGATAGCAATAAGAAGCGTTGCGGGTTGTGGGTTGTGGGTTATGATTGAAAAAATTCTCCGTGGCACTCCGTGATTCCTCCGTGGTACTCCGTGTAACAAAAAAATAATTACACAGAGAAAAACCAGAGAAGACACAGAGTTACACAGAGAATATCTCCGTGGCCCTCCGTGAATACTCCGTGGTGCTCCGTGTAAGAAAAATTAATTACACAGAAATAAGCCAGAGAAGACACAGAGTTACACAGAGAATATCTCCGTGGTGCTCCGTGTAACGAAAAATTAATTACACAGAGAAAAAGTCATATAAGGCATAGAGTTGCGCAGAGAAGAAGACAACCACAAACTGTATCAAAACCGTACACTTCTGTTTTGAAAGTGAACACAAATACAAGGAATAACAACCATAATAACCTAATTATCAGCGATATAAAAATCGGCACCCTCGTTGTTATTTCTAATCGCATGAAGGTCATTTTGCATCGTGTATATTCCAACTCTAACAAATCCTTGCCTTCATGCATTTGGCAGGTTCATAATCTATATAGCTAATGAATTTCATTAAAACCATCTTCCGCTCTTTCAGGAAAAACAAAATTTTTTCCCTGATTAATATTGTCGGACTGACAGTGGGACTTACAAGTTGTATCCTTATCGGATTGTACATTCAACGACAGTTAAGTTTTGATAAGTTTCAAAAAAACGGT
>JAMLGT010000008.1 GCA_023957755.1 Chitinophagaceae bacterium
GCCGAAAACAAAAAAGCACTCTGTAAAGAATTTAACCTGGATCCCGAAAAGCCATTGTTCGTTTTTATTGGCAGGATGGTAGGTGAGAAGGCTGCGGATTTATTGCCACAGGCAATTTCTGATAGTATTTATTACCTCAATGGCCGGATGAACTTTTTGGTGTTGGGCAGTGGCCAGCATTGGGTGGAGCAGCAATTAGAAAGTATGAAAGGACATTTCTTCGGGTATTATAATTCACAGATAGGGTATAATGAGGGATTGAGCCATCGGATGTATGCCGGGGCCGACTTTTTGCTGATGCCCAGCAGGGTGGAGCCATGCGGATTGAATCAGATGTATGCGCTGCGATATGGTACGGTACCCCTGGTAAGAAGAACAGGAGGGCTTAATGACACTGTAGTAGATTATGGTGATAAAGGCGGCTTTGGAGTTTGTTTTCATGAAGCTACTGTAGGCGAAATCACCCATGCAGTGTACAGAGCACTGGCCTTATATGATGATAAAGAAAAGATGCAGCGCATCGTGAACAAGATTATGCAGATAGATCATAGTTGGGAGCGAAGTGCGCAGATTTATATAAATTTATACAGGTCTTAATCCCCGACTGTGAGACTTTATGAATACTAACTGAATAATGACAAAAACATAATACTATATGTGGATTAGCAAATCACTCATCGCAGTAATACTTGGTGGAGGAGCAGGCACAAGACTTTATCCTCTTACAGCCAGCCGTAGCAAACCAGCCGTGCCTTTGGCAGGGAAATACAGATTAGTGGATATCCCGATATCCAACTGTATAAACAGTAATATCAATCGGATATTTGTGTTGACCCAGTTTAACTCTGCTTCACTCAATAAGCACATTAAGAATACTTATCAATTCAGTGCGTTCAGTAGTGGATTTACAGATATTCTGGCGGCGGAGCAGACTCCTGACAATCCGCAATGGTTTCAGGGAACAGCTGATGCAGTGAGGCAATCGCTTCGTCACCTGTCAAGTTTTCAGTACGATCATGTATTGATCTTATCCGGCGACCAGTTGTATCAGATGGATTTTGGCAATATGTTCAGGACACATGAGATGGAAGGTGCTGACATCACCATAGCAACCATTCCGGTAACGGCGCAAGAAGCTACAGAGTTTGGTATTCTGAAGGCCGACGAGAAACATCGTATTGTGTCATTCATTGAAAAGCCTGCTGCTGAGCTATTGCCCGACTGGTTGAGCGATACAGGTGAGGCTATGAAGAGCGCAGGGCGCAATTACCTGGCAAGTATGGGTATTTACATCTTCAAGAAGCAGGTACTTATTGACCTTCTTTATAGCGAACACGCGGAAGCGAAAGATTTCGGTAAAGAAATCATACCGGGATGCATCGACAGATACAAAGTATCCAGCTATCAATACGGAGGGTACTGGACGGATATAGGTAATATCTCTTCATTCTTTGAGGCAAACCTGGCACTTACCAGGGAACTTCCTCCTTTTAATTTGTTTGACAATGACAATAAGGTGTTTTCACGTGCGCGTATGCTGCCTCCTGCAAAGATTAGTACTACCACTATTTCGAATGCAATCATCAGCGAAGGGTGTATCATCAATGCCAAATTAATTGAGAATAGTGTGATAGGAATCAGAACCCGGATAGGGAGCGGTACCCAAATTTCCAAATGCTATGTAATGGGGTCTGATTATTATGAAACGCTTGAGGATATGAAGTATGCTATGGAACGAGGGGTGCCTCAATTAGGAATAGGAATAGACTGCCTGATTCAGAATGCGATTCTTGACAAAGACTGCCGCATTGGCGATAATGTGAAGATCAGAGGAGGAGATCATCTCCCCGATTCTGACCATGAGCTATATACGGTAAAGGATGGAATTGTGGTTGTGAAGAAGGCGGCTGTGCTTCCTGATAATTATGAAATAGGGTAGAGAGGCTGCTGGTATAGTATAATAGCATCCTCCCGTTTTTCTTAATACTTTTCCTTGTACTTATTTAAAACGTGCATTTCAGAAAACAATATTTGAGTATATTGTGTAACAATTACACAATTCAATCTTTCTAATAACTATGCCGAAATCCAACCACCTTTCCATGGCTCAGATTATCAATATGAGCTTTGGCTTTTTCGGAATTCAGTTTGGCTTTGCTTTACAGACAGCGAATGTCTCCAGAATTTTCCAGACGCTTGGAGCCGAGATAGATAAAATTGGTTATTTGTGGGCAGCAGCTCCCATTACGGGATTGCTGGTACAGCCTATTATCGGATATTTTAGCGATCGTACCTGGCATAAGAGATGGGGCAGAAGGAGACCCTATTTTTTTCTGGGAGCAGTATTTGCATCCATTGCATTGTTCCTTATGCCTCAATCTACGGCACTCTGGATGGCCGCACTCCTGCTTTGGGTGATGGATGCAACCATCAATATTTCTATGGAACCATTTCGCGCATTTGTGGGGGATAAGCTACCTCCTACACAGCGCACATTGGGTTTTGCTACGCAAACATTTTTCATTGGTCTGGGAGCAGTAATTGCTTCACTGCTACCCTGGATACTTACTGACTTTTTCGGGGTGAGTAATGAAGCTCCTGAGCATGTTATTCCTGACTCGGTAAAGTACTCATTCATTGCAGGGGCTGTCGTTTTCTTTCTCTCGGTATTGTGGACAGTTATTAGTTCTGATGAATATCCTCCGGAAGATATGGAAAAATGGAAAGCGGAGATGGCACGCACCAAAGGCTTCTGGAAAGGTATAAAGGAGATTGTTAATGGCATTCTTGAAATGCCGGTTACCATGAAGCAGCTAGCCGTTGTGCAGTTCTTCACCTGGGTTGGATTTTTTTGTATGTGGGTTTATACTACCCCAGCCATTGCGGAAAATGTGTATGGTACGGTAGATGCACAGTCAAAGGCGTTTCAGGATGCAGGTAACTGGGTAGGGTCGATGTTTGCGGTCTATAATGGTGTTTCATTCCTTGCAGCCTTTCTGCTTCCGGCCATAGCCAATAAGTTTAGCCGTACGGGTACTCATCTTGTTTGTCTGGCGCTGGGTGGTTTGGGGTTAATTTCTATGTACTTTATTACTGATAAGTATATGTTGTTAGTACCGATGGTTTTAGTTGGACTTGCATGGGCATCCACGCTTACCATACCCTATGCGATCCTTGCAGGATCATTACCGCCAGAGAAAATGGGATTCTATATGGGAGTATTTAATTTCTTCATTGTAATTCCACAGATAGTGATGACTTTCCTTTCCGGCCCGGTTCTGAAATTATTTTTCCAGAACCAGGCAGTTTATATTTTGATATTAGGAGGCATATCGCTGGTTATTGGAGGCCTCTGTAATTTTTGGGTGGATGATAAGGAGTACAAACTTAAGATTAGACAGTCCTGATGATACTAAACAATTGAATATGGAAATGATCCGGGGAAGACTTAATAATAACCTGAGAAAGGTATGGCTTGCGCTAGTATTGGTAACCTTTTCATTTTCACCGGCACTTTCGCAGGAGTATCATTGTTATCCTACAAACTGGTGGGTAGGAATGAAGTATCATTCCGTCCAACTGATGATCCACGGTACAGATGCAGGTAAGGGAGCGCACTTCAATATTAGCTACCCGGGTGTGAGCCTTTTAAAAGTGCACAGGCCTGAGGGAAAAAATTATGTCTTTCTCGATATTGAGATTGGTTCAGAAACAAAACCGGGTACTGCCAACATCGATTTCACAATTGGCAAGCAAAAGCAATCTATCCCCTTTGATTTAAAACCAAGGAGAAAAGGGAATGGTACTGAATATGCACAGGGAGTCACTTCGGAAGACCTCGTTTATCTGATTATGCCCGACAGATTCAGTAATGGAGACACATCTAATGACCGGGTTCCGGGTATGAGAGATCAGACACTCAACAGAGACTCTGTGTTTTATCGCCACGGTGGTGATTTAAAGGGTATAGAAAACCATTTGAATTATCTGAGTTCGCTGGGTGTGACCGCCTTATGGCTTAATCCGGTAATAGAAAACGATATGCCTGAGCGGACAGAGCACGGCTATGCCTTTACCAATCATTACAAAATTGACCCCAGGATAGGTGGAGCACACGCCTATCATTCACTAATTACTGCTGCTCATAAAAAAGGGATTAAGATTATTCAGGATGCAGTGTATAATCATGTGGGCAGCTTTCACTTTACAGTATTGGATCCACCAATGGCAGACTGGCTTCATCACTGGAAGGATTATACAAATACAACCTATAAAGATCAGGCAATCTTTGATCCTTATGCTTCACGAATCGATAGAGACAAGATGCAGGATGGGTGGTTTGTGCCCAGTATGCCCGACCTGAACCAGAAAAATCCTTATGTAGCTCGATTTCTGATTCAGCATGCGATATGGACGGTGGAAGAGTTTGGAATTGATGGCTGGCGTATAGATACCTACGCATATAATGACCTCGATTTTATGAATACATGCAATAAGGCACTCCTTGATGAATTTCCGAGACTGACGATGTTTGGCGAAACATGGGTTCATGGTGTGGTAAACCAGAGTTATTTTACAGAAAATGTTTTCGATATTCCTTTTAAGAGTAACCTGCCAGGAGTGACAGACTTTCAGACCCTTTGGGGAATAACGGATGTGGTCACACGAGATTTTGGATGGACTGACGGTGTGAATAAGTTGTATAATACACTTGCCAATGACTTTGTGTATAAAGATCCGATGAGAAATGTGATTTTTCTTGATAATCACGACCTGAGCCGGTTTTATAGTGTGGCAGGAAAAGACTTCTTGAAGTATAAGACTGCAATGATATGGCTGTTTACATGCAGAGGGATTCCGCAACTCTATTACGGCAGCGAGATAGGAATGGAAGGCTTTACTTCGCCTGTGGATGGATATGTCAGACAGGATTTTCCGGGTGGATGGCCTGGGGACGCATCTGACAAGTTTGAGGCATCCGGCAGATCGGATACTGAAAACGAAATTTGGAATCTGGTAAGCACCCTCGGGCAATTCAGAAAGACCGCTTCCGCTATCCGAAGCGGCAAAATGATGCAGTATGCCCCCGTAAAAGGAGAATACGTTTATTTCAGGTACGATAGTAAACAGACAATCATGGTGGTGATGAATACGGGCAGGGAAGCCTATACATTTAGAGCTGCAGATTTCAGTGAACGTACGAAAGGTTTTTCAAAAATGCAGAATATACTTTCAGGCGAAACTGTTCCGCTTTCCGGATTTGTCATGAAACCCGGAGAATCAGGCGTCTGGGAGTTGAAGCATTAATTAGCATTACTTTTGAGGTGTGGAAATAAACACTTTAAATATATTTACCACCTTAGCCTCAGAAATAACAATACCCTCACCGCTGTGACCGTTGAATAGTTTTACGAAACCTTTGTTAATTCAACTCGTTGCTTTAGTGAAAAATATATTTTCAGCTAATTTTAATTATGAATGTAATAACCGATTTTATTATGAGTAAAAGATTTATTCCTGTTCTGGTTTTATTAATAATCGGAGGCCTGTTTGTAGCGTATGGAGTGTTAGGAAAAAATGAATCATCGCTGAAAGACCCAAATGATAAGTATGAACAGATATTGAGAAATGTGGGTATTGTCCTGGAACAAGGCCATTATAGCCCCAAAAAGATTGACGACAAGTTTTCTGCGGAGGTGCTGAAAAATCTGGAGGAGACCCTGGATCCCGATAAATCGATTTTTTATCAAAAGGATATCAAATCATTCACCCAATACGAAACCCAGATTGATAATGAGATTCATGGAGCTCCTCTGAAATCTTTTTATTTTATAGTGGATGTGTACCGCAAAAGGTTCGACGAACTGGAAGCATTGTATAATCGTGCTTTGGCAGAGCCAATGAACTTTAATATAAAGGAAAGCTACCAGCCCGACCCTGAAAAAAGAGACTATCCTGCTAATGAGAAAGAACGCTATGATTTTGTGAGGAAAAAGATGAAATATCAGGTGCTGGTAAAGTATTCTGATTTGATGGATTTGCGCGATAGCAGCAAGGTTACACCCAGGAAGGCTGATAGCACTTTGCTGAGAGAAGCTAAGGAAACCGTATCCAAGCAGATAAACCGGTTGTTTCAAACGACCAAATCGCATTATAGCACTGACGATTTATTCTCCACTTTTGTGAATGCCATTACCGGCACCATGGATCCGCATACTACCTTTATGAATCCTATAGATAAAAGAAGTTTTGATGAGAGCCTCAGCGGCACGTTTTATGGTATCGGTGCACAACTTCAGGAGATAGATGGCCAGATCAGGATTGCAAGTATCATCACAGGAATGCCTGCCTGGAAAAATGGTGAATTAGAAGTGAATGATGTGATTCTGAAAGTAGGGCAGGGGGCACAGCCACCTGTTGATGTGACCAGCTATTCGGTTCAGGATGCAGTCAAACTGATACGAGGAGAAAAGCTGGGCTCTGAAGTGAGATTGACAGTCAAGAAGACTGATGGCACTGTGAAGGTGATCAGTTTACTCAGAGACAAGATTGATTTGGAAGATACCTATGCAAGGAGTGCGATCATTGAGGGAGCCAATAAGATCGGGTTCATAAGGTTGCCTGAATTTTATGCGGATTTTGAGAATCCTTCTGCACGCAGGTCTTCAACCGACGTGGCTAAGGAGGTGAAGAAATTAATGGATCAGCATGTAGATGGTATTATCATAGACCTCAGGCAGAATGGTGGCGGCTCTCTTCAGGATGTAGTGGATATGGTAGGGCTGTTTGTAAAAGATGGGCCGGTTGTGCAGGTGAAAGGTAGAAATGAAAGAGCCAATGTGCTGAATACCACCGAGCGGGGTCCTTTGTATAGCGGTCCGTTGGCAGTAATGGTAGATGAACTGAGTGCTTCCGCATCTGAAATATTTGCAGCAGCCATCCAGGATTATCATCGCGGGATTATTATTGGGAGCAGCAGCACTTTTGGTAAAGGTACCGTGCAAAGAGCGATCCCTTTGAATCCTCAGTATGAGAATGTGTTTTTTAGCAGGCAGAAAGAAGATCTGGGAAATATTAAGCTGACATTCCGGAAGTTTTACAGGATAAATGGTGGAGCCACTCAATTGAAAGGAGTAGTCCCTGATATTGTTGTTCCTGATCGTCTGGAAAAATTGAAGATCAGGGAGAAGGACAATCCTGACGCATTAGGGTGGGATACCATTTCCAGAGTGAAATACGCGCTGTGGAATCCCGGGTATAATTATAGTGATATCGTAAGCAGGGCGGATGAGCAGATTAGCAAGAATCCAAATTTTGAAGGTATAAAGAAGACGGTGGATGAGATAGATCAGTTTACCAGTAGTGCGGTTCCACTTAATATGGCGGACTTTAGGAAGCAACAGGCACAGGGACGGGCACTATCAAAGCAACTGGACAATTATTATAAGGCCCCGGCCAAATTGGATGTAGTAACGCTACCCGAAGACCTTAAGAATCTGGGAAGTGATTCTCTGAAAATAAATACCCAGAATGCCTTCCTGAAAGGTGTGAGCAGCGATATATATGTCGGTGAGGCAGTTGCTATAATTAAGCAGATGGTGAGCAAGGAACAGTTGGTGAAACGGGAAGGAAAGAAAGAACTGTCGCCGGCAGAAGCAAATTAATATTTGTTTATTTCATAATTTGTATCCCCTCTTTATTCAGATTAAGGAGGGGATTTTTGTGTCATTCGGGGGATAAATAGGGAGTAAATTGATTTCTTTTTATTGTATCTTTGCGACCTAAATTTTTGAAATTTTGGCAACTAAGTTCTCGAAAGAAACGTATTTATACTGGTACGAATTGATGTTGCTTCTTAGAAGATTTGAAGAGAAATCAGGCCAGTTGTATGGAATGCAGAAAATCAGGGGCTTTTGCCACCTGTATATTGGCCAGGAAGCAGTAGCCGCTGGGTGTATGACAGCGACCAACCCCGATGATATTTTCATTACCGCTTATCGCGATCACGGATTGGCTATTGCCAAGGGTGTAAGCGCCAAATCGTGTATGGCCGAACTTTATGGAAAGGCTACCGGATGTAGCAAAGGCAAGGGGGGAAGCATGCACTTTTTCGGTGTGAAGGAGAAATTTTTTGGAGGTCATGGAATTGTAGGGGCACAGATTGGCACAGGAGCCGGTCTTGCTTTTGCAGAAAAATACCGGGGCACCAAGAATGTGGTATTGTGTTTCTTCGGCGATGGTGCAGCCCGCCAGGGAATTCTGCACGAAACCTTCAACCTTGCCATGCTCTGGGATTTGCCGGTGGTGTTTATCTGTGAAAACAACAATTATGCAATGGGCACTTCCGTGAAGCGTACCTCCAATGTAATGGACATTTACAAATTGGGCTGCGCCTATGATATGCCTTCTGAGCAGGTAGATGGAATGACTCCTGAGTCGGTGCACAAGGCAGTTGAGAAAGCTGTTCAGAGAGCCAGAGAAAATGGAGGCCCTACCTTACTTGAAATTAAAACCTATCGTTATAAAGGCCACAGTATGAGTGACCCTGCCAAATACAGGTCAAAAGAGGAAATGGAGGAATATAAACTCAAAGATCCTATTGAGACTACGCTGGCCAAACTGAAAAATGATTTAAACATTCCGGAAGCGGAAATTGAAGCTATACACGAAAGAGTAAGGCAGGAAGTGGAAGAGTCTGTAACCTTTGCAGAAGAAAGCCCATGGCCTGATGATGATGAACTCTATAAAGATATTTATGTCGAAGACGACTATCCTTTTATAACCGATTAATAAACAACATACAGAAAAAAACATCAATGGCACATAAGACTGCGCCCGATAGCGAGGTGGACTTTGTAGAAAAAGCCCGTGGATTCTGGGAAAAGAACAATAAGCTGGTTACCTATTTAGGTGCTGCTGTAGTACTGCTTTTTGCAGGCTGGATTATTTATAAGGAGTTTGTACAGAAACCAAAGATTCAGAAAGCAAATGATCTGGTGTTTGTAGTACAAAAGTATTTTGGTGAGTTTGCAAATGGAGCCGACAGCACAAAGGCTGATTTGGCAGCGAAGGTATTGAATGGTGATGGAGCCAGTGCGGGCGCACTTAAAATAATTAATAATTACGGAGGTACACCTGCCGCTAATCTCTGCAGATATTATGCTGGCGCCTGCTACCTGAGCCTGGGCCAGTATGATAAAGCCTTAAGCCAGTTGAAGCATTTCGATGCGAATGGAGCTACCCAGATTGAAAGCCGTGCGTATGGCATGATGGGCGATGCCTCTGCCGAATTGAATAAGACCGCTGAAGCATTGAAGTATTATAAGGAAGCCGCTAATGTCAACTCAAAGGATGAATACACTTCCTCTGAGTTTTTGTATCGTGCGGCTGCCTATGCTCTTTCGACCGGAAATAATAAAGAGTCATTGAGTTTGTTTAAGAAACTCAGGGCCGATTTTCCAAATACAGAGAAGGGAGCGGATGCGGTGAGGTATCTGGCAAGGCTGGGCGATCTTGCTGACTAATAAATACATCTGATGTCAACAGAAAGTCAAAACTTATATCAAATCAACACAGGCATTCTTCCGAAGGATGCCTGTATTTTTATTGTGCACACCCAATGGAACCCGGGATTTGTAAATCAGTTGGTGGAGGGATGCGTGGACACACTTCGGGAATATGGTATGAATAACTTTAAGATTCTTGCAGTCCCCGGAGCGTTTGAAATCCCCTTTGGAATACGTGCTGTTTGGGAGACCCATCGCAATAAGTTCGAAAAACCACAATGCTTCATAGCGCTCGGCTGTGTGCTTCGCGGGGATACACCTCATTTTGACTACGTGTGCAAAGCGGTGACTGATGGGATTCTACATCTCAATCTTACCCTGCCTGTGCCTACTGTATATGGAATCCTGACCGTGGATAATGAGCAGCAGGCCATTGACAGGCTTGGAGGCAGCAAAGGGCATAAAGGAAAAGAGGCGGCACTTACCGCACTTAAGATGATGGAGCTAAAGTATTATTAGTCTTAATACAAAAGGTCTGTCGTGTCTTCCTGCAGAGGATCCCTTCATTGAATTAAAGAGGCAACATCTGCACCGGCTATTAAGCTGACATGCGATGCATCCGGAATTTTGTTTTACATTTAAGCAAACTAAATTCTTAAAGAGAGATGCCTGATAGTAATACACCCCAGATGTCGGCTGGGATGCAATATCAACTTAAAATTTATTTTGAAGGAGCACAGCAGAAGAAACCACAGCTTCCTGTGGCTTTTGAAGAGCTGGAGGCAAGGGCTATGAAGGAAATGGCACCGGAAGCATTTGCTTACATAGCTGGCGGGGCCGGCGGAGAAACAACTATGCACAATAATAAGGAAGCATTCAACAGGTGGCGTATCCTTCCGAGAATGATGGGGGATGTGTCTGCACGCACCACTGAAGTGGAACTCTTCGGTGCCAAACTTCCTCATCCTGTACTGCTGGGGCCTATCGGAGTGCTATCTATTGCGCATGCGGATGCAGAAGTAGGAGTGGCCAAGGCAGCAACCGCTTTGCACCTTCCTCAGGTAGTGAGTACAGTTTCTTCCAGGACAATGGAAGAAATTGCAGCAGTGCATAAAGATAATCCACACTGGTTTCAACTGTATTGGGGAAGGAATAATGATTTCACCAGGAGCCTTTTAACGAGGGCAGAGAAGGCGGGGTACGGTGCCATTGTAGTAACACTTGATACCCGTGTGTTTGCCTGGAGAGAACGAGATATCCAACATGCCTATCTGCCATTTCTGTATCAGCTGGGTTTGGCAAATTACTTGTCGGATCCTGTGTTCCGATCGCTGTTGGGCGATGGCGCTAAAGACCCTATGAAAGTAATGATGACGTTTGCAGCATGTTTCTCCAATGCATCAACCACGTGGAACGACCTTAAGGTAATAAGAGAAATGACCCACCTTCCTTTGATTGTAAAAGGGATTCAACATCCGGATGATGCAAGAAAAGCTATTGATCAGGGTGTGGATGGTGTCATAGTGTCAAATCATGGCGGCAGGCAATGCGATGGCGCTGTAGGTTCACTTGATACGCTCGACGGAATCGTAGGGGCAGTAGGGGATAAGACTACCGTTTTATTTGACAGTGGTATCAGAAGGGGCGCTGACGTGTTTAAAGCTATGGCTCTCGGGGCTCGCTCCGTCCTGGTCGCACGGCCTTACGCGTATGGGTTAGCTTTAGGAGGAGCACAGGGTGTACAGGAAGTGATGATGAACCTCCTGGCAGATACTGAGCTTACGCTGGGTCTAGCAGGTTGCAGTTCATGGAAAGAAGCAACAAGAGACCGTTTGGAATACTGGCGATAATGATGGAGAGGATGGTGCTATGGGGTACCCATAAATCCCCATCCCCCAATAAGGTTATCCATATATTCCACTCTTCTGTCGAGCCAATTGAGCATGTGTGTGAGTTCTGTGAATGCGTCACCCGATCCTCTCTTCCATACCTGATAGTCGTTTTGAAGTGAAGAGGAGATAGCCGTATTATAATCTTTGAGATATTTGACCAGTTTGGGGTAGCTGCTGCTCTTGAATACAATCCATTTTTTTGTGATGGTTCTTTTTACCTGTGGGTCTTGCATCAGGCGGCTGAATAGGCGGGTACCTCCGAAATTATTGTTCCCGATCAATGGTCTTTCGTCCACCACAAAGTGTTTCATTTGGCCATAGTCGAATCCAAATCCCCAATCAAAATCCCAGATAGGGCCAAAGGTGTATTTGCCTGTGGCGGTCTTATACAATAACACACTCTTGGGCCAGCCTATTTCCCGGTTGTCTGCCAGGGTATTGGCGATGATGTAGTTTGCCACGGATTCTATATCCAGATACTGTCGGTAATTGTTGTTCGGAAATGAAGCATCCATAAGCGATGCTTCCAGTTGGTTAAAGTCTGCCTGAATTTGGGCCAGCCTGACCCCTGCTTCAGTTGGAGCAAGCTTCCCAAGATCAGGATACTGGATCATTACGGGTAGCTGAATGTGGTCAGACCTGAACTTGAAGTCTTCATCATATTGCATGTCGAGTTCCAGCCATACACCATCCTTACCCACATTGATTCTGTTGTCTTCTACTTCCTTCTGTTCGGTGAACATATAGTTACCCAGATACACCCCATTTACAGTCAGGTCCACAGGAATAATATGATTGGTAAAGGGCATTTCCAGCAGGCGGCCTATCTTCATGGCTGCCGCATTGCACATAAGGCTTTCGTCGAGATAATTGGCAAGAAGTATCCAGTCTTTTTCCGGGCTGAAGCCGAGGAGTGGTGCTTTTGTGTCGAGTTTCAGACGGTAAGGCTTTTTGGGGTACCCTCTCCATGTGGTGTTTCCTCTTCCTTTGATAGAAGTGCGTCCCTCATAGTTTTCAAAGGTGCCTTTACCATCTATTCGGATATCTGCTTTAAGGTAGCTTTCCTTGGAGGTGATGGGCGTATTGCCGTCAGTAACGATATAAATATGAGGAACTGCCTGCCTGACTTCCGGGATGAGTGCGGTTTGAATGAAAAAATTTCTTTCACTACCGTCATCTGCCATTACAGAGTAGATTAACGGCTTTTCAAAATTGTTGACTGAAATGCCTGAATATTGTTTTACGTCATTTACAGAAACCAGTCTGCCCTCGTATTTGAATGACGCAATCAGTGTCCGGCAGTTAAGCTCCTCGGGCAATGATATTTTTATTGTGTCTCCTGAAATTTCACCATTTATTGTTTCAGAGAGAAAATCTTTGTTGAGGGAGGCTTCAAATTTGAATTCAGTAATGCTTTTGGCCAGTGGTGCTTCAGGTACGAAAGGGTCATTAAGAACTTTTTTACAAGCAGCCAGGCCACAGATAATAACTGTGAAGAGGAGGAATGGTTTTATCCTTTTTGTCAGGAGATTCATGGTGTACGGAAAACGGTTCTAATATTAAACGCCGGAATCTCCTTTGTAGTATAATGAACTTACCTGGGGTATTAAAAAAGGTGTATTCCGGGATAGTGTTTGTTATTTCTTCTCGAAAAATGCCAGCCAGGGTTTCTGTGGCTTCATGTAGCTAAGCCCAAATGCGGCAATACTCTTCTCTTTGATGTAGGCGACAGATTCTTCGATGGAATCTGTTACCAGAAAAAGATTGACGTCCACCGGACTGATAGTGCCGGCCTTTATCATTGTTTCATTGTGTTCGAGCAGTTTTTGGTAGAACTCACGGTCGAAAATTATGATTGGGAACATTTCTATTTTTCGGGTTTGAATCAAAGTGATTGATTCAAAAAACTCGTCTAGTGTTCCAAAGCCGCCGGGCATTACCACAAATGCATAAGAATATTTTATCAGCAATACCTTACGGATGAAGAAGTATTTGATGTTAACCCATTTGTCGAGATAAGGGTTGTGGTGTTGTTCGTGTGGCAGTTCTATATTACATCCCACACTTTTTCCTCCCACATCTTTTGCACCTCTGTTAGCGGCTTCCATCACACCCGGGCCACCGCCGGTCATTATTGTAAAACCCAGCTTTGCTATTTCTCCCGCCAGTTTTCTGGTTTGTTTGTACACAATGTGTGTTTCATCGAACCGGGCAGAGCCAAAGATGGTCACACAAGGACCTACAAAGTGAAGCGCTCTGAATCCTTTGATAAATTCGGATATGATTGTCAGTGTGTATTTGAATTCAGCCCACCGGCTCTGAGGGCCTTCCAGAAATTGGATTTCTTTCTTCGCATGTTTGCTGGTAGTTTCTGTTGGTTTTACAGTAGTCATTTTTCTGGTTTATGATTATGTAATAATTATCTATTCACCTCCTTCTCAAAAAATAAGCCTGTTTTGCTGAGTGGGATCTATCACTCTGGTAAGTGCACTAAAATAAAAAGATTCTTTTTTAAACAGCATATTTTATCAGCAGAGGCTTTTAAAATTATTGCAGGCTCATATTATCTATGAGCCGAACGCCCTCAATAAAGGCCGCGATAAGTATAATCAAATGGCGGTTCGTGTCGAAGCTGTGCACTTCTTCAAGAGTTAGCGTATCCGCCAGCGCCAGATACTCTGTCTTTATTCCATTTTCAGAAAGCCTGTTAATTACGATTGCTTTAAGCATTTCAAAAGGTTTCTGTGCAGCTTTTTCATTGATTATTTTCAGGCATTGGTATATTTCACCGGCCTTTTCTTTACCTTTCGGAGACAGTCGGGCATTTCTACTGCTCATTGCGAGGCCGTTTTGTTCGCGGACGATTGGGCACACCACTATTTTGGTTTTGTGATTTTTCAATTGAATCATCTTTCTGAGCACCGCTACCTGTTGAAAATCCTTTTGTCCGAGATAAAGATTTGTGGGTGTCACTATCGACAAAAGCCTGTCCACTACAGCACATACCCCCTGAAAATGGCCGGGGCGGTATTTACCTTCGAAAACTGATTCCAGGCCTTTTAAATCATAGTGAGCCCGGGCTGCCTGATCCCCTTCGGGATACACATCACTAAACCCCGGAAGAAAAAGGATATCCGCTCCTGCTTCACTAAGTAACAAAATATCCTTTTCTATTGTGACCGGGTACTTTTCCAGGTCAGCGGCGTCATTAAACTGCAGCGGGTTTACGAAGATGCTGACTACGGTAACATTGTTTGCGCGCAGAGAAGCCCTTACGAGAGACAGATGCCCTTCGTGCAGGGCGCCCATGGTGGGTACAAATCCCACAGTGCGGCCTTTCAGGTATTTTTTATTCAGGATAGATTTCAGAGAAGTGGGGTGCTTTATGATGAGCATAAATGGCTTATGATAGTGCGTAAATGTAATATATACATATTAAAGCCAAAAAAATGGTAACTTTGCGGCTTAAATTTTGAATCAGACAAACCAATTCTTGAATGTCATCTAAAAAAAGGATCTTATTTATTGCAAGTGAAATGTCTCCTTATCTGGAGATGACGGAGTTTGCAGAGGTGGTAAACAAACTAGCGATTAAGAGTAACGATTCGGAAATGGAGGTGCGCTGTATCATGCCTCGTTTTGGAATGATTAATGAAAGGCGCCACAGATTGCATGAAGTAGTACGACTTTCAGGTATTAATGTGAATGTGGGAGGGGATGATTATCCATTGATCATAAAAGTAGCGTCACTTCCCAATGCACGGTTACAGGTTTATTTTCTGGATAATGAGGAATTGTTTAAGCGTAAAACGCTTTTTCATACACAAGAAGGAAAATGGTTTGATGATAATGCGCTGAGGACTGTATTGTTTTGCAAGGGCGCGTTAGAGACTGTAAAGAAATTTGGATGGCCACCGGATATCATTCATTGCAGTGGCTGGATGACAGGCCTGATCCCTATGTTCATAAGAACTGCATATAAGAAGGAACCGGTCTTTAGTAATTGCAAGGTGGTGTTTACTATTGGCCAGAATACTTTTAAGGAAAAGGTAGGAGCTGATCTGATGGAATTGGCGGCCATCAGCCCGAATATAAAAGACAAGGATCTTGAACTCTTTAAGGAGGGGAATAACACAGCTCTCTTCAGAGGCGGGGCTCATTATGCCGATGCGATCACCTTTGGGGCTGAAAAAGTAGATAAGAAACTTGAAGAAGAATTCTCAAAAGTCCGTGGCAAGAAGGTTTTGAAGTATGTTGAGGATTCTGATTTAACAGACTATTTACAATTGTATAACGACCTTGCTTCCAAATAAATTCTGCCTTTTTTTATACAAATCCGTGAGTGTGTTTAAATCCCATAGCAAAGCATTGGCCTTCCTGATGCTCCTTGCAATATTGTTTTCTGCGTGTACGAAGATTGATACTACCTCCTTAGGATCCGGATTGATCCCGGGTGTGGATAACATAAATACTTTTGACACCACCCTTGATATTATCGCTCATACGATAGATGATGTTACTGCCTGTGACTCAGGTATCAGCAGGAAAGATCTGCATGCGGTGGGGTATATCAGTAACAATTCGCAATTTGGAAGTTCGAAGGCCGAAATGTATTTTGGGCTAAAGCCTGTGAGTTATCCTTTTTCGTTCCCGACAATAGATTCTCTGAATAACGAGATTGATTCAGTAGTGTTGGTGCTAAAGTATTCTTATAGCGATGGCGATACCCTGGTGCCACAGAAGTTTAAAGTGTATGAATTGGCTAAGGCACTTAAACCGGATTCGTTATACCCGACCTGTCAGCCGATGTCACTGGCACTTTTTGATCTTCTGGGAGAAAAGGAATTCATACCAGCCAGGTTAAAAGACAGTATTCATGCGTTGAATGAGGATGATGCTTATCAGTTAAGGATTCCGCTAAAAAAGGAGCTGGGTGAATTCTTTATCAATAACGCCAAACAGTTTACAACCGACTCTGCCTTTAACGCCAACTTTGGAGGCTTTGGGATTGTGCCGGATGAAAGTTTTGGTGGAGAGGCATTAAATTATTTTGATCTAACCGCCGCGGCTACACGCCTGTCAATTTATGTAAGGTCCAAACGGGATACTACTTATGATACGCTGAGTGTGAATCTTACATTCAATGCGTACGCAGGTCATGCCAATTATGTGAAACGTGACAGAGGCTCTTCTGAGATTACCCAACAGCTTTCCCTGCCAGGGGTAGGGGATAGTTTATTATTTGTGCAGACGACTCCGGGATCTTATGTGAATCTTGAAATTCCGGGACTCAGTGCTCTTAGTAATCGGGTAATCCACAGAGCGGAACTGATAGTGGAGCAGATTTATGATCCATTGGTAACAAAGTTCAGAACGCCTAAACAGCTATTATTAGAAACCCCTTTACCCTCTGATACTAACAGATATGTGGCCATCCCCTGTGATTTTTCAAGTAATGAACTGACATCAGGGTTTAGCTATTTCGGAGGTGTGGCCAAAAAGGTAACATCAGGTGGTAATCAGGTTTCAAGATATACTTTTAACCTGTCGCGCTATGTGCAGGGAATCGTAACCAAAGGGTATAGTAATAGACACATCAGGCTCAGTGCTCCGTATTATTTCAGAAATGAATCGGTATATGTGGATCCTTGTGGTAACTCCATTGGAGTATTCTTTTATCCGATGAATGTGTTAGGAGATGGTGGAGTAAAACTGGAGGGAAGCACTCACTCGCCCAATAGAATCAGGCTGCATATCGTATATAGCAAGCTGAAGTAGGTTTCCATATTCTGAACTTATTACAGAAAAGAATCATCCTCGTGTGAGGGAGAAGTATTATTGCCTTCGCTGCCAGACTGAAGAGGAAAAAGATTGTCCACCGCACCTGCTACCATTGGAAACTTCCCTTTGATGAAGGTTACGACAGTTGTCATTATTTTTTGGCTTTCCTCTCTTGTGAAGCCATGATTTTTTTCGAGCAGATCGAATAACTCTTCCATAATCCTCTTTTTTTAGGATAACTAAAGTACAATTTTCTTCCTGTTTTATGTACATCATACCTTCCCTTGATTTGCCAATATTTAGCACCGGGCTGGCCTGTAGTGGTTCGTGTGCCGTTGGTTATTGCCTTTTTAATATTTCGGGGCATATATAGTTCCTGGCCGTAGCTGAGCGATACAAACACAAGGAATCCGGACATGAGAAGAAGAATGGTGCGCTTGGGATTATGTTGTTTTACGAACAGCTACTTAGAAAAGAAATACCTTGTAAAATGCCTATTAATTGATAATTGGTCTTGCATTGGGAAAGGTTGACGGAATATCCACACAGATACTGAAAAACCGTGTGTAAATATCATTTTGAGCCTTGACTGTGAATATTTAATTTTGCGCACTAAATATTTTAAACGATATGCCGTATCTCTTCACGTCCGAATCAGTGAGCGAAGGACACCCCGATAAAATTGCAGACCAGATTAGTGATGCATTAATTGACAATTTCCTTGCTTTTGATCCAGCAAGTAAGGTGGCTTGCGAAACGCTTGTTACTACCGGCCAGGTAGTGCTGGCTGGTGAGGTGAAGTCCAGAGCTTATCTGGATGTACAGGAGATAGCACGTGATGTGATCCGGAAAATCGGATATACAAAGAGCGAGTACATGTTTGAAGCCAATTCATGTGGTATTCTCTCTGCTATCCATGAGCAGTCGCCCGACATCAACCAGGGGGTAGAGCGGAAGAATAAGGAAGATCAGGGAGCGGGAGATCAGGGAATGATGTTTGGATATGCAACCAACGAAACTGAAAATTACATGCCTTTGGCACTCGATCTGGCTCATAGCCTTTTGATCGAACTATCCAACATCCGCAGAGAAGGTAAGCAGATGAAGTATCTGCGCCCGGATGCTAAAAGTCAGGTTACAATCGAGTATAGCGACGATCATAAACCTCAGAGAATCGAAGCTATAGTAATCTCTACCCAGCATGACGATTTTGATGCAGAAGATAAAATGCTGAAGAAGATATCCGACGATGTACATAAGATTCTTATTCCCAGAGTAAAGAAAAGATATCCCAAGTATGCACACTTATTTAACAAGGGTACTAAATATCATATCAATCCGACGGGTAAGTTTGTTATTGGCGGGCCACATGGCGACACCGGGCTTACCGGAAGAAAAATAATTGTGGATACATACGGTGGCAAGGGAGCACACGGAGGTGGTGCTTTTAGTGGAAAAGACCCTTCTAAGGTTGACAGGAGTGCAGCTTATGCCTGCCGTCATATCGCAAAGAACCTTGTAGCGGCAGGAGCATGTGATGAAGTGTTGGTGCAGATTTCTTATGCAATAGGAGTGGCTAAGCCGACCAGTATGTATGTGAATACATTCGGGACTTCCAGGGTGAATCTTACAGATGGGGAAATTGCAGAAAAAATGCTTGAGATATTTGATATGCGCCCCTACCTGATCGAACAAAGACTCAAATTGCGCAATCCGATATATCAGGAAACGGCATCCTATGGCCACATGGGCAGGAAGAATGAAGTGGTAACCAAGACCTTTAAACTACCTAATGGCCCGAAGAAGACTGTGAAGGTGGAACTGTTTACCTGGGAAAAGCTGGACTACGTTTCGAAAATCAAAAAGGCACTGAATATTAAGTAAGGCACTTCCAGATAATTGTATCATAACCCTGCATTTCTTTAAAATGTGCAGGGTTTATTTTTCGAATGGTTCTTCCCCGTCAAATAGATATTATACTTTTGCAAGGTGAGACCTCACAGACATTTCAAACAAAATAGGCCCAAAAAGAACCAGCTGATTGCAGGTGCCGATGCGGTATTGAAGGCCATTGCCGAAGGCGTGGAGATCGAAAGGATTTATCTGTTGCAGACTCTCAGGGAAGAGAAGCTTCTTTCCATAGCAGAAAGGCGGGGAATCCCGGTGAATAAAGTGCCTGCGGAGAAGTTGAAGGGATTCAATATAGAAGGGCATAACGGTGTGGTTGCACTTAAGTCAAAGATTATTTACAGGGATCTTCAGGATTTGATATCCCAGGTGATTGAGGAAGGGAATGCGCCGCTGTTATTATTGCTTGACGGAATTACAGATATAAGGAATATTGGAGGAATAGCGCGCACTGCCTGGTGTTGTGGCGTACATGCAATTGTAATTCCGAGTAAGGGTGTGGGGAGTCTTAACGAAGAAGCTATAGCCACTTCAGCAGGAGCACTTGAACATATTCCGGTGTGCCGCGAAAAAGATATGGGAACAATTATAGAAGTGCTGAAATTAAATGGTATCGCAGTGCTTGCAAGTGAGATGACAGCCCAAACGATGGTTTACGAATTAGATTTTACGCTTCCTGTTGCTGTCATAATGGGTAGCGAGGATAAGGGTATTCATCCCTCTGTGTATTCTCATTGTGATGAGGTATTTGCGATTCCTATGCGCAACAATTTTGAATCGTTGAATGTATCAGCTGCTACTGCGATCATCCTCTATGAGGCAATGAAGCAGAGACTGAAAGGATAGTGGCCTTAGAGATAAAATTGATAACTAAAGAAAAGGTATGGCAGAGCTTAAGATTATTGAATGCCCCAGGGATGCAATGCAGGGATGGGGACACTTTATCCCTACTGAAGATAAGATAGCCTACCTGAACCAATTATTGCGGGTTGGCTTTGATACGATTGACTTCGGAAGTTTTGTTTCACATAAGGTTATTCCCCAAATGGCAGATACGGCCAGGGTGGCAGAGTCTGTAGATATGGATGACACCACATCAAAGTTGCTTGCCATAGTGGCTAATATTCGTGGAGCAGAGGAGGCAATGGAGTTCTCGCAGATTCGCTATTTAGGTTATCCTTTTTCAGTATCGCCAACCTTTCAGCGCAGAAACACGAATAGTGCTGTTGAAGAATCATTTGAGACAGTAGTAGAGATGCATCATCTTGCCAGGTCTTATGGAAAAGAGGTAGTCATTTATCTGTCGATGGCATTTGGGAATCCATACGGGGATGAGTGGAGCGAAAAGATTGTACTTGATTTTGCAGAGCAGGTGGCGAGTGCAGGTATTCACACGATTAGTCTTGCAGATACTGTTGGGCTTGCTACTCCTGAAGAAGTGGCTATTCTGGTGCATGAGACAATCAGGCATTTCCCTGATCACGAAATAGGCGTACATCTTCATTCCACCTCAGAAAATTGGAGAGATAAATTAAGTGCGGCATTGGATAATGGTTGTCTGAGGTTTGATGGGGCAATCAATGGCTATGGAGGATGCCCGATGTCAGGAAGTGATCTTGTGGGAAACATGAACACCGGTAATATGGTGGGGTATTTCGAAGAGCGAGGATACCTGCGCACTATTGATGACGACGAATTGCAAAAAGCAGAAGAGATGGCTTCTAAAATCTTTATCTGATGGATTTCATGTTACCCTTTGAGGTTGCCCCGCCCGAAAAGAGGTGTAGCTATCAGCACAGAATTTTCTTTTTAGGTTCCTGTTTTTCTACTGATATCGCAGCAAGGATGCAGGCATTGAAGTTTTCAGTCTTTTCAAATCCGACAGGCATAGTGTATCATCCACGGAAGATTGCAGATGTGTTGAGGAAGATTGTTGATGGAAGCAATTATTCTGAGCAGGATCTGGTAGCACATAACGGACTGTTTCACAGTTGGGAACATCATTCTGAATTTTCGGAGGGTGAGTCGGGATTGGTATTGCAAAAGGCAAATCACCGGCTGGAAGCAGCGCGTCAATTCCTTACACATACAGATTTTTTGATTCTTTCGCCGGCTACGGCATTTGGCTACTACCTGAAGGAAGACAGGCGGCTGGTGGCCAATTGCCATAAGTTACCTGCCGCACTTTTTGATAAGCAATTGAGTGATGTAGCTGAGATAACGGACAGCCTTACACTGAGTATTGCGCTTGTGAAGGAGCTGAACCCTGACATTCGCCTGATTTTTACAGTAAGTCCTGTAAAGCATTTGAGAGATGGTGTAGTAGCGAACAATCTGAGTAAGGCTATTGTGATTCAGGCCGTACATAAGTTGGTATCATCGGTGGAAGAAAGCTGGTATTTCCCATCGTTCGAGATATTGAATGATGTACTCCGGGACTATAGGTTTTACAAGAACGATTTCGCCCATCCGTCAGACACAGCCGTATCTTATATTCTGGAAAAATTTCTGACAGCATTTATATCTGACGAGGCGAAGACACTCCTCGCTGAGATACGTGATATTCGGTTGGCTGCTGCACACAAGCCAATGAACATGATGGCTGACGCACACAGGAAGTTTTGTGAAGCCCAATTGCACAAGATTGCCAAAATAGAAAGCCTGAACCCATTTCTCGATTTTTCAGAGGAGAAGTCGGTCTTTACCGGCGGTTAGATTTGCCATTCCTGACCTCATACCCATCGGCATCAAGCAGTGGGGTAGCTTGTCCGTCTTTAGGGATATAGACTTTGTGTTTTTCAATAAGCTTTTTGTTTTCATAAACTTCGAAACGGAAAAGCCCGGAGTGTAGGAAATTGACTTTGTCGAGAGTCAGATAGTCTTCCGCGACTTTCTTAATCTCAAATAGAAAAGTATTATCGTCCTCAAAGAATTTTACGGTGTAATTTTTTGTTTTGGTATCGGGTAGTGATATAATGATGTTATTGTCTTTGCCTGTGTACACATGAGGTGATGGGATAAACCATTTTTGAACGACCACAGGCTGGGTTTCTGCTTTAGGCGCAGACACAATTTCTGTCACGCTTACCCTCATGGTATCCGGCCCCGGCCGATGCGATGCTGTAAATAAATAGGTGCCGCCTTCAAATGTGATGAAGAGACGATAGTATTGTAGGTTGGGAAGGAATTCTTTTGGATCTACAAATCCGTTGGTCGTAGCTAACACATTAAGCACGCTTCCGATAGATCTGAAATTGCGGAGGCTGTCATCCGACCGCTGGATGTTGATGCTGGTGATGTTTGAATAATGATTTTTCCACGACACCAGTGCTTTTCTTCCAAGCTGGGTTACTGTGATTTTTGGCAGCGTATCCTGCGCCATAGCGCTAAAAGCAAAGGCTAATACAATTAAGATCAATGCGAATCTTCTGAACATAGACATATCAGGCTACAACAGGTGTAAATATAGTGTCAGAGTATGTTATTTAAAAGTTGTAATCCTGAAAGCGGTTAAAAGGGCGCATTTTTTCTTACTCCTTTGGTAAATTCCGAAAAAAATATTAGTGGTCTATGATGGCTGTGTCATCTGGCGAAAGTATTTCCAGCCCGAAGCCACAATCACTGCCACCATTACTAAGGCACCGATGATCAGAGAAGTGGTAGCAGATACTGAGGGGAGCATCATTCGGGTTATAAACATGGAAGCCCCGCTAAGTGCCAGGCGGGCGAGAAGCGCTCTGAGAGGAACTAACTCTGCTATTGACTTGCCCAGTAGTTGAGAGGATTTAGCGAGGTAATAGGTGAGTTGCACCAGAGTAGAAATCACTATTGCGCACGCTGCGCCCTGCATTCCAAAGAAATGATACAGTATAAACACCAATACCGAAGAGATGATAAGGTCGATCAAAGAACCGATTGTCACCCAATCACTCCTGGAATGTATTTGGAGGATACCTCCAAAGTGATTCACACGGAGCAACAGTATGAGAACTGATACTGCAAATATGGGCACTGCAGGCAAGTATTTTTCACCGAAGAAGATTAGGAAAAATTCGTTACGGAAAAAAAATAAAAAGAAGAAAAGTGGAAAAGAGAAAGATGAAATCATCAGGAAATTTTCTCTGAATAGGTGGGAAGTCAGTTCACTGTTCTTCTTATCTGACGCCATTCTCATCATCATATAACTACCGGTAATAGAGATAAACATGGCTACATAAGGAATATCGATAGTGCCATTAAAGAAGATTGCAAATTCTCCCGGAGTAAGCAGGTAAATGAGTATGAGTTTGTCTGCCCATTTTGACAAAATACCGAAGATGTCGTTAATACCTGCATAAGCCCAATGACGTTTTAATTCTATTTCCGTTGCTACCGTAATGGTGTCTGTGCCCGTAGTCGCCGGCTTTATTGTGAATAGCAGCATCATCTTTAATGCCGAAAGCACAATCACACCTACTATCAGCATATTGAGTTGAAAAGCAGGTTGAAAAATGATATACAGATGCCAGAGAAAAAAGAAAATAGCATACGCGAGATTGATAAGGAGGTATTGCGATTGCTTTTCGTTTCTGATTATCCAGGTTTCCAGTATCGTATTTACAAACTGAAGGAAGATGAATAGAATTACGAGAAGTTTGAGCGCTACGCTAAAGTGATCCGAGACAATGTAAAAAATGACGCACGCGGCCAGTGACAGTACGGAGTAGGATGTAAATATTTCTTTACGATTCCTTTTTATAAAGGAAATAAGGGTGAAGGTGTCACTGGAAAAAATAATGGTGGTAACTCCGTATCCAATGATGACACTGATTACGTTGGCATACATCCACACACTTTGAAACAAGGAATATTCATCAAGACTCAACCGGTGAGAATAGATAATGGTGATGAATAAGAGTGAGAATAAGGGGAGCAGCCTTCCGGAGAGATGCCACAGATATCGAATAGAAAATGCTGTAGGGAGCGATTGTACTATTTTACCAGAATTGGCATTCTCTGTTTTATCCATTTGAGTTGGCCATCATTTAGGAAAAAGAAAATGAACACAAACATCTCGACAAAAAGTACATCGGAAAACAAGTAGGTTGACAGATGTACCATTATCGGAAGCCAAATTAACCATTTATCATAACGTTTGGTAAAGAAACCAATTATCATCACCCCCTCCAATAATAAAATGAGTGTATGGCCTGTATTGAGGATCCAGGGGTGTGCAATCCCAAAACTGATAATCCTGGCCGGGATGGCATCCGGGAAATGATATAGATATTCTACAAGGTTCATCTTCACTGAATTGACTCCGTTATTCCATACAAAGAAGGAGCCGCCTGTAAGCTTGAATATAAAGGCAACGACATAAACAAAACAGATATAATATCGGAAACCTTCAATAAGCATTATTCTGTTCTTCACATTCTTAACGAAAAAAGGAAGGGCGGCTAGTGAGAGAAGTGCAAGCTGATGGCTGTGGTGTGTGATTATCAGATTGTACCCAATCATATAGATTATTATCAGGATTGTATATATTATGAAAGGGTAGGTCTTTTGAGGACGCAGCAACCCTGTAAGACAGGATAAAAAGAGGGCAGCGGTGAAGAGGGCAGCTATTCCATGCTGGCCAAAGAGGATATGTTCGAGATTGAAGTAGTGGTAGGTGCGATAGGTTAAATCTAAATTCAGATTGAATAGCGGACCGGGGAGGATTTGCCAGGGCAGCGCTCCCGAAAACCAGCGCAGCACGAGCGACAAGAGTGCTACAAGCATCACAAGTCTGCATATCAGGACGGTTTTGTCCTTCTCGGTCACCCCTGCCATCTCCACGTGTTGAGCCATTGGGAATCTATTTTTACCGGTTTTCCGTCCTGATTAAACCTGACGCTGACATTCAGTATTCTTACGCTGTCAACTTGCTCACCGGTATAATGTGCTACTTTATTCACATACCAGGAAGGGAAGCGTGACATATCTCCTTCACCAGGGTAAAATTTCATTTCGCCAAACAGGGAGGCAATTGAATTGTGCCTGACATTCCAGCGATCAATGTAATCAGCGAGTGGGTCTCTGCCATGGTTATTTAGAATAATCATATAGCGGCTTAGCGGGTACGAGAAGGTATATTTTGTGAACTGTTGCCAGGTGTGCGGAAATAACAGTCTGGAGTCAGCGTTATAAAATGTTTCTAGTACTGTATATGTTTCTTTTTGCGGAATAGGAGCGTCGTACATAGAGTATCTGTAAAAAGGAGTTTGCTGGCCACCGAAGAAGAAGTTAGCGCTCAGGTTTAACAAACCGAATACCACCACGCATAAAAAAAGTACCTTATGCTGTCTGTAGAGTCGGACCAGATAGAGATTAGTTTTGTCATTTTCTGTCAGCCGTTTTTGGGTGATTGGAGGTACCTATTTTTTAGGTGGGGAGAAAATTGCGCTGGGCGATTTGTCGGGGTGCTTTTTACAGTTTTTATTAACCTGAAATATAGAATTGCCTGTATATAAATGGCTTCTAAAAACATACCTTTGCACGATTGAGAACAAGTGTATGAAGAATATCAGGAATTTTTGCATCATTGCCCATATTGATCACGGAAAGAGTACGCTGGCCGATCGGCTTTTGGAACAGACCCATACGGTAAACCAGCGTGAAATGCAGAATCAGGTACTGGACGACATGGACCTTGAGCGGGAGAAGGGAATTACCATTAAGAGCCATGCAGTGCAGATTGAATATATGAAGGATGGTGTGAACTATACTCTTAATCTGATTGACACACCGGGACACGTCGACTTCAGCTACGAGGTGAGCCGGGCTCTTGCTGCATGTGAGGGAGCGCTGTTGCTGGTGGACGCTACTCAGGGCATTCAGGCACAGACGATCAGCAATCTGTATCTGGCGATAGATAATGACCTTGAGATTATTCCTGTGCTGAATAAGATAGATATGGATGGCGCCATGATAGGTGAGGTTGAAGATCAGATCATTGATCTGATTGGATGCAAGCGTGAGGAAATCATCCATGCAAGTGCTAAGACGGGAGTAGGAGTGGAGGAGATACTGCAGACAATTGTGGCCAAAGTACCTCCCCCGACAGGTGCACAGGAAGCACCTTTGCAGGCATTGATCTTTGATAGCGTATTTAATCCTTTCAGGGGAATTATAGTGTACTTCCGGGTATTTAATGGAGTGCTCCGGAAAAACGATGCGATAAAATTTTTCAATACAGGCAAGGAATATCTTGCGGATGAAGTGGGCGTACTGAAATTAGGGATGATGCCAAGGAATGAGCTGAGCGCTGGCGATGTGGGCTATGTGATTACAGGAATCAAGAATGCGAAGGAAGTAAAAGTGGGAGACACCATTACTACGGTGGCCAATGCAGCCCACGAGTCTATTAAAGGGTTCGAAGAGGTGAAGCCTATGGTATTTGCGGGTATATTCCCTGTAAATACAGACGAGTTTGAAGAGTTGCGCGAGTGTATGGAAAAGCTGCAACTTAATGATGCCTCGCTGACTTTTGAACTGGAGACGAGTCAGGCATTGGGTTTTGGTTTCCGATGCGGCTTCCTCGGCATGTTGCACATGGAAATTATTCAGGAGCGGCTGGAGCGTGAGTTTAATCAGACAGTAATCACCACAGTACCTAACGTAAGTTTTATTGCCTATACCACGCGTGGTGAAAAAGTGATTGTCAATAACCCGGTGCAAATGCCTGATCCCAGCAGGATTGACAGGATAGAGGAACCCTTTATCAAGGCCCAGATTATTACCAAGCCTGATTACATCGGGAATATTATGACCTTGTGCATCAACAAGCGGGGAATCCTTACGCACCAGGGATATTTGACAACTACAAGAGTAGAGTTGGTCTTTGAAATGCCACTTACTGAAATTGTATTCGACTTCTACGATAGGCTCAAGAGTCTTACCCGGGGGTATGCTTCATTCGACTATCATCCGATTGAATATCGCGAGAGTGATATCGTGAAGATGGATATATTGCTGAATGGCGACAGGGTTGACGCTTTGAGTTCATTAATTCACAGAAGCAGGTCGCAGGATTTTGGAAGGAAGCTTTGCGAAAAATTAAAAGACCTGGTGCCAAGGCAGCAATTTCAGATTGCGATTCAGGCTGCAATTGGGGCAAAAATTATTTCTCGTGAAAATATTAGCGCTATACGTAAAGACGTGACCGCAAAGTGTTATGGGGGTGATATCAGCCGTAAGAGAAAATTGCTTGAAAAGCAAAAAGAAGGTAAGAAACGGATGAAGCAGATTGGAAACGTAGAAGTGCCTCAGGAAGCATTTCTGGCAGTATTGAAATTAGATTAGAGAACAACCGATTTTAGATAAAAACTTATTTTAAGAATATGCCCGCAGGATTAAATAAAGAACCTAACCTGATATTGCAGGTTCGCCTTGTAAGAAAAGGTGACGACAGGCTCGTGAGTGGCCCCAAGTTTAAAGTACGTCTTTACGATAAAGATGTTTTCAATGATGATTATCTGGGTGAATCAGGCGTGAAGGATGGTTTTGCAGAATTTACGCTTACCCCTGGGGATTATAAAGGTCCAGCCGGGCTTGACGAAAAACCAGACTTTTATTTCGTCGTGTATCATGATGGGAAAGAAGTATTCAGAAGCCGGGTAATGCAGGATCTTGACATATCAGATATGGGACGTTTTATCAGTACGGAAGGGCACGTGGTAGATCTGGGCACTTTTCTTATTGATACTGAATAGCACTTATCATCCCTCTTTTCAAAATTTTAACGAATTTTGAAATTATGCAGGTTTATTTTTGAAAAGTATCATCAGCAGTGATCCACTGTAAGGAGTGGATTTGATTTTTTTATTAAACTACAAAAATGAAATTATGCCGAGGCACCTTTTCTTTTTTCTGTTGACATTAATCGTTCCGTTGTCACTTTTCTCGCAGAAACCTGATTTTCAGATAAAAGGAAAAGGCAGTGCATTGTATCTCACTCATAAGGTAAGCCCAAAAGAGAATTTCTACAGTGTGGGGAGGATGTATAATGTAGCCCCCAGAACACTGGCATCGTTCAATCAATTGTCAATGGATAAAGGCCTGAGTATAGGTCAAATAATAAAAGTGCCTTTGGACGAAAGCAATTTTGCGCAGTCAACTTCCAGAAGCGCGGCGGAGGCTCTGGTGCCGCTGTATCACAAAGTAGGATCAGGAGAAACACTTTTTCGCATTGGTGCCAATTATGGAAATGTGCCTCTCGAGGATTTAAAAAAGTGGAATAAACTGAGTAGTGACCAACTGAATGCAGGTGCCAATCTGATTGTAGGATATCTAAGAGTAAATAAATCAGAATCCTCTCTTGCAAATTCAGGAATTAAGAGTGAAGAAACGCCTGTAGTAAAGACACCGGCGGCTGAGATTGTACCTGCTGCTGAAATAGCCGTCGTGAAGAAAGAAACACCTCCGGCATTGGAAGAGAAAAAAGAGGTGCCGGTCAAAACACCTGAAGTGACAAAGGAAAATGCCGTATCTGTACTTGTACAGCCGGCAGCGACACCAGGGAGTGAGAAGGAAGGCTTTTTCAGATCAGAGTATGACCAGCTTGCTGCTAATAATGGAGTTGTTTCCATGTCAGGGGCTGCTTCGGTATTCAAGTCAACCAGTGGATGGCAGGACGACAAGTATTATTGCTTCAATAATGAAGCGGCGCCCGGAAGCATCGTAAAAGTGTCCGTATCAGGTTCTGATAAAGCTATTTATGCAAAAGTGCTTGACGCAATTCCTGACATAAAGCAAAATGAAGGAGTACGTCTGGTACTGAGCAATGCAGCGGCTGATGCTTTGGGCGTTACTTCTGAGAAGTTTGATGCAGTAATCAGTTATTTTAAGTAAGGCAGCCTTCACGTGTCTGATTGTACACGCAGGAATGAACTGCATGAGTATTAATTTTTGTAAAGACCTGTGATGAATTCGGGTCTTTATTGTTAACAGGACTATCATGGCTTTTACGAGATTTTTCATGCTGCCGGTATTTTCAGGACTGCTGCTGGTTTCTGGTTTCGCACAACCCAAACCCTCGCTTTCAGAAATATCAGCATACTCCTTTGAGATATATAAACAATTGCATCAGTATCCCGAACTTGGAAAAAAGGAATTTAAGACAGCAGCGCTGGTTAGAGACGAATTGAAAACGTATGGTTTTACAAAGTTTTATGAGGTAGATGGCCTGCCTACCTGTGTGATAGCAGAACTGGACACAAGGAAGGAAGGGCCTGTAATTGCTTTTCGGGCTGAACTTGATGCCAGGCCCGGAAAGGAGAAATCAGGTGTAGCATATGCTTCAAAAATAGATTCGCTCGTGCATAGTTGCGGACACGATGCCCATACATCCATCCTGCTGGGTGTGGCACGCCTTCTGAATTCCCGGAAGCAGCTACTAAAAGGAAAAATATATTTTGTATTTCAGCCTGCTGAAGAAGTGAAGGGCGGAGCGGATGATATTGTAAATAGTGGAATCCTGAAAAAATTAAATATTGGCAGTATGTATGCGCTACATGCAGCCAGCGGCCTGGATGTGGGAAAGGTCACTATTTCGCCGGGATATATCATGGCAGGAAGCAATTATTTTACAATTGATATAGAGGGGAAAGGATCTCATGCGGCTACACCCTACGAAGGGAGCAATATACCGGTGGTGGCTTCAAAGATGGTGACTACGTTATCGTCAATTCCCGCGCTGAATATGGATATATCTGAAAGGCCTGCTGTGGTGAGTGTCACTCATTTGGAAGCAGGGAAATCCGGAGGACTTAATGTAATACCATCCCAGGCAGTGATCAGGGGAACCATAAGAGCTTATGAACAAATAGATGAACCATTCAATGGGAGACCATCTATTTCGGACATTATAAGAGATCAGTTAGCGCCATTTTGTGCGATCCCGGGCGTGAAGTGTAACATTGATATCAGGAAAGGTTCGCCACCCACTTATAATAGTCCGGAACTATTTGACCACATGGTACCGAAGCTTATTAAGACTTTTCAGGGTAGCATAGATACCACTCCTCATAGAGGTATGTTTTCAGAAGATTTTTCATATTATACTAAAGGAATACCATGCCTTTATTTCGGTTTAGGTATTGCAAAAGAAAATCTGGGACATGCTAATGTACATTCAGAAGAATTTTCTGTGCATCCTGATACATTCAGGTATGGTATAGAGCTATTTGTACGGATTGCAGAAGTGCAATAAGATTCTCATCGTCAACCCCTTCCATTCTCATTTAGTACTGAGAATTATGTATTTGCCAGGGGATATAATTCCGAGAGAAATTCATTTCCGGTTGATGAAAAAATATTCTGAATTATTTCGATTTAATTCATTTTTTACTGTGAATAACTTTGTTAAGAAAGTATTTGATGTTTTGAGTTCTGTCACTGCATAATTTGTTAAATTTGCATCTCAACTGCTATTTTATTTTTACCCTTAAAGATTGCGAATTTCTTTTCTGAAATAATCCTTTTTTTTCAATAACTCAATAAAACAACACTGATGTTAAAGCCCATTTTTACGACTTTTTTAGTCCTTTTTATGAGCACAGCTTTGTTCGCACAGATCAATGTGAGGGGCAAGGTAGTGTCTTCAGAAGACAATCGGCCGGTGGCCTCAGTTACAGTAAATGTCAAGGGGACATCTCAGGCAGTTACGACTGACGCCAGTGGTAATTATACAATTAATAATGTGCCGGGTAATGCCCTACTGGTTTTTACTTCTGTCGGTTTTCATGAAATGGAGGTCAATGTAAACAACCGCCAGCAGGTAGATGTGAAGCTCACTCCTGAGGCAAAGACCCTTGATGAAGTAATGGTAGTGGCATTTGGTACTGCAAAAAAGAGCACCTATACCGGATCTGCTGCGGTAATTGGCGAAGAGAACTTCAGTCTGAGGCCGGTAACCGAGGTAGGCCAGGCACTTACAGGTACCACACCCGGGTTGCAGGTAGGGACATCTAACGGTATGCCCGGATCGGCTCCTACTATCAGGATACGGGGGCTGGGATCGTTCAATGCAGGAAACGATCCGCTTATTGTCCTCGACGGGATGCCTTACGACAACGCACTTACCAGTATAAACCCAAATGATATTGAAAGTATTACCGTGTTGAAGGATGCATCCTCTGCGGCACTTTATGGAGCAAGGGCGGCTAATGGTGTGTTGCTCATCAATACCAAGAAGGGAAAGTCGGGGGCAGCGAAGATCAATGCAAAGTATAATATGGGGTTTGTTTCAAGACAGAGCGCTGATTTTGAAAAGCTGGGTGAGCGCGATTATATGGAACTCTACTGGGAATCGCAGCGGAATGCTTTTCTTTTTAATGGGATGTCAGAGGCACTGGCTAATACCAATGCAGGGCCCGCACTCCTTTCAGGGATGGGTTACAATCCGTATCTGATGGATCCTGCGCAACTGTTTGATGCTAATGGAAAACTCAATCCCAATGCGGTGAACCATTGGGCCGAGGATGAAGACTGGTATGGCGCCATCACCCGTACAGGAAAGAGGCAGGACGCAGATATATCAATAAGTGGTGGAAACAATAATTCAGATTATTATACTTCACTCGGATATCTGAATGAAGAAGGTTTTATTGTCGGATCAAAATACAGCCGTATAACCGGTAAGGTAAATGCCAATTCCAAAGTGAATAGTTGGATGAAGGCCGGTGTGAATTTTAATATGTCGTATGCAAATGCCGACGGGCAGCAGAATGAGAGTAGCGGTAATAACTCTAATCCTTTCCGGGCTACAAGATATATGGGGAATATCTTCCCAATACACCTCCACAATCCGCTAACCGGTGCGTATATTCTGGATGCCAACGGACAAAAGATGCCTGACTTTGGCAGTGGCTGGTCGGATCCGGGTGGGGCTTTTGACATTTCGTCAAGAGATGCGTTTCCTGCCACCAACCATCCTTATGAGTCCCGCCATATTTATAACGGATTTATCAGGCAGACTCTTAACCTTAAGGCCTATACGGATATCTCGTTCACCAAAGAACTTAAAGCAACCATCAATGGTGGTTTAGGCTCTAATATGTACCGTAGCTGGAATGGAGGTTATGTGTATGAACAGAAAGGTAATGCAGGCTCTTCAGCAAGAAATATTTCCAATACCACTACCTGGACATTTCAGCAATTGCTGAATTATGCAAAGCGATTTGGTGACCATAGCATTGATGTGCTGGCAGGGCACGAGAGTTACCAATATCAATACCATTATATGTCCACTTCTATGAAAACACAATCGATCCTCGGAGATAATTTTGAGTATGCAAATTTCACCGAGATAAATGCATTGCCTAACTCTTATACCAACAATTACAGAGTGGAAGGGTATTTATCAAGAATCAATTATGACTATGACAGAAAATACTTTGCTTCCGTTTCGTTCAGGAAAGATGGTTCTTCGCGCTTCTATAAGGATGTACGCTGGGGCAACTTCTGGTCGGTGGGCGCAGGATGGTCACTCGACAGAGAGCATTTCATGGAAAACATTCACTTTGTGAATGCTCTTAAATTGCGCGCTTCGTATGGTGAAGTGGGTAACGACGATCTACCCGGCTATTATCCCTGGCGTGCTACTTACACAACTGCTGATAACGGAGAGCCGGGATATGTGCAATCAAGCCTGGGGAATAAATTGCTGACATGGGAGACTTCCCGAAATTTTGATATTGCTACTGAGTTTACCTTATTGAATAACCGGCTCTCAGGGTCAATTGAATATTTCCACAGGGTTTCCAGCAATTTATTGTTTAGCGTACCCCAGCCCATCTCTTCAGGTATTGAGACGATAGATGTGAATGCCGGCTCTATGTATAATAAAGGAGTGGAAATTGCCCTGGATGGTGAGGTATATCGCGATAAAGACTGGAGAGTAAGATTGAATGGGAATGCCACCTTCCTGAAAAATAAGATTACCGAACTACCACTGGATCCCTATGTATCTTCTGTGTATAAGATAGAACCGGGTCATTCCAGATATGAGTTTTATGTAAGACAATGGGCTGGTGTAAATCCGGATGACGGATACAATTTATACAAAGCAGATGTAGAGAATTTCACCTTCGGAACAGGAGAACTTATCAATATAAAAGGTGTGGACTACACAGAGAATATTGAAAAGAGCCTGTATGCTTATTCAGGTTCGGCAATGCCGACAGTAAATGGTGGTTTCGGAGCAAATGTGGGTTGGAAGGATTTTAATCTGAAGTTTAATTTCTATTATCAATTAGGGGGTAAATTTTATGACGCAGGATATAGCTCATTTATGACAGGGTCTTTACTGTATTTTGCTCAACACAAGGATTTGTTGAAGAGATGGAAAAAGCCGGGAGATGTTACGGATATTCCGAAGGTTACGGCCGGAAGCGACAGGACAAACATTGAGGCTGCTACTTCCTCCAGATGGTTGGTGACATCTAATATGATAGAGTTGACCAACATCAATCTTTCTTACAGGGTACCTAAGAAATTCTTACAGGGCAAGAACATTTCGGATGCGACTATTTATTTCGCAGCAGATAATGCCTTCCTGAAAACAGCCCGTAGAGGACTATATCCAAGACGGAATTTTAGTTCAGGATATCTTGCAAATACGGATGTGTACCCTCCTTCAATGGTAGTGTCATTTGGACTGTCAATAACCCTTTAATTTAAAGAAGATGAAAAAGAATATCTATATAATATCTGTATTATTCCTTTTCGTGACCATGTCATGCAATAAGGGATTTTTAGAGACAGAATCTACAAGTAATGTAGATCAGTCAGCCATGTTTAAAGATACTAAGACGGCTATGATGGCTATCAATGGTATGCATCGTATAATGTATGATAAAGGCAACTTTGCTCCCAAGATGGGGTATCAATATTATATGCTTTACATGGATTTCCTGGGAGAAGACCTGGTATATACCAAGTCAAATGCACAGTTTGGTAACGAGACTAACTGGACACGCCACAGGCAGCCATCCAATCAATATCCCCGCCATATTTATGAGTATATCTATAAGATTATCGCTAATGCCAATATGGTGATTGAAAATATAGACAATGCAGAAGGCACTCAGGAAGAGCGAGATAACATCAAAGGACAGGCAATATTTTATCGTGCATTTTCGCATTTCTGTGCCGTACAACTTTATGGTCAGCGATACGACAGAGCGGGAAACAACAATCAGGAAGGTATTGTGTTGCGCCTGAGTTCTTCCACAGAACCTAAAGCAAGATCTACAGTGGAAGAGTGTTATAAGTCCATCAACGATGATCTGGACGAGGCCATAGGCCTGTTGTCAAACGTGCATATACCACGTACTACCAAGATGCATATTAATGTGCATGTGGCAAGAGCAATTAAAGCGAGAGTACTGCTGACCCAGGGTAAATGGCTTGAAGCAGCAGCAATGGCCAAGCAGGTGGTGGATCAGTCAGGAGCGCAGATGGACAATAGTTGTTATGATTATAAGCAGGGGCGGTGTACTGATGCATCTAATAAAGAGTGGATTTGGGCTAAGATAGCACAGCCTGCACTGGAGACAGCTACATTGTTTAACTTCTATAGTTATATCTCTAACACTAATATCTCCTATAACAGAAATACACCCAGAGCCATATATAACCTGCTCTATGAAAGAATTTCTCCTACTGATGTCAGAAAACAATTATGGGTTCCGGATGTAACGAATCAACCCAATCTGGTATATCCTCCGGGAGGAAACAGGTATAAGTGGATGAGCCAAAAATTTATTGTGGATTTTCCTGATAATAAGTCTGCTTCTTACAATGGTTCTCTGATTACTGCCGATCTGGCTTTTATCAGATTACCTGAAATGTACCTGATTATGGCAGAGGGCTATGCAAGAGGAGGAGATGAGCCTAACGCCAGATTAGCACTGTATGCAGTGGCACACGACAGAGACCCGATGTACACTTTAAGCGTAAATACAGGAGATGATCTTGCGGAAGAAATTATGTTTCAGCGCAGAGTGGAATTGTGGGGAGAAGGATTCAGATTCCTGGATCTGAAGAGGCTGAATATGGCGCTCGACAGAGGTCCCAAGCCCAGAACAGGCTATAACCAGGGCGGCGCTATCAATGGCTGGAAATCCAATTCGAATCCTACTAATTTGGATCCGCTGGCATCTAACTTTAATATGTACGAGGATCAGCCAATCGGAGAAGCAAGCAGGTATATTCCCGCCGGTGCAAAAGAATGGCAGTGGGTAATTCCTGAACTGGAGTTGCAGTATAATCCACTTTGTACGCAGAATCCGATGTAGTTATTTTTTGCAGAATTGATCCACTATACATCCTTTGTTGTGATGTATAGTGGATTTTTTTTATGGTGGCTGTATTACGATTTTAGTGACCTTTGTATTGAAGATAAACAGGAAAGAAGGCTAAAGTTCTTTCTCGAAGATTCTGTTTATTTTGATTCATACACCTGGTGTTTAAGAGTAAAGATGGAGTATAGTTCGGCTTTTGTTTTTCTGATACCTGTTACGGCGGGTTTGTTACTAATCTGGTTATTGACAAGAAAAAAAGTATTCGTCAAGGTAGTGGTTGGCCTGTGGGTGATGGTCTTGTTGATATCCTTTTTTCACAGTATCTACCTTAAAGCAAAGAACAGTAGTGCGAGGGTAGGAAATCGCGCACATGTAGGAGTGGTGACAGGGGCTCAAGGAAGCCATATATAAGTACATGAACCAGTTCCGGCTATTTCGCCTCTCCTGAAATGCTTATAGCATATTCTTTGTTCACACAGTTCACGGTAATTAGAATACTGCGCATGCGCCGCTGCACTTCTTAGCGGAGTCCTTCGAGTTGCTTAATAAATTTGTCAGAATCATATTTTGCCATTCCTGTATGCTTCATTACGATACTTCCTTTCTTATCCAGGACAATCGTTGTGGGCAGTGTGCCCGAGAACATATCAGTGGGGATATATCCTACTGCTTTGTAAAATGGTAATTGAGGAAAGTGATCATCCAGGTATTTTCTACCTGTCTCATCTTCGTCATCCAGATTGATTAAAACGAAAACAAAGTCCTTGTCGTTTCTGAATCGGGTTACCAGCTTGTCAATCGCAGGCATTTCGGCACGGCAAGGCGGGCACCACGAAGCCCAAAAATTAATAAAAACCACTTTACCTCTCATTGCTTCAGTGCTGCTTTGAAATCCGTTTCCGTTCTGGAATTGAAGTGGCATGACGATGGAGGAGTCAGTTACTGCCTCGGTCTTGATTGAAGCATTAAATAAGCCAGTGGAGAGCACCTGCCGCAGGAGCCAGCTTCTGGCTGGTGTACTAACTAAAAGTACAAATAGTGTTCCGAAGAACACAAAGTTGATGATGCGGGATTTAAGCTTTTTCTTATCCATTGCCATAACACGAAGTAAAGATTTTTTGCAGAGGTATTACCGGATGGCGAAAAGTTCAACTATTATTTATGATTTCTGCGAATTGTTGATTTCTGGTTGTGTAGGAGCATGTATTTTGAAGTTTCATAGATTGCAACTGTCAACTCAGAAAGTGCCTTTGAGGCAGAATCTTTTTCAGCGGCGGAGGCTTCCATTCCTTTTTGATTGATCGGGTATAGTTCCCTTTTGTCGATCTGCAGGTTTTGCGTGAAGAAAAACCGATCGTTCACCACACCTATTTTTCCTTCATCATGGTGAATGATGAAAGCAGCGTCCGTTTTGTTATTTGTATTGAGCAGGTCTCTTCCCAGGGTGGAATTAATATATGGCTGATGAAGCATGCCGGCAATAGTAGGAAGTACATCTATCTGAGACACTGTTTCAGGACGTATTTGAGGAGTAAGTAAATCCGGTGCATAGAACAGGAGGGGGACGTGCTCGTCTGCAAGTTTTCCAAGATTGGCGTAGGGAGACTTATATACCGAGGTTGTGTTTCCGGCGACGCCATGGTCACCTATAAAAGCAAAAATTGTATTGCTAAACCAGGGCTTGGTCTTAGCATATTCCATAAATTTTTTAATACAATAATCTGTATAGCAGAATGCGTGGTATTCTTTCAGCGACTCGAAGCCGTATTTCCGTAGTGTATCCTCGGGAACTATCTTTTTCTGAAAGTCAGTGTCTTCATCAGGAATCGTAAACGGGCGATGATTGTCTGCCGTTTGGATAATTGCAAAGAATGGCTTCTGCTGTTCGGAAAGAATGTCAGCCGATTCCAGGAACAGGCTCTTGTCGCTAATACCCCATACATTCACTTCAGGAGTTTTGTAGGATCCTTCCTGGTATATTTTTACGCCATCAATATTTTTTATGAGTCCTTCAAAATTGTTGAAGTTACTTGAACCTCCTATAAAGTAGAATTTATCATAGTCTTCGAAATCATTGATGATGGTATGCTGATCTATGGCCTGTGGATTGCGCGTAGAAAATTTGGACAGTTGTACGTCAGGAATACCGGTAATAATGGCGAATACGCCTCTTGCCGTACCAAAAGTGGGTGTAAAGCATCTGTTGAAGAAGATGCCATTTTCTGTCAGGCTTTTGAAATAAGGTGTAGTGTTAAGTGGATTGTCTGACAGGGAACTCTTATACATGCTGAAACTTTCACAAATAACCAGAACAATATTAGGGTGGCTCTCGATTGCTTTGCTGTTGGGTGATACCAGTCTCTGGTAAGAGATACCCGACTGATTATCCTCAGGCAGGTTCAAAAATTTTTTTATTATAGGATAGTATTCAAAAGCTTTTTCATTGTTGAAGTCCGGCTTCCTGAATTGAAGCGTGCTGAAGAAATTCTGTAAAGGATTCAGAGCCAGGTAAGCAGTGAAATTGTTATTTAGCTCAAAGGCATCCTTCCACTTCAGCGGTGTGAAGGAAAACAGTCCGTATATGCTCCATCCGAGAATAAATATTGTAAGTCCATACCATGTATTACTTCTTGCAGTGCGTACACCATTGGTTTTCTTCATTGTGACGATGTGTGTACGCCCGAATAACTTAGATAACAGATAGACAGTGAGGAAAAGTGCGAGCAGTATCCATACCATAGGGTAACTCTGCCAAAGCATTTTCATGGAGATTACCGGATCTTCAGCAAAGTTGAGCGCACTGGCATTAAGCCTTGTACGGTTATAACTGAAATTGCCGAAGTCAGCACCAAAGAAAAACAGGACAAAGAGCGCACAGAAAGCCAGATAATACGACCAGCCTTTTTTGTTGCGCAGAGAAACGAAAGGGGAGAAGCCCGGAATCAGGCTTACAAGAGCTATCGGCATCAGGATAATTGCGACCCAACGCATATCGTAGATGAAGCCGAGAGAAAAGGCGGGAATCACCTCAGACACTTTGGTTCCTTCAGGCATAAATAGGATGAGCGTAGCGATACGCAGTACAGTGAAGATAGACATGAAGATCAACCATAGGTTGAAAATCCATCGTACGATCAGCAACGTATTTTCCTGAATTTTTGTATCGGCTTTCATTCTTAGATATCAGTGTGATACAGCTTCTTTTTTCTTGTTATGGTATAGCAAATATTTTGCAGTTTGATACCAGGCATCTGAAAGGTCTTTCAATTGCAACCGAAGTGTGTCGCTGTCGCTTGCCTGGGGGTAGGTCTTATACAATTCCTGTTGCCCGCTTAGCAGGTTGTCTGTAAACACAAGGCTATCCGTGACCATGCCTATCTGTTTGATTGTTGGGTCAAACAGGAATGCGCCGGCGGGGAATGAAAGCATACGTCCAGATTCACTGGCCAGGTCGATGCCCATTGTAGTATTATTGTAGGGTATGCCTGCCAGTGAGGCGGCTGTTGGCAACACATCTACCTGTGAGCATATCGTACTATTTCTCTGAGGTGTGATGATGCCCGGAGCATAGAATAACAGCGGCACGTGGTGGCTTGTCAGGTTAGCGCTGTTCCACACTTGAGGAAACTCAGCGGATGCATTTCCTTTGATTCCGTGGTCACCTATAAAAACGAAAATGGTATTTTTGAAATAGGCTTCTTTTTTAGCAGCCTCCATGAAGGCTCTGAAAGCAAAGTCGGTATAACGGAAGGCATTGAGTTCGTCGTTATCAGAAAATCCGTATTTATGTAACGTGTCTTTAGGGTACGAAACCAGGTCAAAATTATTTCTGTCCTCATCCGGGATCGTATAGGGTCGATGGTTATCTGCTGTCTGCACAATTGCCACAAAGGGGTTTTTCTGTGTCGCAAATGTGTCGTTCGCAGCCAGCAGTAGTCTTTTATCGCTGATGCCCCATACATCTATTTTCTTTGCGTTAAAGTCTTCTTCTTCCAGAAGATGAAGCCCATTCAGATTATTGGTGAGCAGGCCCCGGATGTTGGCCCAACTGGAACTGCCTCCAATGAAGTAGTACTTTGAATATCCTGCAAAATCGTTGATGATAGAATGCTGATCAACATAAGAGGGGTTTCGGCTGCTGGTATTGGGGTATTCTACGTCGGGAATTCCGGTAATCACCGCCCAGATGCCTCTCGCAGTACCATAGGATGGAGTAAAACAGCGATCAAAAAATAGCCCATCATTGCATAAATCATTGAAATAAGGAGTCGTATTCAACCCATTGCCAAACATAGTGCTCTTATAAGCCGAAAAGCTTTCGCAGATTACAATTACCACATTTCGCCTGATGCTGTCTTTTGGCCGGACAAATCTTGAGAAGTTCAGATTTTTATTGTCAGGATTATTCACACCCAGGTAATCTGCCATCAGTGGATAATATTTCTTCACCAGCGCTTCATCATATCCTGAACTGCGGTATTCGAGTGTGCTGAAAAAACTTTGAATAGGGTTTAATGCCAGGTTGGCCTTGAAGTCGTCTTTCAGGCTAAAAGCATCGCTCCATCTGAGAGGGTATTGCCCGAACCTTCCGAAAATTCCGAGAGCGAGTAGCAGGGTAAACACCAGGCCGTAGAAAAATTTGGCAGGGCCACTTTTTGATTCTTCAGATTTTTCAATGATTTTATAACTTTTGTTAATAATAAGTATCAGAAGCAGACAACTGATTATGATAAAGATCAGGAGTGGGATTACCGGGTAGGTTTCCCAGATCATACTCATACTTATTTTGGCATCTCCGGCAAAGTTTACAATACTGGCACTCAGTCTTTGCCCCAGGTAGTCGTAGTGCTCAAAGTCGAATGCGTATAAAACAACGAGCGCGAGTGCTACCGTATGGAACCATGCCTTAAATATTTTTCGTGAAGTAATGTGCTCAAAAGGATTACAGTTTTTTGTGCTTCGGAGCCACAGTAGTATCAATACGAAAATAGAGGCTACTACCATGATGGTGGTCAGGCCGGCATGCCCTTTCTTCATAAAAATGAGCAGGAACACCATGATTGCCAGGGTAACTATAATGCTAAGAATGCTGCCGATACTGAGTCTTTTGTGAGAATTACTTTTCAGAATCAGGCTACCTGTAAGAAACGGAAAGAGTATGGCTCCACAGACAATCCTCAGGTCGTAGGCCGCTCCGAGTAAAAAAGCCTGCATATTATCGGTAAAGGTAATCGCCGGAGCTTTAAATCTGAAGAAGAAGACAAGTCGCATTGCGGTCATAAAGATGAAAAAGGCCAGACCGGTAATCACCATCCATCGGATAAGTTTGGATATAGAACGTTTCTTCATAAAAAGCTTTAGTGCTATAAAGGCCCCAAAAATAATTAAATTCGTTACGTTGAAGGGGAAATGATAATTTTGAATTGATGAATGTACTTCAAACTGAATTGTTAACATTTCTGCCGGCCCCCATCTTGCGTTTTGATCAAAGTCTTTTTCATAAGATAAATGGAGAGTGGACAAATTCTTTTTTAGATTTCACGCTACCCTTTGTGCGAGAGCCATTTTTCTGGGCTCCCTTATATATTTTTCTGGGTCTTTTTGCGTTACTCAATTTCAAAGGCAAGGGAATATGGTGGGTATTGGCCTTTTTAATTTTAGTGATGGTTTCTGATTTTACCAGTAGTTCAGTAATCAAGGAGGCTTTTTTCAGGCTGAGGCCTTGCCGTGATCCTGAGATGGCCGGACAGGTACGGTTTATTGTAAAGTACTGTCCTGTGAGCTCAAGTTTTGTTTCTTCGCATGCAGTAAATCATTTTGCCATATCAACGTTTATCTTTGCAACATTCAGGAAGCCTCTAAGTAATTGGTGGGCTCTTATACTTTTATGGGCAGCATTGGTATGCTATGCTCAGGTATATGTAGGAGTACACTATCCTGTGGATGTGCTGGCGGGTGGCTTATTCGGTGTTTTTCTCGGGGGCCTTACCGCTACTATTTTTAACCGGTTGGTAAAGCTACACGTAGAAAGCTAATTTAGGATATGACAGAGGTCTTGATAATTCTCATACTAATCTTAGTCAACGGGCTGATAGTACTCAGCGAAACAGCACTGATCTCGTCAAAGAAAAGCCGGCTTGAGGTGTGGTCTGAGAAAGGAGATCCTAAAGCCAAATGTGCTCTTGACCTAAAGGAAGACCCTGATGTGTTTCTTTCTACTACTCAGATTTATATTACGCTGGTGGGTATTCTTACAGGTGTCTATTCTGGGGAAAGGTTCAGCCACTATCTTGCGCCCTACATTGAGCAGATAGAATTTCTAAAACCTTATAGCAGTGCCATTGCATTGGTAATAATTGTAATTGTGGTCACGCTGCTTACAATTTTGTTTGGAGAATTGGTGCCTAAGCGGATTGCAATCCTGAATCCTGAGGGGATTGCCCGGGTGGTAGCACGGCCAATCCGTACACTCAGCAAGGTGTCTTATCCGTTTGTGTGGTTGCTGAGCAGCCTGAATGGTGGAATATTTAATTTGTTGAAGATAGAGCGTTCTGAAGAGAATGCTGTGACTGAGGAAGAAATCAAAGCGATGATCAATGAGGGTAGCGAATCGGGTACTATTGAAGAAGAAGAGAAGGATATTATAGAAAGAGTTTTTCATCTGGGCGATAGAAATATTACCTCCATGATGACCCATCGTACAGATATCGTATGGTTTGAAGTGAACGAATCGCGTGAATCGGTCAGGTCAAAGATTGAGGAGTATCTCCACTCTGTGTATCCTGTGTGCCGCGGCAATATTGATGATATCGAAGGGGTAGTACACGTTAAAGATTTATATCTCTATCCCGACAAGCCGTTAAGCAGCTTGTGCCGTAAACCGCTTTTTGTGCCTGAAAACAATTCGGCCTATCAGGTATTGGAAAAAATAAAGAACACCAAAATTCATCATGCATTTATTGTGGATGAGTATGGTAGCCTGCAGGGGATGATCACGGCACGCGATATCCTTCGCGCCATCGTGGGAGAGATACCGGAGGAGGAAGATGATGAATATGTAATTGTAAAAAGATCGGACAATACCTATCTGGTGGATGCACAGATTCAGTTTTATGATTTTCTCTCCTATTTTGAAAAGTCTTCCTGGATATCTGAGTCTGAAAACGAATTTGACACACTCGCAGGATTTGTGCTGCATACACTTGAGCGTATTCCTAATGAAGGAGATAAGTTTTCATGGCGCGGATTTGACTTTGAAATTGTGGACATGGACGGTCAGCGTATTGATAAGATCATCGTACAGATCAGTGAGGAAATCAGGGCTGAGATGGAGGAGGATGAAGGGGAGGCATAGAAATAAGAAAGAATTTCTAACTTTAAATAACTTACTTAATTAATATACTATGAGAAAATTGCGGGTAGCCATCGCTTCTGCAGCGATTATATTATTTGTCGGGTGTAGTCCTAAGTATGCTGCAGTTGTTACTCAGGGACAGGATCCTACTTCTTTTCAACACCCTTCGTGGAGTGCTCGATCAAATGTGTATGAGGTGAATGTAAGGCAGTTCTCACAGGAAGGCACTTTCAATGCATTTGCAAAAAGCTTACCGCGTCTTAAAGAAATGGGAGTTGAAATTTTATGGTTTATGCCGATTACGCCTATTGGGCTAAAGGATAGAAAAGAAAACGAGTCTCAACTGGGTAGTTATTATGCCGTAAGAAATTACACTCAGGTGAATCCTGAATTCGGTACGATGGATGATTTTAAACGATTGGTGAAAGAGGCTCATGCCATGGGTTTCAAAGTGATTACCGACTGGGTACCCAACCATACCGCACCGGATAATCCCTGGATGACCAGCCATCCTGACTTTTATGAACACGATGCCAATGGAAAAGTGGTAATTCCTTTTGACTGGACAGATACCCGTCAGTTAAATTATAAAAACAGAGAATTGAGAGACTCTATGATTGCAGCAATGGCATTCTGGCTGCGCGAAACGGATATAGATGGTTTTAGGTGCGATGTGGCACACCATGTGCCGACAGACTTCTGGAAAGATTGTATCACGCAGCTCAAAAAGATAAAAGATGTTTATATGCTGGCCGAAGCAGAAGGGCCTGAATTTCATTATGCAGGATTCGATGCTACCTATGCCTGGAGCCTGATGCAGCCGATGGCTGATGTGTATTCACTAAAGCATAATTTGAAATATTTTGATTCGGTATTGAATCATAACATTAATGTGTATCCGAAAAATGCACAGCGTTTGTTTTTCACTACTAACCATGATGAGAATAGCTGGAATGGTACAGAGTTTGAAAAATATGGAGCAGCATACAAAACGTTTGCAGTATTTACTCAGACAATGTATCAGAGTATCCCGCTGATTTATAACGGACAGGAAGAGCCGAATAAGCGCAGGCTTAAATTTTTTGTAAAGGACCCGATTCAGTGGGGTAAGTATGAAATGGCTCCCTTTTATTCCACACTCCTGCATTTGCGCAAGCGCAATAAAGCTATGGATGCTGATGCCTTTTACAGAAGACTAGCTACAGCAAATGATGATGCCATATTTGCTTATGTGAGGCAGAAGGGGAATAAGCAGGTTTTTGTGGTGCTCAATCTGTCCCCTTTACCACAGCATTTTACCATTAAGGATAAAGTAATTTATGGACATCCAGTCAATGTGTTTTCAGGACAAAAGGTAAAGTTGTTTGATCATTATGTCTATGAAATGCAGCCGTGGGATTATTTCGTGTTTGAATATTAATAAGCTGTTTCGTAATTGCTGCTTTTATTGACAAGAGCCTGAAAGCCTGTAAAAGCTTCGGCCTGCCTCAATTATGAAGCAGGCCGAAACTAAGTTAATTCACGTTGTTATTTCAATCCTCTGAATCTGAGTAATGGTGCAATACTTGGATCTTTTCCCCTAAAGTTTTTATACAGAGTGGCGAAATCTTCTGTGTTACCACGTGACAGGATCATATCTCTGAATTTCTGCCCGTTTGCTCTGGTAAGTCCTCCATTTTCTTCGAACCATGTGTAGGCATCGTGGTCGAGCATCTCAGCCCAACTGTAAGCATAGTATGCAGCGGAGTACCCGAGGCTCCAGATGTGCAGGAAGTATGAGGAGCGATAGCGCGGCGGCACGTTACTGATCCAGAGATTCATCTTACCTAAGCTTTCTTTTTCGAATTGGTCAGCATCCTGAAGAGGTGATCCGGGGCTTAGTGTGTGCCAGTTCATGTCCAGTGCAGCCGCTGCAAGGTATTCTGTAAAGGCATATCCCTGGTTGAAGGTGCCCGCCTTGACGATCTTATCAATGAGTGTTTGCGGAATGGGTGTGCCTGTTTTATAATGTTTCGCATAATTCTTGAGTACCTGAGGATATAGCGCCCAATGTTCATTGAACTGGGAAGGGAATTCTACAAAGTCGCGCGGAGTGCTGGTTCCTGAAATGGAAGGATATTGTTGGTTGGCAAACATGCCATGCAGGGCATGCCCAAATTCATGGAACATGGTAGTGACATCGTCGAAACTCAGTAATGCAGGCTGTCCTTCTGCAGGTTTGGTGAAGTTGCATACATTATAAACAACCGGTTTGGTATTAAAGAGTTTAGATTGCGTTACGAGATTGTCCATCCATGCTCCGCCGTTCTTATTGTCTCTCTTAAAATAGTCGCAGTAGAACAGTGCAAGCGGATTGCCATTTTCCTCAAACACTTCAAATACACGCACATCGCTTTGGTACACAGGAAGGTCTTTTCTCTCCTTGAATGTGATGCCATAGAGTTGGTTGGCCGCATAGAATACGCCATTCAATAAAACACTATCTAATTCGAAATAGGGCTTTATCTGATTATTGTCCAGATCGTATTTTGCCTTTCTTACTTGTTCAGAATAAAAGTCCCAGTCGTAAGCCTGCAGTTGGAAAGTGTCTTTCTGTTCTTTAATCAGTTGCTGAATTTCTGTAGCTTCCTTGTGTGCCTTTTCTACAGAAGCAGGGATAAGCTGATTTAAAAAGTGGAAAACATTTTCAGGGTTTTTGGCCATCTGATCCTGGAGTTTCCATGCAGCGTAGTTGGGAAAACCAAGAAGTTTTGCTTTCTCAGTTCTTAGCTGAGCCAGGCGGGTAATAAGCTTGCGGGTGTCGTTTGAGTCACCCCGTTCGGCTCTGTTCCAGGAAGCGTCGAATAGTTTTGCACGCGTTTCTCTATTTTTTAGCGAGGACAAAGCAGGTTGTTGTGTGGTGTTTTGCAACGCAATCTTCCACTTACCATCCTTACCGGAGGCCTTAGCGTCTGATGCTGCCGCTGCTATTTCGTTATCACTTAAGCCATCAAGGTCAGCCACATTGTCCACAATCAAAGCCCCGGCATTTGCGGCGGATAATAACGTGTTGCTAAATTTGGTACTCAGAGAAGCATCTTCTTCATTTAGCTTCTTTAATTTTTCCTTATCTGCATCACTGAGTTTAGCGCCGGCAATAAGAAATTGCTGGTAATAATATTCGATCAGATGCAGGCTTTCCGGGTCCAGGTTGAGGTTTGCTCTGTTATTGTATATACTTTCCACGCGGCTGAAGAGCCCGGAGTTCAGGTGTATTGCGTCCTCGTGAGCCGCGAATTTGGGCGAAAACTCTTCGTCTATTTTTTGGAGCGTATCATTGGTGTTGGCGCTTGTGAGCACACCAAAGGCATGGTAAGCCCGCTGGAGTAATTGTCCGGATTTTTCCATTGCCACAATTGTGTTTTCAAAAGTGGGTGCTTCCTTGTTTTCAACGATTTTATTTATTTCTTCGAGTTGTTGCCTCATCCCTTCAGTAAAGGCCGGAGGGAAATCGCTGTTTTTGATCTTGCTGAAATCAATTGTCTGATAGGGTAGCGTGCTTTCTGCCGCAAAAGGATTGTCCGCCGAGAAAGTATCAGCCGTTTTTGAAGGAGTGTGGTTACAAGCCATGAGTAATATTGAAAAGATTACGGGAATGGAAAAGTGTTTTGTATTCATGTTTATTTTGTTGAAATGTCTGTGCTTATATCATAAGTAAAGGTAAGGAATGGGGACAAACCAATTGGCGTCAATGCGCTAATAGGGGGCAATAATTCTGCGTCTTCCCGGGCAAAAGAAGTTTAGATTTTTTTACACCACGATAAAATATTTTTTTTTGGTGGGGCGTTTTAGGGGATAAAATCCTTTTTAATCAATTTTTCAAAAACAAATCATTTAGACTATGAAAGCTTTTAAGTTTGGAATTGTATCGCTGCTTCTTTTGTCAGCAGCTTTTTTCTCATGCAGCAAAAGCGGAGGAAGCAGTGGAGCAGGTAAAGACACGCTGACTGCTACCGTTGAAGGTAAAGCATTTAATTCATCGCTGGCAACAAGTGCGCTAAAGGATGGTAGTACGATCGCCATCGCTGGTACTGGTTCTGATGGACAGATTAACATTGGAATTACCGGTTACACAGGTCCGGCCACCTATTCGGTTTCAGATAAGGCTATAATGACCTATGCCACGACTACTATGCCCATCGAGGCCTGGAGTGCTAATATGGTAATAGGTGAAGGAAGCGTAACTATCACAAAAGATGATGATAATTATGTAGAGGGCACATTTAGCTTTAAGGCTTTTTCAAGTGGTGGAGCATCAAGTAAGACTGTTACTAACGGTAAGTTTAATGTGAAGATAAAGTAAACTGTATTTTCCTAAAATATGTAAAGCCGCATCCGGAAAGGGTGCGGTTTTTTTATGCTCCTGAGTTAAGTAAGGTAAATATTTTATGTCTATTGAGGCGATTAACTAAAAAATTAGTTGGTGAACTAAAAAAATAGTTTATATTTATACCATAATTAAAAAAACTAAGATGAATCCACTCACACGCGCCGAAGAAGAAATCATGCAGCAGGTATGGAAATTAAAGGGCGGTTTCTTAAGAGAAATTGTAGAAGCCATGCCCGAGCCAAGGCCTCACCAGAACACAGTCGCTACACTACTTAAGATTATGGCAGAGAAAGGTTTTATAAAAATAGAGCCTTATGGTAAGAGGGCATTCAAATACCTGCCGGGTATATCCCGGACAGAATATTCCAAAGGCAGGGTCAACTCGCTTGTCAGAAGATTTTACGAGGGATCATTTAGTAATGTAGTGTCGGCAATGGTGAAGGATAATAATGTAAGTATTGCAGAACTGGAACTGCTAATTAAGCAATTGAAAAAAGAAAACAAATAAGACAATGGAAAACATTACACCTTATATCATCAAGGTTGTTCTGATATCGGCCATCCTGTATGCTTATTATTTAGTTGCGTTGCGCAACAGAAGATTTCATTTGTATAATCGTTTCTACCTGCTGGCTTCAGTATTGCTTTCTCTGACACTTCCATTTATCCGGTTCGATCTCTTATTTGCTACTAATAAAGATACATTACCCGTTTTTATTAAGAGTGATATAGTTAATGATACCGTGATCATACACATCAGTCAGGATTATTGGAACACGAATACATTTTTGTGGCTTGCCTATTTTCTTTTTGCAGGCACCATGATCGTGTTATTCCTGCTATCGCTTCTGCGTATATACAGGATAAGAAGACGTGGTAAAGAGATTGTGTTGGATGAGTGCAGGATAATTGAGTCGAATACTAAAGGCACCCCGTTTTCATTTTTCAGGCTGATATTTTGGAATCCGCGACTTGACTATCTTTCAGGAGATGGCCTGGAAATACTACACCATGAACTAATTCATGTACGTCAGTTACATTCTCTCGACAAACTTGTTATCAACCTCATTCAGATCGTCTTTTGGTTCAATCCTGTTTTCTGGCTGATAAAACGTGAAATCAATATCGTGCATGAGTTTCTTGCTGATGAAGAGTCGATTGGCGATGCTGATGGAGCAAAGTTTTCGCGCCTGGCATTGCAGACTGCTTATCCCGGTTACTCGTGGCCCGCTAATAACAATTTTGCCTATTCACCCTTAAAAAGAAGATTAACCATGATTTTAAAAAACAACAAAAAGAAAGTCTCATATTTCGGCCGGCTTATGGTACTGCCTCTTACGGCCCTGGTTTTTGTGTTCTTTTCATTAAAGGCTCAGGAACTACCGGTACCTTCTATTCCGGATACCCATGCGCGTGCTGAGAATGGTCAGATGAAAAATTCATTAGACTGGAGTCAGCTAAAGAAGCAAAGCACCATGGATGAAAAAGATCCATTGGTTATTGTGAACGGGAACATAATAGATTATTCACTGCTTAAAAATATAACCGACGACCAACTGGCTTCAATTGAGGTATTGAAAGGAAGCCTTAAACTGGCTGCCATTTATGGAAACGATCTGGCGCTGAATGGGGTGTGGAAAATAGAGTTGAAAAAGGGATATCATGTTCCTGATGCATCCTCTGCGCTGCTGAATAACAGTAAGGCTGATACGATTCCGGAAGATCAAAAAAAAGTTTTTATAAAAACTGAAGTACCTGCCCAGTTTCCCGGAGGTGACGTAGGTTGGAGCAGATATATCAACAAGGTGATAGCAGACCATGAGCAGGAACTGAAAGGTGAAGATGTCAGAGGTGGTTGCAAACTTCGGTTTGTGGTGGATGAGGAGGGGAAAGTATCAAATGTGGAAGCGCTTACTAAAACCGGAACTAAAGCGGCCAGGATTGCCATTGATGCTATTCAGAAAGGCCCCAAATGGGTACCTGCGAAGCAAAATGGAAAGTTGGTAACTAGTTATGTGGAGCGTACGTTTCATTTTGTAAGATTCACCCCACCTAAAGTGGTGAAGGATAAAAGGGTAGTTGCACCACCTGAGAAAACAGACAACGTGAAATCAAAGGTGGATAAAGAAGCACAGTTTCCCGGAGGTGTTTCAGCATGGAAAGCGTATATCGCCACAGCGTTAAAAAACTATTTGAATGAATTCAGAGAATCAGATTATGGTACTTGTCAGATCAGATTCGTAGTACATACCGACGGTTCTATCTCGAATATAGAAGTGCTAACAATGAAGAATACACGCCTTGCAGAGGTTACAGTAAATGCCTTGCGCAAGGGTCCGAAATGGATTCCTGCCAGGGTAAATGATAAGCCGGTGAATGCCTATTGGGTGCAACCTGTTACACTTGTGAATCCGGATAAAGGAAAGGCTGGTAGTTTAGCAGTGGTGCAACCTGACGATAGAATATTCGTAAAGGTAGAAACTGCACCAAAGTTTCCGGGAGGTGCTGAGGCCTGGGGTGATTTCCTGCGAACGGTATTCCAAAAGCATGAAAGTGAGTTGACGAGAGATGAAGCAGGAACCTGTAAGATAAAGTTTATAGTAAGGAAGGATGGCCATATTTCAGATGTAAAGGCTATTACGATGGAGGGAACCAGGCTGGCCAGGATTTTGGTTGATGCAATTAAAGAAGGGCCTAAATGGATTCCGGCCGAACAAAATGGCCATATAGTTAATGCCTATCTGGAAATACCAGTACAGCGTTATGCACCACCTAAAGTGGTGAAAGACTCAGAATAGAATTCCCGGTTATGGGTTCATAGTATTGGATACATTATCAAAAATGTCTTAAATTGGCAGAGAATTATTTTTAATCTGTTTATCAGGGAAACCTGACTATCCCATGTTTAGATTATTTATTTTTTTTCTGCCTTTTCTTCTGTTTTCTTCCTCATTGCCTGCCCATGATAAGCAGGATATTGTAACCCTGGAGAAAAGATTTTCGTGTAGCAGTTTTTCAAAAATTCAGGCGACTTTAATTACAGACACCCTACCGGCCGACGGTATATTTGATGAAAAGCAGGTGGATAAAAAGGCTGAGTTTAAGGGTGGTAAGGAGAAGTGGAATGAATTCATTGCAAAAAAGATGAATGTACACATTACCGAATTTGGCGTGATGGACTATGGGGTATGTATTCTTCGGTTTGTAGTAGATGCCAAAGGCAAGGTTTCGAAGGTGGAAGCATTGACCAGGCAGAATACTAAACTTGCAGAAGTGCTGATTGATGCCCTCACCTGGGGACCCAAGTGGATTCCTGCGCAGAAAGACGGAAAATCGGTAAAGTCGTATCGTACACTGGATGTTACATTGCGTCCGCCTGATTTTAAATAGATAAATTCCTGTTTTTTCTCTCCCATACTTCATAAGTGAAGGCATACTTGTGCCTTGAGTCAATATCATGTTTAGACGAAGAAAGCAGTGTCCATTCGTTTGTCGAAAAAGCCGGAAAGAAAGCGGTGGCTTCAGGAAACGAAGCGTCGATTCTTGATATTTCTATCCTGTCTGCAATGGGAAGTGCCATTTCAAAAATGTATCCACCTCCAATGATATAGATAATTTTTTCGGCCTTTACTTTTTCAAGAGCTTCTTCCAGACTGTGGACTACTAAAGCGCCATTGCCATTGTAATCTTTATTATGTGTAATCACAATATTCAGGCTTCCTTTCAATGGCTCTCTTATAACGTCGTACGATTTTCGTCCGATGATGATCGGGTGGCCGATTATGGATTTGCGGAATCTTGCGTATTCATCCGGTAGATTCCAAAGCGGTACACCGCTTTCCCTCCCGAGCTCATTATTTTTACCGGCTGCAGCTGCAAGTATTATCATCTCTTTAAGCCTTAAAGGTAAATATCTTTTGGGGTGAAATTTTGAAGTATTTGGTGTTCTTTTACAGTGGGTATAGATTTTAGATTGTATCTATACTTATATTTTATAATACTGTTGGCATCAGGTTTGTGGCAATAAAAGAATATTTATCATCAAAATTATAAACTGACTACAGATGAAAAAGGTATTTTTCACTATTACGGCGATCTTACTTCTATGTTGTGGGGAGACCCGGGCGCAACAGGTGTCTATTGGTTTGCGGGGTGGCATGAGCATTCCTAATTTAACAGCCGGAGGTTCACATCAAAATCCGCTCAATACTGGATTTTCTTCCAGAATAGGTGCAGATGGTGCTGTGTATGCTGATTTTGAGGTAACGCCTGTATTTTCTATTCGTCCAATGATTCAATATTCCTCACAGGGTGGAAAGAAAAATGGCTTACAGGCCTTTCCTACACCGGCTCAGTTCGCACCTCTGTTTCCCGGACAGGCTCCTCTTTATCTGTACGCAAACTTTAAGAATGAGTCAAGGCTCGATTATTTACTCCTGCCTGTTCTTGCCAATTTCGGTTGGAACCTTGGTGCGCAATCTCCATTAAGGTTTTACGTGAATGCAGGACCATTTGCAGGATTGTTGCTTTCCGGTAAGCAGATTACATCAGGAACCAGTGCCGTATATCTTGACGAAAAAGGAGCTATGCCTCTTGATCAGGTACCCCCACAATCCTTTGACGGAAAGAAGGATATCAAAGACCAGCTTCATAAATTCAATGCAGGTGCTGAAGCTAACCTGGGATTTAGTTATCGTACCGGCACCTCCGGTAATATTTTTATCGAAGGTGGTTTCAATTATGGATTTGTCAATATTCAGAAAGGAACAGCCAACGGTAAGAATAATGCAGGAGCCGGCACACTGGCTGTGGGATATTCGTGGGGATTAAAATAATGACAGTTTCTGCTCATTCTATTTTGTAGAATTCCATTCTTGTTAGAAGAATCTGAAATCTGAGGGTTTGAGGGGATATATCGGGAATGACGAGTAATTTTGCACCTTCAATTTTTAGCCTGAACGTATGGTTGACATTATGCTGAAACAGTTATCGGTCATGTGAATCGGTAAAAATTTCAACAAAAACGGCCATACAGGATAAGTAATAAATTAGATGAGAATCGGTCATAGCAGTTGTTTCGGATTTTTTGCGAGGGAAGCTTACAAGTGTAAGTACCTGGTCGGTTTTTTGGGTCAGGTAAGTGCTGTGCGAGATTTTTTTGTTTCAGTTGCAGGTTTAGTAAAGCCCATCCTAATCTCGGGGATTTGTATGGCTTTGAGTAGTCTCAGCAATATCAAGGGGATTTCTCTTATTCAATTTCGGGTTATTGGACATAAGCAAAGGTTAGTGCACTTGCGCATCGGTGTGAGTGAATTTTATGAATATAAAAAGTAGAATTGAAATTAAAATTACTTATGAATAAAGCGAGTTCTTTTTTGGGCAGCCTGGTAATGGTGGCAGCCATTACTTCCTGTGGAGGAAATAAGAAGCAGGGACCCGACCCAAATGCTGCCCGCCCGTTTCCTGTAGTGGAAGTGCAGGGAAGATCAGTTACAGGTTATACATCATATCCCACAAGTATTGAAGGACGTATAAACAATGATGTTAGAGCGAAGATTTCCGGATATATCAGAGAAGTCCTTGTGGACGAAGGACAGCCGGTGAGGAAAGGGCAGGTGCTGTTCCGTCTGGAGACCAATAATCTTTCGGAGGTGGCTTCGGCTGCCCGGAGCGGCATCGGTGCGGCTGAGGCGAATGTCACCGCAGCAGAAGCGGCAGTCAGCTCAGCTCAATTGGAGGTGAATAAGTTAATACCCCTGGTGGAAAAAAATATCATTAGCAGTGTGCAGTTGCAGACAGCCAAAGACAATCTGCGATCAGCAGAGGGAAAATTAGCGCAGGCAAAGGCCGGGCAAAGTCAGGCACAGGCCAACTATAAGAGTGCGCTGGCAAATGTGGATTATTCTATAATAAGAAGCCCTATAGATGGTATCGTGGGAAGAATACCATTTAAGACGGGGAGCCTGGTAGGCCCTTCTGATCCCACCCCTCTGACTACAGTTTCTGAGACCAGTGAGGTGTATGCCTATTTCTCGATGAACGAAAGAGAATATCTTAACTTCCTGGGAAATACACCCGGAAATACGGTAGCAGAGAAATTAAGAAACATTCCACCGGTGACATTAGTAATGGCAAATGGTCGCGAGTACGATCATAAAGGGCTTGTGAAAACTGTTACCGGCCAGATAGACCCACAGACCGGTTCCATTCTTTTCAGAGCTTCTTTTCCTAATCAGTCAGGACTACTGGTGAATGGCAACAGTGGTACCATCAGAATTCCGAAACAGTATGAAAATGTATTGGTAGTGCCTGAAGCAGCCACATTTGAACAACAGGGAATCGTGCATCTTTTCGTGGCAGATCATGACACCACAGCGCTGGGCACCATTAAAGTAATTGACCGGGTAAATAATCTTGTGTTGGTAGAGAGTGGAATCAATAAGGGCGATCTGGTAATAGCTGCGGGGGTCAACAGCCTTAGAAGTGGTATGAAGATCATACCCCGGAAAACAGATCTTGACAGTATTGTTAATGCGATTAAACCAGTGTTTGAAAGATGATCAAGACTTTTATAAACAGGCCGGTACTATCCACTGTTATCTCAATAATTCTGGTATTACTTGGGATACTCGGATTGGAATCATTGCCTGTAACACAATATCCTGATATAGCACCGCCAACGGTCAATATCCGGGCATCCTATACAGGGGCTAACGCAGAGACGGTGCAGAAGAGTGTAATTATTCCTATTGAAGAGCAGGTAAATGGGGTAGAGGGAATGGATTATATTACTTCTACTGCCGGGAATGACGGTAGTGCTACCATTAATGTATTTTTCAAACAGGGAATCGATCCGGATATAGCAGCGGTGAACGTGCAGAACAGGGTGGCACGTGCTACACCATTATTACCTGCTGAGGTAACAAGAGCCGGGGTGGTGGCGCAAAAACAACAGACCAGTGCTTTGATGTTTTTGTCGTTTTATACGACAAATGAGAACCTGAATGATGTTTTTCTTCAAAACTATCTTGACATTAATATTATTCCGGGTATCAAAAGAATATTCGGGGTTGGAGATGCGAGTGTATTTGGGGGAAAGACGTACGCAATGCGTATATGGCTCGATCCACAAAAGCTTGCAGCCTACAGTTTGCAGCCCTCAGATGTAGTGGCAGCTATAAACAGTCAGAGTCTTGAGGCCGCGGCCGGTTCATTAGGTCAGAATGCCGGTGGTTCATTTGAGTATGTGATTAAATACAAAGGAAAACTGAGCGAGCCTTCAGAATACGAGGATATAATAATTAAGTCGAAAGGACAGGGAGATTTTCTGAGGTTAAAGGATGTGGCTACGGTCAGGATGGATGCCCTTTCTTATGGAGGTGTGGGTGAGAGTTCGGGTAAAGCCTCCATCAGTATGGGTATTTTTCAGACACCCGGATCCAATGCGCAGGATATCATTAAGGATATTAAGAAGTATCTAAAGGAGCAGGAGCCCAATATGCCCAAAGGAATTGGCTATACCTATAACTATGACAGTAACGAGTTTTTGGATGCCTCGATAGCCAAGGTGGTGAAGACGCTCCTGGAAGCTTTTGTATTAGTGTTCCTGGTTGTGTTTATTTTCCTTCAGGATTTCAGATCCACATTAATCCCGGCCATAGCCGTGCCGGTGTCTATTATTGGTACCTTCTTTTTCCTGAATCTGTTTGGGTATTCGCTCAATCTGTTGACCCTTTTTGCATTGGTACTGGCGATTGGGATTGTGGTAGATGATGCGATTGTAGTGGTGGAGGTCGTCCATGCCAAACTCGATAAGGGAGAGAAGGATCCGAAGAAGGCGACAGTGGATGGAATGCATGAGATCACAGGGGCTATTATTTCTATCACACTTGTAATGGCTGCTGTATTCGTGCCTGTTACCTTTATCACCGGCCCTACGGGTGTATTCTATCAACAGTTTGGAATTACGCTTATTGTAGCTATTGTGATTTCAGCCGTAAATGCATTGACACTGAGCCCGGCGCTCTGTGCTTTGTTTCTCAGGCCACATAAGGATAGTGCACACGCAAATAAGAACTTTATTCAAAGGCTGTTCACTGCTTTCAATGCGGCCTTTAGTGCGTTTACCAAGCGTTATGGTGAAGGTTTCTTAATTCTTCTCAGGCATAAATGGCTCTCGGGAGTGATACTGGCCGGAGCCGTAATACTGATTCTGGTATTCAATAAAGCAATGCCTACAGGTTTTGTGCCTCAGGAAGACAGGGGAATGATATTTGCGAATATGGAATTGCCGGCCAGTAGTAGTATGGACAGAACCTATCAGGTGATGAAACAGTTGTCTGAAAAAGCCAGAAAGATTCCGGGTGTGGCTGATTTCACCTTTTCAACTGGACGGGGACTGATCTCGGGAACAGGAAGTAATTACGGACTTGCCTTTATCAGACTGGCGCCCTTCAAGCAACGCAATAGTACACAGGGACAGAGCATCGATGAAATCACCGGCAAGCTATTCGGTATAGCAGCTACGATACCTGATGCAAAAGCAATATTTTTCGGGCCGGCAAGTGTCCCGGGATTTGGTAATAGTGCCGGATTCCAATTCTCTCTGTTGAATAAAACAGGAGCTGATATATCTGAGTTGGACAGAACTGCTAAAGCATTTATTGGTGAGTTGATGAAACGTCCTGAGGTGCAGTTTGCACAGACATCTTTCAACACGCAGTATCCCCAGTATCAAATGGATATTAACGTGCCCAGGGCGAGTGAAGCAGGAGTGCCCATCAGTAATATCTTTTCTACAATGCAGGGATATATCGGTGGTGTATATACGGCAGATTTCAGCAAGTATGGGAAGCAATACCGGGTAATGGTGCAAGCCCTGCCTGAAAATCGTACAGATGTAAACAGTCTTAATTCTATTTATGTGCGAACTGCAAAGGGGGAAATGGCGCCCATATCTCAGTTTGTAACGCTTAAAAGGGTGTATGGACCGCAATCTGTTACGAGGTTTAACTTATTTTCTTCTGTAGATATCACCGGGGCAGTGAACCCCGGATATAGTACGGGTGATGCGTTAAATGCTTTGAGAGAAGTGGCACAAACCAATCTCTCTACCAGTTATGGAATTGATTTTTCCGGTCTTACACGTGAAGAAGTGCGCGCAGGGTCGCAGGCTATGATCATTTTTGTGCTCAGCCTTATTTTCGTGTACTTCATTCTTTCAGGCCAGTTTGAAAGTTATATCGTACCGTTTTCGGTTATTATTTCATTACCGTTGGGTGTGATGGGGGCTTATTTTGGTCAATGGCTATTTGGCCTGGAGAATAATATTTATTTCCAGATAGCCCTGATAATGCTCGTGGGTCTTCTGGCCAAGAATGCAATCCTGATAGTAGAGTTTGGCGTGCAGCGCAGACGTCATGGAGAAAGCATTGCGATGGCAGCAATCAATGCAGCTAAGGCAAGGCTTCGTCCGATCTTAATGACATCCTTTGCATTTATTTTCGGGATGATGCCATTAGTATTTGCTACGGGTATTGGTGCGATCGGGAACCATTCGATTGCAACAGGGGCAGCTATGGGATTGCTGATAGGTACTATATTGGGAGTATTGATAATTCCTGTGCTCTTTGCAATTTTCCAATGGCTGCAGGAGAGAGTAAAACCTATGAAGTTTGACACACAAAAAGTATGAGAATGAATCAGCATAGAATGATTTTGAATAAACACGTACTGGTTTTAACGCTAATGCTGGCCATTGTACTACAGTCGTGTTTCGTTGCCCGGCCTTATCAAAATCCGGTAACGGTAGATAATTCATATTATAGTACAGAAGTCGCAACAGGAGATACACAGAATCTGGCTAATTTCTCGTGGAAGGAATTATTTACAGATCAGAAGTTGCAACAATATATTACCCTTGCCCTGGAGCATAACACCGATATGATGAATGCGGTGCAGCAAATTAATATTGCAGAAGCCTATCTGAAACAAGGAAAGGCCAATTTTCTGCCTTCTGTCTCTGCCGGAATAACAGCAGGTACTACACAGAATAATTCTATTACGGGTAACCTTGGATGGGAGGCAGATATTTGGGGGAAAATAAAGAGTAATAAAGATGCGGCGCTAGCCGGTTTGTTGCGCTCTCAGGCTGCACAGCAGGCTGTCAAATCGCAATTAGTGGCCTCGCTGGCTGATACCTACTATCAGTTGATGGCACTGGACGAGGAAAAAAAGATTACAGAAGAAACAATTGCCAATCGCGAAAACAATCTGACAACCACACGTGCACTAAAGGATGCCGGAACGGTATCGGCAGTTGCGGTGGAACAAAGCCAGGCGTTACTTATTAATTCACGAGGGATACTGGTGAATCTCGATAATAATATCAGACTGCTCGAAAATTATTTTTGTCTGTTACTGAATATACCGGCGCAACCTGTAGAAAGGAATACGTTAAACGAGCAGCAGATTTCTGCACCATTGTCGGTAGGGGTGCCCGTGCAATTATTAACTAACAGACCTGATGTAAGGGTTGCAGAGTACAATTATATGAGTACATTCTTTGGAACTAATGCAGCAAAAGCAGCTTTTTATCCCTCACTTACTATTACGGCTGGAGCAGGTTTCACAGCGTCTGATTTTGATAAGCTATTTAGTCCGGGGGCTTTGTTTGGTGCGGTAGCAGGCTCGTTGATGCAGCCCATTTTTAATAAGCGGCAGATTCGTACGCAATATGAAGTGGCCAGTGCGAATCAGGAGATTGCCCTGAATAATTATAAGAGAACAATTTTGTCGGCAGCCAAGGACGTGTCGGATGCGCTTTTTGTGTATGAAGCACAGAATAAACTGGTAGATATTAAACATACTGAGTTTGAGCATTATGACACCATTATTTCCTATTCGCGTGAATTGGTTGACAATGGCATGGGCAATTTTCTGGATGTAATTACTGCGATGCAAAACTCGCTAAATGCGCAACTGAATTATGTGGATGCAAAGTATGGCAGGCTGAGTGCAGTAGTTCAGCTTTATAAGGCGCTTGGTGGCGGATGGCGTTAGTTTGATTTTTATCAATTTCCGTCTAATTAGAATTTCCCTTTTTTTAGCAGTACATTTCTGTGGTATGAAGTGGACTAAATGGTTACGGCAGCGATGATACATGGCTTCTTCATTGGGGATATAATATTTGATTGTATTTTTCGTTTTGTTAGTTAAAAGAGAAATATGATGTCCTCAGGAAAATCCATTTTGTTAGCCTTGGTGTTTGCAATTGCGGGCACAGGCGTTTATGCACAGGTGTCAGATGATGGCCACACGAGCCAACCCGAGAAAGTAAAGAAGCCAAAGCATGCTATGAATTTTGTAAAGGTGAATATTCCGGGTTATGTGATTAATAACTACAATCTTCAATTAGAAAGAGCAATTACCAGGCGTTTGAGTTTGGGAATCTCAGGAAGATATATGCCTACAGGACCTATTCCATTCAAGAGCAATATTTTGAAGTTGATGGGTGATAACACCGATCAGGAAACAAAAGACCAGATTGAAAGCCTGCGTTTGGGTAATTACTCCTTCACTCCTGAAGTGAGATTGTATCTGGGCAAGGGTTATGGGCAGGGATTCTATCTTGGATTCTTTTACCGTTACGCAAATTTTGAGGTAGATAATGTGTCTGTAGAGTTTGATGCGGACGGAGGTGGTACAGAGAAGTTAGACCTTGCCGGAAAACTGACCTCCAATACCGGCGGCATTCAGTTGGGTGTGCAGAAGAGCCTTGGAAAATTGCTGGTGCTCGACCTCTGGGTACTTGGAGCGCATTACGGTACAGGCACTTCTTTACTAACAGGGACTTCTACACGAACATTATCGCCAACTGAACAGTCTCATTTACAGCAGACCCTTGATGATATTGATATTCCATTCCTGGATAAGGAAGTGAATGTAAATGCCAATGGTGGCTCAATGAAGCTTGATGGCCCATGGGGTGGGTTGCGGATGGGCGTGTCGCTGGGAGTTAGGTTCTAATACAAACACGTATTATACAATTGCCCTCAGAAGGTTTACACTACTGTAAAGCCGTTTGAGGGTTTTTTATGTTAATCATTCCCGGACTTTAGTGCCGAGAGGTTTAGGTGTTTAATCTGAAATCTGATATAAATTCTTGATATTATCCGGTTCAGTTGGGCTAAAGTTCACCAGGCTTAGGTTTTAAATTTATTATTCCACCCATTAGGGTAAGGCAATGAAAGTCCTGCTCAACAAGGGCTGGAGCCACATTTGGAAGAATTTAGCCGGACAACCATGATATGTTCTATTGAATAATTTGGCTAGTGGGAATATTTTACACAAGAGGATGGGGAATGTTGCCAGTAGTGCCTGGTGAGATCGACTTAAGGCAACCGGATAGACTTGAGTGCGAGCAGGAATAAATAATGAAATTTTCTTATCTTGTCTGGAAAAAATATTAATTATGGGAAAGTTTGAAATTACAAAGAGAAGCAATGGAGATTATCAGTTTAATCTGAAAGCTACTAACGGTCAGGTAATTCTATCGAGTCAGGGTTATAAGAGTAAAGCTACCTGCGAAAATGGGGTTGATTCTGTCCGTAAGAATTCTGCTGACGACGGTAAGTTCGAAAGGAAAAAATCAACAAATGCCAAGTGGTATTTTAATCTCAAGGCTACGAACGGGCAGGTGGTAGGAACGAGCGAAATGTATGAAAGTGAAGCCGGGATGGAGAACGGTATTAGTTCTGTAAAAAAGAATGCACCGGATGCTACGGTAGAAGATAAGTCAGGCGATTAGTATCGTATCTTTTTAAATTAAAAGCCCCTGAAAATCGATCTTCCAGGGGCTTTTAATTTATACTACAAGGGGGTTTACCTTGTGAGTTGTGGTTTGTGAGTTGTGGTTTGTGAGCTTTTATTTTATGTTACGAATGCATTTACCTTGTTTTGGGTATCTCTCTGTTGATTTCCATAATATCTACATCGGCTCTGCGCGAATCTCCCAGAAGATACTCGGTAAAGTATTCTCCCATTCTCCAGAAAAAGTATTCAGAGTCTGATCCAAAGCCATGACGTTGGCCTGGCAGCAATATGAAGTCGAATCTTTTATTAGCTTTAATCAATGCGTTGGCCACTCTGATGGTGCCCGCAGGATGCACGTTGTTGTCGATATCACCTGTTACCAGGAGCAAATGCCCTTTGAGGTTTTTTGCTATTTCACTATTTTTCTCAATAGAGTAAGCAAACGTGGTATCTCCCTTGGCTGAAATTTTTTCCTGTACTCCATGATGGCGTTCACTCCAGTTCCTGTTGTAAATATTGTTATCATGATTGCCGGATTCTGATACCGCTACTTTGAAGAAATCGGGATACACAAACATGGCGGCCGCACTCATAAATCCACCTCCTGAGTGACCGTTGATACCTATTTTTTCTCTGTCTATAAATGAATACCTGTCGGCAATCTGCTCAGCAGCAGCCTTCTTATCAGCCAGACCATAATCTCTCAGGTTGCCATAGCTGTATGTGTGATACCATTTTGAGCGGTTCGGATGTCCGCCCCGGTTACCCACTGTGATCACTATAAATCCTAATTGTGCAAGCCGGTCAGTGTGATCCATTCCTGTACTGAAGGTTTTATTTACGGCTTCCGTCTGCGGCCCCGGATACACGTACTCAATCAGGGGATATAATTTAGTAGAGTCAAAGTCATAAGGTTTGTAGAGCACACCATAGAGGTCAGTAATGCCATCATCTGCTTTTACTTTAAAAGGTTCGGGGAATTTGTATCCTGTGGCAAAGAGAGAGGATAAATCAGCTTCCTCCAGATCCATAATCTTTGCACCCTCCTGATTGTAAAGTACAGACCTGGGGGTAGTGTTTACGCGGGAGTAATTATCCACAAAGAAGCTGGTCTGGTCGTTGGTAGCCACCCTGTGATCATAATCCCCTTTGTTTAGAAGTTTCATGCCGCTTCCATCCAGGTTGATACTGTAAAGGTGATTGTAATAGGGGTCTTCATTTTCTTCTTTACCATTTGCGACGAAATATACTTTTCTGTTTTTTTCATCTACACTTTCTATACCTGAAACGAAGAATTCTCCCTGAGTGATTTGATTCTTGAGTTTCCCATTGCCATCAAAAAGGTAGAGTTGTCCCCATCCGTCACGCTCTGACCAGAACACTATCTCATTACCGTTATTGAGTATTTCGGGTCTTTGTATATCCAGATACACGTTGCTTCTTTCTTCTATTAATACCTGCACGCGTCCGTCGGTATAGACTTTGAGCAAATCAATCTTTTTCTGATCTCTGCTGGTTCTCGAAGCATAGAAGTAGTCGTTGGTGCCCAGCCAGGTAGGTGGGGTAGCACCGCCTCCAAACCCGAATCCAAATCCTCCTCCGGATTCCGTCTTGGAAACCTTCCTGGTCCAGTATCCGATCTGTTGGTTTTTGAAACGGGCTATGTCAATTTGCTTATTGGTCTTGGCTTTAAAATCAAATAGATGAAGTTCGGTTTCAGTACTATCAGCCTCGCCGGGCATTTGATATTTATATGTTTCCAGAATAGGCCGTTTGCCGCCTGTGCTATTGATTACCCACAAATCGAGCAGATCGCGGTTATCTTTTCTGGTGGTAATGAAGTATCTGCCATCGGGTGACCAGATTAACCTTGCTCTCATTTTTTGTTTGCTGAGCCTGTCTAGATTAGTGGTATCGTCAATGCTGTAGCTGTCACCTGCCCATGCGTAGTTTCTAACACCTCCTTTGGTAAGTTCGTGCTCGACGACAGTTGAATCCTTTTCATTCTTTTTTAGTTTTTCATAGTTGGCCCTGTCCATCCAGTAGAGGTTATAGTTTTTTGCGTAGATGATGGCGGTACTATCGGGGTTAAAAGAGGCCCAGGAGAGCTCCGCCTTGGTAGTATCCTGAATCTCTGTAATATTTCCGGTAGCAAGGTCATACTTAAGTGTGTAAGTCTTTTTCTTCATGGTATCTGCCTTGTTTTTCAGGTCTTTTCTTTCTTCGGCAGTCTTTACAGTATCTTTCTTGCTTGCCACCTTAAAAGTAAAAGAGCGTTCGTCATCGGCAAACTTAATGTTGGAAATTCCCAGATGTGCTGCATCATGTGGATCCCATGTAATGGCACTTAGTTTTCTGGCCAGATCGGCATTGTCGAATAGTGGTGTTTTAGTTCTTTTGGCAGGGTCCACCAGATACCACTTTTGGGATTTGGTATCGCTGTAAGTGTACCAGAATTTGCCTGACTTCAGCCACATAGGATTTACCGTTGTGGAAAAAACCAGTTTTCTGAGTTTGGCAGGCGAATATTTTGCTGCCTGCTCAAAATTAGCTTTGGGTACATTCTTATCCCGGCTTTGAGAAAAAGCGGCTGTTACATCAAAGCATAAAAAGAAAAACAATAATCTCTTAAGCATATTAGAATTTTTAAGTGGTGAAATTTAAAGAAAATTCAAGTGCAGTTTTGATTTAAGTTTTGAGCGGAGTAGTATTGTTTTGAATGGAGTTTTAGCAAGTACAGATTATACTTAATGTTTATGACTTGAACAGGATTCAAATAATTGATTTGTAGTTATCTTCGACGACAGCCGGAAAGCTATTATACCCAAAAGCAATATGATAATGAAGATGATGAGTGCAATAGTACTATGTATTATCAGTGTCGCAGCCTGTACGCAAACCAGCAACATTTCCGGAAATCAGAATGCAGAGGCTGTGGCATCTTACTATTATCGCCTGCCAGGTACCATTGCCGTGGATGAGAACGGCAATGAAATACCACCGATAATTGATACGGTTTATACAGTTTATGTAATTACAAAAGATTCTGTGGATCATTGGGAAACTGCTTGTATAAAGGGAAAGTATTTTGATGCGTATGCTACACTTAGCAGTAGGGATGGGGTAGTTCTGGAGTCTGCAGAAGCTACAGATGAAAAAATTAATATTGAAGTGCCACCGCAATCCAGGTTATGGATTGTATCGCTGTCCCCTCGTGTAGATAGCAAGGAACCAAAGCCTGAACATGGCGGGCTTGCCTGGATTGAGTTTGCGATTGCAGGGAAGAAATATTTGTGCCCAATTAAGAAATTGATTCGTGTGGAAGGCATTCCGTCTGTCTGACTGGTATTCACAGGAAGCATTGCGTATTGCGCACTTAATGGTGAACTGAACTCCATAAACATCCTTTTAATTTTTAATACAATGCAGGGATTATGTCCATTAGTGCGACCTGGGTGTACGAATCTTTTTTGGGTTTGCCCTGGTTTCCTATTGTGAACCAATGTGTTGGCATGTTAGATGTGGATATTTTCCTGATTAATATTTTGATTAGCAGCAAGCTGTTATTTTTATTTTTCCCTACCTTTTGCAAGAAATCAAAGAATTAACTTTTATGAAGAAACCATTACTCAGCCTGTTTGTTATCTTCCTTTCTACGGTGTCGGGTTACCTGATTTGGAAAACCCTGAATGGAAACACTTCGGTAGATTATTCAGGTAAACTTGAAAGGGTAGTAAGAAAGAAGACACCTAAACCCATTGAACAAACGGGAATTTATGAATCGCAGTTACGCGATTACGAACTTACGAGAGATATTTCTCTTGGATATGTACCTAAAGACCGATTGGTTAGCCTTACTTCTGAACTTATGAAAGCAGAGGTGATGAGGGGTGGCAGAGGTAGCAGCGCTCTGGGAATCACCTTGGAGGAACGGGGCCCTTATGCTGATATCGCCGGCCCCCAGGGGAATTACAGGATTGAAAATACTTCTACTGCAGGAAGGGTGCGTGCGGTGTGGGTGGATCTTGCTGATCCCACATTTCATACGGTTTGGGTCGGGGGTGTGGCAGGAGGTATTTGGAAGACAACAGATATCCAGAATACAGATCCCACATGGACCTTAGTAAGTGATTATTTTGACAACATGGCTATTGGAGGAATTTGTCAGGACCCTACGAATCATAACATCATGTATTTCGGAACAGGTGAAAAAACTAACAATTTAGACAGAGTGAGAGGAGGGGGAGTTTGGAAGAGTACTGATCATGGCGTTACCTGGAACCTGCTCCCTTCGACTACCGGTTTTATCAATGTTTCCAAAATCCTGTGCGATAATGCAGGAAATGTATATGTGGCCACTATTGGTTCCACAGGACTTCGCAGGTCAACTGACAAAGGAGCTACATGGACAAATATTTCGCCCATTGGGAAGACTACATATATTACTGATATGGAACTCAGTGCTACAGGCAGGCTTCATATCGTTTGCGGATATAGAAGTAGTGCCGGCGAAAGTGGCCCGATGTACACAGACAATCCCTCTACGGTAACTTCTTCTACATGGAATGCGCCGGTTACAACATTTCCGGCTCAGTACAACTCAGATATAGCCGTAGCCGGAAATATTTTATATGCACTCCCTGCCAATTCATCCTGGGGCACCCCCACACTTTATAAATCTATTGATGGGGGAGTTAATTGGGCATCTACAGGAGCCACTATTCCTTCGGATGCCTATAGTGGTATAGCATGGTATTGTTTAGCCCTGGCAGTGAATCCTGCAAATACCAACAACGTGATTGTGGGTGGATTAAACGTTTTCAGAACTACTGATGGCGGTAATAGCTGGAACAAGATTTCCCTCTGGGCAGGTTCAGGTCCATATTCTTATGTCCATGCAGATCAGCAGTATGCTGTATGGAATGGTGACCAGATAATAGTGGCTTCTGATGGAGGCATCAGTCTTTCTCAGGATGGAGGCTACACCTTTAAGAATAGAAACACCGGTTTGCGTATTAAACAATTTTATTCAGTGGCATCACATCCGACAGACTATAACTATTTTCTGGGAGGAACCCAGGATAATGGTTCACATAAATTGTATAAACCTGGTTTGGATTCATCTATTGAAGTAACCGGTGGTGATGGGGCGTTTGTACACATAGATCAGATAGATCCGCAATATCAATTCACCTCTTATGTTTATAACCAGTATCGAAGAAGTACTGACGGTGGTAAATCATGGACAGGGGTCGATTATTCGACTACTATAGGAAGTTTTATTAATCCTACGGATTATGATTCCAGAAGTAAGACCATGTATTGTGGAGCAGATAATAACCGGTTTATCAGATGGGATAATGCAATCTCGGGAAGGTCTTTCACTGCTGTACCGCTTTCATCATTGGGAGGGACTATCAGGCATGTCTCTGTATCGCCTTACACACTTAACAGAGTGTTTTTTGGCTCTAGCTCAGGTAAGATTATTCGTGTAGATAATGCAAATGATGACAATACCCTAACGGCTACTACCATTAAATCAGGAACTCCCACTTCCAATATATCATGTATCGCAGTCGGCACAAATGATAATAATCTTTTGGCTACATATTCCAATTATGGTGCACAACATGTCTGGCTCACTAATGATGGCGGCACCTCGTGGACAAATGTTAGTGGTAACCTGCCGGATATGCCGGTATGGTGGGCTGTATTCTATCCTGAAAGTAATACAAAGGCAATCATTGCCACTGAAGCAGGTGTATGGGAGACTGATAACCTGAATGGTTCAAGTACTGTGTGGGAGCGGAATACCACCTTTCCTTTTGTAAGAACAGATATGTTGAAATACAGGAGAGGAGATAATTCTCTTGCCGCCGCAACTCATGGCAGGGGTATCTTTACTGCGCAACTTCCGACATTGCCGCCTTATGCCCGTTTTGCGTTTAGCTCGATGTCGTTTAAGGAAACGACTGAAAGCACTACTGATGGATGCAGATACTACAAGGATTATTTAGTAAATGTGGTTTTAGATGCTGCAGCTTCGGGAAGTGAAACACTTACCGTTAATTTAAAACCAGGTGGTACGGCAATAGAAGGGCAGGATTTTGAATTTACTACAAATGGAAACTTTACCAGTCCTTCGCACACAATTACTGTACCTGTAGGGAGCAAAGGCCCCTATCCTGTGTCTATAAGGATTTACAATGATGCTGAAGTGGAATCTGCTGAGACCTTTACACTCAGTCTTTCCGTATCCGGTACCACCAATGCATTGGTGTCGCCTAGTTTTGGCGAAAATATTATAGAAATCAGAAATGGCATCAGTGCCCCATCATTCGAATTGAAGGAATCAGTATTTATGTTAGGAGGTCGGCAATATTATATGGCAGTTCCGGATATCGTTTTGGATATCAACATGAAAAGTAGAAGGAGTCAGAGTATCTACCGGGCTGCTGAATTGCGTGATCTGGGCATGAGAAAAGGAGTTATTAAATCAATCGGATTGGATATTGAAAAATATTCCATTTCAGCATATAAGAATCTGAATATCAAATTAGGAACCTCGACCTATAATTATCCCTATGACGCCACAGGTTTTCACTTTACCAATACGACTGTTTACAAATCGTATGCCTCATATAATACGGTTAACGGTATTAATACATTTGTATTTGATCATCCGTTTGAGTGGGATGGAGTATCAAATGTGGTAATAGAAATTTGCTATGACAATCTTTTGGCAGGTTCAGAATCTAGAGATAAGGTAATCGGTTATGGAGATGGCAGTGGAATTGATGTGGCTGGAATTATCGGGCAAAACAATATCAATTGTGATGAAGAATTTAGTCTCCCATGGAAGTATAATACTAGTGGAATAAGACCCAGGGTTGAATACGGTTACCTGGGTAGCGACAACAACATCGCTACATCAGGTACAAGAACCGAAACGGTGTATAACAATGGCATCTATTATTTTTATAATGGTGATGATGTGATTAGTAGAATTAAAGACGCCACCACCTCATTGGGCTGTGTGACTTCCCAAATTTTAGCTACCGGAACAGACTGGCTTCCGTATGCTAATAAATCCCGATCTGCAAAAGTATTCCAGATTACTCCGGGATCAAGCACGGCAAGCTACAATGTAGGGATTTATCTCACTACCGCGGAAATGGGGGGACGTACGCCTGCTGATGTCGTGTTGGTAAAAACCGATGCAACTGCAATTAATCCTTCAGGAGGACATTCGTCCGATACCCAATTAGGATTTACCACCTATGAGACGTACGATCAGGGTTATTTGTTTATAGCATCATTTACCGGATTCACCTCTAATACTAAATTCTTCCTTTCAGAAAAGGATGTGGTGATACCAGTGAAGTTGCAAAGCTTTACTGGAGCTATCCATAATGATTATGCCGTATTAAATTGGAAGACAGCGTCAGAACAAAACACTTCCTATTTTGAAGTGCAGAAATCGAGCAATGGAAGTACCGGTTTCACTTCGATTGGCAGGGTGAATGCAGCCGGGAATAGTAATACTGTTAGGGATTATTCCCTTACAGATAATCGTTTGGCTGCACAGAACTATTACAGATTAAAGATTGTAGATAAGGATGGCAGGTATGAGTACAGTAATACGTTGCTATTACGCTATTCAGGCCCTCAAAAGCTCACTGTAGTGGGTAATCCGTTCAGGAATGAGATAAAATTGCATTTTGCCAGAGTGCCTGAAGGAAAGGTTAAAGCAGCACTGTTTAATACGTCGGGGGCAAGAGTATTTAGTGAAGAATATGCCGGCTCTGACGTGATTTCAGTAATGCCTGATAATATGAATAGACTTTCCGAGGGGATTTATATTCTCAGAGTAAGCGCAGATGGGAGGGTATATACAGAAAGGGTTTTGAAGCGGAAATAATTTTCACGAGTTCATTTTTGAATTACTAAGGCTGCTCTGAAAAGAGCAGTCTTTTTTTATTTTTATTTTTTCATATTTGTTAAAAAATTAATCCTATCTTTATTCTTCCACGTACCAAGAAGACTGCGTTCAATAACCATGCTCTCCAATCCTGAGATAAACTGATTAATGGCCTTATAAACATCTCGAAAAGGGCAGGTGCAATCTATTATTAAATTAACTAAATCATTTTATTTATGAGATTGAGAAAATTACTATCAGCAGTTTCGGTGATTTTATTTGCAGGTGTTATCGGATATTTTTTCTGGAAGAATTCTACTGTGCCCCGGTATAAAATGGAGATTCTTTCGGATGATGCACGAGTATTTCTTCCCAAGCGGGAGAAACCGATGGAACAAACAGGCCTTTATGAATCGCAGTTAAGAGATTGGGAACTTACACGGGATTTGAAATTAGGCTATGTGCCAAAAGAAAGGTTGATGGCTGTAGTGTCTGATGTGATGAAGGCAGATGCCATGAGAGGATTTGCGAAGACAAGTGCGTTGGGGATTTCATGGGTTGAAAGAGGGCCTCATGCTGATCGTCCCGGACCTTATGGCAACTCCAGGGTGCTCAATTCTGTGACGGCGGGAAGAATCAGGGCAATGTGGGTTGATCTGGCAGATGCCACGAAACAAACGGTCTGGGTTGGTGGTGTGGCAGGCGGACTTTGGAAAACCACGAATATAGATGATCCCAATGCGTCATGGACACTCGTGAGTGACTACTTCGATAATATGGCGATTGGAGGGATCTGTCAGGATCCCACTAATACTAATATTATGTATTTCGGAACAGGAGAGAAGGCTGCCAACCTTGACCGGGTTCGAGGTGGAGGAATTTGGAAGAGTACGGATCATGGTGTAACCTGGAATTTATTGCCATCAACAAAAGGGTTTTGGAATATAAGTAAGTTATTGTGTGATGCATCAGGGAATTTGTATGCCTCCACTTTAGAGGGTGGTGCGGGATTGTTACGGTCGGGCGATGGAGGAGTTACGTGGGTAAACATAACTCCTGCAGGTATGTCGACAAATGTATCCGACATGATTATCAGTAGTACAGGCAGGCTGCATGCATTTTTTGGGTATGCATACTTTGAGGGGTCCGGAACTACTAAAGGATATAGATACACAGCTAATCCGGCAACTGTGACGGCTGCAACCTGGAGTATGCCGGTTACGGTTCCCACAGCTTTGTCGAGTGCTTTGAACATAGCATTTGCCAGTTCGGGAGATGTGATTTATGGGCTGCCTTCCAATAGCAGCCACCAGACACCTGATGTAGTGAAATCAACCGATGGTGGAGAGAACTGGGTTACGATAAACTCCACTTCGTTACCTGCTACCTCGACAGGACTCAGCTATGGACAAGGATGGTATTGCCTTGCGGTGGCAGTAGATCCGGCTGATCCTGACAAGGCAATTGTAGGTGGTATGAATGTTTATAGAACGACCGATGGAGGTGTCACATGGTCAAGGGTATCCATGTGGTATGGTACGGGTCCAACGTCTTATGTACATGCCGATCAGCAATATGCTTTATGGGATGGAGACAGGGTGCTCGTCGCTTCTGACGGAGGGGTAGGTATTTCGCTCGATGGCGGTGCCACATTCACTGAGAGAAGTACGGGGCTTCGCATAAAACAGTTCTATAGTATTGCGGCGCATCCGACAAATTTGAATTATTATATGGGTGGGACACAGGATAATGGCACTCAGGTACTCTTCAAGCCGGGGTTAGATTCTGCAATTGAAGTCACCGGAGGAGATGGAGGTTTTTCGCATATTGATCAGATAGATCCGCAATACCACTTTACAGCTTATACGTATAACCAATACAGGCGAAGTATTGATGGTGGTAATACCTGGAGTAGTGTGAATTATTCAAACTCAATCGGGGCGTTTATTAATCCGACTGATTATGATTCAAGAGCTAAGAAAATGTATTGCGCAGCATCAGTTGATCAAATTCTAAGGTGGGAGAATCCAACTTCAGGAAGCACTTTCACTCCTATGGCAATATCCGGATTAGGAGGCAGGGCCACCCATATTACAGTGTCGCCATATACGCCCAACAGGGTGTTTCTGGGTTCCTCTTCAGGAGCGATTGTAAGGGTTGATGATGCTAATGGATCAGAATATACGGTTACAAAGATTAACCACGGTACTCCCGGAGCTAACGTTTCCTGTATTGCGCCCGGTACAAATGACAATAACCTGCTTGCAACTTTTAGCAATTACGGTGTGGCACATGTATGGCATTCTACAGATGGAGGAAATTCATGGACAAATGTTTCAGGTAATCTGCCTGATATTCCCGTTTGGTGGGTACTCTTCTATCCGGAGAGCAACTCGAAAGCAATTATTGCGACAGACGCAGGAGTCTGGGAAACGGATAATCTTAATGGTACCTCAACTATCTGGGAGAGAAACTCTTCTTTTCCATTTGTTCGGACAGATATGATGAAGTATAGAAAGACAGACAACTCTCTGGTAGCCGCTACACATGGTAGGGGAGTTTTCTCTGCACTGCTGCCTAAAATATCACCCTATATCAGATTTCAATCTGCCACCCTCGCATACAAAGAGAAGACTAAGGATACGGTTGATGTTAGTAGATATTATAAGGATTATGAATTGGCCCTGGCCATTGCTTCGCCACCCACAGGGGATGCTAATGTAACCATAACCCTGAACCCGGGAGGCACTGCTACTCAGGGTATTGATTTTGCATTTACAACTAATGGCGATTTTAATGCCCCATCAAATACTTTGGTTTTCCCATCAGGGAAAACAACAAATCAATATGTTACAATAAGAGTATTTGATGATGCCGAAGACGAACCATCAGAGAATTTCACTCTTCAATTGACAGTTTCAGGAAGTACAGATGCTTCAGCTTCTCCTAGTGGAAACCAATGTGTAATTGAAATAGAGAATAGTAAAGGAGCGCCGGGAGCAAATTCTTCCGGCGATGTATCGAACGTAGTTGGGACATATACTTATAGCCTTGGCTCTGGAGAAAATCAGTATCCGCTTGACATAAGGCTCGAAAAACGAAAAGCTCAAATAATTTACTGGGCTGACGAACTGAACACTTATGGATTTAATAATTCCGGTACAATTAAGCGTATTGGGCTTGATTTATTAAAATACTCTACGTTGCCGTATCGAAACTTAACTATAAAAATGGGATTGACAGATAAGAGGTTTTTGTATGATGCGGGTACCGCTGAAGTTAACCAATTATTAAACGGAACGGTAGTTAAGACTATATCAGAGTATTATACCGTAGCGGGAATAAATGAGTGGGCCTTGGATCAGCCATTCGACTGGGATGGCGTTTCAAACATTATAGTAGAGTTGTGTTATGATAATGCGGAGGTGAGATCAACTGCAGTGCAGGATAAGACCGTTGGTTACCCAAGTGGAGGAACTACGAGTCAGGCTGCCTTTTTTTGGCAGAATGATTTAGCTTGTGATAATCCTTTAACTAGCTTTGGGTATTATGGTTCAGGCGTTAAGCCGAGAATGTATATTGAGTTAGAGGAGAATACTACTAATAAGATTGCTACCACCGGAAGCAGAGTTGAATACCTCTCTAACAATGGTGATTATTATTTCTATAAAGGGAGTGAAATTATTAACTCTATAAAAAGTGCCTCGAAGGCATTAGGTACAGTCAGTTCAGAAATTATCGCTTCCGGAAATGACTGGCAGCCTTACGGTACCAAACTCAGGTCAGGAAAGGTGTATGAGATATCTCCTTCTCAAAACAGTGATGCATCCTATACTATTGGACTCTACTATACTACAGCAGAGTTGGGAGGTATGAATCCTGCTGATCTGGCAATTGCCAAAACCAATGCCACTACGCTGGGCCCCGGTGTGGAACCGGATACAAAGATCGGGACTACCACCTTCGAGGCTTATGACAATGGGTATTTATTTACAGGTTCCTTTAATGGGTTTTCCAAGTTTTTCCTGGTAGAGAAGAGTATAGTTGTTCCAGTAAAACTTACTGACTTCAGAGGTGTAGTTCAGGATGATAAGGGAGTATTAAGCTGGAAAACATCCTCTGAGCAAAATTCTGCATATTTTGAAGTGCAGAAATCGAGCAATGGAAGTACCGGTTTCACTTCGATTGGCAGGGTGAATGCAGCCGGAAATAGTAGTACTGTTAGGAATTATTCCCTTACAGATAATCGTTTGGCTGCACAGAACTATTACAGATTAAAGATTGTAGATAAGGATGGCAGGTATGAGTACAGTAATACGTTGCTATTACGCTATTCAGGCCCTCAAAAGCTCACTGTAGTGGGTAATCCGTTCAGGAATGAGATAAAATTGCATTTTGCCAGAGTGCCTGAAGGAAAGGTTAAAGCAGCACTGTTTAATACGTCGGGGGCAAGAGTATTTAGTGAAGAATATGCCGGCTCTGACGTGATTTCAGTAATGCCTGATAATGGTAATAAATTGTCTGTGGGCACCTACATTCTGAAGGTGTATGCTGACAGAAAGGTATATACACAAAAGGTTATAAAGAGGAAATAACCGTATGTTGTAAACTCATTGAAAGGTCGCTTCAAAAAAATACAGGAGCGGCCTTTTTTTTCGAGTCATATTTTGTTCCTTTACTACCTCTTTACGAAAGAGCAGATTTAAAACTCAAATGATCAAAATGAAAACTGTTTTACTTACTGCATTTCAGTTCATTCTTGTTTATTCCCTTTCAGCCCAGTCTTATAAGGTGAATGGAAGAGTGACCGATGCAGAAACGGGGGATCCGTTGCGGAATGCCACGATATGGGTTTCGGGCACACAGGGTACTATTACAGATAAGGATGGAAATTTCGAAATAACGTGTAATGGTATTGTAAAGCTTGTTATATCCTATATAGGTTATGAAACGTATAATAAACAGGTGGACCGTGGAGCGCACCTGGAGATTTCATTAAGCCAGTTGTCTAAAAATCTAAATGCGGTAGAATTGGTATTTACAGCTGATCCTAATAAAAAGTTGTTATATCAGCCACAATCAATTGCAAAGCTCAGTGATGTGGAATTGAACAGGGGCACCGGCATCCTGATGGATGATGCAATCAACATAAACATCCCCGGAGTAATGATGGAACGAAGGACGTTTTCGGCCGGGCAGCAATTTAACCTGAGAGGATATGGGAATGGCGCAAATGGAACGAGTAACATTAGCAGCAACTTTGATGGTCAGGGCTATAAGGTATATCTGAATGGCATCCCTGTAACTTCAGCAGAAGGCATCACTGTGATGGACGATATTGATTATGGCTCTATTGGTAACGTAGAAGTGCTTAAAGGGCCTTCAGGTACACTTTATGGCCAGGCTATTTCAGGGGTGGTGAATATGAAAACCAAAAGAGCTGAGCCCGGTAAGGTATCTATAGGGCAGAATGTAATGTTTGGCAGCTATGGAATGCAACGCTATACTACCCATGTAGAAATAGGTAAAGAACGTGCTTCATTTATGGCAAATTATGGAAAGCAGTTATTCTCAGGGTTTATGCCACACACCCGGTCCAGAAAGGATTTTGTAAATATGATAGGTGAATTTACTCCGGGACTAAATCAAACAATCAATGCTTACTTCGGATTTAGTTACAGCTATGATGAGCGAAATGGCGAGTTGTCTCAATCACAGTGGGATAACAATGACTTTTCAGGTAATGCCAAGTATATAAAGAATAATGCGCACAGCAATGTGATAACCGTTCGTGCAGGAGTAGGGCATACCTATCGATTTGGCAATTCTGTATCTAATACCACATCCTTGTTTGGCACAGGTTCATTTACGAATGCCAGCTCTTCCGGCGGTGGATGGACAGACCTCAACTCACTCAACTATGGTATGCGCTCTACAATCGATATGAACTTTTTATTGAAGGAAGGGCATGCGCTTTCAGGAGTTACCGGTGTGGAATTGCAAATGCAAAACGGACATACAATCGGGTATAGTATGGTGCCTGATAGTTTTAATCTGGCCGGTTATAACATTATAGGCCCTATGACAAGTAATAAACAAACCATATCGGGGACGGCCTCCGTATTTTCTGAATGGACATTAAATTTTCCACAGGAGTTTTCTGTTACTGCCGGGATAGGATGGAGTGGTTTGGGGATAGAATTGGATGACCGTTTTTATGTGGCATCTAATAATAATCCATCTAATCCAAATGTAGTGCATAAACCCACTAAGTATAAGAATTCATTCGATAATATGTTTTCACCAAGGATTGCGCTGAACAAAGTATTCTCAAAGGCGATTTCTGTGTACGCGTCCTATAGCAGTGCCTATAAGGCTCCTGTAAGTTCTTACTTCTTTATTCCGCAAACCGGACAGATTGTAGCAGGATTGAAACCCGAGACAGGCTCCCAGATAGAAGTAGGGACTAAAGGAAATTTTCCGAATGAAAAGCTGTCGTATCAATTGGCAGTGTTTAATACAGTTTATTCCAATAAGCTGACGGCAGTGGCAGTTCCTGATGCTACGAATACCTCCAAGGCATATTCCTATATGGTGAATGGAGGCAGGCAAAATCACTGGGGGATTGAAGGACAGCTCAGAGGAGATGTGTACAGGTCTGCCGGGTTTGTGAAGTCACTGGTTCCATTTGTGAATTTCACCTATTCTAACTTTAAATATGGGAAGTTTCTTTTTCAGAAGCTGAGTACTGACAAAAAATCCGCAGAGACTGTTGATTACAGCAATAAGGTTGTGGTAGGTACACCTCCTTTTATGTTTAACGTGGGTTTTGATTTATGGACAAATCCCGGTTTGTATTTTAATACTACCTATTCTCACAGGGATAAGATGTATTACACTTCTGATAATCTGCACCAAACAGATGATTATGAATTGCTGAATGCAAAAGCCGGATATTCAAAATCGATTGCCGGGCATTACGGTGTGGATGTGTTTTTTGGATTGAATAATATCACAGCGCATAAAAACTATGCGATGGTGTTTATGAATCAGCCTTCACTGAACGCCTATCTGGCAGCCCCTTATAAGATGAATTATTTTGGAGGGGTAAATCTGAAATACATATTTTAATTAAGATCTGAGAAAATGAAGTATATCTATTTGTTACTTTGTACGACACTTTTGCTTTCGTGCGACAGGTTCGGAAATAAAGATAAAAATGAAAGTGAGACAGTGCGAATTGTGGTAATTTCAAAACAGTATAATGAAATTATCTGGGATCTTGGTGCACAGCAACCTGTGGTAGCGGTTGACATTTCAAGCACATATCCGGAAGAAGTGAAGAAACTGCCGACTGTAGGATATCACAGAGCATTGAGTGCAGAAGGGATCCTCTCCATGAAACCTACCCTTATTCTGCATGACAACAACATTGCTCCTGAACACGTGGTAAAACAGCTGGAGGAACTTAAGATACCGATGAAGACATTTGAAAATAAGGCGAATGATATTGAAGGAACGAGGAATCTTATTAAAGAGATAGGGGCTTATTTTCATAAGGAACAGAAAGCGCAGGCACTGTGCGACAGTTTAGATGCAGATATGGCATCTGCATTGGAAGCAGCTAAACAATACACTGACACTCCAAGAGTAATGGTGATACATTTCGGACAGGCCACCAATGCTTATTTATTGGTAACAGGAAAGAGTATTGCCGGTAGAATGGTGGAGTGGGCAGGAGGGAGAATGGCAATCAATGATGATAAAGGGATGAAAAAACTCTCTGCCGAAGTAGTAGCTGCATCTGATCCTGACGTGATTCTGGTTACGGATGAAGGTATGAGCCGGTTGGGCTCAGTGGAAAAGGTGAAGGAACTCCCCGGTGTGGCCGATACGAAAGCGGCGAAGGATAATCGTATATTCACAGTGGACAGGCATGATATTATTTATCTGGGGCCGGGGTCGGGCAAAAGTGTTTTAAAGATTGAGCAGCTAATTCATAAAGGTGAAAAAAAGTAAGACTGATATCTACCTGTTTCCGGTGCTCATTGTTTTATTGATTGTCACCTTTATTTTATCCGCCGGATTTGGAGCAGTCAATATCACCACTGATGAGATGTTTTCTGCACTTAAGAAGTGGGCAGCGCACTCAGATGATAAGACACTTAATGAACGAATTTTTCTGAACCTGAGATTGCCCAGAGCAATTCTTTGTGTATTTGTCGGAGCCAGCCTTGCTGTGGGAGGTACGCTTCTACAGGCTTTGTTCCGAAACCCTATCGTGGAGCCGGGGTTAATAGGCACCTCCAGTGGAGCAGCATTTGGTTCCGCTTTTTATTTTACACTAGGTGCTTCACTTGGCTTTAATACTTCGGCCTGGGGATTGCCCATAGCGGCTTTTGTGGGTGGAGTGCTGGCTACCTACCTGGTATTTGGATTGTCGCAGTCGAAAGATTCCGGGAAGCACAGCGTAGTTGTTTTGTTGTTAATCGGTATCGCAATTAATGCGCTTTGCCTGAGCGGCATTGGATTCCTGTCGTATATTTCTACAGATCCTCAGGCGAGGTCGATTACTTTTTGGAGTATGGGTACACTTTCAGGGGCAAACTGGAATTCCGTTTTGATTGTTGGGATTGCTACCGCCGTTTGTATCATTATGGCGTTGCGTTATTCGAATCCACTGAATGCGCTTATGTTGGGAGAAAATGAGGCGATGTTTCTTGGAGTAAAAATTAACAGATTGAAGCTGATAGTATTATCGATAGATGTGTTGATGATTGCAGTAGCCACAGCTTTTGTGGGAGTCATCGGCTTTGTGGGGTTGGTAGTGCCACATCTGATGAGGATACTTAAGGGCGCAGATAACAGGTATCTTATTCGGAGTACTGCATTGGGTGGAGCTATTATGCTAGGACTTGCTGATTTATTAGCACGCAACCTTTTTGTACCTGCCGAACTTCCCATCGGAATTGTGACCTCAATCGTGGGAGTTCCTGTTTTTATAATAATGTTGAGAAGCCGAAAATATATTTTTTAAATGCTGGAGGCTGCACACATATCGTATAGGATTCGTCAGAAGAAACTATTAGACGATATTTCTGTAAAGTTTGAAGCTGGAAAGATTCATCTGATTCTGGGTCCCAATGGGGCCGGGAAATCCACTTTTGTAAAAATTATTAGTGGTGCTTTCCGCCCCTCTGATGGTGCGGTAATCTATGCTGGTAGGAATATAAAAGACATTAATGTAAAGGGGCTGTCGCATATCCGGGCTGTACTGTCTCAGAGTGTTGAACTTGCTTTTTCTTTGACAGTAAGGGAGGTGGTAATGATGGGGCGGTATCCTTACTTTACAGGCACACCCGGAGCACTAGATCTGGATGTGTGTGAAGAGGTAATTCAGTTTTTTGATCTGGACAATTTGAAAGATAGGGATTATATGTCGCTGAGTGGGGGAGAACAACAACGTGTGCACTTTGCCAGAGTGGCCGCACAATTATGGGATCAGAAGGTGGAAGCACATAAGTATTTGATTTTGGATGAGCCGCTGACTTTTCTGGATGTGTATTACCAATTTGACTTCATGGACAAGCTGGTGGGTTTAGCCAGAGAACGTAATTGGACAGTGGTGGGCGTAGTGCACGATTTAAATCTTGCTGGAAAATATGCAGATAGCATTTTATTATTGCACAAGGGTAAAGTAGTTGCACAGGGATCCAGGGAAGCAGTATTAACTGTAGAGCACATACGGAATACTTATAATCTGGCTCCGCATGTGGCACTGGAGAATGGTATGGTGAGGGTACATTTTTAGGTCGGGGAGAAAAAACGTTCCCGATATTTTATGGCTTGTCAGAGAGCCGTAAACAAAATATTACCACCCGCAAACAGATGGTAATATTTAAGATTGTTCCCGCCTTTAGCTTTTAGGAAGTGCAGGGATTAATTGTGGGATATCTATCCCAAATTTTTCTTTGAAATTTTTTCTGTGGACAGTTGTGGATATATCAATGATTTGGACTTTCCGGTCAGGATAGATGAGAAACGCTTTTTCCGGCTTTTCATTGATTGTTTTAATAATAATATTGGATGTGCCTTTTGGCAGCCTTATGTCCTCTAACTTTTGGCTCGTAATGTGTTTGCCATTTACATTTTCGAGGATTACAGGCCATTCCGATAAGCGTGATAATGTCTCGGCAGAAACAGGGAGAGGTTGTAATGGCGGTGGAGGTGGTGGCTGATTGTTTACTGACTTTCGCACAGGTTTAGGAGGAGCAGGGGGAGGTGGCGGCGGTAGAATATTTCCAAACTTCCTGATGAATTCAGCTTTAGCAGATGGCGTAGAAATATCAAACTCTTTACTGCTTCCATCTTTGTAATGGATAGTAGCAGTAGAATCCTTTCTGTTAGATTGTTTGATTTTCACAGATACGCTCCTGATATTTTCAGGAAGTCCATTATTTTTTCCAGATCTTTCAGTTACTGCTTTGGGAGGCAAAGGTGGTGGAGGAGGTGGCGGCGGCAAAGGCGTAACTTTCTTACGCTGATCATAGGTCATTTTCTCATATAAGTCAAGCACTCGGGTTATCTTAGTTTCTTTATTCCATTTAAAGGTCCCTTTACTATCTCTTCCGCGGCCGAGTAAAGATTCGTATTCGCGGATCTCCGCCTCCGAAGCTCCGGGGCCTTCAGGGAAACTGTTTATGGGGGAGTGCGTAGCAAATGGCACCGATTTATTTTCTTCCTTATTCACAGCGCTTTTATTTTTCGGTATGGTATCATTTGCCATACTGTAGGTGTGCATATCAATTGCAGTTGTCTGCCCTGCCCGGGAGATTTTTCCTGCCCCCATGAAGATGGCTACACCTAATACGGGTAGCACGGAAATACCAAGTAGCATACTCCGCTTTTTGTTGAATTGTTTTTGAAGCATGATTAATCGTTTTTTTGTGAGGATGAAATTAAAACTGCTTACCAGTCCCATATCTGAAAGACGGGCTGCACGCTGTAGCAAAATGTTTTTATAGTCCTGAATGCTATAAGCGTGACTGATTACCTCTGCATCGGCAAGCAATTCGTGGTTTATTTTGATGGCTCGTTTGAAGAAGTATAGTACAGGGTTGAACCAGGTTACTACAGTGATAAGTTCTGTAAGTAGTATGTCCCAACTGTGTTTTTGGCGGATGTGTGCTAACTCATGTTCAAGCACTTCGGCTTCAATGTTTCCATTTTCAAATTCAGTTTTGCTCAGGTAAATCGTATCCCAGAAGCTATAAGGCACAGAATCCTTTTTTAATAATACAATTCGAGTGTTTCTGTAAAAGACATTTTCATTGGTACTTCTCGCTTTGCGAATCTTGTAGAAATTAAATATCAGTCGCACGAGAAAGAATATACTGACGATCCCTGATATTAAGACTGGCATCAAAGGAATTGACAATAATAAGGTGTCGTTAGTGACCGGACCTGGTGCAACTGTTGAAGTAGGTATGTTAGTGAGAAAACTGTATTCGGGAATTACAGAAACAGGTGCTTTAACTGTAAGTGTGATTAATGGAATCAGAAAAGAAATAATCAGGCTTGAAAGCAGGTAGAATCTGTTAAACACCAGCATTTTCTCACGGTGCAACAGCAATGCATACAGTCCGTAGAAGATTGCAGTACATATAATGACCTTTAGAAAGTAGATAAGCATGTTATTTCTTTTTTTGAATTTCAGAATCGATAAGTTTCCGGAGTTGCTCTAACTGCTCCTTTGTGAGTTTGGTTTCTTTCGTGAAGAAGGAAGCAAACTGGATTACGGAATCGTCAAAATAATCTTTGATCATAGTGTGGACCCTTTTAGAGAAATATTCAGATTTTTTTATCAGTGGATAATATTCTCTGGAATTTCCCATTTGATTGTACCCGATTGCTTTTTTCTCAATCATTCGCTTTAAGAGTGTAGCGACTGTAGTGCTTGCAGGTTTGGGTTCAGGGAAACAATCGATGAGATCCTTCATAAATGCTTTTTCCTTTTGCCAGATGAATTCCATCAGTTGCTCCTCAGATTTAGATAGCTTAATCATTCTACAAATATAGATTTAGTTCTACAAATGTAGAGTTAAATTTGAAAAGAAAAAATATTTTTTGGGAAAAGAGGAATATAATCTGTCAGGAATATAGTGGCCAAATTTCCGGATCAGATATACGGGGATTCGGAAATCAGTTTAATGTGTGAGTAAGCCAGGGGGAAAAATATATGGTGGGCTGTTTTTTTAAGCACTTAAATTATGGAGTGGGCACCTTTGCCGTGCAGTACCCTGAAACAAGGACATCCTGCCGGATTACGATGCAGGATGTCACTGTTTTCTTATTGATTTTAGTCGGGTAGACAAGATTCGAACTTGCGACCCCACGCCCCCCAGACGTGTGCGCTACCGGGCTGCGCCACTACCCGAATTTAGGAAGTGCAAATTTAAGGTGGATTCTTCAGAAAGAAGTTGTTTGGTCAGGGAAATCTTTTTGAATACAGAATTATTCGTCTGCCTTTGGTTAGTTAGAGAAGAAAGCCAGCTTGTTTTTGCCACGTGCGAAAATTGGTGGAAACCTGTAAACTTATTTTACATTTGTCGTGAAAGATTACTACTGCGAATGGGAGTATATTAATCAAATCAGGACAGCCACCTGCTTTTGCGGTCAGGCGACTTCCTGAGACTACATTTCAAAGGTGTACATTCTCCGGAATTAAATCTATTCTAAGAAGATGAGAGGTAGAAAAGTAATTCATATTGTAGGCAAAAGGCCCGAGTTTATTAAGCTTGCCATGCTTTATAATTACATCAGAAATAATACATCGTTAAGACAGATGGTTATTCATACCGGGCAGCATAATTCTGCTAATATGAGTGATATTTTTTTTGAGGAGTTGAGGTTGCCCGAGCCGGATGTGATGCTGGGAGTCAGAGCACATAACGCACATGAGTTTATCGGTAAACTGGCCGGGGAGATAACTACTTTGCTCAATCAGGAGGAGCGTGATGCGGTGGTACTTACTTATGGTGACACTAATAGCACGTTGGCGGGTGCATTATCTGCACGAAGGGCTGGAATGTTATTGCTGCATTTTGAATCAGGAGTACGCACAGGCGACTTTACTATGCCGGAAGAGATAAACAGGGTGTTGACGGATCGGTTGTCTGATGTACATTATTGTTGTACCGGGGAAAATCTTGATAACCTTAAAAAGGAAGGTTATGGTAGTGTGATTCCCAGTGAATTATTATGGACAGGTGACCTTATGCTGGATGCGTTCATTAAAATTGAAGCCGGCAGGAATCGTGCCCCCGGCTCGGGGAGTTATATTGCCGCTACTATTCATCGGGCTGGCAACATTCTCGACAGGGAAAAGCTGTCAGCCATTATATCTGCGCTAAATACGCTTCACAGGAGTATGCAGGTGGTGATACCCTTGCACCCTCATACAGGAAAGCGTTTGCGCGAATTCGGGATTGAGTTAAGGTGCGCAGTACTAGAACCCTTGGGATATCATGAGATGAAGCGGTTTTTGTGTGATGCGGAATATGTGGTTACTGATAGCGGGGGAGTGGCGCGTGAAGCCTATTTTGCCAGAAAGAGGTCAATGGTTGTAATGGGGCATCCGTTCTGGCCGGAGATAATAAGGGCAAATGCGGCTGTCAGATGTAACCCTGAAACTGCCGAAATTCTTGCCGGTTTCGACCGGGTTAGGCAACTACCTGAGATAGCGGGCCATCCAATTTTTGGAGATGGAAAAGCAGCACAAAAAATTTCCGATCACCTGGTTAATTATCTCTCCTGATGAGTAGCCCTCGAAAAAGAATTATAGTCTCAGTGATATCTGACCTTGCCACCGATCAGAGAGTGATAAGGATTGCCACCACTTTACAGAAAATGGGATTTGAAGTGTATGTATTAGCGAGGTCTTTCAAAACAAGTTTACCGTTAGAAATCTATCCTTTTAGGGCCAATCGGATTCGATGTTATTTTAGCAAAGGAACTTTACAGTATGCAGAGTTTATGACCAAACTATTTTTCAGGTTATTATTTAAAAGGGCAGACTACTTTCTCGCAAATGATTTAGATACGTTGCTTCCCAATTTTTGGGTATCGAGGCTAAGAGGGAAATACCTTTTTTATGATACGCATGAGTATTTTACCGGTGTGCCGGAACTGGCTGCCTCTCCGGTGAAGAAAAAGGTCTGGAAGAAACTGGAAGATTATATCATGCCCAGGCTTAAAACGATATATACAGTAAACGACTCAGTAAAACGTGAATATGAAAGTGAGTATAATGTCCATCTAGGCGTAGTAAGAAACCTGCCTGTTACCGTAAATGTAACACCTGCCCCTGTGCCTGAACACTGGAGAGGTAAAATTATTTTATTGGCCCAGGGTGCCGGATTGAATGAAGGCCGGAGTTGTATCGAAATGATTGACGCTTTGCCATTACTTGATGATAGATTTCACCTGGTATTTATCGGTGGGGGGAATGCGTGGGAGAAATTAAAAAAAAGGAGAAAAGAGATGCAACTGGAGCATAGGATTGATATGATGGAAAAGATGCTGCCATCAAAACTGAAGTCCTTTACTCCGCTTGCCCATCTGGGTATGAGTCTTGACAATTTCACAGATAAGAATTTTCTATACAGCCTGCCTAACAAGATTTTTGACTATATGCAGGCAGGCGTTCCGGTGTTTGCTACCGCCATTCCTGAGGTGAAACGCATTATCGATCAGTATGATTGTGGTATTACTATTTATGACACTTCTCCCCAACACATTGCGAAACTCATTACTGAGTTAATGAATGACGAAACCAGATATGCCAGGTTGAAAGCTAATGCGCTGGCTGCTTCCAGAGAGTTTTCCTGGGAGAAGGAGCAAGTGAAACTAAGGGCAATCTATCAGAATTTTCTATAACCTTATCACTACCCGAATACCTCCTGAAGGATTTTTTTTGTATCCTCAAAATTACGATGGAGATAGGCCGGTATGCCAGTCTCAGCAGCTGCATGCACCAGCATTTCCCGATCATCAAAATAAATACACTCATCAGGATTGATTTGCGCAATTCCGAGTGCTAATTGAAAGATTCCCGGGTTAGGCTTCCTCATACCCACCTCACAGGAAGAAATGAAGGCATCGAAGAAGCGTTGCAGTTGAAATTTGCGTATTCTATATTGGTTGAGTTCTCTGGGTTCATTATTTATTGAAATTACTCTGATATCAGGGTGTTTTTTTTTCCATTCTACCAGATACGGAAGCATTTCAGGCAGTTCCTGCGAGCGGGAGTACATGAAGTCTGTAAAATCTTTTGTACTGAAATTTCGAGATTCATAAAACACTGCAGTATTGAGATATTGTGCAAGTGTAATTCTTCCGATTTCGTACACGTTGAAAATAAAGTCATGGCGGTGCTCCATTTCATCAAAATCCAGATTAAAAACTCTGCACGCCTCTTTGCGGCTTACTTTATCCCATCCGTTAGTTAGTAATACCCCACCTATATCCGAGAAAAGTACTTTTGTTTTATTCATGATTCTTTAATTCAACTGATTTAACCTTGCCTAATCTTCTGTTATGCCTTTCCAGTCCTGAGAAATTGGCTTCCAGAAATGTCTTTACGAGTAGTTCTGCATACACATCTGCTACCACTCTGCCTCCAAGGCAAATTATATTCATATTGTCGTCCTCAACACCCTGCCTGGCAGAAAAACAGTCAGTTACCAATGCAGCTCTTACACCTTTTACTTTGTTAGCAGCGATAGAAGCGCCAATGCCGCTTCCACACACAGCAATTCCTCTGGTTAATTTACCTTCAGAAACTGCATTAGCGAGTGGAAAAACAAAATCGGGATAGTCATCACCCTTGTTATATTCAAAAGCACCGTAATCAGTTACCTCGTGCCCCTCTGCCTTAAGATAGTTTTTTATTTTTTCCTTTAGTTCGTATCCACCATGGTCGGCTGCCAGTCCAATCTTCATAATTGCCCAATTTTATAATTAATGGTTATAATCTGCAATTTCATTACAATTCTTGTGCTAATTTGTGACATTGTGAGTAAATAGCATAGAATAATTTGAATATGACCAGAGAAGAAAAGTTTATGTTGGAGGCTGTGAAGCTGGCCGGCAAAGGAGTGATGGCGAATGAGGGAGGCCCATTTGGATGTGTAATAGTAAAAGGTGACGAAATTGTTGGGAGAGGAAATAACAGGGTATTGACGGATAACGATCCGACATCTCATGCGGAGGTAGTGGCCATCAGGGATGCCTGTGCCCGGTTGGGGACGTATCAGTTGGATGACTGTGAAATCTATGCCAGTTGCGAACCCTGTCCGATGTGTCTGGGGGCTATTTATTGGGCACGCCCTAAGGTGGTGTACTATGCAGGAACGAAGGATGATGCGGCTAAAAGCGGATTTGATGATAGCTTTATCTATAGAGAAATAGAATTGCCTCGTGAGCAGAGAAAAATACCTTTTCTGAAGATTCAGTTGAGCGATGCTTTGGCACCATTCAGAGTATGGGATGAGAAATCAGATAAGAAAGAATATTAATCAAGACCAAAACAAATATTTTATGTCATGCAATTTTGAGATTCCGGTAAAAGACAATGTGGATGCAGCACTTGAGAAAGCCCGAAAGGCTGTAGAGAGCCAGAATGGAACTTTTACAGGCGATAATAATTCAGGCAGTTTTGAGCTGAATGTTTTTGGGAACTTCATCAAAGGAAGTTATACTATCAAGGATCAGATGTTGAACCTGGAGATTACTGATAAACCCTTTTTTGTGCCCTGTAATATGATTGAAAGCTTTCTTATGAAACAGATATCCTGACTACTTTTTGCGAGAAAGGATAGTGTGAATTTTTTTCAGAAGCGCTTTTATTTCAAAAGGCTTTGCAAGAAAGCCATTGGCTCCAAACTCTTCGGTGGCGGAGTTCGAAAGTTGTGAAAACCCTGATAGAATAAGAATGGGTATATGGCGGGTAAACCCGGAAGATTTTAATTTGTTGCAGATATTAAGCCCATCGTGTGTATGCATAAAAACATCGAGCATTATCAGGTCAGGTTCGTTTTTATGCAGGTATTTTTCAGCATCTTCCCAATTAGAGTAAGGCTTCACTGTGTACCCTTTTTCTTCCAGAGAGTTTTTCGTGAGTGTCAGCAGATCCAAATCATCATCTATCATTAAAATAAGTGGCATATCAGACCCCTAACAAATAGCGTGCAGGTTTTTATAACCAGGGAAACTCAATCATCAGAACAACAAACGTTTTAACTATTTTTGAATATGCTTTTATTTTACTGTGAAAGGATAACGCCGCGTATTCGCTATGTAGTAAAGTGGATAATGCATGAGTTCAATTGTGAGGTTTCTTTTACAGAAAGCAAGATTGAATATCTGGCATATCATGGTGCAGGGATTGCCTATACGAATGGCGCAATGGAAGAGGGGAGTGGTATGCAAATTTTTCCTTCCGGTTTTTTGGAGGAACATGGAGTGAAGCAATTTGTGCCTACTCTGCGAAGAACTGAAAATGGAATTCATCTTTTTCCTGATGATAGTGAATTGCAATTTGATATTCTGAGTGCAGTTTTTTATCTCATCTCGAGATATGAAGAATATTTGCCCTTCGAGTCGGATCGATATGGCAGGTTCAAGGCTTCGGATAGCATTGCCTATAGGAATGAGTTCTTACAAGTGCCAATAGTGGATACGTGGATTAATGGGTTGGGGGATTTACTTCAAAAAAAATTTCCTCAACTTAGAATAGAGAGGTCGCCTTTTCGCACGTTGTTTACCTACGATATAGATGTGGCTTTTAAGTATTTGGCTCGAGGTGCTGGAAAGTCTTTATTGGCAGCAGGCAGAGATACGCTAAGAGGGAAATGGAAAGAGGTTATTGAGCGGAGCAGGGTTTTACGGGGAAGGAAGTCTGATCCATGGGATGTGTATGATTGGATAAAGAAAGAATTGAATACCGCAGGGATTGAAGGAATTTTTTTCTTTTTGACCGCCGACGTCGCACAGTATGATCATAATGTGGATGTGAGCAGAAATGAAATCAAGGACAGGATATTTACACATACTGAGATGGCTATTGAAATGGGGATTCATCCTTCGTTTCGTTCCTCTGAAATTAACGGGCTCACTATTAAAGAGAAAAAAAAGCTGGAAAAATATCTTGCGCGGACTGTTACTTCAAGCAGGCAGCATTTTCTGAAATTCAGACTGCCGGATACTTATCGTGAATTGATTGAGTGTGGAATTGAGAGAGATTTTTCGATGGCTTTTCCGGAGATTTCAGGATTTCGTGCAGGCACTTCGCGTCCGTTCCCATTTTACGATTTGCTTAAAGAGCAGGAGACATCACTGATGATCTATCCGTCGTGCTGGATGGATGCAACGTATATCAATTATGACATTCAATCGGCAGATAAAGCAGAAAAAGAGGCATTGAGGTTACTTGAAACAGTTAAGGCTGTGGGGGGATACTTCATTCCCATTTTTCACAATAATGTATTAGAAGACGAGAGGTATCGTAGTATTCATCATTTACTCCTGGATAATATTGCTGATGCAAACAAACGATGAGTAAGTCCGGTTGAGTAATTAAGTAAAAAGAAAGAGTTGAACACACATCTCCATATCGTCTGCTTTGATGTACCTTATCCACCGGATTATGGCGGAGTGGTGGATTTGTTTTATAAGATTAAGTACCTCCATGATGCAGGTGTGAAAATTCACTTACACTGTTTTGAGTATGGCAGAGGCAGGCAGGAAGTCTTAAAGCAGTTTTGTGAGGAGGTATATTATTACCCCAGGAAGAAAGTGGTATTTCCCCTGCTGCCTTTTATTGTAGCATCTCGAAAGAATCGGATGTTAAAGAATCGGTTATTAGCCGATGGCTATCCGATTCTCCTGGAGGGGGTGCATTGCTCCTATCATTTATTCAAGGGGGATCTGCCGGCCAACAGATGCTGGGTGAGACTTCATAATGTAGAGTGGAAATATTATGCGAATCTGGCAAAGAGTTCTGGAGTTTTTCTTAAATCATTATATTTTTTGTGGGAGTCATGGATGCTAAAACGTTACGAAGAAAGGCTGGCATTCAAGGGCAGGTTTTTGTGCCTGAATAGGGAAGATTTAGAGGTGTATCAGTCTATGGGAGCAGAGAGGGTGGAATATCTTCCTTTGTTTGTGGAGAACGGAGGCAAGGTTTTTTCTGAAGAAGGTTGGGGAGATTATTGCCTGTATCACGGGAATCTCTCGGTACCTGAAAACGAGAAGGTAGTCACTTTCCTCGTTCAGGAGGTATTTGCGCATCTTCAGGTAAAGTTTGTTGTGGCAGGTAAGAATCCTTCGACCCGGCTAATGACATTATGTCGAAACCACCATGTGGAATGTATTGCAAACCCTTCTGAAACTGAGTTAAATAATTTGATCCGGGAAGCACAATTGAATGTATTGCCCTCTGCAAACAACACAGGCATTAAGGTGAAGATTATTAATGCCCTTTCGAAGGGGAGGTTTGTGATGACGAACAAAGTAGGAGTAGATAAAGCCGGCTCCTGGAAGGCTTTGTGCATTGTGGCTAATAAAGCGCCAGAATGGCGAGAATCAGTCATTAGCGCAATGGAGAAGCATTTTACATTGGAGGATATAGCCCGGCGTCAGGAAGTGTTGTCCGGGGAATTTTCTGCAGTAGCCAATACTCAAAAGTTGATATCGTTTATCTTTAGTTGACTTCCACAGTGGCGTGGTCATAAACCTTTCCATTTTCCGTCTTCAGTGTACGGGCTGGGAATTTCTTGATTACTGGGTAGTCGTGTGTAGCCATCATAACTGCAGTGCCGTAATCTCTGGAAATACTGATTAGTAATCTCATAATTTCATCCGAAGTGGCAGGGTCGAGGTTTCCGGTTGGTTCATCAGCGAGAATTAGTTTGGGAGAGTTTAGCAGCGCTCTTGCTATTGCTACACGTTGTTGCTCTCCGCCGCTTAATTCAAAAGGCATTTTGAAGCCTTTAGTTTTTAATCCTACTTTACCCAGTACATCCTCGATCTTTTCATCCATCAGTTTCTTGTCTTTCCAGCCGGTGGCACGAAGTACGAATTTGAGATTTTCGTTTACATTTCTATCAGTCATTAGTTGAAAGTCCTGAAATACTACTCCTAAGTTTCTTCTCAGGAATGGCACCTTCTTCCAATCCATTTTCTTTAATTCGTAATCTACCACGGTAGCGTCGCCACTTCTAAGGTCAAGATCGCCATACAGGGTTTTTAACAGCGAGCTTTTTCCGGTGCCGGTCTTTCCGACAATGTACACGAATTCACCCTTTCTTACTTCCAGATTTACATCACCTAAAATCAGTGAGTTGCCCTGATAGATCTGGGCATTTTGCATTTTTACGATTACGTCCGACATATTCAAGTTATCCATTAATATGGTGTGGGTAAAGTTAGAGTTATAATTATATTTTCAGAAAAAGAAAAATTATTCATCTGTTAAATTCCGGAAGAAAAACCCTTGCGGAAATCGTGTACCTTTGAGAACGATTTTTTTTACAAATATGGACCATTATCATCTGCAAATTGATGCAGAAACACTTACCTACGAAGATTTAGAAAGCTATTTAAAGCACAAGGCAAATATATCGGTAACCCCTCAGGCATTGAATTCAATTGCCAGATGCAGGGAATATCTGGATAGAAAGCTTGGATCAGGAGATGAACTTTTTTATGGCATCAATACCGGTTTTGGATTCTTGCAAAATGTCAGCATTGATAGATCTCAGTTAACCGAACTACAGGACAACCTGCTCAAATCGCATGCCTGTGGAGTAGGGGATGAAGTGCCTCAGGAAATAGTGAGGCTTATGTTGATGTTGAAGATTAAATCGCTAAGCTATGGCCATTCCGGTGTGTGTGTGGATATTGTAAAGCGGTTGTCGGATTTCCATAACAGTGGTGTATTGCCGGTGGTCTATACCAAGGGATCTTTGGGGGCATCAGGAGATCTGGCGCCTCTGAGCCACCTTGCATTGCCTCTTATCGGAGAGGGGGAAGTGAATTTCAGAGGGAGGAGGTTAGCTACCCGGGAAGCATTAAAAGAGCTAAGCCTACAACCTTTAAGACTTAAGAGTAAGGAAGGGCTTGCATTAATAAATGGCACACAATTTATGAGTGCCTATGGAATGTATTCGCTGGTTAAGAGCAAAAAGCTCCTGGACTGGGCTAACATGATTGCTGCTATTTCGATAGATGCATTTTCGTGCAATACGAATTTCCTGAATGAGCATATCCATGCGGTGCGACCTCATAAGGGGCAGATTGCAATAGCTGCGCATATCAGAGAGATTCTGGCCGGAAGCGAAATCTGCAGTACAGCCAAGGCTAATTTGCAGGATCCCTATTCATTTAGATGTATTCCTCAGGTGCACGGGGCCTCCAGAGATACTTTTGATTTTGTGAAGAATACCTTACTCACTGAGGTCAATTCAGTAACAGATAATCCTAACATCTTCCCGGATGATGATCTCATCATCAGTGGAGGAAATTTTCATGGCCAGCCGCTTGCACTTTCGCTGGATTATCTCGCTATTGCAATGAGTGAGATTGGCAATATTTCTGAAAGGAGAACGTATCAGTTACTAAGCGGCCAGCGCAACCTGCCTTTGTTTCTGATCCATAATTCAGGGTTGAACTCAGGCCTGATGATTCCACAATACGCAGCGGCATCGCTGGTGAGTGAGAATAAGCAATTGAGTACTCCTGCAAGTGTGGATTCCATTTCGTCATCCAATAATCAGGAAGACCATGTGAGCATGGGCGCTAATGCTGCTACAAAGTGCCTCAGAGTAGTGCAAAACGTGCAGGGGATTCTGGCCATTGAGTTGCTTACAGCCTGCCAGGCGCTTGACTTTACAAGGCCGTCGAAATCGTCTGCAAAAGTTGAAGAGGTGTTTGCTGCTTTTCGTAAGGAGGTGACGTTTAATGGGTCAGACAGAATTCTGCATGATGACATTCAAAAAGCAATTTCATTCATTGACAATTATGAACTCTAAAATAAAAAAGTTATGACGGCAGTTAAGAGACATTATGATCCGGTGAAGTATAAGACACCCACAGGATCCCAATTAAATTGTAAGGGATGGAGCCAGGAAGCTGCATTGCGCATGCTACTGAATAACATCAATCCGGAAGTAGCCGAAAAACCTGATGAATTGATTGTATATGGCGGCAGGGGTAAAGCTGCCAGAAATTTTGAGAGTCTGGATAAGATTATTGCAGCATTAAAAGTATTGGAGAATGATGAATCGCTTCTGGTACAAAGCGGGAAGCCGGTAGCCATAATGAAAACGCATGAAAACTCACCCAGAGTACTCATTTCCAATTCTCAGTTAGTGCCAAAGTGGGCTACATGGGAGCACTTTGATGAGTTAGAAAAAAAAGGGCTGATGATGTATGGGCAGATGACTGCCGGATCATGGATTTATATCGGTAGTCAGGGTATTGTGCAGGGTACTTATGAAACATTTGCAGAGATAGCGCGGCGAAAATTTAATCACTCACTGAAGGGAACGCTGAGTGTGACCGCCGGACTGGGGGGCATGGGAGGTGCCCAACCTTTGGCAATTACTATGAATGGAGGTGTGTGTCTTGCTGCTGAGGTGGAAAAATGGAGGATAGAGAAGAGAATCGAAACCCGGTATCTTGATGAGATGGCCACGGATATAGACCAGGCAATTGACAAGGCAATAGAGGCGAAACAAGAAGGAATAGCCTGGAGCATTGGAGTATTGTGCAATGCGGTGGATTTGCTTGAAAGAATAAAGACCAGAGGTGTGTCCATTGATGTCCTTACGGACCAAACTTCTGCACATGATCCGCTGGTAGGATACATCCCTCAGGGATTGAGTGTGGAAGAGGCTAATGTATTGCGTGAAGCCAATCCGGACGAGTATGTAAAGCGTTCGCTTAATTCAATGAGGCGGCATGTGGAATTAATGATCGACCTGATGCATGCCGGATCTGAAACCTTTGACTATGGTAATAATCTGAGGGCAGGAGCCTATGAAGCAGGCTTGAAGAATGCATTTGATTTTCCGGGGTTTGTACCTGCTTATATCCGGCCTTTATTTTGTGAAGGAAAAGGGCCTTTCAGGTGGGCGGCATTAAGTGGCGATCCGAATGATATTTATGAAACAGATAAAGTACTGACATCGCTCTTCCCTGAGAATAAAAGTTTGATTAACTGGCTGACTCTCGCAAAAGAGAAAATTGCATTTCAAGGCCTGCCTGCTCGAATTTGTTGGCTTGGCCAGGGAGAAAGAGAAAAAGCAGGACTTGCATTTAATGAACTGGTAAGCACAGGAAAGGTGAAAGCCCCTATTGTTATAGGCCGCGATCATCTGGATACCGGTTCTGTGGCCAGCCCGAACAGGGAAACAGAGTCTATGATGGATGGAAGCGACGCAGTGGCAGACTGGCCCATTTTGAATCTATTGGTGAATACTGCCGGAGGTGCCAGTTGGGTAAGCCTGCATCACGGCGGTGGGGTAGGTATTGGTTATAGCATTCATGCCGGGATGGTGATTGTAGCAGATGGAACCCAAATGGCTGCTGACAAATTGAGCAGGGTACTTCGCAACGATCCGGGGCTGGGCGTGATAAGGCATGCAGATGCAGGATATGAGTTAGCTAAAGAGGTAGCTTTAAAAAATAACCTTGATTTGGATCAGGAATTGGGAAAAAGAAAATAGAAAAAGAGTTTGATTTTTCATGGAAAAAGTATAAATTTGTATTGAGAAAAGTAAAAGTTTATACTATGCCCAAAAAATACTCCCTCCCAAAAGACGAACAAGCGCTTAATATAGCGAGTGAGCCCGCTGTACTATTTGAGGCATCCAGCCGAAGAGAAAATCACTTATCACTCTCCGAAAAAGTGAATGTGGTCAGGTCTGGTATATCCAAAAAAGACCTGGAATCACTGAAGTCCAAGACTTCTATGGATTATACTGAGTTGGCAAGAGCGCTGTCAGTTACAAGAGCTACCCTCATCAACAAAAAAAAGAATGAACGATTCGGGCTTTCTCTTAGTGAGAGGATACTCGATATTGCTGAGCTATATGCCTATGGTTTTGAAGTCTTTGAAGATGAAGAATCTTTCAAAAGATGGATGGATACCCCCAATAAAGCCCTTAATTTTCAGAAGCCGATTGATCTACTCGATAACCAATTTGGCCGCGAGGAAGTTCGAAATATAATAGGCCGTATCGAATATGGAGTTTATTCATAGTTATGAATGTCTATCGAATTTCCAGGAGCAGGTACGCTGAAGATTTAACCGGAGAGGGCGCACGGTTATTTGGAGGCAGATGGAATAGTAAGAATGTACCATGTATCTATGCTTCCGAGTCCAGAGCTTTGGCAATGGTGGAATATTCCGTAAACGTAAATATGCATGATATTCCACGGGCACTTTCTCTTGTCACTTACGAAATAGATGCTAAGAAGGTTGTGGAAATAGATGAAGAATTTCTTCCCGGAAATTGGAGAAATAGCCCTATTCCTAAACAAACTCAGAGTTTCGGAAGCTTATTATTATCTGAAAAAAAATATGAAATAGTACGAATACCATCTGTGGTAATTCCTGAAGAATTTAATTTCTTAATTAATCCTAATCATCATAAGGGGAAGATAAAGATAGTTTCCATCACCGACTTTCTTTATGATATCAGACTGAAAAAAGTATAGCACTAAAGCAGGGAGTTATCTTCCCCATTCATTAGCTCGTATTGTGTATCTACTTTTAGTTTTGTTCCGTCTGCGGCCTCAGTGGCTAACTGGTCGCATCTATTGTTGTAAATATTTTCAGCATGCCCCTTAACCCAATGAAATTTTATTTTGAACTTCTTTGATAGCTGGTAATAACGTTTCCACAGATCAACATTTTTCTTACCACCTTTGAAGTTTGTATTGATCCACTTGTTCAGCCATCCTTTTGAAATTGCATCCACTACATATTTGCTGTCTGTGAATAAGTCGATCTCTATTTCGGGATTTTTTACTGATTCCAATGCCTTGATTACTGCCAGCAGTTCCATTCGGTTGTTGGTAGTGAGCCTGTATCCTTCAGATAGATCTTTTCTATGAGGGCCATACATCATCACTATGCCATATCCGCCGGGACCGGGATTCCCACGAGCGGCACCGTCGGTATAAATAGTTATCTTTTTCTCTGCCATAAATTAGACCTGTATTACTCCGGTTTTGAACTCAGGGATGTCGGGGTTGTGATTTGCAGCAGCTATGTTTTCTGAAATGATGGTCCTGGTCTCTTTCGGGTCAATGATCGCATCTACCCACAACCGTGCAGCAGCATATGTGGCTGTTGTCTGATGGTTGTATCTGGAAATCATCTTTTCAAGTAGTTCCTTTTCTCTTTCTTCGGTGATTTCTTCTCCTTTCTTTTTCAGAGATGCCACTTCGATTTGTAGTAGTGTTTTAGCGGCCTGTTCGCCTCCCATAACGGCTATCTTGGCCGAAGGCCATGCATAGATAAATCTGGGATCATAGGCCTTACCGCACATGGCATAATTGCCGGCTCCATAAGAATTGCCAATGATGAATGTGATCTTTGGTACTACAGAATTAGCAACTGCATTTACCATCTTGGCTCCATCCTTAATGATGCCGCTGTGCTCACTTCGGGTACCCACCATAAATCCGGTTATATCCTGAAAGAAGATTAACGGAATTTTCTTTTGGTTGCAGTTCATTATAAAGCGGGCTCCCTTGTCGGCACTGTCATTGTAGATTACCCCTCCCATCTGCAATTCACCTTTTGAGGTCTTGATATTTAATCTCTGATTGGCCACTATTCCTACCGCCCATCCATCTATTCTCGCATAACCACAAACGATAGTTTTGCCATATTCTTTTTTAAACTCATCAAAACTATCCGCATCTACAATTGTCTCGATAATTTCCCTGGCATCGTAAGGTGTCTTATTGTCTTTGGAGTGAATTCCGTAAACCTCTTCTGTATTTTTCTGGGGAGCCACAGGGGTAATTCTGTCGAAGCCTGCTTCCGGTTGGGTTCCCATCTTGCTTACGATTCGCTTGATGTGGTCGAGGCATTCCTGTTCGTTGTCAAACTGGTAATCAGCTATGCCACTGATTGCATTATGGGTGTGTGCCCCACCCAGCGTTTCGGTATCAGTAGTTTCTCCAATAGCTGCTTTTACCAGATAAGGGCCTGCAAGAAATATGGATCCATGATCTTCGCCAGATACCATCAGTGTTTCATCGCTCATTATAGGGAGGTAGGCACCACCAGCCACGCATGGGCCTAATACTGCAGCTATTTGAGTAATACCCATTGCACTCATCCGCGCATTATTCCTGAATATCCTGCCAAAATGTTCTTTATCGGGAAAAATTTCATCTTGCATTGGTAAAAATACTCCTGCGCTATCTACCAGATAAATCACAGGCAGTTTATTCTCCATTGCAATTTCCTGCATTCGGAGGTTCTTCTTTCCTGTGATTGGGAACCATGCGCCGGCTTTTACTGTCTGGTCGTTTGCCAATACCACACATTGCTTTCCTGAAACATACCCGATACCGGCTACTACACCTCCTGCAGGGCATCCGCCATATTCCTTATACATTTCAAATCCTGCGAAAGCACCAATCTCGATAAAGGGTTTATCTGAATCCAGAAGATACTTAAGCCTTTCTCTTGCCGTCAGTTTATTACGTTCTTTTTGTTTCTGAATAGCCTTGTCTCCTCCACCTTTTTTAATGTCGTCAAGCAGGTTATCAATTCTTTTCCACTCCAGTTTGTTTTCATCTTCACGCTTGTTACGTTCTATATCCATTGTAAGTATCTTATTTTATTCTGCTAAAATTCAAGTCTTGAAAGTCAAAGCTAAAGTCAGTAAGTGGTGATATAGCTTCCATTGTAATCTTGTCAGGTCTTCCCTCAAAATCCAGTCCGAAATTCACAAACGCATCTGCATCCAGGCTTCTATCTTCCCATCGTACTACAAAATTGTTGCCTTTGTAGTAGTACATAGGGCCATGTAGTTTGGGTGATTTTTCAGCCTGAAAGTAGAGTTGATTTCCTTTTTGGGAGATAGTTATTTTACCAAACCAGGGATCAATATAATTTCCAGCAAACTTTGATGTTTCAGGTTGCACTCCTGCTGATGCAGCCTTAATTTCATTTTCAATCTTGTCCGTGATTTCTTTTGCATTTTTTTCGGACGCTTTTAACCTGTTTTGGTAAATCTGAATCCAGTCTCTTTTTTCAACCCCATAATAGGCGTCTTTTATGGTGTTTGTCACAGTATAAAAAGCGGCACCTGACTGTTGATTGGTGAATACAATAATTCCAAGCTTCAAATCCGGAATAAGGGTTACCTGTGTTACGATACCCAGCAGGCCTCCGGTATGTGTGGCCACCTTATGACCATTTTCGTCGCTGAGTCCCCATCCTAATCCATATCCTGAAAAATTAGTTTTGTATGGCCCTGATGGATTTGGCTGGGTAACGGTGTGGATATTCCACATTTCAGCCTGTCTTGCAGGACTGAATAGTTGATTGTTTGCACCGTATTTGCCATAGTTGAGTTGAGTGATGGCCCATTTACTCATGTCATACACACTACTGTATATTCCTCCTGCGGCATTGAGGTTGCCATTCAATTCGCGTGCTACTGTCTGCACCACGCCATTGATTGGGACGTGAGGATCGATAATGTTATCCATTGATTTTAACCTCTCATAAGCCCCTGCACTTTCATTCATTCCAAGTGGCGAAAAAATGTTTTTCTCTACAAACGCTTCCCAACTCATTCCTGCGATTCTTTCTACCACTTCGCCGGCCACCATGTACAGGAGATTGTCATAGTCGTATTTGGTTCTGAATTGCGAGACGGGTTTCAGGTATCTCAGATTATGAATGATGTCAGCTTTTGAAAATTTTGGACGCCCAGGCCAAAACATCAGGTCGCCGGCGCCAAGCCCCAGCCCACTTCTGTGAGTGAGCAGGTCTTCAATTAAGAAGTTTTCAGTGACGAAGGGAGCATAGAGTTTGAACTCCGGAATGATATCTCTTACCAGGGTTGTCCATTTTAGTTTGCCCTGGTCTATCAGTATGGCAAGTGCGGCCGAAGTAAACGCTTTGGAATTGCTTGCTATGGCAAATCTGGTATGCTCGTTAACTTTTTCACCTGTTTTAAGACTGGTAACTCCGTATCCTTTCTGATGTATGACTTTGCCATCTTTTACTACCGCAACTGCAATCCCGGGCACATTGAAGGCTTTGAGTACTTTCTCCGAAACAGAATCTATTTGTCTGGAAGAAATCTGTGCAGTCAAAGTAAATGTGAGTGCGAAAAAGAAAGTTGAGAGGGCTAATTTTTTCATTGCGAATATTTTGGTAAAAATAGGAAAAGTAGGGAAGGATAAAGTGTAGAAATCTGCCCGGACAAAGTGCGATGGTGCAAAAAAAGCGGTAGGATTGTTCCTGCCGCTGTGTTTTGGTGATGAGGTTTTTTTGAAGTATCCTAATATAAGATAGTCATAGTTTTCTGGCTACCGTCAGGATATTTAATTTCCAGATTATAGTTGCCGTGATTCATTCCGGGGTTCCATTTTATTCTTTCGTTTTGAATTCCTCCGGGATATTCAAATGAGTGGGTAGATAATACCTGACCGGCAGTATTGAGAATTCTTGCAGTATATTTTCCGGCTGGTTCGTTTGCTATTCTGATATTGATAAAACTACCTGATACAGGATTGGGTGAAATCATTAATGAAGGAGTGGCATTTCCGTAATATACACGCGCAATTTCCGAGTATTTGGTGGCGCCGCTGAAGTCTGTACTTCTTACCTTGTAATAGTTATATCCATCTGAAGGTTTGTCATCTGTGGCCTTATAGGTGGACTGGCCATTAGCTTTTATTTCGGCAATATCTGTGAAGTCAATACCATCAATTGATTTCATTACCACGTATGTATTAACGTTATTTTCGTTTCCAACGTTCCACATAATATCGATAATAGTATTGGACTTAGAAGCATTTATCTTCAGGAATGTTACAGGTAGTGCTCCTCTTGTAGAGAACACTATCCTGAATCTGTCAGCTGCCCTGGAGCCGCTTGTACCGGTAACCTGAAATGGAATTTCGGTATTCCCTTCAAGTGCAACCTCAGTTCTGGATTGGGTGAAGTTATCTTCCAGCCACGCTGTTAACCCTGATTCGGAAAGATTGAGTGTATTGAATGATAACTTATAAGATCCGGCTGAAAGGCCGGTTAGATTGTATTGGATTGTATCTGAAATACGGATTATTGATTTTCTCTCGACAGCGAGAAGTCTGTTGTCTTGTTTTACAGATAAGTTGATCCCGGAATTAATAAGTTTTCTTGCATCTTCAATATTCACTTCGTCTGAAAATTCATTGTCGAAGATTTGAGTTGTACCATCCATCGGGGTACCATCAGCCATTAGCAATCTTGAAGAGAGTACCGATATGGGTTCTGCCTCTCTGTTTCCCCGATAAAAGGCTTTATTAGTATTGGTCTCAGCCTTGTAAGCCTCTTTGAATATGAGGTCATAACTCGACGATGGTTCAGTTTGAACAAAGAATGCCTGCCCGCTCAATATAAAATTATTAGTTTTAGCAGGATCGAATATGCCGCCATCAGACGAAACATAATCCCCGGCCAGATACGTGTATGCTTCATATTTTCCCAGATCATACGTTCCCGACGGGTTAGGATTCCAGATATAAAATGTGCCTGTAGTGCCCAATCCGTCCACAAGCCTTACATCTACTGCTGAAGCATAAGGATTTCCAATTGCATAAAAACCATCTGTTTTTGGTGGAACGGTAATAGTTTTGGTGCCAAGCGAAAGGGTCCCCTTGCTGCGGAGTATGGTTGGTGTAGCTGGATCCCACATGCCACTGACGGATCTGTCACCTCTAACAAATACCATCCATCCGGACCCCTGAAAAAGGTTGTCTGTAGCATTTATAGCGCCTTTCCAGCTATTGTTCGTATAATCATAATGTTTTATTGCTGGAGACGGGGAGTAACTATCCCATCCAGTTCCTGACGGTGAAGTAAGTTGGATACCGTATCCTGTGGGTGTGCTACCGTTTTCCATCCAACTGCCTTTAATAGTTTGTCCACTGGTAGGAGTAGCCAGTAGATGCCATTTTTTTCCGTGTTGACCAATACCGGTTCCCACATTAATGAATCTTTCGACAATCACGTCGCCGGTTATAGTTGCAAGTGCATTGCCACTGATGTCCACGGGAACTTCTGAGAGTGATGCGGTACCAAATTCATTCGATCTCAGTGCAAGATATCCGCTATTTATTATGAGTTGGGATCCACTGCCCAGGGATAATTCACCTGCCTGGCCTTCAGCATTGTATCCACCAGTGATATAAAGTGTGTCGCCAAGTGTTTTTGAAAGATTTGCTTTCGCATTGTTAGCTATTGTCAAATCTTTCAGGTAGTTACCTTTATTAGAAGTGTAGAATCTCAATAAGACATCAGAGCCTTTTACGGTTATATTAGATGTGTCAGATCCTGCGAGTCTTCCTGAAGCGTACGAAATATCATTGACTGTAAGTGTATGCCCCTTTATTTCAAGACGTCCATTGGTAAGGGTGAGCAAATCTGTAGGCTCGGCGTCGTTGCTTAGTTCCACGTTTGAACTGTTGTTGATGGTGAGCGACTTTTGTGTGGCAGGAAGCCCGCTGCCCGTTACCTGATGCGAGGTGCCATTATATACATAATGGGCATCCGAACTATAACTTCTTGTTCCTGTACACTGTATGTTTCCTGTGGCTCCGGAAGAAGTAATTCCATCCGGCGACCCGATTGTCAGGGTGCCATCATCATCTAACTGGAATCCCTTAATGCCTACTAGCGCATAATTTCCTGTAACAAGGTTTGCAAAATTCCGTACGACAAACTTATTTCCATGGTTTATATCGTTTCCCAGAATCCAGGTAGCATTTTTTTCCAAAAAGACTTTTGCTTTTGTTTCAATCACACCGGTATTCGTGATGGTAGTGGGAATGATTCCTCCAATCCGTATTGTCAAGCCGTTATAGGTTGGGGTGGAGTAAATCACCTGAGGAGTGCCGACTCCACCTGAATAATATACTGTCGATGCCTTAATGAAATTGTAGGTAGTGAATCCACCCGGAAAATTGCTACCCTGTGGCAATGAGGCATCCGGCAGGCCTCCATTGGAAACTGATGAAAGTCCCTGGACATAAAGCTTGCTGGAGTCGTCCATAAGGAAAGTGCCACCAGATGTTTGCCTGTTAAATTGTGTTCCATCACTGAGCCTTAGGGTTCCGTGTTTTATCAGCGACAAATCGCCCGTGATATTTCCGGGAATATTGCTTCCCCCAGGCGTCAGAATAGTGATTTCCCGAACTATCACATTGTGAAATCTTGCAGTTTTTGAGGTGTTATAGTTTAAGTGGATAATTGAGTCACCCACTATGGTTTTCTCAAAGATTGCAGTTCCCGGAGCATTGTCTATTTCTGCGCTAGGTCCCAGTGTCACATTGGCACCAAATTGCATCACGCTGTTTACATTGCCAACAAAACGAGCTGTGCCACCCGATGTATTTCCGAGCGTTACATTATCCAGAAACGACACATGTCCTGCCTGGGATCCCGTGGGGTCAGTTCCAATTTCGATGGTAGCGCCGGGTTCTACGTTGATGATTGCATTCCCGTTTATTGTAAGGGTATTTTTGTTAGTGAATAGGGTAGCAGTTTTACCTGAAACTGTTACCTTAAATAATAAGCCATTAGCCTCTCCGTTTGCACTCATTCGGATATCTGCGTCACTATTAATCGATATTACCACACTATCACAAGCTGTGGGGGGAGTTCCGGATGCGTTATTATCGATTGCTGAATTGTCCACAGACCAGTTTTTAACATTGGTCCATTGAGAGTTTGCCCCCGAATTGAGGCCATAAGAGCTTCCGGTACCTCTCCAGTAATATATATGTGGAGTAGGGCATCCATTTAAATTAGTCTTCCCTGCTGAGTGTATTTCAGGGCTATTACCTTCTGTCCTTAAAGTTGGATTTGTGGATTTGGAGGGTTCAGACTTTTTTAGATCTCCTGCAAAAAGGTGCATACTGATGCAAAGGAGACTGGTTAAGGTAAGAACTTTTTTCATAGTCGGAAGTGTTTAAATGTCCACACTCTACCGTTTAAAAGCGATAGCTGCCATTCAACAGAAAAACGCCGTAGGACTAGGAATATTATAGAAAATATTAAGATTTTGGTTCGTTCTTAAAACGAACTCTTATCCGGTTCCTAATAGATAACACATATAAATATAAATTTATATGCATATAATGTGATTCAGTGATTTGTTGACATTAAAGTTATTTATATATAAAAAAAGGATATTATTTTTCTTTAAGAATTCGCATTACAAAACTTTCCCTGCTTTCTCCGTTTGTCGTATTTATTTTCATGCCATCGATTATAAATTTCCCCTTAATACCTATGGTGGTAGCGCGATCCATTAGCGCCTTGCTGTGTAGTGGATGGTGGTTTAGTTCCCCTGTGTTTTTGGGGAAAGTGTCCGGGCGCCCTTGGTTGAGAACATAAAATTCAGGATCGTCTGCAGTCATCAGACTGAGCATATCGATAGCATGCCTATATTTCAGCGTATTTGAGGAATTCACTTTTTCCCAGCTATCTATCCCATAGAAGTTCATGATTCTGTCCTTTCCAATCATATTTACTATATAATCCTCATCAACACCTTCAGCCCTGAATGGGAGAAAAATCTTTTCGGCCCAACTTCCCAGGTCGTAGGTGGCCTGAGTGCTCATAACTACGATGCCACTCACTCGTGTGGACTCACGATTTACAGGATCATTATTTTGCTTATCAGCCATCTCATCATGAAATCCTAACCATAGACTAGTGCCTGCTCCTGCGGATGACCCCATAAGTACTACTTTGTTTTTATCTATGTTTAATTCTTTTGAATGATAACGAATAAATTGTAATGCTCTCTTACTGTCATTCAGGCATTGCATCACTCCGTGCTTACTTTCCCGGGTAAGAAGTGTGTAGTTTATGCTGGCGAATGCAATGTTATTTGAAAGAAATGTCCTGATCATTTCTTTAGAGGCTGCACCTCTTAGTGGATCAGCTTTATCACCCTGTAGAAATCCACCTCCGTGAATAAACATTACCAGGCCTGAAGGGTTTATGTTTTTGGGAAGGAAAATATCAAATCGGGTTTCCGTGCCGTTGTCATAGGGTATGTCCTTATAAAAGCTTGCTTCAATATTTCCAAGTTCAATTGGGGATAGGCTGGGTTGAGGAAGCTTGAGAGTAGAAGTATCAGAAATGCTGCCTGTTGTTGCAGTGGTCTTGCAGGATGCGAACACAAGGATTGAGAAAAGTGCAATCAGTACATACGAAATTGCAAATTTTGTAGATTTCATTTTTTCTATGATTGGTACTTATGGTGGTTAATTATTATTATAGTGCCCGTTAATTTCTATGACCGTGTTGAACACGGTCCAAATACACTTTGCCTTCAGCAGTGAAGGTAGCTCCCTTTGTTGTAGGATCGAGTTTTGAATGTTTGAGATTTGATCCTATTATGGTGTGATTGAGTACCATAACAACCCCGGGTAATTTTTCAATATAGTCTGCCAGTTTGCTCAGGTTAGGCAGATAATCTTCTCTATCGGGACTGACCATGCTGCCATATTCAGTAATCCATATTGGCTTATTGTTTGGATTATAATAAGCTTTTTGAAAATCAGCTATTCTCCCTTCAACGGTATTACCTTCAGATAGATATATATGATAAGTAAAAGCATCAATGTCTCTTATTCTATCTGCTGTTTCCCGGTTCCATGTAGATTGTCTTGCAATTTTGCTTGTCTTACCTATATGTAATGCAGCAATCCTAGCATTTGGGAATGCCTTCCTTAGCTTTGGTACCCAAATGTTTACCGTATCTGCATAGGCGTTACCATCTGGAAATTGGGTCTCATACCCATGAATTTGTGAATAGAGTTCGTTACCCAGTTCCAGAAATTTGATTTCTATCCCCAGCGATTTAGCTTTGTTAAGCATCGCGATTTGGTCATCTGCCGAACTGTTTACAACATCCAGGTCAAATACGGCCTGGGCTCCGGTGGCTTCAATAAGCTTTTTGAGGTCTTCTATAGGATGCACAATATCATTCTTTCCGGGCTTGCTAAATGTACCTGTTTTCCAATTCCAACCGTGGGTAATGGTGCCTCCCGGGTACCTAATGATTTGAGGCTTAAGCTCTTTGATGTTGCTAATAAGCGATTGACTGTTGAGAGGAGGAAGGAATCTCCAGTTTTGATTAAATCCTATCAGCCTTCCTTCATGTGCAATGGGTTTCTCATCATCAGGAAGCGTAGAAGTTGTTTTTGTTGACTTGCAGAATGGGAGAGTGAAGAACAGGATAATCAGGAAGGGTAGGTTTTTCATAAAAGTTTAATGAAGCTTAAATGACAAATTTTTTGATAAAAAGGTGATGGTTTTTCTTCACCTAAAAATAGACAATGAAATATCTACAGACCTAGTATTATTTTAACTGATTCAGAAAGGAATCCTTGAGGAAATTAATTGCACCTTTATTTCTGAATGTTTTGATTTGCCTGCTTTTATTTGCTTCTTTCCTTTGCAATCTCTATAAACATTTTCCCTTCATCGGTAAATTTTGTGCCGTTTTCCTTTCTTGTGAGTTTCGATCTATTCACTCCAGCACTGACCATAGCGTGATTGAGCGCCATTGTTATGGGGGGATAGGATTCTACAAAATCGATTAATTTTTTCAAATTTTCCAGATAACCCGGGCTATTGTAATTGGCCATATTTCCGTACTCGGTAATCCAGACAGGCTTATTGTCAGGGTTGAAGTAAACTTCCAGAAATTGTTTCTTCCTGAATTCAAAGTCCTTCTTCTCCGGGATATAAATATGATAGGTGAAGGCGTCTATATCTTTTATTCTCTTTGCAGTTTGTTCGTTCCATGTCAATTGCCGCTGGTTAGTACCCGGCTTGCCTATATGTACAGCCGCAATTTTTGCTTTTGGGAATGCAGCTCTTATTTTCGGTACCCACGCGTTTACTGTATCTGCATAGGCATTTCCATCAGGAAACCATTTTTCGTAGCCATGTAGTCTGGAATATAACTCATTTCCCAGTTCTATGAATTCCACATCAACTCCAAGTGCATTAGCTTTTTCGAGCATGGCCAGTTGGTCTTCAAAGGTGCTGTACACTACATCGAGATCGAAAACAATTTTTACCCCTGTAAGGTCCACCAATTTTTTCACGTCCTCAATAGGATGAATAAAGTCCTCAGGAAGCGGGTCTTTATGGGTTCCTGTTCTCCAGTGCCATCCGTGGGTCACGGTGCCTCCGGGATATCTGATAGTCTGCGGAGCCAGTTCCTTTATGTTGTTTATAAAGGTGGTATTATCCAGTGAAGGCAGATATCTCCAATTTTGGTTAAATCCTGTGAGTAAGTTTGACTGCTGATGCGGTTCTTTCTTTTTTGACTGAGTCTGAGTCTCCTGAGAAGTGGCACAGGATGAAGTGAAGAATAGAAGTGTAATTAGCGTATAGAGTTTTGAAATGGTGGTGGACATAGTTATTAGGCGTTGAAAGTTATTGAATGAAGAGATTATGTTGAAACCTAAATTGTGAAATTATTTCGAATTATTTAATGGGATAAGTACTATTTTATCCAATCCATAAAAGAACAATTTTAACTGGCATTTGTAAGTGGCTATCGAATAGAACTAATCACAATAGAATACTTTGGAAGTGAAAGTTCTTTAGTGGAAGAGTCTTTTGGTACTATTGGGAAGCCAGAGATAAAATAGTATTACAAAGTGAGCTTGTAGTATTTTTATATTTGCTTTAGATGTTCCGAAAGTATTGAAGGTTGAAAGAATGACTTCCGGAAAACTGAGAATTAAGGATGGTTTTTGGTTTGGAAGAAATAGATAAAGTGAAATTATATCATGATATGAATCTCCTTTTTAACATTCTCTTCCACACGATATCATTTTAAAAATGCTCTATTCATTCTGTGGATAGAGGGGGGCTGATTGTAAATCGTTAGAATATTTGCTCAAATGAAAATTTCTCTTGGTTTTATATTATTGTTTTTGCTGGGAATCTCTTCCGACAGATGCACTCAAAATGAGGAGGCTGAGAAGCCTAATATTTTGTATATAATGGCTGATGACTTAGCCTTTCAGGCTATTAGCGCGTATGGTGGATTGTATAAGGAAATCGCACCTACTCCTAATATTGACAGGCTGGCAAAGGAAGGAATGTTATTCAGTAACGCATTTTGTACAAACAGTATTTGTGGGCCAAGCAGGGCGGTGATACTAACAGGAAAATATAGTCACCTAAATGGATTTTATAAGAACGAAGGGGGCGATCCTTTTGATAGCACTCAGGTAACTTTCCCAAAGTTGCTCCAGAGTGCAGGATATGCAACAGCGGTGATCGGGAAGTGGCATTTATGGAGTCAGCCTACAGGGTTTGATTATTTTAAGTATCACATTGATAATGCGGAGCAGGGGGTATATTGGAATCCTACGTTCAATGAAAATGGAAAATCAGTTTCCGAAAAGGGTTATGCCACCACACTCACAGGCGATTTTGCAATTAACTGGCTTGATAATTTGAGAGATAAGTCCAAACCTTTTTGTCTTCTCTATCAGTTTAAGGCTCCCCATCGTCCCTGGGATCCGGATAGTATGAATCTTGATTTGTTTGGTTCTGCAGAAATGCCTTTTCCTTCAACCTTTGATGATAATTATGCTACAAGGGAACTTACTGCCGGCAAAACCATGATGACCATCGAAGGCTATCTTTCAAACAGGGATCTAAAACTTACGCCCCCTCCGGGTCTTGGAGGAAAAGAATTGGCAAAGTGGAATGTACAGGGGGTTAGGGGAGAATACGTCTCGCCTTCTGACACCTTAAAAGGGGAGGCTTTGAAGCGCTGGAAATTTCAACGATATATTAAAGATTACCTCGCCACTGTTAAATCTCTTGATGATAATGTAGGTAGAATATTGGAATATCTGGATAACCATAATCTTACAAAGAATACCATTGTTGTTTTCACATCAGATCAAGGTTTTTACCTTGGGGAACATGGGTGGTATGATAAGAGATTTATGTACGAAGAGTCGCTGAGGATGCCTCTCATAATCCGATATCCCGGTAAAATAAAACCCGGTAGTAAGTCTGATGGGATGGTGGTGAATATTGATTATGCCCCCACCCTGCTTAGTCTTGCAGGTGTGAAGGTGCCTGAAGAAATGCAGGGAGAAAGTTTTGAATCCTTATTTACGGGTAGGGTGCCATCCGGGTGGCGAAACTCAATGTACTACCATTATTATGAGTATCCTAAATGGCACAATGTGCAGCCTCATTATGGGATTCGAACGGATAGATACAAACTCATTCATTTCTATTATGATATAGATGTGTGGGAGTTTTATGATCTCCAATCGGATCCTCATGAACTAAATAATAGCTACAACAATCCAAAATATAAAGAGGTAATCTCTAATTTGAAAACCCAGTTAGCTGATTTACAAAAGAAGTATAAGGACACGGCTACTCTGGATGAAATGCGGGAAGTTACCACAAAGGGTATGGTGAAATACTAATATCAAATTATTAAGCGATAAAGTACCAATGAGTATGATTAGATATTTGAGAAGCCTGGGGACGGCAATAATGATTTTAATAGTCCATACGGCTTTTTCTCAAAAGGTAGAGAAGAAGCCCAATATTTTGCTTATAATATCTGATGACTTGCGAACAGAGTTAAATTGCTATGGTGAATCTTACATAAAATCTCCTAACATTGATAAACTGGCAAATGAAGGGACTGTCTTTACCAGTGCTTATGTGCAACAGGCTGTTTGTGCCGCATCCCGCGCAAGCTTTCTTACTGGAGTACGACCTAATACAACCGGTGTAGATTATCCTTACAGCGAATATTTTGTAAATACTTTCTGGCCTTCACACCCGTCGATTGCAGAGTATTTTGAAAGGCAGAATTATGAAGTCCGCACTTTTGGGAAAATTAATCATGGCCCTCAGGATAAGATTAAGACTTTGAACTATATTCCAAAAGGTTTGAAATTTTATGCATCGGAAGAGAATATCAAATTAGGTGGGCCAAAGGGCAGAAGCAAAGAAACTCCTCCGTTTGAGAATGCGGATGTGCCTGACGAGGCGTATCAGGATGGGATGATAGCTAAGGAGGCTGTTAAAGCAATTAAAGATCTAGCAGGAGGAAAAGAACCGTTTTTTCTGGCGGTAGGGTTCAAGAAACCTCATCTGCCGTTTTGTGCGCCCAAAAAATATTGGGATATGTACAATGACAGTGAAATTCAATTAGCTGTCAATCCAGAACTGCCTAAAGGTGCACCTTCCTACGCAGTGTCTCAGAAAGAACTTAATTCTTATAGGACTCCTCCAAAAGTAAATGGAGAGTTTTCGCCAGAGTACCAGAAAACACTAAAGCATGGTTATGCAGCATGTGTTTCGTATGTGGATGCGCAGGTTGGTAAACTCATGAACCAGCTTAAGGAAAGCAAAGCACTTGAAAACACCATTGTTATTTTTATGTCAGATCATGGATGGCATCTGGGTGAACAGGGAACATGGGGTAAGCAGACTAATTACGAAAATGCAACAAGAGCACCTTTGATTATCTCATTGCCCGGGAAGGCGAGAGGGGTAAGGGTGAATCAATTTGTGGAATACGTGGATATCTATCCAACACTTGTGGAATTAGCAGGTTTTGAGCCTGCTGATTATCTGGAGGGAAATAGTTTTCTGCCATTGTTCGATAATCCATCGAAGGAATGGAAGAGCGCGGCATTCAGCCAGTTTCCGCGTAATGGATTTGAAGGATATGCTATCAGAACGAAAGACTTCAGATATGTGGAATGGAGGGCAGACAAGGATAGCAGCGTGATGTCCATAGAGTTGTATGATCATAGGTCAGATCCGATCGAGTCTGTCAATGTAGCGTCAGAAAAGAAGTATGGGGAGGTGGTGAAGAAATTAGCAGCAAGACTTAAAGCCGGATGGAAGGCTGCATTGCCTGCAGGTGTTTATAACTATTCTAATAACAGGCCCGCTCCACCGTCTGTTGGCTGGGGACCTGAAGCAAAGTCGGGCGATGGAGGGTAGCTGTTTGACTGAAAATGTTTTATTATGAAGATTTTACGTTTTTCCATATTGATGTTTTCGCTTGTTCTCTTTTCTACGGCAATATTTGCACAAAATCCGCTGCAGCCAAATATTGTAGTTATCATGGCGGATGATATGGGATACGGTGATATTTCGGCATTAAATCCGGATTCAAAAATTCAAACACCTGTACTGGATCAGCTTATTAAGGAAGGCCGGTCTCTTTCTGAGGCACATACAAGTGCAGCATTATGTACGCCTGCACGTTATGCATTTCTGACAGGTAGATATAATTTCCGAACAGGCATTACCGGTGTGGCAAGCGGATATTCAAAACCCATGATCGAGTACGAAAGGGAAACAGTCGCTTCTCTTTTAAAGAAGGCAGGTTACCAGACTGCCATTATTGGTAAGTGGCATTTGGGCCTTGAGTGGTTGCCGCTAGATTCTTCGAGGCCTGTTTTTACAAAAGATGATTTCATGCCCGAAAATCTCAATGTAGATTATTCAAGGCCGGTTAGGGGAGTGAATGAAGTAGGTTTTGATTATTCATTCATTTCTCCTGCAGGTAATAATCTGGCACCTTATTGCTTTATACGGAATGGACAGGTGGTTAACATGCCAACTGCTCAAATCGAGTCGCAGGTTACGGGAGCTTATTTTAACGACTATGAAAAAAGGCATAATGGTGGTGCCATAGCACCTGATTACAAGTTGATAAATACTTTGGAAACGCTTACCGGTGAGGCAGTGAATTATTTAGAGGATGCTTCAAAGAATAATAAGCCTTTTTTTCTATTTTTTTCGTTAACAGCACCTCACTTCCCCTGGGTACCTCAAAAGAGATTCGTGGGCCGATCAGCTGCCGGCTCCTATGGTGATTTTGTAACTGAAATAGATGCAACAGTTGGAACCATACTCGACAAAATCAAAGCTCTGGGAGCAGATGACAACACGCTGGTGATCTTTACGGCGGATAATGGAGGTGCTACACCTGAAGGGTTCACCGAGAAATATCATCACGAAATGAATTATGGCAGGCGAGGCCAGAAAGGAGAAATATGGGAAGGGGGCGTTCGTGTACCTTTTATTGTTAGATGGCCGGGTGTTGTGAAGAATGGGAAGAGTTCGGATAAAAGAATAAGCTTTACAGATATGTTAGCATCGTTTGCCCATATCGCAGGTACAGAGATAAATAGAAAGTTTGGTGAAGATAGCTATGATGTATCCTCTGTTATTTTGGGTACAAGAAATGAAAGAAGGGTGGAAAGAGGCGCTATTGTTAATCAGAGTGGAAATGTCAGGGGGCTTTCGATTACTGAGAATGGATGGAAATTGATTCCCTACGGTTATGGAAGGCATGGATTAATACCCGCCGAAGGTGGTCAGCCCAAAGGACAACTATATGACCTTAATAATGATAAGATGGAAACAAAGAATCTTTATAACCATCATCCGGAAATTGTTAGCAGGTTATCCTCCCTTTTAGAAAAGTATATTAGTGAAGGTTATAGCCGGCCTGGCAAACAGTAAAATCGATTAATCTATGAAACAGCTTATTTATAGTTTGTTATTGTTTTCTTCCGTTGCAGTTTATGGGCAGAAGGCAGTACCTACTCGATCCCATGTTAAGTATGGAGATGGTGAGAATAGTTGGCTCAATATATATCAGGCCAAAAGCGATGTTCCTACTCCGGTAGTAGTCTGGGCGCATGCCAATGGACAGGATGTTACAGCCGATAATTTTCCGGCAGGTGTGTGGAAAGCCTTGCAGGCAGCCGGAATTTCTGTAATTAGTTGGGAGTCGGTACCCAGAATTACCCAAGTGGAAGAAGTAGGCCAGGGAGAAAAGGATTTTGATGCAGTTATGAATTGGTTAAATACCCATTACAAGGAATATAATATTGATGTCAATAAGGTTGTTATTTCGGGTCAGTCCAGAGGTTCTATTATTTCTTTTGCCGGGGCCAATAAATTTTCTGTAAATATCAGGGGGGCTTATTTTGTGCAGGCACTTCCCAATATGGCCTGGAAAGTCCGGGATTTTACAGAAGATATTTCCCAATCGTCTCCGCTGATGGTAATGGCTTATGCTGAGGCTCCTGGCAGTAAAGATGGGCATACCCCGGATAATGGTAAAAAGATTGAAAACAGATATAAGGAATTAGGGATAGCGAATCGATTTACACTGTATCATTCATTAGGCAAAGAGGGGCTTTATAGTCATTTGGCGGCGTTTGTGAAAAAAGTAACTGTTGAAAAATGAAACATAGTAGAAAGTTGATATTTCTTTCATTAACAGCCGGTGTGATGATGACATTGGTACCCGAATTTGGGTTTTCCCAGGATAAAAGTATGGGAAGCCGGCCTAATATTCTTTTGATCCAGACCGATGACATGGGTTACGACGATATGAGTTTTAATGGACGGAAAGATCTGGAAACTCCGCACCTCGATAAACTGGCTTCTCAATCGGTCCGATTTACTGATTTTACAGTGGCTTCTGTTTGTGCGCCGTCGAGGGCGATGTTGTTAACCGGGCGGCATTTTCTGAAGACAGGGGTAGCTGGTGTGCATGGAGGTCATGACTTTATTAACCTTGATGAAACACTCCTACCAGAGCTTTTTAAGGAGGCGGGGTATGCCACTGGGATGTTTGGGAAATGGCATAGTGGAAAAACAGATGGTTATTTTCCGTGGGACAGGGGTTTTGATGAAGCCTATATGGCAAAACTGTACCAGTATTTTCCAAGTGAAGGAAGATATAATGACGTTGCAGTAAAGGAACAGAGATGGTCCACCGAAGTAATAACTGATTATGGCATTGACTTTATCAGGAAACACAAGGATAAACCTTTCTTTGCTTACGTCTCTTATTTTGATCCTCATGGGCTGTGGAGGGCTCCTGAAGAAAAAGTAAAAAAATATCTGGATAAAGGTCTGGCGCGTGGGTATGCTACCTTGTGTGCAATGGTAGATCTGGTTGATGGAGAGATAGGCAGATTGCTTGCTTCTTTGGACAAAGAAGGTCTTGCAGGGAATACGATTGTTGTATTCATGAGCGATAATGGCCCACAGCGATCAGATCGAAATCTGGGAGTACTTTCTGAATCCGAATGGGAACAAAGAAATCCCAGTGGTTTCCCGGGATGGAAAGCAACAAACTGGGCTAACGGTGTTAAATCGCCCTTGTTTTTCAGGTGGCCTGGTCATTACAAACCGGGATACGTACCACGTCTGGTGGACATGACTGATATACTACCTACGATGATGGATCTAATTGGAGAGCGTACCTATAAGACAAGGCACCCTCTTGACGGGAGAAGTATTAAACCATATCTGTCTTACCATTTAGATGTGCTACCTGAAAAGAAAGTCTATCTTGCAAAATGGTTCGTTCAAGTGGGGACGGCAAAAGGAGAGTCTTATCTGCCGATTTCTCCGGGTGTTAGATCCAGGATTCGATTTGACGATCAGACCCTTGCAGTTAGAGATGAACATTTCGTATTGTTGATGAATCCAAGTCGTCAGCCAAGACCTGATATTTCCGGGAACCCTCTTTTGTTTGATTTGACCCGTGATAGCCTGGAAACAGAAAACGTGGCCTCACGCTTTCCTGAGAAAGTGAAATCCATGACTGAAGATTTGAGGGCATGGTATAAGGACATTGTGGAAAATCAAAAATCTTTTCAGGCTCCCTGGTTTCAAATAGGCTGGAAAGGGAAGCGTGTAGTAGAAGTGCCTGCTTACGGTACAAACTGTATTTCTGGTAACCTGATAAACAGTGACCATTTTCTTGGAAACTGGAAAGGAGTGGGGGATAAAGCAACCTACCAATTCAATGTGCTTCTGCCGGGAAAATACAGAATAGAGTTGTTTACTTCAGATACAGTAGGTGAAGGAATGTCTATGAAATTTTCTTTTGAGAAAAAAGCAATTGTTAAGGAATTAGTTCCCCAGACCCAGCAGCTGGTTGGAGAATTGTTCTTTAATAAGGGGGAAGGGATATTCACAATAGAACTGACGAAAAACAGAGACAATGCAGTCATTAACCGGATGACTGAAATACGCCTCACCAGGCTTTAATTTCTGTTTAATGGTTTCTGATTAATTGCCTAACAAAAACGTTATCTATACTCGTTATACGCTGAGAAAGACTTAAATATTTCTTCCATCTGTTTAGCTTTTTCGGGGTTGCTCTGGATCAAATTAGTGCGTTCTGCGGGATCAGCGTCCAGGTCGAAAAGCTCTGAAATAGCAGCTATTATTTCGCCAGTCGCGGGGTTCTTCCATTCAGGAGCGTCCCGATATTTCCATTTTCCCAGTTTTACGGCTTCGGGTTTTCCGTGATTCACGATAAAAATAGGTTTGTGTATAAAATCCATGTCCCCATTTGTGCCTGTCAATAGTGCGGCAATGCTTTGCCCATCCAATTGCTTTCCTATCGGGATCTTTGAATTTGTCCATTCAGCTATAGTAGGTAGTAAATCAAGATTACTTATTGGCACAGACGATTTTATTTTCTTATTAATGTCTCTTGAGGAGAATACAATAAAAGGTACTCTTGCACCCCCTTCATAAGAGAGTGCTTTCGCACCTCGGAATATTCCGGCTGTTCCTGCATGATTTCTTTTTGTTACGCCATCTTTTTCTATCCGTGGCGGATACAAGCTCCAGGGACCATTGTCACTTGAGAAGATGATGATTGTATTGTCCAATAAATTTTTATTCTTTAGTGCCTGAACAATTTTTCTGGTGCTTTCATCTATTTCAGAAACCACAGCTCCTAATGGCCCACCAGCCTTGCTTCTGTTTTCAGACAGCTGTGCTGCATAGTACACAGGAAGGTGGGGCATGTTGTGTGCTACATATAAAAGGAAGGGTTTGTCGGGATTTTGGTTTTCTATCACTCTGACTGCCTCCTTTGTGTAGGTTTGAGTAAGTATAGAATCATGAGGTGCATAAATTTCAGGGGTACTGTTTCTGAAGAGTTTAATGACAGTATCGGTCTGTACGTATGGCTTTCGATAGTCATGGCTGTATAGCATTCCAAAGAAGAAATCGAACCCCTGACCGTTAGGTTTATTAAAATGATGCTGATCTCCCAGATGCCATTTTCCTACCATAGCAGTATAATACCCGTTATCTCTTAACATTTCGGCAATGGTAACCTCTTCATCAGGCAGTCCAAGGGTAGACCCTGGTGCAATAGGGTCGGGCAGGTTATATCTGGATGCATATCTTCCTGTGAGCAATGACGCTCGCGAGGGAGTACAGGAAGGACTCGATACAATGTAATTATTGGATACGAATCCTTCATTCCCCAGGCTGTCCAGAAAAGGTGTTTTAATTACAGGGTTACCATAAATTCCCAGATCAGAATATCCCATATCGTCTGTAAGTATAAGTACGATGTTTGGTTTTATCTGTCCTTCAGTTTGGGAGATGAACAATGCACTTAAGAAAGTAATGGATAGAATGAAAACTGATTTCATAAATAATCAGGCTATTGGCTAATCAAATGACTGTTGAAAATTACTCTAAAAAGGGGACTGTTCACCAGATTTGCGGTTAACAGGAATTTGAGGCGTAATGAAATGATAAAATAGTACATGCTGGAATAGGCACTACATATGGAGTAAGTTATATTTTTACAGGGAATGGTTGATGGCTTTCACCATTATTTTGAATTGTCTCTTCAAAATAGAAATCAGGAATGGGTCTTATTAAAAAATATATCATCAGGTTGATACTTGTGCTTATTTGGGCTATTCCCTGCTTTGGAGGGTTTGCCCGGAGTAGCCTTACGATGGAGCGTCAAAGTAAACCCAATGTGATATTGATTTTGGTTGACGATATGGGATATGGTGATTTGTCGTGTCTGGGAGGCCCATATCTGAAAACACCCGCGATAGATAAGTTGTATGCAGAGAGTGTTCGCCTTACTGATTTTCATGTAGATCCTACATGCGCACCTACACGGGCATCACTCTTTACCGGGAAGTATTCAGCAAAGACCGGAGTATGGCATACTTTAGCAGGCAGATCATTTCCTGATAAAGACGAAGTATTCCTATCTGAAATATTTGTAGAGAATGGATATCATACAGGGATATTCGGAAAGTGGCATCTGGGAGATAATTACCCCTACCTTCCTCAATACCGTGGGTTTCATGAAGTGCTGACCTTCAGGGGTGGTGGAGTAGGGCAGATTGATGATTTCTGGCACAACGATTATTTTGATGATATATATGTTCACAATGGAAAGAATGAGTTCTTTGAAGGTTATTGCACAGATGTTTGGTTTGAAAATGCAATTAATTTTATAGAAAGGAATAAGGCCGCTCCATTCTTTTGTTACATATCTGCTAATGCGCCTCATTATCCGTATAATGTTCCCAATAAATATACACTTCCTATGAGAGAGAAGGGGATTGATGATAATACTTCAAGGTATTTAGGGATGATTTCCAATATTGATGAGAATATCCAAAAGTTATCCCTTCAACTTGAGAAGCTTGCATTGTTAGAAAATACAATAATTATTTTTATGTCTGACAATGGCAGGTCGGCCGTGTCACTTCCAAAGCCCGGGCAGCCTTACTTTTTTAATGCCGGAATGCGAGGATTGAAAGGAAGTAGTTACGATGGTGGACACAGAGTTCCCTTTTTTATCAGATGGCCGGGAGGAGGGATAGAGGGGGGTAAGGATATAAACACCTTGCTGGCCGGGTTTGATCTGATGCCCACCTTGATAAATCTTTGTGGGTTAAGAAATGAACACAAAATCGATTTTGATGGCAGGAGCTTTCTGCCACTTTTAAAGGATAACCGGGCTTCATGGGAGGAAAGGACACTTGTTGTTCACAACCAGCGTACTGAATCACCTGTTAAGTGGAGAAATTGTGTAGTCATGACAAGCCGTTACAGATTGGTAAATGGAAAAGAACTTTATGATATAAAAGAAGATCCCGGACAGAATAAAGATATTTCTTCAGAGAATACGCTGTTAGTAGAACAGTTGCGTATGGAGTACGAAAAATGGTGGCAGGATATTTCTAATCGTTTTCAACAGTTTAACAGGTTCTACTTGGGTGATGATTTAGAGAATCCGACCTCATTGTCATTGGTAGATTGGCATGTAGATACATTATTTAGGATTTGGGATCAGGATGTTGTGCGTCAGAGAAACTTTGGGAATGGGTTTTGGGCAGTCAAAATTGTAAAGGATGGAATTTATGAGTTTACTTGCAGAACCTTTCCCAGGCAGGAAGATACAAGGCTGGATGTGGTCAGAGTGAGAATAAAAGTTGGCGGGCACGATGTAGAACAATCTTGTGATCCGGGTACTTCTGAAGTTAAAGTGAAAATTCCGCTTCGAGCCGGAGAAACTTTCCTTCAAACATGGTTTTATGAACCAGGAGGCAAAAGTTATGGTATCCCCTTTCTATATGTCGAGCGATTAAAGGAATTGATTTTGTTCACCAAATAAATAAATGAATGAAATGAAAAGATTTTTTTTGTCTCTGGTAGGTATATTTTTTATCTCTATTGTGGATATTTCCCAGGTCATGGCACAGCCTGAAGAAGGCAGATGGAAACCATCCTGGGACAATCTGAAGCAACATAAGGCACCTGAGTGGCTCCTGGATGCCAAGATTGGAATTCAGTATGTAGGCGCTCCCCGTACCTTTAACGATCAGGATTATTGGAACTGGAGCAGGGCGCAGCAGCGGGCGCGCCAACTGGCCGCGGAGGAAGGTTATGAGAGCATTACAGAAATTGATCGCAAGGCAAAGAATCTGAATGTGGATTATGTTTGGCCAATAGAATATGACGATCCCAAATCAGCGCTTTCTGCTTATGTTGATTTGGGAGCAAAGTTCATTGTCTCAATGGAGGCGGCTGTAATATATGGAACCGAGGGACTTCGTATGACAAATGCTGAGATTCAGGAGGCCAGACGGCTGGGTTTGAAAGTTGGGTTACATTATAATTTCCAGCGATGGGGAGGTCAACCCTCCATCGGTGATCCGGGTTTTGTTAATTGGATGATACCTTCTTTGAAGAAGGCTATTTCAGAGACTGAAGCAGATTTTCTGTTCTTTGATGGCAAACAGCTACCCTCCTCATATTTGAAAACGCCACAATTGGTTTCGTGGTACTATAACTGGGCAGATAAGAATGATAAGGAAGTCTGGGTAAATGATGACCTGGGTAGTGAGTTTGGGCCTTTTGAGGCACCCTGTGATGTAATTGGATTTGAATGTATGACTATGAATGGGGTTTCTGTACAGCCCTGGCTTCTTTGGGATTGCCTTCGAAACGAATGGAATTGTTGGGTCAATGAATATGGAATGCATGTGAGGACTGGAGATAAATGGCAATGGATGTATAAGCCTACTGATGAACTTCTTCAGGTGTTTATCGATGCAGTTAGCAAAGGAGGTGGGTGGTTGATTCAGATGATTAATACAGAAACAGCATGGCGAACTCTTGCTCCGATAGGTGAATGGCTAAAAATAAACGGAGAAGCAATTTATAATACCCGACCTTATCGTGATGCTGTCCCGAATGTCAAGACTGCACCCAATAGAGAAGAGGTGAAGTTAAATGGGAGATTTGATCCCTCTTTAAAGACGCAGGACTGGTGGTATAAGTGGAGTTTTGTGTTCAAAGAGTCGCTAAAGGGGGCACCATGGTATTTAAACAAGTCGAAGGATGGCAGCACTTTATATGCTATTCATTGGGGATGGCCCGGCGCATCCGTACTTCTCCAGGATATAAAGCCTGTTAAAGGATCTGATATCTATTTGTTAGGGTCTTCCGATAAACTGAAATGGAAGCAGGTGGGTAATGATGTGCTCATACAAACTCCTAAAGATAAACCATGTGATTATGCGTATTCTTTCAGGGTGCAGCTAAAGTAAGATACCCTGGTTGTTGTGGGTCGTGCATTTTGCACTCTATTACGATGTGCGGATTTGAAAGAAAGAATATTCTCAATTAAAAGTAAATAAGCAGATGAAAAAAATATGGATTGTAATCTTCTTGTTAGTAACTCAGTATTGCGGATTCTCACAAGTGTTTCCGGAAGACAGGTTGGGCTGGAAAGTGGGGGTACAGACCTATACATTTAAGGAGTTTAGCTTTTACGAGGCGTTGAGTAAAGCTGATAGCTGTGGGGTACGGTATCTTGAATGTTTCAGAAATATGCAAATAGGAGGCGGGCTTGAAGGAAAGATGGACTTCAATATGGATGAAGCAAAAAAGATACAAATTAAAAAATGGCTTACCGACCGTAAAATGAGATTAACAGGTTATGGTGTGGTCAACCTCAAATCAGAAGAGGCTTGGCGTAAACTCTTTGAGTTCGGAAAGTATATGGGAATTGAAACTTTTACTGCAGAACCGGAAGAACAATTTTTGCCATTCCTTTCTAATCTGTGTGATGAATTCGAAATTAACCTGGCAATTCATAATCATGCCTATCCATCGCACTACTGGTATCCGCCTGTAATATTACAGGCAATAAACCATGAGTTGAGTGACAGAATTGGTGCATGTGCGGATTTAGGGCATTGGGTTAGGTCGGGATTGAACCCTGTAGCCTGCCTGCAGTTGTTAGGTGATAAGGTTAAGTGGGTTCACATGAAGGATATTAGTGTTTATGGTGAAGAAGGACATTCGGTAGTCTGGGGGAAAGGAGTAATAAATCTTCCCCAAGTCATAGAAACTTTAAAGAGGGTAGGCTTCAGTGGACAACTCAGTGCCGAATATGAGTATAATTGGTTTCATAACACAATTGATGTGAAGCAAAGTATCAGCTTTTTCAGAAGTCTATTATAGGTAGTAATAAGTTTCTGTAATTTCTTTCCCATATTTTTTGTGCGGACTCAGACATTTCTAGTGAATGATTGTACTAGAATTGAAGATGGATTTGTCGCGCATTTGGCCATCGGTAAAGGTTTGATAAAATAGTACAAGGATACCCTAATCTCTGGTAGTACATTTGGATAATTATATCCTCGGACAGTTCGTGTTCTTTTCTTTACAAATTTTTGAAAATAAAAATTATACTTTATGATTGAAGGTGCAACTAAAATCAGCTCAATCTTTTTGAAAAAATTTCTTCCGTTTCTGAGCTTCCTTCTTTTTGCAGGAATAGCATATGGACAGCAGGGAAACCGCGTTTCAGGAAAGGTTACAGGTGTTAATGGAGAGCCTTTGGAAAGCGCAACAATTGCAGTGAAAGGACAGAATGTTTCTACAATTTCCAATGCGAAAGGAGAGTATGTGATTACCGGATCATTTGGGCCCAATTCGATACTGGTTTTCAGCTTTACCGGTTATCAGACCAGGGAAGAGAAAGTGGGAGATAAAAAAGTGATAAATGTGGAACTGAAACTCGAAGACCAGACACTTGATGATGTCGTGATTATTGGATATGGAGAGGTAAAACGGAAAGATCTTACCGGGGCAATTTCAGTAATCAAACCGTCAGAGAATGCTACCCAACAGTTTACTTCTGTGGATGCATTAATTAGGGGAAGGGCTGCCGGGGTACAGGTTACACAAAGTAATGGTGCGCCCGGGGGGGCATTGAGCGTAAAGATCAGAGGTGCCAATTCATTAAGGGGCGATAATGAACCACTATATGTGGTAGATGGAGTGATTATTAATGATGCTGCGCTGGATACAAAAGATGTGTTTGCTTCCGGTAAGAATGCCAGTAACCAGGAAAGTCAAAATGGATTAACAGGTATTAACCCTATGGATATTGAATCTATCGAGATCCTGAAAGATGCATCTGCAACTGCTATTTACGGTTCACGGGGTGCGAATGGTGTTGTGCTGATTACCACCAAACAGGGAGCTGCCGGAAAGGCGCAGATTAGTTTAATGTCGAATGCCACTTTTGGGAAGGCAAGTAAGGTCATAAAAGTATTAGATGGGCCTGATTATGCAAAGTATCAGAATGAGTTGGCAGATTACGCCGGTCTGCCTCAGCGATATAATCCTGATACGCTCCAGTATATTTTCTGGCAGAAAGATTTACAGCAGACTGCCATAACTCAGAACTACCGCTTGTCTGCATCCGGGGCATCTCAGAATAATCAGACAAAATACTATCTGGCAGGAGGAGTGCTGGATGCAATTGGCCTCATTAAGGAATCAGGCGTTAGAAATATTGATTTCAGGACAAACATCACCCAACAATTATCTAAGAAACTGAATATTAATTTTGGCGCATCGGGCAGCTTCGTAAATAATAATGCTACGAATGGAACTGAGAGGCTAGGGGTAGGCAACAATAGCCTAATTAACCAAATGGTGACCTCTGCACCCGTATTAAATGATCTGCCTGATATCAATGAAGACGATATTGATGCTCCCGGAAACCCCAGAGTGTGGCTTACCGACTATGAAGATATTGGGAAAGAACAGAGGATGCGCTTCAATACTGCGATTACGTATAAAATTTCCAGTGCATTTTCATACAGATTAAACCTCTCCACAGACTACAGAGAAAAAGAAAGGACCAAGTGGCAGGGAAAGACAACTTTGCCAGGCCAAAAGGCAAATGGAGCTTTAGGCTTGTCGCAACTACAGCGTAAATATTATCTGGTCGAAAATCTGGTATTCTTTAGAAAGGCGTTGAAAAACAGGGATAGAATTGATGCTACTCTGGGAGTTACCTACGATAATGAATTGATTACTTCTTCGAGCGTGTTAAATACGAACTTCTTCACAGGTGCCCTGAAAGCTGAGGGTTTTGGTTATGGTGAAGAACTGTTCCCGTATGAACGCGATAAGAGGCAATCAGAAATTTTCTCGACACTTGGAAGAATAAATTATTCATTAAAAGATAAATTTATTATAACGGCCTCCGGGAGGCTTGATGGTAGCAGCAAGTTTGCACCGGGGAATAAGTTCTCTTTCTTCCCGGCAGTGGCTATTGCTTATCGATTGATAAATGAAGATTTTATGAAAGAGCTTGATGCCTTCTCTGATTTTAAAGTAAGGGTAGGATATGGTGAGAGTGGTAACCAGGCTATAGAACCCTACGCAACATTTTCTCGTTATGGCAGGGTTAACTATTCGGATAATGGTGATAACGTGACTATCGGAACGGTACCAGAGAATCTTGCCAATCCTGATCTTAAGTGGGAAACCACCAGGCAATTAAACGGTGGGATAGATGTTGGGTTGTTTCAGGGACGATTGTCTGCAACTGTTGATGTTTATTACAAGAAGACAGTTAACCTGCTACAGACACTGGTGCTTCCACAGTCAAGTGGTTTTGCTTCTATGGTAGTGAATCGGGGAGCTTTAGAAAATAAGGGATTGGAAGTTTCACTTAGTGGCATCATGGTGCAACAAAAAGACTGGAACTGGTCCGCTACAGCGAATATATCTTTCAATAAGAATAAGCTGCTTGATCTTGGACTGCCGGTGGGTAGTTTTGGTGCAGTTTCAGGATCGGGATTTATAGGAGCCGGAGTATCAACAACCGCGGCTTTCAACGATCCTGCTAATATCTTTCTTGTTGGATATCCGATAGGGATGTTTTATGGTTACAAAACAGATGGTGTATTTCAGAACGCCGGTGAAGCTGCCGGTCATAAGGGCATCAATGGGTTACCTTCCCAACCCGGCGACCTGAGGTTCGTGGATTCAGACGGTGATGGCTCAATAACTGAGCGTGACAAAGTAATTCTTGGCGACCCTAACCCTAAGTATAGTTTTGGATTTAATACTTCTGTCAGGTATAAACGATTCACGATGGACTTGTTTATGAATGGCAATTACGGCAACAAAATAGTCAATGGTAACTCTATCAGACTGACCAATATGAGCCCTACTTCCAGGTTCAATGTATTGGCAGATGCCTATCATAATGCCTGGACACTTGCTAATCCGACCGATCAGCAGCGTGTGGGATTTGAGAATCTGAATTTTATCGACAGATATGTGGAAGATGGCAGTTTCCTTCGGTTGTCCACACTGACCTTTGGTTACAGCATGCCATTTGCTAAGAAAAGTAAATTTATTAAGCAGATTGATTTTACGGTAACCGGTTCCAATCTCTTTGTCCTGACGAATTATAGTGGGTTTGACCCGGAAGTGAACAGTTTTACCTTTGATGCACAGCGAATTGGGGTTGACTGGAACTCTTATCCACGTACAAGAGGAGTAGGGGTGGGAATTAATTTCAAGTTCTAAAAATCTTAAATCATGATACTGAAAAGATTATTATTTATTTCATTATTTGCATTGGTCATTATTTCCTGTAATAAGAAGGGGTTCCTTGAGGAGAAGCCGTATAGCTTTTTGAGCTCAGATGCACTGTATAGTTCAGATGCAGGAGCCAGAGCGGCTCTTACCGGTTGTTGGTCCTCCATTTCTACTTTGCAGGGATATGGCGCTAATTATAGTCTGGTACTCGACCTGACTTCAGGGGGATGGTTTAATCAGGCAGCGGCTTATAAGGAAATGAATGCATTGACCTATACTGCATCTTCAACCTATTTGGATGCAGTAAGCCCTTATAAAGCGTTTTATGGAGGCATAGCTGTTGCTAATGATATAATAGCTAAGTTACCTGACGGTAATGTTTCAGCCGGACTTAAGGACAACCTCTTGGGGCAGGCATACCTGATTAGAGGAATGATTTATTTCAATCTGGTTCGTATGTACGGAGGAGTTCCTCTTCGGTTACTACCCACTACCAAAGAGGATGTGAGTTTGCCGAGGGCATCAAAGAATGATGTGTATGCGCAGATTATTACAGACCTGGAAAAGGCAGCACAGCTACTTCCATTGAAGGCAGGGCAGGAGGTGGGCCGGCCGGCCAAATATGCTGCTGTAGCTCTTTTAGGCAAAGTATATATCGCTATGGCTGGTGGAGATAATTCATCACCCTACTGGCAAAAAGCTAAAGATGCACTGTTGGAAGTAGTAAACTCAAATCAATATTCATTGGTTCCTAAGTTTCAGGATTTGTGGGACATTAATAAGCAGAATTCACAGGAGTCAATTATTGAAATTCAATTTTCGAGAGATGGTGCGGAGAATTCAATGTCGAATTTCTACACACCTACTGGCACTGTAGCTACCCCCCTGGTAACTAATGGCCCTTTTGGTCGTCATAGGCCTAATAAGGAAAGTTATACATGGCATACGATTCAATACCCTGGAGATCCCAGAATTGATGCTACCTATTTCCACGATCAACTGACCCGGTTAGATGGAACTATTGTGAAAATTTGGCCTCAAAACAAGGCGGGGCAAGGATTTCCTTACATGAAAAAATATGTGGATCCCGGATTTGTTTCCAGAAAGACGAGTTGCAATTTCATTTACCTGAGGTATGCAGACGTATTACTTAGCCTGGCAGAAGCCGAGAATGAAATAAATGGGCCTGATAATGCTTATCAATACGTCAATGAAGTATTGAACCGTGCACGTACTAGTATTTCACCTGCTTCGGTAGAGCCACAGGATTATTCGGGTATGACTCAGGAAGAGTTTCGCACACGTATTATGCTCGAGCGCCGTTATGAACTGATGGGCGAAGTGCATTTGTGGTATGATACCCGGCGAAGAGGTCAGGATTATCTCTTTAATTTCTTTACCCAGCATAATAATTTCAGTCTGAATGGTGGACTGAATCTAAGTTTTGATTATAAGTATAACTTAGATGCCAAGTATCTGCTATTGCCTATTCCTTCTTCAGAGATTAATAACAATACTGCAATGACTCCATCTGACCAAAACCCTGGGTATTAATATGCTTATGACTAATAAAAACAGTAAATACCAATTCGTAAAAAGAGTATCAGGAGGACTCTTTGTAGTTCTCCTGGTTGGTTCGTTCATTTTATTTCTTCAGTCGTGTAATGAAAAGAAAGAAGAAGAACGACCCAATATATTGGTCATCCTTACAGATGATCAGGAGTTTAATGAAATAGCAAAGTTTGGCGGAAAAGTATTGACACCGAATATGGATAGGATCGGCACTGAGGGAGTAGTGCTGGACAGGTTCTATGCCAGTTCGCCCGTATGTACTCCCAGCCGATACTCAATGCTGACGGGAAGGTATGCTTCCCGCAATCAGAATATCGTCAGACTCTATCCTCCGGATGAACCCGCTTTTATAAGATGGAATGCAGATATTCTGGCGGGCCAGGAAAAGACCATTGCTCATATCCTAGGAGATGCAGGCTATTCCACAGGGATGGTAGGGAAATGGCATTTAGGCCAACCAACTCCCGAACTCACTTATCAGGAGACATGGAATGAGGATTTGAATGATCCTTTTGTAGCACAGCAGGTAAAAATTTTCTATGAGGGAATGAGGGAGTATGTAAAGTATGCAGGCGGTTTTCAGTATGTTGAAAGCTTGTATGGTAATAATTTGCATGCCTTAGGATTGCCGGAGAAAGACCAGTTACATAATATGGAGTGGGTTACAAGTGGCGCACTTAATTTCCTCGATCAATACAACCCACAAAAGACAGGGAAGCCATTTTTTCTGTTTTTCTCTCCAACTCCACCACATATTCCTGATGGAGTAGAGTCGATGTTATCGGATGGCAGAGTGACTGCTGCAGGACTTCTGGAGCATCCTATTGAAGGTGTTCAGCCTTCCAGGGCTGATGTCTTTAGGAGAGTAAAAGAAGCAGGATTAGATTCTTCTACAGCGCCTATCACATGGCTTGACGATGGTATAGGATCAGTCCTGAAAAAGATTGAAGATTTAAAACAGCTTGAAAATACGCTTGTGATTTTTATGAGTGATAACGGTTCTCATCGTGGTAAGATGACATGTTATGAGGATGCTGCGCACATGCCTGCCATGATCATGTGGAAGGGAAAGATAACACCGGGCAGAAGTTTGCATGACCTGATGTCAAATATTGATATAGTACCCACCATACTGGATATTTGCGGTATATCTAAACCCAATGGTTACATGGTTGATGGAATTTCATTAAAGAATACTCTTTTGACAGATCAGCCGCTAGATAGAAATTTCTTGTATCTGGAAGTGGTGTATCAGAGGGGTATTGTTACAAAAGACTGGAAATATCTGGCTACACGGTTCCCAAAATATACGGAAGCATTAATTACCCCTGAAAACAGGAAACATTATTCATTGGAGGGAAGACCGTTGCGTGACAGATATCAGGCAGAAACATTTTTTCCTGCCTATTTTGACGACGATCAGCTTTATAATTTGACAAACGATCCTAAGGAACAAAAGAACTTGAGTGGAGAGGCAAAGTATAAAGAAAAGATGGAAGAAATGCGTGGTTATATGAAGAAGGTTGTTTCAACCCTTCCTAATGCATTTGGTGAATTTAGGGTTAAATAGCAACCCCTGCTATTATAAATTCTGATTGTTGAGTTGACATTGAGAACCTACAAGAAAAGAATGCCTTTCGGTTTGTTCGAAAGGCATTTCTGGTTTTAATATTTTTCTATGAATTTTCAATTACATGGAATGCTGGTACTGTCCTGCAAAATCCGCCGGTTTTTATACATGATACCTTCCGGTACAAAGCCGCTACCATCAGCATTTAATTTATCTCCGGGAGGGTTTGCAGCTATAATTGTATGGTTGAGAGATATGTCCGCAAATCCTTCCACATAGTCTGCCAGGGCTTCCAGTTCTGTATAGTATTCCGGTTCAGTCGGCTGTTTTTGATTTCCGTATTCAGTTATCCATATTTCCTTGCCGGTTATCTGGGACTGTATTGCTCCTTTTACATTTTCGAAATCTGTAATTCTGTTTTGGAAGGTTTGGGTAGGCTGTATATAAATGTGAAAGGTGTATGCATCTAATTCCACTCCAAGGGCACTAAGTTGAGTTAATACCTTATTATTCCATTGTAATCCGCGCGTATCTGCACCACCTGGGGTTTTTCCATTCAGGCAGGCAGCAATTTTTGCGTTAGGATATGCAGCTTTCAATGCGAGAACCCATGCGGCTACCCGCGTTGCATACTCTGTCCCTGTGGGGAAGATATCCGGGAAGTTTGATTTCAGGAAAAGTTCGTTTCCAAGTTCAAGGTATTTTATTTCAATCCCTAATCCTTCTGCTGTTTGCAGCATCTCAATCTGATCTTCAACTGTGCTGTTCACTATATCCAGATCAAACATCACTTTGGTATTTGTGTAACTGGAAAGCTCTGCAAGGTGGCTTAATGGATGTTTTACACTATTGTTTCTACCGGGTACCCATCCTTCTCTCCAATCCCATTTGTGCGTTACGGTTCCTCCCGGATATCTGATCATATCAGGCTTTAATGCCAATAGATTTTGCTTTAGGTCGGTTGTGATGTCAGGAAGGAAACTCCAGTTCTGATTAAATCCCCTGATGGGCAGTGGTAAAGATGAAGTAGCCTCTTCCGGCTGAGGTTGGTGTGTCCTGGTCCATGAGGCCAGTGCCGTCACTATGATGAATGCAAGGGATACTCTTATTAATCCTTTATTTTTCATGAGTTGGATTTTTGAATTCAATTATTGCTTAATTATGGTCTGCCTGGAGATTAACTCTCCTTTTTCAGTTAATACTACAGAATACATACCCGAAGGGATGGTAAGTGAAACGGAATGAGTACCGGAGCCTGTGATATTTTTATCAAGCATCATTCTTCCTGACATATCAAAGATTCTGAGTTTACCTTCCTGAATAATGTAGTCTGCTTTCAGGTTCAGTGTATTATTCACCAGAGTAGGGAAGAAGGTCACTGATTTACCTTCATTAAATTCCAATTTTATGACATCACTATAAGAGATGTTTCCGGTTACAGAAGTCAGTTTTAATCTGTAGAAGTTTGTTCCGGATTCGGGTTTGATATCTGTATATGAATATTTTCCGGTGAAGCCGTTATTGCTTATGGGAGTAATTGTGCTCAGTGATTCGAAACGGGTACCATCCTTACTTCTCTCAACTATATAGTTTAAGTGATTGACCTCAGAAGCCACGCTCCAATTCAGGATAGCTTTTCCATTTTGATTTTTTCCGGTGAATGAAAGTGCTGTCACAGGAAGTGCTTCATATTTTTGGAATTGCAACATCCATTCATATACATCCATTCCTCCTTCCGTAAAGCCCGGATCGTAGGTAGCGGTCCATGCATCATGGCCCCTGGCGGTGAAGATGGTCATCTTGGCGGTTGGTGAACCTGAAGGTTCCTCTGCATTAATTCCATTCACAAATTCTTCGGTATAGCAAACCGGCACGGTGCCATCCAATGAATTATGAGTTGCCCATACGGGTAGATTGGCTGCAGCCATATTTTGTCTGCGGGTGAGGAGAGGAGGAGTGGCCCCGCTAACAGGAACCATTGCTGATATCCTCCTGGCACAGTTCACACTCGTCCCTGCATATTCCCACATAAGGCCTGCCCCCATACTAATCCCAGTTAGATACATCCGGGTAGTATCTATGGGGTAGTTGACTTTTGCGTAGTCCAGAATATCATTTAGATCGTTAGGCGTCGGCCATTGGGTAAACTGGGGTGCGAGTACAATGAAGCGATAGGTGGTTCCTCCCACCGTGAATGATGTTGGAAAATCTCCATCAACGATTTGCTTTGGCGTTCCTCTGGTCAGCACATTCGGGAGTTCAATTGCCGTTCCGTTTCCTATTTCCCCGACATCGTGGAGGAAGATTAGGAGTGGATATTTTTGACTGCCGGGTGCATATCCCATGGGTAGGTATTCATAATATCCCTGGGAGTGGGTTGCCATTGAAACTCCGCTTTTGGCAGTGAATGTCTGGGTAAAGCCGGTAGTTGCCCAAAACAGCCCTATTGTGATAATAGGCCAGGAAGTTAAAAGCCAGGGTAATCGTTTTTTCATTTGATGGATCATTAGATTGATTGAAAGAATAACGAGCATTGGGACTCCATAGTATATAGCGGAACTTTTTTATTCTCAGGAAATTAGGTTATAATGTGTCAGGATTATTGCTCAAAATTATTACGGTTGAGGCTGTTTTACAAGGCTACAATAGCAGCAGGGCTTTCTTGTAATAGTCGCGCTGTTTGCGATTATTACACGAAAGACCGGATTGCCCGAAGAAGTTGCCTTCTTTCTGAGTCTATTCCAGGATGTGTAAAATGCAGTTTATTTTAGAATTAAAAGCTTTCACTTTGTGTCAAATCCTTTGTGGACGTGCATCTCTGGAGAATTGAATTCACGATGAGGATGAATATTACTCTGATTAAAGACTATAGATTAGGCGCATTGGTTTCCATGTCGAAGCCAGGAAGGGAAAGGAGAGATGCCTGATTGCCATTACTTGGATGCAAGAGAAGGATAAAATAATATGATTCTATTGGTAGAGAAAGACGGATAATTTTGTGTTTGGAGTTTAGATTCGTATTGCTATTATGCCCCAACCTGTACCAAATGAATCATTATCTATATAGTAGATTGATAAAGACAAGTAGATTCCTTTTTGTTTTTTTGATGGTTTTATGTGCTGCTAATAGTCTTTTAGCACAGAAGTATAGCGCATCAGATATAGTACCCTGCGATTCTTCAGCTTCAATTGAGACTATTAGATTATACAATTTCCTGAAAAGTGTGGAGGGGAGAGGATTATTATTTGGTCAGCATCATTCCTCAGTTGAAGGGCAGGGATGGAGAAATCCAGGTGTTTCGGAGGGTATCAGGACAGATATTTTTAAGGCAACAGGAGATCAGCCTGCCATCTTTGGGTTTGATTTTAACCGGGGCATAGACGTGTTTAGAACGCAGGTGTTAGCCATCTATAAGATGGGTGGAATTATCACTTATAGCTGGCATAGCAATAATCCGGTTACGGGAGGTAACGCGCATGATAAGAAAGGAAATCCTGTGGAGGCCATTTTGCCAGGCGGGAAGTTTCATTGTGAGTGGTTAAAGAAACTCGATGAGATTGCTGATTTTTTTCTTAGTCTCAAAGTGAATGAAGTGATGGTGCCTGTAATATTCAGGCCATTCCATGAGAATACCGGTGGCTGGTTTTGGTGGGGCAAAGAAAATTGTACTCCCGACCAATTCAGATTGCTTTGGAAAATGACTATTGATTATCTGCGGAAAGAAAGAGGAGTACATAATTTGTTGATTGCCTATTCCCCATCGCGCCCCTCAGAGATGAATGACCTAGCCCTGTCAATGTATCCCGGGGATGATTATGTGGATATAATAGGCAGTGATCTTTATGCGCCTGATAATCCAAAGTGGCCCAGTCTTCTTGTAAAGGAGTCGGAGTGGATAACAGGCATGGCCAAAGCACATGGAAAAGTAGGTGCACTGACTGAAGTGGGCATAAAGGAGGGACTCAATAATTCGAGAGAGGGTGGATGGTTTACCGGGCGCTTTATAAACCTGCTTAAGAATAATCCTTCAATTAATCTTTCATACATGCTTACATGGCGCAACAGGGACTCTACACAATACTGGGTGCCCGTAAAAGGGCAAGTGAATTTTGAAGATTTTATTAAGTTTTATAAGGATCCCTTCACACTTTTTCTCCGGGATATTGGGAATATTTATCGTGGAAGTGATTAATGATTATGATTCGTTTTCCTTCTTTCGATGAAGTATTTCAAGACAGGCCCTAGTGTTATGATAAGGGCACTTCCATATTCCTAACTTGTCTTCATTCGGCATTGGCTTGTTGTTTTCGTCGATGCCCCAAAGCCATTCTCCATTCTTTAAGTCTAAAATATTCGTCTTGATAAAGTGCCAAGATCTTTCGAAGTCCTTGTAATAAGTTGCATTACCCGTAATCTGAAATCCATTATAGAAGCCAACCATTGCTTCGGCCTGTACCCACCAGTGCTTCTCTTCTATATCGTGTCCTTCGTCGAGATTTCTCTCATAGATTAATGAACCATCATATAGTACCCCGTTCCTAGCAGAATCAAGGAGTTGAATGGCACTTTTTCTTACCTTGTCTGTGATAGATTTGTTACCGAGTGTGGTTGCTGCTTCATAAAGAAGCCAGGAAGCCTCAATGTCATGACCAAAAGAGAAAATATTATATCTGCTGTGCCAGTTCTCATCCATAAACAAAGTGAGGTGGTGTGTATCCGGATCAATTATTTGGTCATTAAAAATGTGTATCAAGTCTTCCAGTCGCTCTCTTAATGTATCGGGCTTCCAATATCGAAATAGGTTTGTATATGCTTCCAGCAGGTGCAGGTGAGTGTTCATGGTCTTGGCTTCATTCAGGTCTTTCTCACTCAGCCGCATATCATCAAGCGGAGACCAGTCTCTTTGAAAAGCCTCAAAGTATCCCTGCTTCTTATTGTCGCGGCAGTGCCCTTCGATTGAGAGAAAGATTTCGATAGCTAAATGAAGTGCATCACTATCACCAGAAATGCTGTAATACTCTGTGAGTCCGTAAATAGCAAAGGAAAGCGCATAGGTTTGCTTCTTGGTTTCCAGAGGCTGTCCTTTATGATCGACTGTCCAGTAAACACCTCCATATTTATTATCTATAAAGTAGTGCTTTGTGTATTCGTAAGCGCGTTTTGCAAGGTCAAGGTGCACTTGCTGCCGGCTAAATTTATAGGCTGCTGCGAAGGTCCAGAGTATCCTGCAGTTTAATACGGAGCCTTTGGGTGATTCAGGCACTAGTTCATTTTCATGATTTCTTCTTCCATAAAAACCACCATGAACGTGATCCACAGAATAGTGAACCCAATAACTCAGAATTCTGTTGAGTTCATTTTCTATTTCAGAATAGATTTCCACTGTCAGAGCTTATTGTTCTTTTCTATTAGTTTAAGGATTGAGGTAACAGATTCTCTTGAAGTGTATCCATCTTCAGGAGTATTCATCACATAGTCCAACAGTTGATTAATAGTGGAGGTTGCTACGTGAATTCTGGTGTCGGAGGATGCATAATAAATAAAAATTTCGTCTCCATCCTGTATCCAGCCATTGGAGAATACTACATTTGAAACATCGCCAATTCTCTCCTCTCCCTGAGGCGCCAGGAAATACCCCCCGGGCTTCCTGATTATTTTGGTGATGTCATTAAGATCTGTGAGGAACAGGTAGAGTACATACCGAAGGCCCGCAGCAGTATTACGTACTCCATGAGCCAGATGGAGCCATCCCTGATTAGTTTTGATAGGTGCCGGGCCTTGACCGTTTTTCAGCTCGTAAACTGTGTGATATACTTTCTTGTCAATTATAATTTCTTCATCGATGGTGGCAGAGGTTATGTCGTCACAAAATCCAATTGCAATGCCACCTCCATTGCCTGTTTCAATAAACGAATCCTGTGGGCGTGTGTAAAAAGCATATTGATGATTGACGAATTCAGGGTGGAGGACCACATTTCTTTGCTGGCTTGACTTTGTCTTCAGATCGGGTAGCCGTTCCCAAATCTCCAGGTCTTTTGTGCGCACTATTCCACATTGGGCTATTGCTGCACTTTGGTTGCCATCCGGTGCATGAGGATCCCTGCGTTCCGTACAGAAAAGACCGTAAATCCATCCATCCTCGTGCGTTACCAGGCGCATATCATAAATGTTTGTGTCAGGGTCTTCGTTTTCTTCCAATAGAATTGGCTTACCTGTAAATTCAAATCCGTCTATGCCATTATCACTTTGGGCAATTGCAAAAAAAGATTTTCTGTCCACTCCTTCAACTCTCGCAACCAGGCAGTATTTGCCATTATATTTAATAGCTCCCGGGTTGAAGACGGCGTTCACACCGATTCTTTCCATGAAATAGGGGTTTGTGTCCCGGTCAAAATCATATCGCCAGGTAAGAGGTACATGTCCGGACGTAAGTACGGGATATTTGTACCTAAAATAAATTCCATTCCCCGGCTCAATCCTCGAGTTTACTCTCTCGAGAAGTTTCTTATGCTGGAGGATAATCTCTTTTTTCCTATGGTTGAAATCTGTCATTATGTAAATGTTTTTCACTTTTCGGTTATTGTTTTCTTCTTTCGTTCAGGTCTTTTTCGATTCTTGTCATCTTCTGTTCTGAAAGGCTGTAGGTAAGAATAAATGCTGCAGAAATGATGGCTCCGGCTGCAGGAATAAAACTCATCATCATCCTCAGACCAGTTTGCGTACCCGCTTCCTGTAGCGTATTAGCTTCAAATCCGAACGTTGCAAGTAACCATCCTGTAAGTGCGCCGCCTAATGTCCAGCCTAATTTTTGAGACATGGATGAAGAGGAAAAGATAAGTCCGGTAGCCCTTCTTCCGGTCTTCCATTCGGAGTAGTCTGCAATGTCCGCGTACATAGACCATAATAATGGAAAAATACTTCCGGCACATATACTGATAAGGAATTGAAAGATGAAGATTAAAATGATATCATCTTCCCTGAAATAGAAAAAGAAAACGCTGAGAATGGAGGCAAACACCATTGCCCACCCAAAGGTGTTTTTCTTACCGATTTTGTCTGAGACCGGTTTGGCGAGTACTACCCCTATTATATTAGCCGCCTGCCCCAGTACGAGATAAAGGCTGCTGTAATTAATAGATAGATTAAAGGCATTAATTTTAAAAGCTTCCTGGTTAAGGATGTAGTATTTGAAGTAGAAGATTGCCGTCCCATCTCTCAATGAATTGAAGATTAGTGTAGCTACCCCTGCTCCCAGGAGAATAAACCAGGGCCTGTTTTTGCCAAGGTCTTTTAAATCCTGTGAAAGGCTTGTCTTTTGTTCTTTCGGAGGACTGATTTTTTCTTTTGTCCACAAGAAGGTGAGTAAAAAGAGGATCGATGCCAAGATAGCAAAGACTGCTACTGTCAGTTGCCAGCCGGTGGCTATAGATATGGAAAATTTACCCGTAAAAAGGTTTACCAGAGGTTCAGCTCCGGCTAAAACCAATATGCTGCCGGCAAATGCAAATACAAACCTATAGGTGGCGAGCGTGGTTCTTTCCTTTGGGTCATTGCTCATCACTCCTAACAATGACGCATAAGGTACATTGATAGCGGAGTAAATCATCATCATAAGGGTATATGTAACATAGGCATATATTACTTTTCCTATAGTGCTAAGTTCCGGAGTAGTAAAGGTCAAAATACCAATTATCCCGAAAGGAATAGCTACCCATAAAAGATAAGGTCTGAATTTTCCCCACTTCGTCTGTGTCCGGTCGGAAATGATACCAATCACGGGATCAAAAGCAGTGTCCCAGATCCGTGTCACTAGAAACATGGTCCCTGCTACTGCAGCAGAAATACCGAATATATCAGTATAAAAAAACAGGAGATAGACTGAGAACAGTTTCCAGAACATGGATGAGGCAAAGTCTCCAAACCCATAGCCAACTTTCTCCCTGATAGTTAATTTCTGATTCATTAATTTTTGAATTATTGGTATAGGTTTATTTTCTTAGTTGCTTTTGAAAAAAGCATTCTTTTCTTTTTGTATAGCTTTTTAAAATCTCCTGCAGATTTCTGGCCTTTAAAGGGCGCGAAATAATGCATTTTGTTCTTTGCTTCCATAAACCCGTGGTTTCTCCACACCAGTACATAGCTTATTGGAAAATCTTTGATAGCATTGTAGAGTACGCGTGTCCACCAGTCCCTAACCGGAATTGCTTCAAATCCGGTTTCTGAAAGTGCAGACAGTTTGTGGTCCTGATGCGCAATCTGCACAACCACTTTCAGGTTTTCCTTTAGCTGTTTTTCAAATTTCAGAGATGAATTTTTAAGTTGCTCTTTTGAGGCATTGAGGGGAGCTCTTTGGTAAATATCCAGTGATAGCATGTCTGCGAGTTCTTTGCCCGGATACCGTTCTGTAAATTCCGGCTCGTTTGAAAAGCTATTAGTATTGTACACGTATATCAGTTGATGTATGTGCCTGACGTCGCGTAAATATTCAATTGTGAACTTCCAAAGAGCCTTATATTCTTCCGGAGAGCAGTAAGGGCGGCCCCACCAGAACCATCCACCATTTAGTTCATGGAATGGCCGGAAGAGAATAGGAATCTTTACGCCATTATTTGTTTCCAGACTGTTTAGGAATGTGGCCACACGATCAAGCCATGATACGAAAAAGCTGTGGTGCTTTCCACCGGGAAGAATTTCTTTTACGGCTCGGGTGGTATCCCATGAGTTACCACCGGTAACGGGATTGTCTGTGTGCCAGCTGATTGTGTTTATTGCTCCCTTGTGATATGCTTCGATGATATATTTTTTCATTCGATCAAAAGGCACGCTGTCCAGATTGTTCGAGTGTCCATGCTCAATACCGCCTATATCCCAACCGAATACCGCCGGGAAGTCGTTTATTACTTCTTTGATATCACTTCTTCCATCTTCATATTTCCAATGTACGCCATACGCAAGATCATCCTGGTGGCCGAACATTATTTTTTTTCCTGATAGACTTACCAGGTGATTATAAAGGGCCTTAGTTTCACTGGTAGCCATACTGTCAATAAGTTGTGCGCAAACAGGATTAATAACCCATTCGCTAAGTAGGAAGCATGCGATTAGATAAAATGACTTCATTGATTTAAATAATGCCCTTTAGGGTAAATCTTGTCCAATATTACCAACAAAAGCATTGGGGAAGTAATACTATTTTAACTATTCATAGTGTGAGAAATTTTGATTCTTGCTATTAGGTTATATCCTTGAGTGATTGATGTTCAGTTGAATCTCTTCAGATATCATGTTGATTCAAAGAATCAATAGATAGTATTTTATCATTATTTTGGATGTCAGCTTTACTAAATTTGTATAAAGCCCATTCAACATGCTCCAACAAACAATCCATAAGGAGATAACTCCACTTACGCAGTTTGATTGCTTCATGCTTTTTTCAAGAATTAAGAAGAAGTTTGACTTCCCCTTGCACTTTCATGAGGAGTATGAACTAAACCTGATATTAAATGCGAAAGGCGCCAGAAGGATAGTGGGTGACCACATTGGAGAGATTGATGATATGGAATTAGTACTTGTCGGGCCTAATCTGCCTCATGCCTGGTTTAATAATAAATGCAAGAGTAAGAAGATCACTGAGATCACAATTCAGTGGCATAAAGATTTGATTGAAGAGAGTTTTCTTAAACGAAATCAATTGCACTTTATCAGAAAGATGTTTGAAAAAAGCACTAATGGTATTTTGTTTTCCAGAGATACGATTGAAAAAATTCTTCCGAGGATACTATCGTTGAAAGAGAAGAGAGGGTTTGATTCTGTATTGACCTTCCTGTCTATATTGAATGATCTGTCCACAAATAAGGAGATGACGACGCTATCTGATTCGGGTTTTGTGCAGTCAACACTTTCCTATAATAGCCGTAGGTTAGACAAAGCTTTTGATTATATGAAAGCCAATTACGATAAACATATCACCCTTAAAGATGTAGCAGACCTTGTAAACATGACAGAAGTTTCGTTTTCCAGGTTTATAAAGAAAAGAACCGGCGTGACGTTTATTGATAGTCTGAATGAGATAAGAATCGGGCATGCAACGAGGATGTTGATTGAGACTACGCATACCGTAGCTGAGATATCCTATAGCTGTGGTTTTAATAATATATCAAATTTTAACCGTCTATTTAAGAGAAGAAAAGGATATACTCCCACTGGCTTCAGAGAGCAATTGCATATCAGCTCAAAGTACAATATTGTATAGACGAAATTTAGGATGCGCTCTATATTGTGTATTATAGATTTTGTTTTTTTAGTTCCTGTACCGCGTAATCAGCTGCGCGTGCTGTAAATGCCATATATGTTAAAGATGGATTTACACAAGAAGCTGAGGTCATAAAGGAGCCGTCTGTCACAAATACGTTTGGGGCATCCCAGACCTGATTCCACTTGTTTAGTACTGAAGTTTCCGGATCATGGCCCATCCGGGCTGTACCCATTTCGTGAATAGCTCTTCCAATATAGCTATCCCTGTCAAATGTCCTGACATTTTTTACACCTGCCGCTTCCAGCATTTCTTTAGCATCATTTTTCATGTCCTCCCGCATTTTCTTTTCATTTTCTTTCCATTCTGCATCGAAAGCCAATACAGGCAATCCCCATGCATCCTTTCTGGTTTTGTCAAGAGTGACCTTGTTTTCGTGATAGGGAAGTATTTCCCCGAATCCTACCATTCCAATAGTCCATTGCCCCGGCTCACTAAGCGCATCTTTGAAGTCGGCCCCAATGCTCATTTCTGCAATCTCTCGATTCCATTCCTGTCTGCTTGCTGATCCCTGATAGCCAAACCCTCTCAGATAATTACGCTTGTCACCTGCAAGGTTTCTAAACCTGGGGACATAAAACCCACAAGGGCGCTTTCCATAATAATATACATCCTCATAACCCTCTATTCTGCCCCGGGCTCCTGCTCCCAGATGGTGATCCATAATGTTTCGGCCAAGTTCGCCACTACTGCTTCCAAGGCCTTCGGGCCAGATATCTGTCGCAGAGTTCATAAGTATCCATGCACTGTTAAAGGTGGATGCATTGAGGAAAATTATTTTAGCAAAGTACTCATAGGTCTTGTTATTCTCAGCATCGAGTACTTCCACACCTTTAGCTTTGCGTGTGTCCTTATCATATAGTATCTGTGTGACGATACTAAATGGTCGCAACGTGAGGTTTCCGGTCGCAGTTGCTGCAGGAAGGGTGGCAGATTGCGTGCTGAAATATGCACCGAATGGACATCCCAGCCAGCATTTATTCCTGTATTGGCAATTGACTCTGTTATGCAAAGACTCTGTAATGTTGGCTACTCTCTGGATAATAAGGTGGCGTGTGTGCTCATAATGTTTTTTGATCCTTGCCGCAATATCTTTTTCTACACAGTTGAGTTCCATTGGTGGCAAAAAGTGTCCATCGGGGAGTTGAGGAAGTCCTTCTTTCGATCCGCTGATTCCTGCGAATTTTTCTACATAGGTGTACCAGGGTGCTATCTCGTTATACCTTACAGGCCAGTCTATTGCAATGCCTTCCCGTGCATTGGCCTCAAAATCGAGGTCGCTCCATCTATAACTCTGTCTTCCCCATAACAAAGACCGTCCTCCAACCTGGTATCCTCTAAACCAGTCCAGCCTTTTTATCTCAGTATAGGGTGATTTTTTTTCATTTGCCCACCATTCCAGGTTCATTTCATTTAAGGGATAGTCACGTGATAAAACAGGGTAGTCCTGAATCATTTTTTGAGTGCGCCCTCCTCTATGAGGGAATTCCCACGGACCTTTTTGGGCATTCACATAGTCTTTAATGTGCTCTACATTCTTCCCTCTCTCCAGCATCAGCGTTTTGAGTCCTTTTTCCGTAAGTTCTTTAGCTGCCCATCCTCCGGAAATCCCTGATCCAATTACTATTGCATCGTATGTATTGTTTGCCATTAGTGATTTATATGAAGTTGTTCGATAAAACCAAACAACCTGTCCGCGTACTACGTATTCAGTTCGGACAGGTTGTTTTATTTAGGAAGACGTTAATAATAATGGACCTGAAAATTCTATTTCTTAAATCTGACTTTCAAGGTGTGGCCATCAAGAGTGACTGCTCCAACATAAATACCTGATGGCATATTATGCATATCGAGGTTGACTACATTGATCCCAATTGTGGTGCCCACTGTCTTCCGGACTAAGAGTCTGCCGTTAATGTCCAAAAGTGAAACTATGGCCTTACCTGCAGTAGCAGTTTTGAACCTTAATTCAGTTTGCCCGCCTCTCTGAGTGGCACTGAGTGCATTATTTCCAGGGCTGTAGGTAGAGTGGATCCTTATCACTTCACTTTCTGTCCAGTGGTTACTAAAGTCGACTTGTCTGAGTTTGTAATAATTTATTCCGTCTGCAGGATTTGTGTCCAGAAATTGGTAGTATGTGTTTACGGTTGTACTTCCTTTTCCTTCCACTCTTCCTATTGGGCTGAATGTGCTGCCATTTGTGGAGTGTAGAATCTCAAAGTGTGAGTTGGAGCTTTCTGAGGCAGTTTCCCACTCTAATTGGTTTCCATCTGCATTACTTCTTCCTTTGAAATAGGCGAGTCTGATAGGAAGTGTACCTGACAAGTCTTCAATAGCCAGATTGTCAAAGTCAACCGTTATTCTGTTGTTGGGAAGGCCGGTTGTGGCAAGGTCTATTGACCTTAGAATGAATACAAAACTGGTTATTGCAATAGAACCATGTGTGGCAGTGCGATTAGCAAGGATAAGGTCTGTGCCGGCGTAAAGATCATACTCGTTATCTCCGAGTGTATGAGTGTTTCCATCCGGACCTGTGTAATTTTGATAAGTTTGGCCTGAGTTGTTGATAATCCAGGTTAAGGTTTTTGTGTCGCCTGAGTTATAGCTGGCGGTAGATACATTATTGGGATCGGCAGTACCTCCGTCATCGTCCCAGGCGGTTGGCCGGCTAAATTTGTATTTTCCCCCGGAGGTGGTGATGGCTAATACCGAATGATTGGCCCCGTTAGTCTTGGAGATATCGCTGTTCCCTGCCGGATTAAGCCCGGAGCCTCCAATTGAAAGAACCACCGCATTGGTCATATCCTGATCGAAGTTTGAAACTGTAATGTCCACGCTAAGTTTAATCACTTTCGGCAGGTTGGAAGCATCCGTAAGAGCGGCATTCTGATCGCTTCCTCCGGCTCCGTCATTTACAGTTCTTGCAGCAGTAACGATGTAATGATTTGCGTTGGCTCCCGCTGCACCCGTTCTGTCAAATCTCAATTTTCCATTGTTTATAGTGGTGCTTACTACTGTTGACCCCGCAGCTCTTTTTCCTATAAAGAAAAACATATTGTCTCCAACAGCAATAGGAGGTACGGTTGCGTTAGTTCTGACGTAGTCAGCAATGTCAGTTCCGGAGTTAAAGGGTTGAGTGAGGATTGCTTGTGCGTTGGCATAAAATCCGGTAAATATTACCAATAACGAAGTGAGTAATATTCTATTCATAATGATGGGTTTTAATAAAGGTGATTATGTGATGAGTGTTTATTTGACTGAAATTACTAAACTACAATCCCAAAAAATTCGGCAGGTTAATTTAGTACCATAGATAGTTGAAATATTACAATAGAAAAATAGGGGATATTTTTCGGCTTTTAACATTGACTTTAGTAAGAATAGTTTTCACTACAACACCTGTAACCCTTTATGGTAGCACGTTTCAGTAGGGGAGAGTAAAAATTGAATCTTAATTTCTTGTGCATTGGTGAAGATTATAGCCCTGATTCAGGTGCTGAGGTTTCCTGTATTGTTCGTGTTATTTTTGTATTAATGTGAGGATTGAGGAGTAGGATTCGGGATTGTGAGTTTCTATTTTTTAATATTAAGAGATTTGTATGCGGATACCTGGTATCAACTGTAAGAAAGGCTTCTGTTTTTTTTCGGTTATTATTTTTTTATGCATCGTTAATAATGGTAATGCGCAGTTTCAGGTTAGGGACAATGACGTGATGGCCAGGGCTGATTCAATTCTGAACCTAATGACTCTTGAGGAGAAGGTAATATATATTGCCGGCATGCCCGGAGCGAAGATAAATGCCATACCAAGACTAGGGTTGAAATCTATCCGAATGTCAGATGGACCTTTAGGAGTAAAGGCTCAGGCAGAAGGTGATCAGGCCGATAAGATAATGGCTACTGCCTTTCCGTCTGGTATAACAATGGCATCCACATGGAATCCTGAGTTGATTTATAAGGTGGGTGAAGCGATAGGTACGGAGTCAAAGTTTAATGGAATAGACATATTACTTGGCCCATCTCTTAATATTATCCGCCTTCCTCAGAATGGACGCAATTTTGAATATTATAGTGAAGACCCCTATCTTACTTCAAGAATGGGTGTTGACTATGTGAAGGGTTTACAAAGCAAAAAAGTATTGGCCAATATAAAACACTTTGCAGCTAACAATACTGAGTTTAATAGATACAAATCAAATTCAATTGTGGACAGCCGTACGCTTCATGAAATATATCTGCGGGCTTTTGAGGCAAGTGTAACCGAAGGGGGGGCGGCAACAGTGATGACAGCGCATAACCTTCTAAACGGGTTTCATTGTGCAGAAGATCCATTTTTACTGGACACCATTTTACGACAGCAATGGCAGTTTAATGGATTTGTGATATCTGACTGGAACTCAAACTACGAAGTTATCCCTGCCTTAAAATATGGTGTTGATATTGAAATGCCAAGGCCAAAAGTGTTTGCAAAAGATAGCGTACAATGGGCGTTAAAAACTGGCAACGCAAGCGTAAATGATATTGATGAAAAGGTGCGCCGCATACTTTACACTTGTTTGTATTTTGGCTTATATGATGAGCCTGAAACTAACCGTAAAAGGCCTGATTTAGACCAACACGCAAAAATTGCGTTGCAGGTTGCGGAAGAAGGAACTGTTTTGTTGAAAAACGAAAACAAAGTGTTGCCAATTAACAGAAAGAATATAAAAAAGATTGTTGTAGTTGGTGAGAATGCTGATAAAACGCCTCTCTATGGCGGAGGAGCAGCAGGTATGAAGACCACAAGAAGTATATCATTGCTGGAAGGAATAAGAGTGGCAGCCGGTTCGGATATAGAAGTCAACTTTTTAAAGTATCCTGAGTCGGATGTAGAAAAGGTCAGGATAGCAGAGGCAGATTGGGTGGTTGTGGGGATGGGATTCAATTCTGTTATCGAAGGGGAAGCACATGATCGCCCTTTTGACCTACCCTCCAACCAACTGAATCTGATCAACTACCTAAATTCTTTAAACAAAAATATAATTGCTGTAGTGTATGCCGGAGGAGCTGTTAACATTTCTCCCTGGCTTGATAAGGTAAAAGGCCTGTTTATGGGATGGTATATGGGAGATGCTACCGGCAGAGTCGTAGGGAGGATGATCTTTGGTGATATCAATCCTTCCGGTAAGCTACCCATCACCATAGAAAAAAGGTGGGAGGATTCGCCTGTGTACCCATATTACGACACTTATGCTAGTGAAGCAGGCATGCCTCCTTTGTTTAAAAGATTCTATGAAAAAGTAAATGGTCCGGTTGCAGCTTCAGAAATGATTGAAACTAAATATGGTGAAGGAGTTTTTATGGGCTACAGATACTTCACAACAAAAGGCATTGAGCCTTTGTTTTCCTTTGGATTTGGGTTGTCTTATTCTGATTTTTCAATTAATGAGCTGAAAACTAATGTGGACAAGAATGGTATTTCAGTGAGTGTGTTAGTTACTAATATCGGTAGAACAGATGGTGCTGAGGTATTACAGTTATATGTGGGAGATAATATGGCTAGTGTGCCCAGGCCGGCAAAGGAATTAAAGAGTTTTAGGAAAATCTTTCTTTCCCCGGGACAATCTCAAAGGGTAGCATTTAACCTTACAGAAAAGGATTTGAGTTTCTGGGACGTGCAAACAGATAAGTGGAAAGTAGAACCGGGTAGCTTTACTATATATGTAGGAAACTCTTCCTCAGATAACCGGCTTTCAGGAAAGGTGGAGTGGAAATGACTTATTGCTTGCTGAGTAGCGAGGAATAGACTTTTACCTTCTGAGGTGAAAGCCGGATTTCTCAAAACCATTTCCTTAATAAGTTAACCAGGAGTGTAAGTACAATACTTACGATTATCATAGTAACAATTGGGAAATAAAATCGGCTGTTTTTATTTTCTATTCTGATATCGCCCGGTAATCGCCCCATCCAGCGCAGGCTGTTATGAAAAAAGAAAATGATGACACCTATCAGGATGATTATCAATCCTGCTATAATGAAATATTTTCCTGTTTGCTGATTCATAAGTGTAATTTATAAAATAGTTACAGCGAATGAGCTACTCTTGTGTGGCTTATTTCAGGTGAATCCCGATCAGCAATGCTATGATGCAGACCACACTAAGTATCAGCATCAGCGGGTAGATAAACTTCCACCAGGCTTTCAAATCTACATTCACCATTGCTAATGAGGGTAGCATCAAACCTGAAGGGCTCATAAAACTCATTATACCCATTCCATAGAGATAAGCATTCACTATTTCTCTGGTAGGGATATCCGCCATCATTCCGAGCCCTCCGATGATGGGCATGGTAAGTACAGCCATTCCCGAAGATGAAGTGATGAACAACGTAAAAATGATGTAGAGAAAAAAGACAGATACTATCAGCAGAGAAGGGGAAAAGTTACTTACGAATTGAGATGAATAAAAAATTATAGAATCGCTGATGTGACCTTCATTAAGTACAACGGTCACACCGCGGGCAGCGCCAATAATCAATCCGACACCAACCATGTCTTCAGAACCTTTTAAAAATTGTTTGACAAATTTCCGTTCAGGTACACGATTAATAAATCCGATGAGGATACTCGCTGCCAGGAAAAGTGCTGTCATTTCTACCAGCCACCAGTCGAGGAAAACCACGCCGCCGATCAATGCCAGAAATGTGAAAAGAAAGATCAACAGCAGCAACCGGTCGCGTTTTGACAGGCTTACCGGCCCTCCTGAGAGTGCTTCATATTGAGGGGTGTCTTCATTTGATTTTGCATAACTGAATGATGGGTTCTTCTTTACTTTTTTTGCATACCAGATAAAGTAGCCTATAGCGATTCCGGTGGTAATTACAAACATGATGATCCTGCCGGTAAGCCCGTCAGTCCATGCTATCCCTGCCGCATCTGAGGCGGTAATAGTAGAGAAAGGATTTGTAAATGAAGCCAGGGTACCCAGATGTGTACCTCCGAATAGTACAGCTATTGGAAGTAGCAGATCGAACCCTGCACCAAGAAACAACGGTACGATGATGGGGTAAAATGCCAGGGCTTCCTCTGCCATACCGAAGGAAGCACCTCCAAATGAAAATAAGAAAGTCAGAATGATGATTAACCATGTCTCTCTGCCTTTCATTCGCCTGCTTAATGTCTGCAATCCGCGTGTCATAGCTCCCGTTTCATGAAAAACATTGATGAAAGCGCCGATGATAAGTACAAATAAAATAATGTCTATCGCATCGGTAATACCCTTAACTGGTGCCTGGATAATCTCTGCCAGACCCTGTTTATTACTTTCAATTTTGTGAAAAGTGCCCGGAACTGCAATTGCTTTCTTTATATTTCCGTTTTGAAAGGATGCAAGAGGTATGGAGACGTGTAAACTGTCTAGCACAGTCTGAGATGCATCGAGGGTCTGCATGCCCTGATCAGTGGTAAACTCAAATTGTCCTTTAGTAAACTTCAGCGTGTCAAATCTGCCGGCAGGTATCAGCCATGTAATGCCTGCTCCTATGATTATGATTATCATCAATATTGAGAGCGGTGATAATAGTTTCCGATTTTTTAACATGGTGCTGATTTTAGGAGATGCAAAATAATTGTTTCATTCAAATTAGGCCGGCTCACCTGCTACGTTGTCGAAAGTGGCGTTTTTACTCTTTTTTGATTGCTGAAATTAACCTCTTTTGTAATACCATAGCTATTGTGTGAAAACCGATTTGGTTATTAACTTTATTAAGCGACCTTTGATACACTTTAAAATCAGAAGTACGAAATGAGAAGGATTTTTGTTCTTACAAGTATTGCAGTTACACTTGTTTTTTTGCCTTTGTCTTTGTGGGTTTGGAGTGGATTTTGGTTTTTCCTTGCATTCTGCTGGATCTTCATCATTATGGGGATTACAGATATGATGCAGAAAAGGCATTCGATCTGGCGCAATTTCCCTGTATTGGGTAGATTGCGTTGGTTGATGGAGGCTCTTCGCCCCAAACTGTATCAGTATTTTGTAGAAAGTGATACAGATGGCAGACCGATTAACAGAATCGATAGGAGTACCATTTATCAGAGAGCAAAGAAGGAATTGGATACAATGCCCTTCGGAACCCAGTTTAATGTGTATGAGGAAGGGTATGAGTGGATGACTCATAGCATTGCACCCAAAGATTTTCACAAACTAAATCATAACCCACGTGTAGTAGTGGGGAATAAAGATTGCAAACAGCCTTATTCCTGCAGCGTATTGAACATCAGTGCTATGAGTTTTGGGGCACTGAGCAAGGCCGCTGTACAGGCCCTGAACGGTGGAGCTAAGATTGGCGGATTTGCCCATAATACAGGTGAGGGGGGAATAAGCCCATACCATCTGGCTGAAGAAGGTGATCTGATCTGGCAGATAGGAACAGGCTATTTTGGAGCAAGAGATGAAGATGGAAACTTCAGTGTGGAGAAATTTGCCAAAAATGCACAACGGCCTGAAGTGAAGATGATTGAAATAAAGATTTCGCAAGGTGCAAAACCCGGGCATGGCGGTATTCTGCCTGCTGCAAAAAATACTCCGGAAATTGCTGAAATCAGGCATGTGAAGCCTTATGTAACTATCTTCTCACCACCATATCATTCTGCTTTTTCCACTCCCAGAGAGTTAGTTTCATTTATAAAGACAGTGAGAGATGCTTCGGGTGGCAAACCTGTCGGATTCAAACTTTGTGTAGGCCATAAGAGTGAATTCATTGGTATTTGTAAGGCAATGGTAGAGATGGATATTTATCCCGATTTTATCAATGTGGATGGAGGCGAGGGTGGCACAGGTGCAGCCCCGCAGGAGTTTAGCAATTATGTGGGAGCACCGTTTATGGACGGGCTGGCCTTTGTGGAGAATATGCTTCGCGGATTCAATATTCGCCATCATATCAAGCTTTTTACTTCTGGCAAAATATTGAGTGGCTTTCATATCATTCGGGCAATCGCACTCGGCGCTGATGTATGTATGAGTGCGCGTGCGATGATGATGGCATTGGGCTGTGTGCAGGCGCTACTTTGCAATAAGAACACCTGTCCCACAGGGATTACCACACAGGATCCTCAACTCGTAGCCGGACTTGTAGTCTCTGATAAGAAGGTGAGAGTGGCGAATTACCATCAGGAGACAGTTAACTCATTTGTGGAATTGTTAGGGGCGGCAGGAATTGAAAACCCAAGAGATTTGACCAGAAGCCATATCTACCGTAGAGTATTTATGAATGAAGTGAGAACACTTGAAGATATTTATCCTACCCTGGAATTGGGATGTATGCTGAATGGTAATATTCCCCCAAAGTACAAAGATGACTTTGCCAAAGCACATGTGGACAGATGGTAGGCGACTTTAGCCTGTCTATTATGCCAGAAAATAGGCCGGTTTATGCAAGGCTGAAATTGCAGTCCTCCTTTGTATTTGGATAACAAAAAGGATGTTTTTTCGTTTTTAATGCAAAACAGCACTTATGGAAGTATCCGGAGTAAGGCGAAAGGTGGAGACTGTCCACATGCTGTCTTGTTTCTGATTTTCATATTTTGTGCTAGATTTATGTATAAATAATCTATACCCCCGGTTATGTTAAGACCAGTTTTAGCCATTTGCTTCCTGTTTTTCCTGTTTTCATGCGAAAAGAAGATCGAGACCTTCGAAACAGAAAAGGTATCTGACTATTATCCACTTGAAGTAGGTAAGTACATTGAGTATCAATTAGATAGTACTCTTTTTATAGATTTCGGAAAAGTGCAGACCGTGGTCTCCTATCAAATAAAGGATGTCGTTGATTCAAAAATCGTGGATAACCAGGGCAGACCTTCGTTCAGAGTCCTGAGGTATATAAGGAAAGATGCATCTGAAAACTGGCTTCCATCTATTGCCTATATGGTTACTGATGCGGACAATAGGCTTGAAGTCGTTGAAAATGAAATTCGTTTTATTAAATTAATAAATCCCGTAAGGCAGGATGTCTCCTGGAAAGGCAATAAGTTTATTGATACTTACTCTACGGATATGGGGTTGATGTATATGGACGATTGGGATTATATCTATGATAGCGTAGGTGCCCCGCTTACTATTAACGGACTTTCCTTTGATAATACGGTTAAGGTCTTTGAGAGAGATGAATTTTTGGGGAGGGATCCTTCGATTCCCGAAACCCAGTATGCAGAGAAGAATTTTGCTTATGAGAAGTATGCCAAAGGCATAGGGTTGATATATCGGGAATTTCTTCATTGGGAATATCAAGGAGCGCAGCCCGGCAGAGAGGCTTATTATGAAGGTTATGGCGTGAAGCTGACAATTACCGGACATAACTAGCAGGTACCCTTATGCGAAATTTTATTCTTTTGATATTTGTTACCTTCATCATTCCGGGTACGAGTGCTGCTCAGACTCCTCAATATCTGATAAAGCTCAGAGATAAGAATGGTACTCCCTATTCGGTTAATAAGCCCGGAGAGTTTTTGTCGCCTCGCGCGATTGAAAGAAGAGCCCGACAGCAAATTCCTGTGGTTGAAAATGATCTTCCTGTAAATCCGGCTTATCTGGATAGCATTCGTTCAGTAGAAAATGTTACCATCCGAAATGTAAGTAAATGGTTGAATCAGGTTTGTATAGAAACAACTGATGCTACTGCACTCGATAAAATAAACGCTTTCACCTTTGTGTTAACTTCTCAGCAGGTGAGGCGTCAGGCGTTGTTACCCCTTGAGTTGAAAAACAAACTGGAGATCGACCTGAAGGAATCAGTGGGAATGCGGGGGGGGAGGGGCGTTAATGGGCTGGATTATGGAGTATCGTCAGGACAAATCACTATTCATAAAGGCAACTTCCTTCATGATAAAGGATATCGTGGACAGGGCGTCTTAATTTCAGTAATTGATGCAGGATTCACATCTTATAAATCCTTACCTGCGTTTGATAGCGTCAGAAATCAGGGTAGAATTCTGGATACCTATGATTTCGTTGCAAATAAGACTGATGTGAATGATGCACACAATCATGGAATGTATTGCTTTAGTATCATAGTCGCTAATGTGCCGGGGCAAATGATAGGCTCTGCGCCAAATGCTTCCTTTCTGTTATACCGTTCTGAAGACGGAACTTATGAGTCGCCTGCCGAGGAGCAAAACTGGGTGGTGGCCGCAGAAAGAAGTGATAGTGCCGGCGCCGATATTATTACTACTTCATTAGGATACACCACTTTTGATAACCCGGTATTTAACCATACGTATGCAGATATGGATGGGAAGACAACCATCATGGCAAAGGGGGCAGCCATTGCTGCATCAAAAGGAATGATACTTTTGAATGCTGCCGGCAATGATGGCAACAAACCCTGGCATTACATAGGTACCCCGGCTGATGCGTTGGGTTCACTATCAGTGGGCGCGGTGGATGTAAATGGAAATCCGGGTGTCTTCAGCAGCTATGGGCCATCAGCAGATGGCAGGCAAAAGCCTGAAGTATCTTCAGTAGGTGTGGCGACTTTTGTACAAGGACCGAGTGGAACTTTTGTGTCAGGAAACGGAACCTCCTTTGCTACACCGAACCTGGCAGGGCTTGTAGCATGTCTCTGGCAGGCATTTCCTGAATTTTCGTCTGTGGAGATTATGGAATATGTAATAAAGTCCTCTAATCACTTTACTAATCCGGATTATAAAACAGGATATGGTATTCCTGATTTTGAACTTGCATTTACTATGCTTGAAAAAGAGAAAGGAAGAAGGTTTGCGGAGAAGGTGCTGAACGGAGGAAACATTGCGGTGTACCCTAATCCGTTTATAAATAGCGCACAAATTGCAATTAAGCCGGTCAACTCAGGTGAATTCAGAATTAACCTTTACGACTTTACCGGAAAGCTTTGTTATTCATCCTCAGTAGCACTTATAGTGGGTGAACCCGGAATTGTAAGCATTCAAAAGGCTGGACTTGCCAGAGGAGTTTATATTCTTAAGGTACAGAATGGCCAGGAGAAATATGTGCAGAAAGTTTTGGTTCATTAATATTATCACATCTTATTTTTGAAGTAAGGCGGCAAAGAGTGTGTCTGCTCTCTTTTTGGAACCTTCAATATATTTTGAAGAAACGGTTCTTAGTCCCAGTTCGTTTTCAAAGTAAAAAATATTTTCTTCATTTTCTGCACTGAAAACAGAACAGGTGATATATAATAAAAACCCTCCGGGTCTAAGTTTGGGTAAGCTATTGGTTATTATTTTTTTCTGAATTTTCTGGTAAGATGCCAGAGAAGATTTTGAAAAGTAATGAAGTTGCTCTGGGGTGCGGCTCCAGGTGCCTGAACCGCTGCAGGGTACATCTGCTAATATCAGGTCGAAATTATCATCAGGGAAATCACCTGCAGATTGGGAAAGGTCTGCTAATCGTATGTTGCAGTTTGTGATTCCGGCATTCTTTAGCCGGGTTTTCAGATTTTGTAAAATTGTTTTACGTTTATCGCTTGCTGTTATGGTCGACTCAGGAAATGTATCTGAGAGCTGGATAGTTTTTCCTCCGCTTCCTGCGCAGCAATCCCATATTTTTATTCCGGTGCGGGGGTAGGGGAGTTGGGTTAAAAGTGCTCCTGTCAGTTGGGATGCATAATCCTGAATTACAACCTCTTTATCAGAATTAAATAAATGCTGAATAGGAGTACTGTTTGGCAATGCTATGGTATGCGGTGCGATAGGTTGGTACTGCCATTCATGGGCGTTAAGGGTTTCTACCACTCTTTCTCTTTGTCCGGGTCTTATCCTGATGAAGAGGTTGGGCTGAATGAGGAAAGAATACAAAAGTGCTGCTTTATCGATCTTCTGACTGAGGAATTCACTAAAGGGGTAATTGGTCTCTATGCTGAATTGGCCTGCATTTACCCGGAGTGCATTCTTTTGCCGATCTATTATTTGTTCATAGGTTTCATTGAATGAATGGGTTATCACGAGTGCCTGCCCTGCAGAAATTATTTCTTCGCGGTTTGAAGTGTTCCTAAACCCGTTGGCTACTCTGAAATACCCATAACAGAGTGCGGTTATTGCTTTTCTGTCTTTGGATCCGTGCTTACGATTTTTTGAAAAATATTCTTTTAAGTAAAGATGTAGCGGCATTGAACCTTCATACGAATTAAGCAATGCTACGGCATAGCGGATATGATTCTTTCGAAAAGAATTTTCATCCATTGTGAAGGAGTGTTGAGATGACAGCCCTGATTTTGTGGATTATAATTCCAACAACGTTTTTACCGGGTCTTTACCAAAGAGAAGTTGTTCGGGGTTTTCGAGCAATTGCTTTACTCTTACCAAAAAGCTTACTGACTCACGTCCGTCAATTACTCGGTGGTCGTAGCTAAGAGCTACATACATCATCGGCCTTATTTCTATCTTACCATTCACCACTACTGGCCTTTCCACAATATTATGCATTCCAAGAATTGCGCTTTGTGGTATGTTGAGTATAGGGGTACTCAACAGAGAACCAAAGACGCCTCCATTGGTTATGGTGAATGTACCTCCGGTCATTTCTTCAATAGTTAACTTGCTTTCACGAGCTTTAGTAGCCAAATCTATCACTGCCTTTTCTAATTCGGCCATACTCAGGCTTTCAGCATTACGAATTACAGGTACCACCAATCCTTTGGGGGCAGAAACGGCGATTGATATATCTACATAATCGTGATAGACCAGACTTTCACCATCCAGCCGCGCATTTACTGCCGGCCATTCCTGCAGGGCAAAGCAACATGCTTTTGCGAAGAAGCTCATAAAGCCAAGTCCTACATCGTGAGTTTTCTTAAAGGCTTCTTTATATTTCTTTCTAATGTCCATGATCGGACTCATATCCACCTCATTGAAGGTGGTCAACATGGCTGTGCCATTCTTCGCTTCTACCAGTCTGCGACTGATAGTTCTCCGTAATGGCGACATCTTCTTTGATTCTTCATTTCTCGAGAAGAGTTCATTTTCTGGCAATCTTCCCGGATGGCTAAGTATATTTAAGACATCATTTCTGGTGAGTTTGCCGTGCGATCCAGTGCCTACGGCCTTTGATACATCCACTTTTTTATCAGCGATAATAGCAGCGGCCAGTGGGGTAGCTTTGGGCGCTTCAGCAGAAGGCACTGTTTTCTTCTCTTCCGTGGGTTTTTCAGGTTGAGGCGTGGGCGCTGCCTCAACTATGGGAGTTTCTTTTTTGGGTTCGGGTGCAGGCGCAGGTTTTGCCTCAGCAGCACTTGCTGCACCGGCAGGTTTGGTAGCCTTGTCGTCGATCTCTGCTACTATTTGTCCAATCTCAAGAGTGTCATCTATATTAGCTTTCGTATGCAGGATTCCTGCCTGTTCCGCATTAATTTCAAATGTAGCTTTCTCGCTTTCCAATTCAGCAATTACCTCGTCACGTTCTACCCAGTCACCGTCATTTTTGATCCATTTGGTCAATGTCACTTCGTTGATACTTTCACCTACCGTAGGTACTTTAATTTCTATCGCCATCGCTTAATTTTATTTTACAAACCTATAAGAAAAAAAATATGTTTTATTAAATGCTAAATGCTGTGTTTAGAATTTCAGCCTGTTCTTCCTTGTGGACTCTTGAATAACCGGATGCGGTTGCCGCACTGGCCGGTCTTGCGATTATTCCCATATTGAAGTTGGGCAAATTCATTTTGAGGAATGAGGCTGCCCCCATATTCATGGGTTCTTCCTGTACCCAGATCCAAACTGCTTTCTTGTATTTGGCAACCAGGGCATGCAATTGTTGCTCAGGAATTGGGTACAATTGTTCTAACCTTACAAGAGCCACTCCTTTGATGTTGTCATTTTTTCTCTTTTCATGCAGATCATAGTATATCTTGCCGCTGCATAGAATTACTTTGGTAGTTTTTTCAGGATCGGCCGTAGTGTCATCAATCACTTCTTTAAAGCCTCCTGAGGTAAATTCGTCAATTGAAGAGTAGGTATCGTGAAGACGGAGGTTGGCTTTTGGTGAAAAGTTGATCAATGGTTTTCTGAAAGGCCATGCCAGTTGCCTTCTTAATACATGGAAGAAGTTTGAAGCGGTAGTTACATTGGTTACCACTATGTTATCTTCAGCGCACATCTGAAGGAAGCGCTCTATACGTGCGCTACTATGCTCGGGCCCTTGCCCTTCGTAACCATGAGGCAGCAACACTACAAGTCCGTTCATCCTCCCCCATTTTTGTTCAGAGCATACGACAAACTGATCAATGATTGTTTGTGCACCATTGGCAAAGTCGCCAAACTGAGCTTCCCAAATTACAAGGTTGTTAGGGTTGGCCATCGCATAACCATACTCAAATCCTAATACGGCATATTCGCTAAGCAAAGAATTCCATATTCTTAACTTACCCTGATCCGGGCCAATATTGCTTAGACGGTTATAGCTCTTATCATTTCCTTCATCCCGTAGTACTGCATGCCTGTGGCTGAAGGTGCCCCTCCTTACATCCTGTCCACTCATTCTTACGTCTTTGCCTTCATTGATAATTGAGGCATAAGCCAGGAGTTCAGCAGTAGCCCAGTCGAATTTCCTGTCTGTTTCAAAGAGTTTTTCCTTGTCCTGCAACAGTTTTTTTATCTTCCTGAGAGGTGTAAATCCTTCAGGAATTTCCATAATTGCGTGGAACATGTGTATGAGTTCTTCCTCAGTCACTGCGGTTACAGGTGAGGAGAGAAAATCTTCTGCATTGGATCTGCGTAAACTTTGCCACCAAATCTCCGGTTTTTGATATGTATAGGGCAGAGGATTCTGCTTCACTTCATCCAACCGCGCCTGTAGGTCATCCCAATATTTTTTCTCCATTTCCTCAGCCAATACAGTAGTTTCTTCTCCTTCGGTCTGAACCAGAAACTTTACGTATTGCTCACGTGGGTTAGGGTGTTTTTCAATTAATCCGTAGAGGCCGGGCTGTGTAAATTTAGGATCATCCCCCTCGTTATGGCCATGCTTACGGTAACAAACCATATCTACGAAAATATCCGAATTGAACTCCTGTCTGTAAAGGGTAGCAATCTCTGCAGCTTTTACTACAGCTTCTGCATCGTCGCCATTGACGTGAAATACCGGAGCCTGCACCGCACCTGCCAATGAAGTGCAATAGTCAGATGTACGCGCATCGTCGAAGTCAGTTGTGAAGCCGATCTGGTTATTAATCACGAAGTGAAGTGTGCCACCTGTGCCAAAACCTTCGAGGCCACTCATCTGAATTACTTCGTAAACGATTCCCTGGCCTGCCAGAGATGAATCACCATGAATGAGTATCGGCAATATTTTGTCGTAATCGCTGTTATAAATTACATCCGCCTTGCTTCTGGAAAAACCGAGCACTACCGGATCTACAGCTTCCAGGTGAGAAGGGTTGGGGGCCAGTTTCAGATTGATGGCTTTTCCTCCAGGCGTTACCACTTCACTACTATAACCCATGTGATATTTAACATCGCCGCTACCCATGGTGCTATCTACCGCTGCCGTACCTTCAAACTCAGTAAATATCTGTTCGTATGTTTTGCCTAGAATGTTTGCGAGGATATTTAGGCGCCCTCTGTGTGCCATACCGATGGCCACTTCCTGTACGCCAAGATCAGCTCCTTTGGATATAATAGCATCCAGTGCCGCTATGGTGCCTTCGCCGCCTTCAAGAGAGAAACGCTTCTGTCCTATATATTTTTTTTGGAGGAATTCTTCAAACATAACCCCCTGATTCAATTTCTCCAGTATTCTTTTCTTTTGATCCATTGCTACGGGACGCAGCATCAGGTTTTCGGCTGCATTAATAATCCATTGAATTTTCTTTGGGTCATTGACCGAGTCAAATTCAACCCCGACAGAGGAAGCATAGCACTTCTTAAGGTGTTCCAGAATCTTTCTTAGCTGGGTGTCAGGCATACCGGCTATTCGGGCAATTTCAAAATTGCTGTCCAGGTCGTTTTCGGATAATCCGAAGTTGTCCAGGCCTAAATTAGCCCTTCTGTCCTTGCGTTCACGGATGGGATTGGTCTTGGCTATCAGGTGACCTTTCTTGCGGTAAGCCTGAATGAGCTGGTACACACCGAATTCTTTGGTGAGGCTTTCAGCTGAAACGGATGCTGTTCCAACATCACCAGTACCATTCTTAGATACTGCAAAGTCGTACCCTTCAAAAAATTTTCTCAATTCTCCATCGATACTTTCAGGATCTTTCTTGAAATCAAAATAAAGATTCTCGATATACGATGGATGCGATGCGGTAATAAAAGAAAAGTCCTTCATAACGGAAAAATATCCAGTCTTTTTGTCTTTCTGGGTTATTTGCAAATATCGCTTCTTTTTCAACAAGAATGGTTTTAAAAGTCGAGAAGTTGATAAGGATTTCCTTCGAACGATAGAATATCTTTTCAGGGTGTGAGGGCTGTGACTTTTTCGGAGATCAGTAGATAAAGAAACCTTCCTTTTTGGGGATCATCTCCTTGCTTTTTTCAGGGTTTTAGACTTTATCTGCAGAAGGGAGACATAAAATTATGGGGAAGGAGGCTCAGAGTAGGTTTTGACAAAATTTTTCATTGGATAATAAATGATTTTAATTGGAATAATACCTATCTTTGCAGCCCAAAAAAAAGAATTAATGGCAAATCACGCAGCTACTAAGAAGCAAATCAGGAAGACGAAGACCAGGAATGAACTTAACCGTTATCAGGGTAAGACTACAAGGAATGCAATCAGAGATTTTAAGAAGATAGACAGCAAAGACACTGCTACAGCTGAACTCCCTGCGCTGGCTTCAAAGATTGACAAGTTGGCTAAAAAAGGAATTATTCATAAGAATAAGGCTGCCAACCTGAAATCTAAGCTCACCAAAGGTGTACAGAAAATCGGAAGTTAGATTTCCCGATTTATCATAATTGATATTTTATTTGACCGCTGCCGGGTAATTGCGCAGCGGTTTTTTTATTGCTGGCCCGGGATAGCCGGTGTTCCCAAACCGGTTTTTATATGTGTGGTAATCTGTGATTCCGGATTAGAGTTAATTTTGGGACAACAGGCTGAGTAATGTAAGCCATCAATCCTCTGTTATCTTAAAAATTACTGTAAATGAATAGAGTTAAATTTCCGATGTTACTTTTATTTATTGGATTATTTACTACAGCATCTGCTCAGAAGACTGTGTTTGAGTTGAGCAATGGTAAGAAGACAGCTACCTATTTTCAGGTAATAGACTTCTATAAAGGCCTTACAAAGCAATCTTCCAAAATAAAAATGGTAGAAAAAGGGCTGACGGATGCAGGGTATCCGCTTCATGTGGTAATGATTGATAATGAAGGTGTATTTGATCCCGCAAAGTGGCACCAGCAAAAGAAAGTGGTAATCATGATTAATAACGGGATTCACCCGGGTGAGCCTGATGGTATTGATGCCAGTATGATGCTGGTCCGTGATTTTGCAGCAGGCAAATTCAAACTGCCGGGGAATGTAGCTCTGGCGTTTATTCCGGTGTACAACATAGGCGGATTCCTGAACCGTCAGCAGTTGACACGCATAAGCCAGGACGGTCCGGAAGAATACGGGTTCAGGGGAAACGCACAGAACTATGATCTCAACAGAGATTTTACCAAAGGCGATACACGCAACTCCAGATCGTGGGCAGAGATTTTTCACTGGCTCAACCCTGACATCATGATTGACAACCACGTTAGTGATGGGGCCGATTATCAATATGTCATTACACTGATATCTACTCAGTACGATAAATTAGGCGGAAGCCTGGGTGAGTGGATGCGCAATCAGTTTGATCCGGGAGTATATGAGAAGATGAAAGAAAGAGGTCAGGAAATGTATCCTTATGTAGCGGTGGAAGGGAGCGACCCGTCTGTGGGTTTTGGTATGTTTTACGATTCTCCCAGATACTCTACCGGCTATGCAGCTTTGTTTGGTACTATTGCCTATATGCCTGAGACTCACATGCTGAAGCCGTATAAGGACAGGGTATATGCCACATTTGACCTGATGCAGGTAATCATTGGCGAGGCTGCCCGGAAAGGGAATGAGCTGATCAGGGAGCGACAGAAAGCCTTGCAGGCAAAATTGACACAGACAGAATTCCCATTGGGCTGGCGAATGGACAGAAGCCAGTATAAGATGCTGACCTTCAGAGGCTATGAGGCAGGGAGGAAAGAGAGTGGTGTGTCACCACTGCCTGTGCTGTTTTTCGACAGAACTAAGCCATTTTCAAAGGAGATTAAACATTACGAAACTTATTTACCGCTGAATATTGTGAAGAAACCCCGTGCTTATATCATCCCTCAGGGATGGTGGAAGGTGATTGAGTTGCTCCGTCTGAATCAGATAAAAATGGAGCGGTTACCCAAAGACACTCAGATAACAGTGACCGTATATCAAATAGAATCACTCAATTCAATGCCAAATGCATACGAAGGACATCATCGCAATAGTCAGGTGAAGGTAAAAACCAGTCAGGAAAAGGCACAGTTCCTGAAAGGCGATTATGTGATTCAGACGAACCAGCCTGGGAACCGATTTCTTGTAGAAATGCTGGAGCCTACAGGTGATGACAGCTATTTTTCCTGGAATTTCTTTGATCCGATATTACAACGTAAAGAAGGCTACACGCAATATCGATGGAACGACCAGGCTGTGGAATTCCTGAGAAATAATCCGGACGTAAAGGAGCGGTTTGATGAAAAGATGCGTACCGATTCTGCTTTTGCCAAAAATCTGGGACAGCAGTTAAACTTTATTTTCATTAATTCTCCTTACTATGAGAAGGCATATATGAGATATCCGGTATATAGGGTAGAACCCTAAGTGGCCTGGCTTAAGGGCAAAAAAAAACCGCGTCCTTTGGGGGTTGCGGTACAGTTAGTTTTCACGGCCAGGATTTGGTTGTCAATTAGTTTGATGAGGATATTGGTTGTATTTCATCAAATAAATTGTCATATTTAAGAGTCTTTAGAAAAAGACCGAAATACTGAGGTTAAGAAGTTGACTGATATCGGACTTTACTGGTTTTTCAGGAAATTGGTAAATCTGTTTTTCCTTTGGATTTTTGGAGTTTTGGATAACTTGGATAATTATTATTGATTAACGCCATTCAACATCAATCAACTTCTGGTGCAAATATAGAGGCGAAGTACACGCTTAACAATAGCAGTATTGCCCTTTTTTCACTGAGTTATATTTACCACCTGGTTAGTAGATAGCTCATAAATACCAATCGTAAAACTACGACAATTTAAGAATTTATCTAAAATGTTACCTGGTGCTAAAGTTTAGATAGTTTTTATAACTACCTATTTGGCAAGGCTTTGTATAAGATCGTATTTTGTTATGATGTGATAAGTGCCTGTTTCATCCTTACTTAATACGGCCCCATTTTGCTTAGAAATTAAATGGCTAATGTTGTCAACTGACATGGTGAAATTTACCACAGGATACTCTTTTTCCATCACAGATGATACGGATTGGTTCCTGATTTCGGCATTTTCTATTACTTTATTAAAAAGGCCGCTTTCGCTGATAGAGCCTATGAATCCATCTCCGTTCATTACTGGCAGATTAGAGATATCGTGCTCCCTCATGAGTTCAATGGCTTCAGATACAGTCTGGTCCGGGCTAACGGTGATAAGTTTTTGAGACGCTCTTGCATTTACAAGGTCTTTGAAGGTCTTTACATCCAGAAATCCTCTTTCCATCATCCACTGGTCGTTATAAATCTTTGCCACATACCTACTGCCATGGTCGTGAAAGATGCAAACTACTACGTCATCTGGTTTTAGCTGGTCTTTTAGTTGAAAGACTCCCCGCAGGCAACTTCCTGCACTGTATCCAACGAATATCCCTTCCTCTCGTGATATTCTTCTCGCCATTACTGCACCATCCTTATCTGTCACCTTTTCAAAATGGTCGATATATTGCATATCGTAATTGGCAGGAACAAAGTCTTCCCCAAATCCCTCACTTATGTATGGATACACTTCTTTTTCGTCGAGTTCACCGGTATCAAAGTATTTTTTCAGTAGGGAGCCATAAGTATCGATGGCCCATACTTTGATATTGGGATTTTTCTCCTTCAGATATTTTCCGGTGCCCACTACAGTACCACCTGTACCGGCCGCCACTACCAGATGCGTAATCTTGCCTTCTGTTTGTTCCCAAATTTCAGGGCCTGTCTGTTCATAGTGAGCCAGCCTATTGGCCAGGTTATCGTATTGATTTACATACCATGAGTTAGGGATTTCAGTAGCGAGTCTTTTAGAAACAGAGTAATAGGAGCGGGGATCTTCAGGTTCTACGTTGGTTGGACAAACGATTACTTCAGCACCTAATGCCTTGAGAATATCTGCTTTTTCTTTTGATTGTTTATCAGTGGTTGTGAAAATACATTTGTAGCCCTTAATGATAGCGGCCATTGCAAGTCCCATCCCTGTGTTGCCCGATGTCCCTTCGATGATGGTACCGCCTGGTTTTATCTTTCCTTCTGCTTCTGCTACTTCCAGCATCTTAAGTGCCATACGGTCTTTAATAGAATTTCCCGGGTTAAAATACTCCACCTTTGCCAATACAGTGCAGGGCAGGTTTCGGGTGATATTATTAATCCTGATTAATGGCGTGTTGCCGATAGTTTCCAGAATGTTATTTTTCCACATAGCCTGAAATTTTTGTCGTGCAAAGGTACATTTTTATGATCGAAGCCGGGCGGAATGGGCTGTTGCAAATCGCCTGGGTTAAGTCGATTATTTATCCCCGAATATATCTCTGTCATTTGTTATCTTGAACCACAACTTTTATCGTTATGGACAGAAGAAAATTTATCGGACTTTCTGCAGCAGCAGGACTATCGACAGTGATTCCACAACAGGGGTATTCGTTTTTCAAAAACGACTTTCCTGTAGTCAGAGTGCCCAGGGACCAACGTCATTTCTCGAGTCCTGCCATTGAGCAAATAATTTCGGAGGTATCTAAGAATATAAAGAACAAAGAACTCGCGTGGCTGTTTAATAACTGCTTTCCGAACACATTAGACACCACTGTAGATTTCGAAATGGTGAATGGCAGGCCTGATACTTTTGTAATCACAGGAGATATTGATGCTATGTGGCTTCGCGACAGCAGCGCTCAGGTATGGCCCTATCTCAGTTTGTGCAAGGAAGATAAGAACCTGCAATTGCTGATTAAGGGAGTCATCAACCGCCAGGTACATTTCATCATTAAAGATCCATACGCAAACGCTTTTTATAAAGACGAAAGCAAGGTAAGTGAGTGGAAAGAAACTGACATAACCGATATGAAACCGGGTGTGCATGAACGTAAGTGGGAGATTGACAGCCTTTGTTATCCTATCCGTCTGGCCTACGGGTATTGGAAGGAGACGGGTGACAGTGCAGTTTTTGATAAGGAATGGCAACATGCAATGAGTCTGGTCATCAGGACATTTAAAGAACAGCAGCGCAAGACAGGTAAGGGGCCTTATGTATTTCAACGCACTACCGCCTGGGCAACCGATGGCGTGACGCTTGCCGGATATGGTTATCCGGTGAAGCCCAACGGGCTGATTTGTTCTGTATTCCGCCCCAGCGATGATGCCACCATTTTTCCTTACCTGATACCTGCCAATTTCTTTGCGGTGGTATCACTGAAACAATTAAGTGAGATCGCTACTAAGGCCATAAGTAATGCCACATTGGCCGGGGACGCAGAAAAGCTCGCCTTGGAAGTGGGGCTCGCACTCAGTAAATATGCTGAAGCACCCTACAGGAATGAGAAAATATATGCCTATGAAGTTAATGGCTTTGGCAGTTTTAATCTGATGGATGATGCAAATGTGCCCTCACTCCTCTCGTTGCCTTATCTAGGTGCAGTGCATATAAATGATCTTACCTACCAGCGTACACGTAAATATATACTTTCTGATGATAATCCTTTTTTCTTTAAAGGTACTGCGGGAGAAGGGATAGGCAGTCCTCATACACTGCTGAATATGATCTGGCCGATAGGTATTACTATGCGTGCACTTACCTCGACAGATGATAGTGAAATCAGGAAATGTCTCACCATGCTGCAACGGTCTAATGCCGGAACAGGATTCATGCATGAATCGTTTAACGAAAATGATGCATCTAATTTCACAAGGAAATGGTTTGCATGGGCTAATACACTTTTTGGTGAACTGGTATTGAAGCTATATCGGGAAAAGAAGTACCTGCTTGACTGACGTTATCCTTTTCGCCTTTTCGGTTTTGTCTTTAGTTCTTTGAGAATTTCCTCTTCTGATTTAAGTTCAGGATCAGGCAGTTGTTTGATATATATGTCAAACACTTTTTCCAGCGCAGGGTTACTTCGTAATACTGCTTTGATAGTTACTTTTTTCTTGTGGAAGTCAACAGGCAGATAAAGTGAGTTTCCGTGAAAGGTGCCATCAGAAGAAGAGAAATTAATATGAGATGAATCCAGGGGAAGATATCGGCCATTATCAAGTTTCCCGACGATGTTGATATAATTGTAAGTGCCTTTTTTCAGGCTGTCTGTGTAGAGGTTTGCAAAGATGCTGTCGATCTTTTGTGCATTTACCAGGTAAATTCCTGAAGAAAAAAGTGCGGTAAGTAAGAGTGATTTAATTTTCATTTTCTGTATTAGAATCTATATGACTGTTTTTTTGTCTGAAGGTTGCATTATACCCCGGCGGTTTTTTTAATTTGTAATTTTTTTTTGGAAATTAATTTTTTCCTTTCATCTTTGCTTCGCAAATGAAGGTACAAAATACATATAATAGCTGGTGGTGGCAGACAATGAAGACCATTGTGCCCTGATGCTATGCGTGTATTAAATATAAATGTCAAGCCCCGGCACCTGAAGCCGGGGTTTTTTTATATCAAAAACAAGAAGAATGAAAAAGGTTAAGGTAACCACCACCAGTAAAAGGATGCTGGCCGATTTATATACCCCGGTGGGGATTTATCTGCGATTGCGCGACAGATTTCGCGATACCATCCTTCTGGAAAGTGGTGATTCCCATGGAGGCGAGCAGAGTTTTTCTATCATTGGGATCAATGCAATTGCAGGCATTGAAGTGAAAAACGGAAAGCAAATAGAGTTTAAATATCCTGTGGAGGAAGCTCAGAAAACACCCATTGAAGGAGGTGGAAAAATAGCTGATAGTATCCTTGAATTTATGCATCGTTTTGAGTGCAATGAGGTGCCTGCACCAGTAAAAACAGCACAGAGTATTTTTGGATATATCACGCATGATGCGGTACAGTTTTTTGAAACCGTCAGGTTTAAGCATTCAGGTTCGCTGGATAACCCTGCCATTCCATTGATGCGTTACCGTTTCTTCCAATATGTAATCATTATCAGTCATTACAAAAATGAATTGTACCTGTGTGAGAATAGAGTAGCAGGCATAGAGAGTATGTTAGATACTGTGGAAAGCGCCATCAGGAGCCGTGATGTGCCGAGGTTCCCCTTTGAATTGCGCGGGGAAGAGATATCAGAAATAACCGATGAAACCTATCTGGAAATGGTGAAGAAAGGAATTGGAAGTTGTGCGCGTGGAGATGTGTTCCAGATTGTACTGAGCAGAAGCTTCCGGCGCGGATTCACAGGGGATGAATTCAATGTGTACCGTGCACTGCGCAATATTAATCCAAGCCCTTACCTCTTCTATTTTGATTTTGGAGATTACAGGCTGTTTGGAAGCAGCCCGGAAAGCCACCTGATTGTAAAAAATGGGACGGCCATAATCCATCCGATTGCGGGCACTTTCAAGAGAACGGGAATAGATTCCGAAGATAGTTTACTTGCCGAGAAATTGAGGAATGACAAGAAGGAATTGGCCGAACATGTAATGCTGGTGGATTTGGCCCGCAACGATCTGGGGATTACTTGCGATAATGTGGAGGTGAGTAGTTTTTGTCAGGTACAATACTTCAGTCATGTAATTCATTTGGTGAGTGAGGTGAAAGCAAGAGTGAGAGAGGGCATAAATCCCGTTACCCTGATTACCTCCACTTTCCCCGCAGGCACACTGAGTGGGGCTCCTAAGTATAAGGCTTTGGAACTCATTGATGAATATGAACAGAACAGCAGAAGCTATTATGGCGGATGTATCGGGCTAATCGGATTAGACGGTAGCAGTAACCATGCAGTTACTATTCGTACATTCCTGAGTAAAGATAATGAGCTGCATTACCGTGCAGGCGCAGGAGTTACTTTTCTGAGTAAGCCGGAGAATGAGTTGCAGGAAGTAAAAAATAAATTAGGCGCATTAACCACAGCCCTTCAACAGGCGCAAAACACAAAAGATGAAAATATTGTTATTTGATAATTACGACTCGTTTACCTACAACCTGTACCACTGTTTGAAACGACACACTAATGCTTCAATTGATGTGATACGCAATGATAAGATTTCTGTAGCAGAAGCAGGAGGATACGATAAGATATTGCTATCTCCGGGTCCTGGCCTGCCTGAAGAAAGTGGAATCCTGCTACCTCTGATCAGGGAATATGCTGCCACCAAATCTATTCTGGGAGTTTGCCTGGGCGAGCAGGCAATCGGAGAGAGTTTTGGCGCCAGACTGATTAATCTCCCGGGCGTATTTCACGGGGTAGCTACCACCATCTTTCAGCAGAAAAGGAAGAAGTTGGATAATGATATTCTGCGTGGATTGCCCGACTCGTTTGAAGCGGGGAGATACCACTCATGGGCAGTAAGCAAGGATGGATTCCCTGATGAGTTGGAAATTACGGCTGAGGATGCACATGGAGAAATAATGGCATTGAGGCACAGGAAATACGATGTACAGGGTGTACAATTTCATCCTGAGAGCGTGCTGACTCCTTTGGGAGATGAGATAATCAAAAATTGGTTGAATCGATAAAACACGAGTGATGAAAAATATCTTGCAATACTTATTTGAGTACAAAACACTTTCGCGAAAACAGGCCGCCGAGGTACTCAGAAATATCAGTAGTGGTGTTTATTCCGATACTGAAATAGCCGCCTTTGTAACTGTATTCCTTATGCGTAGTATCACTATGGAAGAAATGCAGGGATTCAGAGATGCTTTATTGGAACTTTGTGTCCCGGTTGACCTGAATGGCCATGATGTCATAGACATTGTAGGGACAGGTGGGGATGGGAAGAATACATTTAATATATCCACATTGAGCTGTTTTATTGTGGCCGGAGCAGGGCATAAGGTAGCCAAACATGGCAACTACGGCGCTACAAGTATCAGTGGGGCCAGTACGGTTATGGAACAGCTAGGCTATAAATTTTCAAATGATAATGACAAATTAAAAAGAGAGGTAGAGGAAACTAATATTTGCTTTTTACATGCTCCTTTGTTTCATCCTGCGCTAAAGGCTGTAGCGCCGGTAAGAAAGGCGCTTGGTATCCGCACTTTCTTTAATATGCTGGGGCCTTTGGTAAATCCATGCAGTGCGTCTGTCAGGATGATTGGAGTATTTAATCTGGAGATTGGAAGGCTCTATCGTTATATTCTGGAGAGCGATAAGGCAGCCTTCTCGATTGTACACAGCCTGGATGGTTATGATGAGATCTCGCTAACCGCAGATACCAGAATTATCACCCGAAAGGGGGAGAAGACCGTAGATGCAATTACCCTGGGTAAGAGATCGGCTGAGCCTCACGACCTTTTTGGAGGTAATACAAAAGAAGAAGCAGCAAAACTGTTTCACAAGATATTGAAAGGCGAGGGGTCATGGGCACAGAATGCTGTGGTACTTGCCAATGCATCTGTAGCTTTGCAGACGGCTACCGGAAAGGATTATGAAGATTGCTTTCAGCAGAGTGTGCAGAGTTTAGAAAGCGGGAATGCTTTAAAGATGTTTAACAGATTAATGGAGATGCAATGAATATATTAGAGGAGATAGTCGCACATAAAAGAAAGGAGTTAGTAGCACAGAAGCGTTTGGTTCCTGTTGCTGACCTAATGAAGAAAGCAGCATTTACTGACGAGTGTTACCCATTTGCATCCTTCCTCCGTGACCCTATGCGCAGCAGTATTATTACGGAATTCAAGCGCAAATCGCCTTCAAAAGGCTGGATTAATCAGGAGGCCAGGGTGGGGATGGTTACACGAGGTTATACTTCCTTTGGAGCTTCGGCGTTGTCAGTGCTGACAGACAATCACTTCTTTGGAGGAAGTCTGGATGATCTGGAAATAGCTCGGGAGAATCAGATTCCAATTTTGAGAAAGGATTTCATAGTGGACGATTATCAACTGTTGGAGGCAAAAGCCTATGGGGCAGATGTGATATTACTGATTGCCGCCTGTTTGGATAAGCAGGAGGTAAAGGACTTGTCGCATACAGCAAAGAATCTGGGATTGAATGTGCTCCTGGAAATTCACACAGAAGCAGAGATAGAAGCCATCTGTGATTCTATTGATGTGGTTGGAATAAACAATCGCAATCTGAAAACTTTTCAGGTAGATATAGCAAATAGTATAAGGCTGGCATCGCAGTTGCCTGATAAATGTAAGATTTCAGAAAGTGGCATAGATAGCCCGGAAACGCTTAAAACACTCAGGTCAGCAGGGTTTGAGGGGTTCCTGATGGGGGAACGGTTTATGAAAGAGAAGTTTCCGGCAGTGGCATTCAAAAATTTTTTAAAGAGCTGTAATGAAGATTAAGGTTTGCGGACTTACTGATAGTGTTCAGATTCAACAACTGGATACACTCGGAGTGGATTATACCGGTTTGATCTTCTATAAGGCATCACCAAGATTTGTGGAAGGCAAATTGATGGCTGAAGAGTTAATGGGGGGAGCAGGTATAAGAACCGGTGTGTTTGTTAATGAAAAGGAAGAAGAGATCAAAAAGCGTATTGTACAGTACGGACTTAAAGCAGTACAATTATGCGGAGATGAGGAGCCCACATTATGCGCGACGCTGATGCATGATGTGGAAGTGATAAAAGTGGTACATGTGGAAACCTCTGGTGACCTGAAACAGATGCGTAAATATGAGGGGTATTGCAATTATTTCTTGTTGGATACCGTGAGTTCCGGTTACGGAGGCTCAGGGCAGAAGTTTGACTGGCAGATGCTTTCTGATAATACGATTACGAAGCCATTTTTCCTGAGTGGAGGCATTGATGAAATGGATTTTGAAAGAATTGCTTCAATACGACACCCATTGTTGTATGGGGTAGATATCAACAGTCGATTTGAATTGTCACCCGGAATAAAAGACATTGATAAAATAGCACGATTCATTAAAAAAATAAAGAGTTTATGACAACCCATCCGGATCGATATGGATTTTACGGTAAGTTTGGCGGAGCGTATATCCCTGAGATGTTGTACGCGAATGTGGAGTTCCTGCAACAGCATTACCAACAGATTATTGACAGCGAATCGTTTCGTAAGGAATTTGAATACCTGTTGAAAGACTACGCCGGCAGGGAGACGCCTTTATATTTTGCAGCGCGGCTGAGCGAAAAGTACGGAGCGTCCATCTACCTTAAGAGAGAAGACCTTTGCCATACAGGGGCACATAAGGTGAATAATACCATCGGTCAGATTTTGCTGGCTTCACGATTAGGTAAGAAGAGGATTATTGCTGAGACCGGAGCAGGACAGCATGGTGTGGCAACAGCTACTGTGTGTGCATTGAAAGGATTGGAGTGCATCGTGTATATGGGGGAAACGGATATGAAGCGCCAGGCATTGAATGTGGCGAGGATGGAAATGCTGGGTGCTAAGGTGATGCCTGCCACCAGCGGCAGCAAAACATTGAAAGATGCCACAAATGAGGCCATTCGTGACTGGATCAACCATCCGGAGGATACGTATTACCTGATTGGGAGCGTCGTAGGCCCGCATCCTTATCCTGATATGGTCGCCCAATTCCAGAGTGTGATCAGCAGAGAAATCAGACAACAGTTAAAAGAGAAGACAGGTAGCGAACTTCCTGATTATGTGATTGCCTGCGTGGGTGGTGGCAGCAATGCTGCCGGCGCCTTCTATCATTTTCTGGAAGATGAAGATGTGAAACTGGTGGCTGTGGAAGCCGCAGGTAATGGGATAGAGAGCGGAGAATCGGCCGCTACCACTCAGTTAGGGAGAATCGGTATCCTGCATGGAAGCAAGAGCCTTGTAATGCAGACAGCAGACGGCCAGGTGGTGGAGCCATATAGTATCTCGGCCGGATTAGACTATCCCGGAATCGGGCCGTTACACGCACACCTGTTTGATACGGGAAGAGGAATATTTCTGAATGCCACGGATAAAGAGGCCTTAGATGCGGCATTTGAATTAGCCAGGCTTGAAGGAATTATTCCGGCACTGGAGTCTGCCCATGCAGTAGCTGCCTTAAAGAAAATCAAACTAAAGAAGGAAGATAAGGTGGTAGTCAACCTCAGCGGCAGAGGCGATAAGGATATGGCCACTTACTTAAAATACCTACCTAAACAAAATGGATAGACGAAGATGAATAAGATTCAGCAATTATTTGAGAGAAAAAATCAAAAGGTGTTGTCGGTGTATTTTACTGCCGGATATCCTCAACCTGATGATACCGGTAGCATATTGAAAGCATTGGTGGATAACGGAGTGGATATGATAGAAATAGGGATGCCTTATAGCGATCCTGTGGCCGATGGGCCGGTAATAGAGCATGCGAGCGCAATAGCTATCGCCAACGGGATGACGATTAAGAAACTCTTATCACAATTACAGGAGCTGAAAATCGATAGTGAAGTGCCTCTGTTACTCATGGGGTATCTTAATCCGGTGATTCAGTACGGATTTGAAAAGTTTTGTAAGGATGCGTCTGAAGCCGGTATCAGTGGCATTATTCTGCCTGACCTTCCGGTGAGGGAATTCAGGACAGATTACATGGACATTGTGAAAAAGTACGCCCTGAGTTTTGTATTTCTCATAACGCCGGAGACCTCTGAAGCGCGAATCAGGGAGATTGATAATCTTTCGGAAGGATTTATTTATGCAGTTTCCTCCTCGTCCATTACAGGAAGATCTACCGATCAGGCAAAGAAAGAGGCTTATTTCAGGAGGATTAGCGAAATGCAATTGAAGAATCCTGTGGTTGTAGGGTTCGGTGTCAGGGATAAGGCGACTTTTGATCAGGCTTGTAGATACCTGAATGGTGCCATTTCGGGAACGGCTTATATTACTCAACTAAATGAGGGAGGAAAAACTATTGAAGAACACACAAAAGCATTCGTGGAAATGCTGCGGTAGCCTTCCCTCAGATTGATTACCGTAATTGGTAGCAAATGCTACAATCATTTAGTCTTTATTTCGTTTTAGAGATATTAACACGGATTTTGGGCCCTGTCTGCCTGAAAAAATTAATTTCGTAGTTATGAGAATTATAAGTGCTGTTTTATTAACTCTGGTTTCCTACGGCCTAATGGCACAGAGTAATGATAAACTGATTATTTCAGGAAGGGTAACAGGGTTTGCTGATGGAACGAAGGTTTCATTGTACAATACCAATAACCGGCAGTTGCAGACAATTGCTACCATCATGAAGGATAGTTTTTATTATAAAGGGGAACACCTTTCTGAACCGGATTTCAAATTGTTGGTTTTTGATGAGAAAGATCCGGGTATTCCACTACTGATGGACAACAGCCATATCACCATTTCAGGTACCAAAGCAGGATTACCTGGCCTCACCATCAGCGGTTCTGCAGTGAATAATGACTTTCAATTGTTTTCTGCCAGAATGAAAGCGTTTGAAACTATTTTCCAGAATCAGAATTTTACACAGGAGAATGTTCAAAAGATAGCGACGACATGCGAAGAGTTTGTATCACAACATCCTGCATCTTATGTAAGTCTGATGGCGGTGTCACAGATGTTCCAACTCACCCAGGATATTAATCGTACTGAAAAAGCGATGAGCCTGGTATCAAAAGACCTGAGTGAAACGGAACTGGCCAGGTATCTTGATTATCAGATTCAGACCGGTAAAGTGATGGCTATTGGCAGTAAGATATTGCCCTTCACTCAAAATGATGAGAATGGAAAGCCCGTGAGCATTACCGACTTCAAAGGAAAATATGTGCTTATAGATTTCTGGGCCAGTTGGTGTGGCCCATGTCGCCAGGAGAATCCGAATGTGGTAGCCAACTTTAATAAGTACAAAGACAAAAACTTTACTGTATTTGGCGTGAGCCTGGATAATAATAAAGATGCCTGGTTAAATGCCATAAAAAAAGACAACCTGAACTGGACGCATGTGAGTGATTTGAAAGGGTGGGAGAATGCTGTAAGTAAGATGTTTTATATCAGCAGTATTCCTCAGAATTTACTGATAGATCCTGACGGAATAATTATAGCCAGGAATCTTCGTGGTGGGGCACTTGGAGCGATGCTTCAGGGATTGTTTGATAAGTAGATCAGATATCTGCTTTCCTCAGTGGGCGTTTATATTGTGACCTTCCTGCATGGGGAAAGGAGTTTTTAAAGTACTTTTCAAACTCTTCAAAATGCTGCCTGGTACTTCTATCTACTCGTTCAGGAAATCCTTCCATAGAGAAATATCTTATGTTCTGCCCCTTCACAATCCGAATAGAGTCGCCTGAAATAAAGTTTTTAATTCTGATCCGGATGGAGTCTGTTCTTTCATTTTCCTGGCGTGAGCGAGGGGTATATGCTCTTTCGTCCTCTGCATGTGGAGCTTTGTAATAATTTCCGGACGCCCACCTTTCTGTAGAGGGTTCAGAATCGTTATAATCCCTGCTGTAAAACTCTCTATTTCTTTCGGTTCTTTCATCTGAAGTGGGTTCAATACGCATACCGGTTACCATATAAGGACTATAGTCATCATATTCATTACGGTGGCGGCTGCGACGGTTGGGTTCAGGATGTTTTTTTGCCGGAATTATTTTCAGTGCCACAGCTTTTTCTTTATATACTGTTTTCTTCTTTTTAGCTATTGGTTCGGACGGCTGTGTTGGAGGGGTGATATTCGTGTTCTCGGCAGGGAGTGGTTTGATAAGTGATTTTTCAACCTTTTCGACTTTAATTGTTTCCGCGGCGGATAGCAGCTCTTTCTTTGCAAATAACTTTTTTTCAAGGCCAGGTAGAAATGGGGAGACACCAAACAAAAGTCCGATCGTGATGAAATACACCGTGACTCTGCGGAAGTAATAGTTGGTTGCAGGTGCTTCGTTTCCGGTGATCCTCTTTATCCTGTGCAACAACACGTTTCGGCGCGACACGGCAGGCATTGCCATTGTCTGATGATTCAGGTGGTTCTTGCTTAGTTGAAGTAATGCTCTCGCATACTTCTCTGGCTCATATTGATGTGCCAATACCATATCGTCGCAGCAGTTTTCTCTTTCGTTTCTGATGGTCTGCATAAATACAAATACTGCGGGATTAAAAAACAATAGGGTCTCTACAACAGAAAGAAGGAGATTGGTGAGGTAATCGTTTCTCCGGATATGCGAGAGTTCATGTAAAATAATCGCTTCAATCTGATCAGGAGAAAGGTGTGTCAGGCATGCAACTGGTAATAGAATTACCGGCTTTAAAAATCCGGTAGTGAACGGAGTTTGAATGCTTTCTGAAAACCAGATGGTTACCTTCCTGTTAATGCGTAATAGCAGCGCTGAGCGGTTTGTAAAGTCAATCCAAAGCTGTCCCGGATTGATAAGAGAGGCTTGTTTCCAATTGCCTGCCTGTTTGATTGAGATTGCCAATCGTGTCAGCATGAATCCGAGCATTGAGAGGTAGGCTAGCGAAAGGATTGAAGATGTGTAAGCAGTGAGTTTTGGAAATAAGGTACGCACGCTTTCAAATGTGAGGTCTTTGTTTACCGGCAATGCAGGCACGTCTGTTTGAATAAGCAAGTGTAGAAAGGTGATTACAAACCAGATGAAAGAGATGATTACAAGCAGTACACTGAGATTATGTTTTCCTGATGGCTTAATTTTTTTGAATGTCAGTAAACATAATTTATAGAAAAGCAGAAGAATCAGTCCCTGCCAAAGGCTGTGGATAATGGCATTGCCAAGTGATTGAAGCCATATAGAGTGTAACACCTGATTATACATCTGGTTATTTTTTCAGATTGTCAAGATACTTTTGAATTTCATTCAGATCATCCTGAGTAGCCTTATGCTGTCCTAATGCCTGTATTATCAGTTGAGAAGGAGAACCACTGAAAAGCCGTTTTATCATTTTGTCGACATAGAATCGTTGCATTTTCTTTTTGTTGACAGCGGGTTTATAGGTATGGCTCTTGGCGCTTTCGTCGCGAGTCACAAGTCCTTTGTCAAACATAATCTGCATGAATTTAAGGGTGGTAGTATATCCGGAAGTCTTTGTCTCCGACAATACTTCATGTACTTCTCTTACCGTTGCCTCTCCCTTTTCCCAGAGGATTTGCAGGATTTCCAATTCGCTTTCCGTGGGTTTGATTGTTTCTTTTGCCATTTTAGTAATTAAGATGCTGTAAGATACGAAATGTGTCGTAGTAATAAAAAAATTATGGACAGGCGGAAAAAATAAGCAGGCAAAGGCAAATTGATTTCTAAAATGGAGGCTCAATAGCCTAACTATTACTAAATTTACAACATATAAAAATGGAGGTAATATGCCCGGGAAAAGGATTGAGATAAATTTTGAAGTGTATGATTCTATAGGAGAATTATCACCTGAGGATGCTTTTCTGCTGGAATCGGCCAGAGCACAAACCGCCAATGCATACGCACCGTACTCAAATTTTTGTGTAGGCGCCACTGCCAGACTGGTTAATGGAGAATTGGTGAGTGGCACGAATCAGGAGAACGCTTCATTTCCAGCAGGCATCTGTGCGGAGCGGGTATTAATGTCGACCGCATCCGGCCTTTACCCCGGGGTTGGGATTAAGACAATGGCTATTTCCTATCTCAATAAGAATGGCCACAGTGATCATCCCATCAGTCCGTGTGGCATTTGCAGACAATCCTTTGCCGAATTTCAAATTCGGACCGGACAATCCATACGACTCATTTTAAGTGGCCAGTCTGGCCAGATATTCATAATGCAGGATGCAGTGGATTTGCTCCCGCTTATGTTTAACGCAGAGGATATGAAGTGACCGAAAGGATAGGAGGAAAAATTTGCCCCTCTCATTCGGCAACCTGCAATCTTTCAGGCCTGATCAAGACATGAAAGACTGTCCCTGATAATTCCTACAGCCTGTAAAAGTTCCTGCTTGCTTATGGTCAACGGGGGAGCCATTCTGATCTTATCTCCATGGGTCGGCTTAGCCAGCAAGCCGTTTTTCATTAGTTCGATACAGAGTGTCCATGCAGCGTCCTTGTCAGGATGTTCGATAACTATTGCATTCAACAAACCTTTTCCGCGAATCAGTTTTATATATTTTGAGTTAAGGGATTTAATTTTTTCCCTAAACAATTCACCTGATTCTTCTGCGCGCGCTGCAAGATTTTCTTTTTTCAATACTTCCAGTGCAGTGATGGTTACAGCACAGGCAAGGGGGTTACCTCCATAGGTGCTACCGTGCTCTCCGGGTTTCAGCGTCATCATTATTTCATTATCTGCTAACACCACACTTACGGGCATCGTACCACCGCTTAGCGCCTTTCCGAGGATCAGAATATCCGGACGCACATCCTCGTGATCACAGCAAAGCATACGGCCGGTGCGGCACAGACCGGTTTGGATTTCATCACCTAAAAACAGCGCATTCGCATTGCGGCACGCCTCCTTTGCGGCAGCCAGATATCCCTTGTCAGGTTCGTTTACACCTGCCTCGCCCTGGATGGGCTCCACCAGAAAACCTGCCACATTCGGATCCCTGAGTGCATCTTTCAGGGCTTCCAGGTCATTGTAAGGTATTACTGTGAAACCTTCGAGATAAGGGCCAAAGTCATGCCTGGCGACATCGTCGGTGCTCATTGAGATAATGCCCAGCGTGCGCCCGTGAAAATTACCTTCGCATACAATTATTTTTGCCTTATCCTTCTCCACTCCTTTTACTCTGTAGGCCCAATGTCTGCAAAGCTTCAGTGCTGTCTCCACAGCTTCGGCACCTGTATTCATCGGGAGCACTTTGTCGTATCCGAAATATTCAGTTATATATTTTGTGAACCTGGAAAGCGCTTCGCTGTGAAATGCACGGCTTGTAAGGGTGAGTTTCCGAGCCTGCGAGATAAAGGTCTTTATGATTTCCGGATGGCAATGGCCCTGGCTTACAGCCGAATAAGCACTCAGAAAGTCAAAATACTTCTTACCCTCCACATCGTAGAGGTATATGCCTTCGCCACGGTTGATAACTACGGGCAGGGGATGATAATTGTGTGCGCCGTAACGGGATTCAAGATCTATAAAATAATCAGTCTTATGAATTTTATTTGCCTTCATAACAATAAGGTTTGTATGTAAAATGAAATTGGGAAAGAATACAGTGTAATAGAAAGACTATTGTCCTCAGTGGTTGAGGAAATCCAGGTTGTAGCTCAGAAACGAAAACAATGGATTCACTACGTCAAATTTTGCTCAAGATAGCAAATTTATTTTATCTCCTGCACAGCACAATTGGATGTAGCCGGGAGCTTTGTAATTTGTGTGCGTTGGATTACTGTTGCTTCCTGCGGTTGATCTCGTCGCGGATGGACGCCGCACGGATATAATCTTCGTGCTCGAGTACTTCGTTAAGCAGTTCTTCTAATTCCATGAGCGACATGCTTTTAAGGTCGCTGCCTAATTCTTCTTCATGGGTGACTACTACCTTTTTTTCTTCGTCGCCATCCTCGCGGACTACACCGGATTCTGCCAGTATAAAATCGTAAGTGTAGATCGGGCAATCAAATCTTACGGCAAGGGCGATAGCATCTGAAGTTCTGGAATCAATTTCTACCGTATCGTTTTCTGTGGCACAAATAAGCCTGGAATAGAAGATGCCTTCCTGAATATCGTTAATGATCACTTCTTTGAGGTCTATATCAAAGGCCAGCATAAAGTTCTTCATCAGATCGTGGGTGAGAGGCCTGCTGGGTTTCATCTTTTCCAGGGCTACCGCGATGGCCTGTGCTTCGAACCCTCCAATCACAATAGGCAGACGACGCATACCATTTACCTCTCCGAGCACTACCGCATAAGAGTGTGTGTGGGTAATGCTGTGTGAAAGTGCTACTATCTCCAGTTTAATCTTGTTCATCTCGCTCGCTCGTGATTTCGTTTAACATAAAGAGCTATTCAAAAAAGGGGAATATTATTTTATCCCTTCAACTTCTTAACTGCCTCTGTAATTTTTGGAACTACTTCAAATGCATCGCCAACGATTCCATAATCTGCAGCTTTAAAGAATGGCGCTTCAGGATCTTTGTTAATGACTACAATTACCTTACTTCTGTTCACTCCGGCCAGGTGCTGTATGGCTCCTGATATGCCAATTGCTATGTAGAGGTTAGGTGCTATTGCCAATCCAGTCTGCCCCACATGCTCGTGATGCGGGCGCCATCCGCTGTCGCTTACGGGGCGGCTGCATGCAGTAGCAGCTCCCAACGCTGCTGCCAAATCGGTAACAAGGTTCCAGTTTTCAGGGCCTTTCAGTCCGCGTCCGCCGCTAACTACTATTTCAGCTTCTGAAAGCGGCACCTCACCTTTCAGTACGTTTACTTCCTTCACCCTCACTTTGCTTTCGGCGATTGATGGAGAGATGCTTACCACTTCAGCCGAGCCCTCAGTTTCATTAACTCCGTATGCGTTTCCATTGAGTGTGATTACCCTGGTGTCGGTCTTGACAGACACATTGGCAAAGGCCTTTCCGCTGAACACAGACTTCTTCACTACAAAACCGTTAGAGGTGTCGGGCAATGCTACTGCGCCTGTCACCAATCCGGCTTTGAGCCTTACTGAAAGCCGGGGCGCAATAGCCTTTCCATTAAAGTTGTTGGAGAATACAATCACATTTGCACCTGACTGTGCCACTGCTTCCGCAATGATGCCGGTGTAAACGCCATCGTCAAACTGGCTATATTTATCATCACTTGCTACATACACTTTTTTCAAACCATACTTTCCAAGTGAAGCGGGATCATCGTTTGTCTTTCCAATCAGGATACCTTCAGCCTGAGTACCTAACTGTTGGGCTATTTTGAATGCGTATGATGCGGCTTCAAAGGAACTTTTCTTTATGTGTCCATCGTGCTGGTCTATAAAAACTAAAACGCTCATTATTGTATTTTAATAAGATGAATGGTTGTGGTTAGATCACTTTTGCCTCGTCGCGCAGTGCTTTTACTAGATCTTCTGCCTGTTCAGGTGCGAAGAGTTTTACGCCCTGTTTGGGTGCAGGAAGGTCAAATGATTGAATTTCGGTCAGCGTAGCGACATCTTTTGGCTCTACTACCTTCAGGGGTTTGGTTCTGGCTCCCATAATTCCTCTCATATTGGGAATTCTCTGCTCAGCTACACCCTGCTGGCAGCTTACCACCACAGGGAGGGATACTTCATTGACCTCAGCTCCGCCTTCAATCTCGCGGGTTACGGTAGCTGTAGTTCCTTCTAAATCAAATTTGGTAGCAAAGGAGATGAACGGCATCTGCAGGAATTCTGCTATCATTCCCCCTACAGAAGCGCCGTTGTAGTCAATAGTTTCCTTTCCGGTGAGTATCAGATCGTATTGTCCTTCTTTGGCAATTTCTGCTATCTGTGAAGCTACATAATAGTCGTCACCGGCTGTGGTATTTACCCGGATAGCCTCGTCACCACCTATGGCCAGCGCCTTACGGATGATTGCGTCATTAGAAGGATCGCCCACATTGATCAGGTGGATAATGGTGGAGGCATCTTTTTCCTTAAGCTCCACTGCACGTACCAGCGCATACCATTCGTCGTATGGATTTATAATGTGCTGTACTCCTTCTTCGCTGAATTTAGTGTTATTATCTGTGAAAGCTATCTTTGCTGTGGTGTCTGGTGTTTTGCTTATACAAACTAAAATCTTCATGAAATAGCAATTTTTTTTCGTGATTTTGGAGTGCGAAGATACTAAGAAATCAAGGAATAATATTTTTGCTTTGTAAGATTTTGGCAACAGTTAAAGCATTCGCCCAAAGGGTGCAACCGTTAATATCCTGAGCTGGTAATCGGGTAGAGAAAAGGCTGCACAAGGGGATTCCTGTTTTTGTCGCAAATTTGGAAATTAAATTATCATTCATTGCTTTCACAGTTTCTTTCATTTATTAAGCAGCATCAACTCTTTGGAAGATCGGACGCACTGCTACTCGCTGTCAGTGGTGGGGCCGACTCCGTGGCATTAACTGAATTGTGCGCCATGGCAGGGTTTCATTTTGAAGTAGCTCATTGCAACTTCCAACTGAGAGGTGGTGAGAGTGTGCGTGATGAAGACTTTGTGAGGAATCTGGCTACGCATTACGGGGTGCCCTTTCATTGTGTGCGGTTCAATACAAATGATTATACTAAAACGCACAGAGTATCAGTACAGGTGGCCGCAAGGGAACTAAGGTATCAGTGGTTTGAGGAATTGCTGAATACTAAAGCATCTCCGGTATGGTTATTAACCGCGCATCATGCAGATGATAATGTGGAAACGCTCCTGATGAATTTTTTCAAGGGAACGGGTATTCTTGGGCTGCAGGGGATTCACCCAAAGTCGGGTAGAATAATTAGGCCATTGTTGTTTGCCACGAGAGAGAATATATTGGACTTTATAGCAGCACGAGGGTTGACGTTTGTAGAAGATTCGTCCAATCTTTCCGAGAAATATACAAGGAATTATTTCCGCCACACATTAATCCCTTCCGTGCAGAAGGTGTTCCCTGATGTGGTGCATAACCTTACAGAAAATATAAAGCGCTTTAGTGATATTGAAATATTGTATCGACAGTCGGTGGAGCAAAGTATGGGTAATTTGATGGTACGAAAGGAAAATGAATTGCATATTCCAGTGTTGAAGCTTCAGAAAACACCGGCCATGAGAACGGTGCTTTATGAGATCGTAAAAGGTTATGGCTTTCTCCCTTCGCAGTTGGATGACATCATTCACTTGTTAGATGCGGAAACCGGAAAGTATGTTTCTTCCTCCGATTATCGAATTATCAGAAACAGGGCATGGATAATTATTGCTCCCTTGTCCGGTGAGGAAAGTGATCATCTGATAATTGATGAAGGTGCTAAGGTGGTTCATTTTGCGCAAGGAGAATTGAGGATCAGTAAATATGCTTGGGATCAGGATGCAGTAATAGATACAGACGCCAATGTAGCTATTCTTAATATTGCAGAAATTCACTTTCCATTGATGCTCAGAAGATGGAGAAAAGGGGATTACTTTTATCCGCTCGGCATGCGAAAGAAGAAGAAAGTCAGCCGTTTTTTGATTGATGAAAAACTTTCTCCTACGGAAAAAGAAAGAGTGTGGGTGGTGGAGAGTGGCCGGAGGATATTATGGCTGGCAGGTCTGCGGATAGATGATCGTTTTAAAATCACATCCTCAACAAAAGAGGTTTTAGAAATCCGCTTTAATAAGTCTGAAACAACTGATCGAGCCGCATATTCTTCACCTGGAAAATAAAGTTGTCCAGCACCGGGAAGTTAGAAAAGAGCTTGCTGGTTACAATCAGAAACACCACACCAAACAGCGCACCCCAAAGATGTGCGTTATGGTTGATATTAGTGCCCCCCTTTCTACCCAGATAATAGGATACTACTACATACAGAATCCCGAAAATAAATCCGGGGATAAAGAAAGGTAAAAAGATCAGTCCGATTCCCTGCAATGGATTGAGCAAAATATATGCAAAGACAACTGCTGAAACGGCTCCGGATGCACCCAGGCTGCGATACTGATGGTTTGTACTGTGTTTGTTATAGTCAGGTATTACACAGGCGATTAGTGCCAACAGGTACATAGCGAGATAGAAGAACTTACCGGAGCCTTCACCGAAGATGGTGAGGAATGCTTTTTCAGTAAACTCGCCAAACAGATAAAATGCGTACATGTTAAAAGCCAGATGCATGAAGTCTGCATGGATAAATCCATAAGTCAGAAATCGGTAATACTGGTTCTTTTCCCGGATTATCGCAGGATAAAAAATCAGGTCGTCCATAATCTTTCTGGAATTGAATGCAGAAAGAGAGACTAAGGTGGTAATGATGATTACGAGTACGGTGAGCGATAGATGCATAAATTCTGTTAGGGAGCCAAACCTACAAAAAATACTTAGGAGTGGTGATATTTTTCGTTTCTGATAATGGTGCAGGCTCTATATACCTGCTCTGCAAGTATTAGTCTGACGAGCTGATGAGGAAAGGTGAGTTTAGAGAGGCTCCAGACAAAATCAGCCTTATCCAAAATGGTTTGATGAAAACCGAAGGCGCCTCCGATAACAAACACCAGATTCCTGGTACTCTGAAAAGATTGCTTTTCTATCAGCGATGCAAGCTGTGGCGAATCAGTCTGTTTTCCGTGTTCGTCGAGGGCAATCAGATAATCGCCCGGTTTTAGAGTTTGTAAAATAAGCTCAGCTTCAACCTTCATCAGTTCGGCCTGGCTGGTTATTTTGGGAGCGGGAATCAGGGTCCATTCGATCGGGAAATAATGACGGATTCTTCCTGTGAAATCATCTATGGACATCCTGAGTTGAGGATCATGTGTTTTTCCAATTGCACGGAATGATATTTTCATCTGGCGCAAAATTAATATCCGCGAAAGTAATGTTCATTTTGCAAAGCGGCGGACAGGTGATTGGGTTACATTTGTAGGTATGTATCCATTCGGTTTCCGGCAATGCCTGAGTCTGTTTTTCGCGCTTATTCTTTTTGGTTTGTCCTGTAAAAAAGGGCAGAAGCCTGATTCGCAGCCACCGGCTGTAATGGTAAAAGGAGCAGATGTCAGTTGGCTTACCGAGATGGAAAACCGGGGAAAGAAATTTCACAACCCTTCCGGTGTTGAGGAAGATCTGTTTGCAATTTTGAAAGGTGTGGGGATGAATGCCATTCGGCTGAGGGTGTGGGTTGCCCCGCCGGATGGGTATAATGCACTCACGGATGTGCTTGCAAAGGCTAAGCGGGCAGCTGCGGCAGGTATGGATGTGTTGATAGATTTTCATTACAGCGATAGCTGGGCCGATCCCGGGCAGCAGACCATCCCGGCGTCATGGACTGATCGCAGCCTGGCGGCTCTCAGAGAGCAGGTAGCTGCGCATACGATAGCAGTTCTTTCACAATTGAAACAGGCAGGCGTGCCGGTGCGATGGGTGCAGGTAGGCAATGAAACCAATGATGGGATGCTATGGCCCACAGGAAAAGCTTCGGAAAATATGGCTTCGTTTGCTTCCCTTATCGATGGTGGATACGGTGCGGTAAAGTCTGTCTATCCACAGGCAAAAGTTATTGTGCATCTGTCCAATGGTTTTGACAATTCTCTTTTCAGATGGATGTTCGACGGGCTGAAGGCCAATGGTGCCCGTTGGGATGTGATAGGGATGTCAATGTATCCTGCGGCGCACAACTGGAAGTTGCTTAACGAGCAGGCGCTTGCTAATATGAATGATATGGTTACACGGTACGGAAAGGAGGTAATGGTAGTGGAGTGTGGCATGCCCTGGGGTCAGCCGCTGGATGCCCGTCAGTTCCTGGCTGATTTGATACACAAAGTACAGTCTGTAGAAAAAGGGAGGGGCATAGGAGTATTTTATTGGGAGCCTGAGGCGTATGGTAATTGGAAAGGATATACACTTGGTGCATTTGATAACTCAGGAAAGCCCACTGTAGCATTGGATGCGTTTAGATAGTCGGGCAGTATTCCCTTTAATCCGGATATTGAAATTTTGGTTGAAAGAATTGTGTATGGAACCTTGCTGGTCTCTCCGGAATTTTTGTGAACGGTTCAGATTCAGGTATGCCCGGTGTATCGCGAGTGCCTCACTGGTTCAAAGCCTTTTGTCATCGTGATTCCTTTTTCAATTTATAGCCTACATCGTTCTTTACCTGGTTAATGATAAACAGGGTATGGGTATTGCCGATGCTCGAAATTGTTGTTAGCTTGTTCACCATAAAATCGTGGTAGTCATCCATGTTTTTAAATGCGGCTTTCAGTACATAGTCGTAATCACCACTGATGTGAAAGCACTCTTTAATCTCGTCGATAGCCTTTATTTGTTTTTCAAATTCCTCAATATTTTGTTGCGAATGGCGCACCAGTCTGATCTGGCAAATTACCAACAGTTCTTTCCCTAAGATTTTTCTATCGAGGATAGCAGCGTAGTTACGTATGAGCCCGTTCTTCTCCAGTTTTTTAATTCGCTCAAATACCGCCGTGGGCGATAAGTGAAGGATATTCCCCAATTCCTTGTTGGTGATTTTAGCATCATTTTGAAGTTCGTTGAGGATTCTTATATCTGCTGAGTCTAAATGCATCTGAATTATTTTTTGTTTAGAATATAATTTCCTGACAGAATATTAATTTTAATCTATTTAATACTAATCTAACAGATTAATATTCTATTATTACGCTAAAATTATGAAAGTTTTATTTTGTTATGGAACTTTGTCCTAAAAATAAATAAGGTCTTTATGAAAAACTTTCATCCGGCAGACAAAATTCAGGATCTGCAATATTTTGGAGAATTTGGAGGGGTGAACCCCTCTATTTCAGATTCGTCCACCTATACTTTTCTTTCGGCTAAAACTATGTTCGATACGTTTGAAGGTAATGCCGATGGTTGCTATCTCTATTCCAGGCATGCTACTCCCAGTAATCTTTATCTGGCGCAAGCGCTTGCTGCAATGGAAAATACTGAGGCAGCCAATGTTACTGCTTCCGGAATGGGTGCCATTAGCGCTGTGATATTACAACTTTGTAAGAATGGAGACGAGATTGTGGCCAGTCGCACCATCTATGGAGGCACATACGCCCTGATGAAAAACTTTCTTCCCCGGCTGGGAATCAAAACCAGGTTTGTGGATATCAACAACCTAAAAGAAGTGGAAGCGGCTATCACACCCGCCACCAGGGTTATATATTGCGAATCAGTAAGCAATCCCTTATTGGAAGTGGCTAACCTGCCTGCAATCTCATTGCTGTCAAAGAAGTACGATCTGAAATTTGTGGTTGATAATACTTTTTCACCATTGATGATAACGCCTGCCAATCATGGAGCTGATGTAGTGATACACAGTCTTACCAAATTTATTAACGGAAGTTCCGACACGGTCGGTGGGGTGATATGTGCCACTCAGGAATTTATTGATGCACTGAGAAACGTAAACGATGGAGCCTGTATGTTGTTAGGCCCCACGATGGACAGTCTGAGAGCGGCAGGGATTTTGAAAAACCTTAGGACGTTACACATTAGAATGAAGCAACACAGTTACAATGCGCAGTTCCTGGCCGAACGGTTTGAACAGGATGGTTTGCGGGTGTGTTATCCCGGGCTACAGTCGCACAGAAGTTATGAAGTGATGCGTGCAATCTCTAACTCTCAATTCGGATACGGCGGCATGCTTACGCTGGATGCAGGTTCACTTGTGAAGGCTAATGAATTGATGGAGATGATGCAAAAGGAAAATCTTGGATACCTGGCCGTGAGCCTCGGATTTTACAAGACGCTCTTTAGTGCGCCCGGTACATCTACCTCAAGTGAAATACCATTAGAAGAACAGGAGGCTATGGGGCTTTCAGATGGAATGATCCGTTTCTCTATTGGCCTTGATGCAAATATTGACAGAACGTATTCACGGATGAAGGAATGTATGAAACATGTGGGGGTAGGGGAGGAGCAGGGTGAAATAGTAATGTAAAATCTGTAGCCGGAGCCTCTGTTTTTTAGGGCATCTGTATTCATTTTGCCTTAAAGACGCCATGCATGTTTTACGCTAAATCTTATCCCTGTGTTTTGTAAACTTGTAAAAGTAGTATTTCAGCGGATGGGTGTATTTCAGTTGTTTCCAGGGCCTGCTGCTGTGAGGTTTATGGAGTACAGTAAGGTTTGCTGCGATAATGTTGGTAAATCCTAGCTCTATTGATTTTTGAGACAGGCTGGTATCGTACCAGTCTTTAGTCTTGTCAAGATTAGTAAAGCTAAATTTACTGAGGAGGTTGTAAGAGATAAGTGTACAACAAAAGCTGAGGCTCCTCCTGGTCTCATGAAACTCTTTAGTAAAATCTTTGAATTTCAGGTAAGGGAAGTTGACCTGCTCTTGTTCGTCCACAGTGATTGCTCCTGCAAGGCCTACATCTTCTCTTTCGTTGGCAAGGTCAACCAGAGAATTGAGGGTTGATTCTTTTACAGTTACATCGGATTCTACTACTATTAAGTGCTGCCTATTTTTAAGTGCTCTCTCCTGAGCATCCTTCAATACAAAGTCATAGTTTGGAGATGGAGTATTGACATGATCGGATAAATTGATCAGTTTGAATTGATCCATTGACTCAGACATCTTCAGCTTTTGCAAAGTCTCCTTCGTGCTAAAGTCGTTATATACCAGATAGGTAAGGTTGGGATTGGAATTGTGAATGGCACTGATTGTATGCAATGCAGTATCTACTGAGTCTTTCACGGGGGTGATGACAAGTACATCTTTCATTGGGTGTATAGATTTGAGCAAGAGACCGTCCTGTCAGGAGCCCGGTGTCTTTCTGAGTGCAAAGATGATAGAAATTCCAGTGAGTTCGAAATTGAGGGATTATAATCTTTGTTAATTTATTGTTGGCCTGAGTCTGTGATATTCCCTATTCATAAGGTTCAGCATAAAGGGTACTGTGATTTTCGCAATGTAGAGACAAATGCATTTTTAAGGCCGGACTTAGTCAATAACAATTTTTTAAGAATTTTTGATTTTACAAGCCCACTGATCATATATCCCATAACTCATATATATGTGGCTAAAGGGGGGAAGAAAGTGTACTTATAAGCCACAGCCGAATAAGGACTCCCGCCGCCTGGCTTTACCGGCATTTCTTAGCGCTGAAATATTCATTGACTTCAAAACGAGTAATTTTGAATTGAATTTAAAACCGATTCCACATACATCAATGACAAAGAAAGAGAAAGCGGATTACATCATTAAAGAGCTGAATAAACTTTACCCTCATCCTGCACTACCTCTCGATTATAAAAGTCCGTACACCCTGCTGATAGCTGTGTTGCTGGCTGCGAGAAATACGGATGTAGGTGTCAACAAGGTGACGCCCGAGCTGTTTGCAAAGGCTGATAATCCACGCGATATGGTGATAATGGATGACGCGCAAATCAGAGAAATAATTCGCACTGTTTTTATGTCGGAAAGGAAAGCAAAAGCCATTCACTCGCTCTCACAAATCCTGATTGATAAATACAATGGAGAAGTTCCTGCAGATTTTGAAGCGCTTGAAAACCTGCCGGGTGTAGGACACAAAACCGCATCTGTAGTGATGTCACTGGCATTTAATACTCCTGCATTTCCTATAGACACGCATATTCAGAGAATGATGATCCGGTGGGGCATCTCTGAAGGGAAGAATGTGGAACAGATTGAAGAAGATGCAAAGAAATTTTTCCCTGAAAAGAAATGGAGCAAGTTGTATTTGCAAATAACGCTCTATGGAAGGGAATATTCACCTGCACGGTTTCCAAGCCTCAGCCGTGATTTTATCACAGCAAAAATTGCAAACAAAAAAGTTTTAAAAGAGTACAATCCGTAAAACGATTTCATTATCATTTCAAACATCCGTCCACCTTCAAAAATGTATGACGAGAAAAGAAAAAGCACAGTATGTAATGACGGAACTAGAAAGGCTGTATCCTGATTTCAGGATTCCGTTAGATTTTACCAGCCCTTATACACTTCTGGTAGCGGTGGTGCTTTCTGCACAGTGTACAGATGCACGGGTGAATCAGATCACACCTATTCTTTTTGATAGAGCTGATAATCCATACGACATGGTCGGGCTATCAGTAGCGGAAATTCAATCCATCATCAGGCCTTGCGGATTATCTCCTCAAAAATCAAAAGCCATACATGGGCTGTCCAAAATTCTTATTGAAAAATTCGAAGGAAAAGTTCCAGCAGATTTTGAAGCGCTTGAGGGATTGCCTGGTGTAGGGCACAAGACTGCATCTGTCGTGATGTCGCAGGCTTTCGGTATTCCTGCCTTTCCGGTAGATACGCATATTCACCGAATGATGACACGCTGGGGGTTGTCAAGTGGTAAGAATGTGGAGCAAACCGAAAAAGATGCTAAAGTGCTATTCCCTCGTGAGAAGTGGATAAAACTTCACGTGCAGATTATTCTCTATGGCCGTGAGTATTCGCCGGCGAGGTCTCCCAGCCTGAGCCGTGATTTTATCACAGCCAGAATCGGCAGTAAGAAAGTGTTGGAAGGGTACCGCGCTTAGCGGCATTGCGAGATTAGAAATAAAAATTCCGCAAAAAAATGTTATGAAAAAAGGCAACCGAAATAGCTGCCTTTCCTGAAGATGGAAATTCAGGGAAATGCCGAGAACGTAGTCTTCCTTACAAAGCTCAATCAAAATAAATTAAAGACAAAATTTCAAATAACAACATTGAAGTACTCTGTGTTGTCGTCGTATCAGAGCACCAGATGAATACCCTTGTATCTGAAAAGGCGATAGATGCTCTGGCATTTTTTGAAAGCAGCTAAGCTAATTCTGATTCGCGCCGGGCTTTTCCAATAGGCTGCCTCCGCATTGAGCGATCGGTTTCGTGCATTGTTGCCAATTGTTCCGGCTTTGGTCTTTGATAGTCCGCCGGTGGCCTTGTAATAAATCGCCCAGAAGTATTTTTTCATGTTAGCGGTTACCGGTATCTCGGCGCCTTCATTGTGTACGCCTGCATAGGCTACTGTGTTGGTGATATGTATATTTTCGCCTTCAATATGGCTCATATAACCATCCTGCAGGTCGCCGCTCTGGTAAAGCAGCTTCTTGCCTTTTTTGGCAGGGTTCTTTGCCTGTGGCCATGGCTTGCCAAAGAAAGCCTGCCGACGTATATTTTCGTGCAGCAGCTCCATTACTTTTACTTCCGTATCAGAGAGGCAGTGTTGGAGGAAAGTATCAAAGTTTGCCATTGAAGTATATTTGATTTAAGAAAACGTGGAAGATTATTCACAGGAATTTGATTTACAAAAATTGATTGGTGAACTGATGTTGGAAATCATCCGGTTAAAAGCGGAATCTACCGTAAATCGGGAATTGATTTCACAATTGTACCGTTCAGTTCATTCTGAATTATCGCACGAATCTTTTGACAACATGTATCGTAAAGCATTTTCTGAGATGATTGATCATTTAAGGACCTCGCACGAATGGTATGAAGGTTATTGGAAACAAATTCTTCATGATCTTGACCAATAATTTCTGAAAGCGTCTTTTGTTGCTCTCCAATGTTTATTAATAAGTTCATCTTGAATATTTAAAAAGTTTGCATATTTGTTTCTGAAAGTAAGTAGTCCTGATGAGCCGCTGAACCGTCACTGGTCAGTTTCATATATAGACAGGATTGCTTTGGCAAAGCATATTTTAACCATTTCCTCGGCTTTAATCGTTCTATTGCCCGCCTTTGGTTCAAAAGTATTTGATGCATCTCTTTATGCTTTGCAGCTAATGTATATCCTATTGACCATGAGTATCCTTTTTGGCTCAGTTTTTCTATGGATAACGTTAATTCAGTACGGCAGGCGTGACAGGGATTTCCAGGAACTGCTAAAAGAACGGTCGTATCATTTTGAAACCAAAACAGAATATGTCGCATCAAAATATAATAAGGCACAATCATTTTGCGAAACCATCTGTTTGCTTTCATTTTTTGCGGCACTGATTTTACTGGCATTGTATTCTGGTTTATATTATTTTGTTTAAAAAAGTTTCTTCAAAAATATTGTACTCATCCTATCCGGTTTTACGAGTTTCAACTTGACAGCCTTGCTCACTTGCTTGGCGGATTGCACGCCACAACCGGTACCGGCGCGATCCCCCTGGCGGCGTTTCAAGAGGTTCGCCTGAAGCTACTGCGTCTCTGTAACGAAGGACCGCTTTCTGACAGTCGTGTAAGGAGCAATTAAGGCTCCATAAGGTATCCCATAAAATGCGTTCCAGGGGAGTTTTGGGTTCAATTGTCTGTTCCATCTTGTTTATTTAAAAAGTTTGTATATTTGTGATGTCAGCCTGCGGGTTGGCACCCCTTTGGCAGGTTTTACCTGCCAATTGTATTTTCGCCCCTTTCCACTTTGTAATATTTCCCTTTTATCACAAAGTGCACCGCATTCTTTTTATAGTTCTTGTCAAGGAAAATACGCCTTGCAATATCATTTACTTTTGAAGGTTCTATTTTTATTACCAAATCTGTTATTAATGCTTCGGCATCTTGTTTTTTGGAAGCATGTACAGCCAGTCCATTAATATTTTTCCATACCCTCGGTGTTTTCACATCAATATAATCACCGTGTTCGGTGAGCAGTTCAGGATTGGCTGAAAGATGTTTATATCCGGGCATTATTTTTTTTCTGGCTTCTTTATCTGACACATTAATTTCTGGCTGAATTTTTACATCAATATCCTTATTGGCCATTGCTTTGGCAGAATAGATAATATCCGCATATTTCTCTCTTGATTCATTGGCAAGCTGATGCAACTGCACTATTTTTCCTGTTGCGCTTTTAAATACGGTTTGATACTGCTTTTCAACATTCTTTTCATAAATACTTTTCCTGTATTCTTTTTCATTGGCTCCCCCTTTGCTCATGCCCTCTATTATCTTCTTTGCCCTACATTTATCTGCCTCCCCTGCAAGCTGTATTTTTTGCATTACAGAAAGCGTATGCCATACCGCGCTTAGCTTGCCACAATTGCCTGATGTGTATGGATGGTCCGGTGGCATCACCTTCATTTCCCTGCCCGGATTAAACCGGAATATTGCAGCCTTGTTGCTCCCATCTTTACCGATTTGGGTAGTAGCCTGGTCTCCTTTCGCAATGGCATCCGTGCTATCACTTACAGGATATTCTCCCTTGCGTACCTGCACCAGGAAACAATGACAGTTATAACCATTTGGGGGAGTATATTGGTTCCAGAATGGATCATCCACCGGCAGCGTAGTAAATTCCAGGGCGCGGTGGCTGTCGCGAACATTGGGCCCATTATCCGTTAAATAGCGAAGGTCATAGCGATCTTTACCTGCCTCATATTTTTGCCATTTGGCGGCGGATTGTGCCGATTTAGTGGCAAAGTTTCTTTCGGCACGCAGATAGTTGTCGTTGTAGGTATCGTTTAGCTTCTTTACATCCTCGGTAAACTTATTCAATGGTTTCAGATTGCCGTCATCATCTAAGAGAAGGCTGCTGGCTTCGCTCATAGATGCGTAGGTTTTCATTCCGGAGAAATAGGCCTCTTTTGAATTGCTTTCAAGAATTGTTATAGTTTAGTTCTTTCACATCCGGTCAAGCCGTAACTGCATATCCACCGCAGTTGTGATTTGCTTTCAAAAATTGTCTTAGCTTAGTTCTTTCACATCAACTTTACTTCAAATGTTTTTAAAGATTGTGTTGTGATTTGCTTTCAAAAATTGTCTTAGCTTAGTTCTTTCACATCAAAAACAGCGAAAAGTTATTATAGAAAAAAGTTGTGATTTGCTTTCAAAAATTGTCTTAGCTTAGTTCTTTCACATCAAAGGACTGGTTCAACAAAATGAAGTTCTTGTTGTGATTTGCTTTCAAAAATTGTCTTAGCTTAGTTCTTTCACATCTAACCACTTTTATCAATAATCGCTAGGTATGTTGTGATTTGCTTTCAAAAATTGTCTTAGCTTAGTTCTTTCACATCCTTGGGGAGAAGGTTTCACTTTCACTGGCTGTTGTGATTTGCTTTCAAAAATTGTCTTAGCTTAGTTCTTTCACATCGCGTTCCGATAAGTTTCAAACCGAAATTGGGTTGTGATTTGCTTTCAAAAATTGTCTTAGCTTAGTTCTTTCACATCCCGGCCTGGCCGGTAACGTTGCCCTATCTCGTTGTGATTTGCTTTCAAAAATTGTCTTAGCTTAGTTCTTTCACATCTTTGATTATAAAAAACCTTATCAAATTATAGTTGTGATTTGCTTTCAAAAATTGTCTTAGCTTAGTTCTTTCACATCTCATCTCCTGTTTTTACTCCTGCGAAGTAGGTTGTGATTTGCTTTCAAAAATTGTCTTAGCTTAGTTCTTTCACATCATATCTTTTACCATCTCGTTTATTTTATCAGTTGTGATTTGCTTTCAAAAATTGTCTTAGCTTAGTTCTTTCACATCGATATTCGTTTTGCGGTTGGTTGCATCCGCGTTGTGATTTGCTTTCAAAAATTGTCTTAGCTTAGTTCTTTCACATCACCTTGATTGATATTTGTTTTATTATTAAGGTTGTGATTTGCTTTCAAAAATTGTCTTAGCTTAGTTCTTTCACATCTTTAAGTTTAGAATTAAAACAGCAATATCAGTTGTGATTTGCTTTCAAAAATTGTCTTAGCTTAGTTCTTTCACATCTTATGCATTGACGCAATAACGTAGGACATTGTTGTGATTTGCTTTCAAAAATTGTCTTAGCTTAGTTCTTTCACATCTTAACGTTCCTCGCACATATTTTACCGATAGTTGTGATTTGCTTTCAAAAATTGTCTTAGCTTAGTTCTTTCACATCGTGAAACTAAATTAATATCACTAGAGACCTGTTGTGATTTGCTTTCAAAAATTGTCTTAGCTTAGTTCTTTCACATCACCAAAATTAAGCTACGCTTAGCAATGTAGTTGTGATTTGCTTTCAAAAATTGTCTTAGCTTAGTTCTTTCACATCACCATCAAACTCAACCCCTAACCCTAAACTGTTGTGATTTGCTTTCAAAAATTGTCTTAGCTTAGTTCTTTCACATCATATGACGCTTTCGGTAGTCATGCGATTTTGTTGTGATTTGCTTTCAAAAATTGTCTTAGCTTAGTTCTTTCACATCTCAGAAAATACATATAGATGAGCTTGAAAGTTGTGATTTGCTTTCAAAAATTGTCTTAGCTTAGTTCTTTCACATCAGCAACACTTGGATAATGAAAGGAAATCAGTTGTGATTTGCTTTCAAAAATTGTCTTAGCTTAGTTCTTTCACATCGGATTGAGCAGCCATCGCCATTGCCACCCGTTGTGATTTGCTTTCAAAAATTGTCTTAGCTTAGTTCTTTCACATCGATGATGCGGTTACTATGGTGAAGCATTATGTTGTGATTTGCTTTCAAAAATTGTCTTAGCTTAGTTCTTTCACATCATTCTGCATTGTACTCAGGCCGTTCGGTGTGTTGTGATTTGCTTTCAAAAATTGTCTTAGCTTAGTTCTTTCACATCGGTCGGGAGGTACTCAGCGCAAAAGGTTATGTTGTGATTTGCTTTCAAAAATTGTCTTAGCTTAGTTCTTTCACATCCGAAAACGAGCTTAGAGCAATCAAAAACCGTTGTGATTTGCTTTCAAAAATTGTCTTAGCTTAGTTCTTTCACATCTCAATAATTCTGATGTAGAGGCGTTGAACGTTGTGATTTGCTTTCAAAAATTGTCTTAGCTTAGTTCTTTCACATCTAAACGAAATAATTAACGCACACCGAATTTGTTGTGATTTGCTTTCAAAAATTGTCTTAGCTTAGTTCTTTCACATCAATTATCTTTGTTGAATTATTAATCTTTTAGTTGTGATTTGCTTTCAAAAATTGTCTTAGCTTAGTTCTTTCACATCCCCTTTAATGGTGTCTGGTTTTATGGTATTGTTGTGATTTGCTTTCAAAAATTGTCTTAGCTTAGTTCTTTCACATCTTGAATGGAGCCGGGTGCTGCCTCTTTTTTGTTGTGATTTGCTTTCAAAAATTGTCTTAGCTTAGTTCTTTCACATCAATGTGGTAGAATGGCATAAGGAAGCACTAGTTGTGATTTGCTTTCAAAAATTGTCTTAGCTTAGTTCTTTCACATCAAATGCGAGTGTTGGTGGCAGTTAAATTCAGTTGTGATTTGCTTTCAAAAATTGTCTTAGCTTAGTTCTTTCACATCTTCCGGCTCATAATAACGATAACCCTCCTTGTTGTGATTTGCTTTCAAAAATTGTCTTAGCTTAGTTCTTTCACATCAACAAGGATGGAATGGCGAAGCTTTGGGAAGTTGTGATTTGCTTTCAAAAATTGTCTTAGCTTAGTTCTTTCACATCGCTACATCGCCCATGTAAACGTTTTCCAAAGTTGTGATTTGCTTTCAAAAATTGTCTTAGCTTAGTTCTTTCACATCCTCAAGAACCAACTTGAAGCCAGTCTCACTGTTGTGATTTGCTTTCAAAAATTGTCTTAGCTTAGTTCTTTCACATCAATAGCTTCTTTTGTCCAATGTTCCATACTGTTGTGATTTGCTTTCAAAAATTGTCTTAGCTTAGTTCTTTCACATCCTAATTACGGCCCTAATCTTATGGAATAAGTTGTGATTTGCTTTCAAAAATTGTCTTAGCTTAGTTCTTTCACATCACGATTCGCTACGATGCAGTGTAGGAAAGAGTTACAGCTATTTTAACTCAATAAAAAAACAGGGCTTTTTTTACCCTGTTTTTTTATTATTTTAATAGATTTTTCAGAATAGAGTAAGTTGTACTGGGGTGGGTTCGTGTTTTGTATGGGTTTTCCCATTAAATATTTCGATGTTGCCGAACTGTTTGTCAGTTATAGCGAAAATTCCGATTCGGCCTTCCGGTGGTAAGATGGCTTTTACCCGATTAATGTGTACATCCGCATTTTCCCTGCTGCTGCAATGTCGCAGATACAGGCTAAACTGAAAGAGCATAAATCCGTCATCAAGCATCCGTTTGCGAAATTTGGAGTATATTTTTCTTTCCTTTTCGGTGACCATCGGCAGGTCGTACATCACCATTACCCACATAATTCTATAAGCGTTTAATCGTGACAGCATCATGAGTTAATGAACTGCTTAGCAGTATTTTTTATCATAACGCCGGATACACTAATTTTCGTGTATTACCCTCGAAGCACTGCGCCAGGCTGGCAGTGGTTCGTTGCACTGCTACCATCAACGGGCTTTTCTTTCCGTCAATTTTTACATCTATTGCCGGGATTGACAGTAACTGTTCTTTCATAGTACCGGTCATCTCAAGGAATCTGCCATTCATACGTACGATATCACATACAATTCTATCCACAAAAGGGCGGTATGGTTCCATAATGTCATCGGCCAGGCAATAAGCGTTGTATTGGTTTTTGTGAAAGATGCCCAATGTGGGCAACAGGCCGGAGGAAACAAGGCTACGAGCAACTGTCGCTCGCAATATGGCATATCCGTAATTCAGAAGATTATTGGGAGGTGGCCCCTCCCGATTACGCGAGAACTTTAAAAATTCCGGAAATAGATTTTTCCAGTAATAAACGGCAGCCTGAGCCTCATTATTAGTGCTGTCGCCGCTTTTGACACTTTTGGCAAGGTTTAGGAGCAGTTTACTTTCAACTCGTTGGCTTTTTAGCAGGGCTGCCTGATTGGTAATCTTTGCCTCGATTGTTTGTTGCCAAAGTTGTTTTTTAAGAGGAACGGTCGCTTCAATTTGCGCCTGAAATTTTTGGCTCTGAAGGGTATGCCCATCGAGGTTCAGGAATAGACCAATAGGGTGGTGGGTTTCATCGCAGGCAATTATGGCTACATTGTTTTGGAGTAACCTGGTCAGGGTTGGCTGGGTTATGGTAATTTGTAAATGGTCAAGTATTAATACACCGATATCTTCAATTGGAACTGTTTTGTCTTCTTCTTCATTCTTAGAAACTACTAATTGCTGATTCTTTGTTTTCAGGTAGGCTGGGTTTCCAAAATAGAGTGTACGTTTGATCATTACTTATTGTTTTGAATATCATTTTCTATCATTTGATAATCAGAAAAATCCTTTTGTTGCGAGTCGTGTAGTTTGTTGTATAAATCTTTATTTGTAAATAGAGTTTTAGCTAATACCGGGTTCATTTCCCAGAACTCATTCCGGCTATGCCACTTCCAGTCTTCAACGTTATGGGTAAATCCATGCTTTACCGGATTTAAATGGATATAAAGAATGAGTTGAAACAGGTAACCTTCAGATTCAACCAATTTTCGTCTAAAATTTTTTAGAAACAGCGATCCTCTTCTTTCGTAAACTTTATTAAACGACTGGGTGTAGCTGCTGAAAAAGTTGGCGAATTTTTTCGATAAAAGATGCGGAAGCGCAGCGGGGGCTTCCTTCCACTTTTCCAAAGTTCGAAACTTTGGAAAAGTTTGAATTAAATCCTCCGCATCTTTTATCCTTACCAAAAGGTGAAAATGGTTTGGCATCAGACACCACGCTATAGTGTCAGCTACCGGATCTATATGTAGATGATACTTCTCCAGGAAATAGGAATAATTTCTCTCTTCCCTAAAAAGATTGTCATCACCATTGGCGTGATTGTAGATGTGATAATATCTTCCGGGCATTAACATAATCTTTCAAGGTTTGGGTTAATACTAGTAATCCATTTTCTGAACAATCAGAAATAGTTGATCACAATACTTCATTTCCAAACTAAAGTTCCATCAGGATTAACCTCAAAATCAACTCCTTCAAACAGGCATTTTAACTTATCAATATTCAGAGATAAACGGGGTTGATATTGTTGAGAATTAAACTCAATCTGGTCATTAAGATCTTTATCAGGTCTTGCTTCTAATATGTTTTGAAAATACAAATAAGGTGTTGAACCCATTTCATTAAATTTGAAAATCTTAAACATTCTTCTTTTAATATTTTCGCTTGTCAATTCTTCTCTATTTTCTTCAAAAAATACAACACGGTCTCCGACCTTTAAGATTATCTTTAAGGGAAGTCTTATATTTCTCTTGGTTAACGCTTGAAACTCTTGTTCATTCTTTATCTGCTTGAAACTCTTAATGCCCAGTTTGGCAATATCAAATAAGCTTAAGATCTTATAGGATCTAATGGCCTTACCCCCAGCATCAATTCCTTCATACAAAAGAAACAAATAGTTCTCTTCATTTTGGGTAAGAACATCATTCTTGTGTTCATATTTGGAAGGATATACTGGTTTCTTTATTTCTATTGCTTTTTCTTTAGACAGATAACCAACCCCGGCTTTCACCCTCATTCTAACATGTCTTATTGGATTATTTCTAAAATCAACAACGTGTTCCAAGTTTACTCCATTATCTAGTTGTAGTTGAATATGCTTTTTCAATAACTCATCTATAATAACATCCTTTATTTTTCCTTTATCTAATTTAACTTCAGTAATTGGTTTTCTTGAGACAATCCATATTTCATCCAATCCTGTTTTTGGATTAGTTATTACTTTATATTTCCCCTCTTCACGAAAAGCAAACCCATTTTCATCCCTCATTGGTGGCTTAATAGCACCTAAAAAAGTTTCCTTATGTAATCTTCCCCTGATACTATCACCTTTTGCAATCCGTCCCGTTTTTACACCTTTTTTCCTCTCATTTTTAAAAGTTGAAACGAAAGTGTTATCGTGAGGAATGTGATTAATAAGCACATTATTCTCAATCTCCAGAATGTGCAATGGTTTATATCCTGGATAAGGATTGCTTGAATACTTTTGGTGGGTTTCCTCCGCTTCATAATACTTTTGTAAAATATTCTCACGCCTTGTAGAACCCGGTATCAGTGTAAGTATAGCAGCATCCTGTGCATGGTGGCTATGTTTTGTTCTATCCTTTTGCTCATCCCCTTTGATCTGATAAATCTTCTTGAAGTCATTAACCACAGTTCCCTTTTGAACATCGACTCTGTCAAACAATGTTTTAAGATAAGATCGTGCATATTTAGAAATGATTTGAGTATCCGCTAACTGGCTGTTTTTCCATGTGTTTGGAACTTCTTTTACTTCGAAGGTTTTAACTTTCCTATCCCAATAGTCGAATTCAAACCGGAGCAAATGCCTGTTTTGTATTAGCCTCTTTTTTATCTCGGGATCCTGGATTCTTTTAGAACGTTTAATGTTATCTTCAATTGATTCCTTTAAGTGTTTAAGCTTTTCTTGCCACTTTTTTAATCTCGGCAATATAGCTGTATATCCATTAGCATCTTGTGAATAATTCGCCAGTTGGGTAGGGATCTGATTTCTCTTTATATGCATATTGTAATAAGCCTTACATACAGTCAAATTTGATAGTGAATTATCAAAAGATATGCTGACCGGCAGCGTATGTTCGAAATTTGTTTGATTCCCATCAAACAAATCAGATAGACTTATAGTTTCTCCAGTGTACATACATATGCAACCTTGTTCTTTCCAAAGTCGATATTTATCAATATCCTCTTTTAATGCTCTAATTTGTTCATATACTTCTTGATTATTTTCTATTTGTTCCCACCAGAGCCTTACCTTATTGATGTTTTCAATATTGGTTTCATCTATGTTTGGATATTTTTGCTTTGCAACTCCGACAATTGCTTTCGCAAACTCTATATTCTCCTCTTCTCTATCCCGCTGATATTTTCGAATTGCCCATCTTTTATTTGCATCATTAAGTTCGCGTGCCATCTCGACTATGACTTTGGTTTCTTCATTTATCTTCCCTATTCTTAAAAGATAGTTGAGAAGATGCCTTAATTCATGAAGAGTACGCATATCCATAGGATTCTTCCACCCTTTTGAAGGCGGTTGTGGACTTTCAAGGATTCTTATTACGGTATCAACACCTTCAATATTAACTTTAACTTCAGTTCTTGAAACGGGATACATTTCAATATCTGAAGGATGAAATAATTTACTCAGGTTTCGATCTTGAATTTGGAAAGAATCTTTTAAACTTTGTTTTATTGCCAAATCTAACCGCGGTAATTTATAATAATCTATTTGTGGTTGCCTTATAGAGCCTGCAGTGGCTTTTTCCTTGTTCTCTTGTTTTCCATCAAGAAAACGTAAATAGTATTGTAAGATAATATCCTCATATTCACTCCTCTTTTCAGGGGTCATCTTTTCCCATTCCTCCTTAAACCAGTCTTTCAATACCTCATTGGTCTCTTGAGCAGCCATTTCCTTTATACGATCATCAACACCTTTTGCACGAGTACTAGCATTTGTTGAAAAATATTTTTGGATAAGCCTGTTGACAATAAGTAATTGGTCCTTTTTATTCTTAACCTCCGCAATGGTTTTATCCGTTATACTTTTGGCTCTATCTATAAGACTTTTATATTCATCCCCTAAAACACTTTTTAGATTGGCAAATGAAACAGCTTCTGAATAAATGTATCCCGACCGTAAAAAGGGAAGTATCTTAGAAATTGCTTTGAAACTGAGTGAACCGTAGCCTTGAGGAATATCAATATTTGTAAATGCCTTTGCTTTTTCATCTTTAAATAATAAAACTTCTTTGCAGAATCTTTCGAGTTCTTCAACCTTATCCTTTGTCTGTATATAATCGAATATCAGATGCCAGATAGAGTCAATATCCAGAACCCTAAGGTCGCCAATATTCTTCTGGTAATATTTTTTTTGCCCTCCTCAATTCTCCTTTTTACCTTTCCATATTTAAGGTTATACTGGATTTTTAATCCTTCCCAATTTATTCCATAAGTATCCTCTTCGGTAAGGAATTTTTTTCCCCATTCAACATCAAATATATTCATAAGTGCAGCGGTAATAGGGCATGCTGGCACATTCGGTTTGTTCCTGTAATTAAATTCATATTTACCCTTTTCCGAGTATTTCTCAATTATATCTTCAAATTTGAAGGAATTTTCTAAGCTTATTTTCCCTTTATTTTTTCCGCTAACAAGCCTTCTAAAGAATATTTCTTCAAGTATCCTTTTCTTAAGACTTATTGGGATTGGCTCAAATCTTTTCGTTCCTTTTGCCTCCCTCCACTGGATATTGTTGATAAACTGAAGTGCTCTGAATTCTTCAAATTTTGGGTGACTTAATGGAATTCTTGGTTTATTTCTTTCCAAAGTACAATTCCCTACTAGCCCTTTTTGACTTCTGAGTGGTCTTACAAAATAGATTGCTTTATGAAGCCTTTCAGTCAATCTCTCATCAACTTTCTGCTTATCACAAATGGCTTTAAACTCATCTTCATAGTATCTCCTTTGAATTACTCCACTTTTTCTAAATCTTTCACCATTATCAATCTTATTTTTTGCTAAGACTGCAATATGGAAATCTGAATTTTCATTTTTTAATTTTTCTATTTCTGCATTTTCAGCATAAGTTGATTTCCCACTCTTTCTACTTGATTTAAATCCTCTTCGTTGCACTAGGTGATAAAGGACTCTTCCAAGTTTTAATTTACGAGAATCTTCATCCTCTTCATATTCCCTGATTAGTTCACATCGTAGATCGTATGGATTTTTCCTTATATTTTTTCCATTCTTCGAAGTTTCTTTAGAACCAAAGAATATTGGATCAAAGGCAAGCCACTGCTGATAGGTTGCGTTGTCCAATGGAAAAATTCTGCCAACATTTTTCTTTTTTCCATTTTCATCCTGCCATTTACCGACACTCCATAATCTTAATTCTTCTGGTTTTAAGGGACACATATTATTTTCGATTAGCAATTTTAGAAGAACCCATTTTCTATAACGTTTTGCATTGTATAGCCTTCTCTTACTTCTGTTTTTTCTTCTTTCGGCAGCTAATGAAAATTCTCCGGATTTACCATCTCCAACGCCTTTTTGAAATACCACTACACCATAATCAACAATTTCACTTTCTGACTCTATATTGGTCTTGGAGAATTGTTTACAATAATATTCACGGTCAATCTTATCAGTTTCTCTAATTGCCCATCCAATTGAATTTGTCCCAAGGTCTAACCCTAAAATTTTTGCCATTTCCGTATATTTTAATCGTTTTTAATTATTTTTGTTTTGCAAATCACAACAAGGCTATAAGCCGAAGAGTTTTTTGCTCTATTTCCCCGCAAACACTGTGGGGATTTTTTCATCAATAGTTTTTAATCATTCCAAAATCGAATTCGCAATAAGGATTATTCCGTTGTGAAAACATTTAAGGCGGCGCAAGTCGCCTTCCTTTTTTCCTCTATTTCAACCCTTGGAAATTGATTTGTCCTGGTATTTTTAGCCTTGGTATCTACAGTTCCATTTGCTAATTTATTGATTTTATAGAAAAGAAACCTCGGCAGCCATCAATCCTGTTTCTTTCGTATAGCAGCAATTCTAAACTGCGTATTGTAGTACTCTTTCTATTTCACCCGGGAATATGTAGCCTTATACTATAGACTAAAGCACTTCTTTCAGACACCACTCCGGTAGTAACCCTAAAACCGCTGCTTCGCATCATCAATCAGATCCCTAGCGATATAATAAAACTCGTCATCAAAACCATCGATATAGGATCGGCTGTTGCAAAGGATAGCTACGCTGTAATCTGTACCCATTACCCAAAAGACACCCGTACCGGCCAGATTGCCTCCGTGATAAAATGCACCAGGGAAAAAAGGATGGTTTGCTCTCCACCCCAACGCATATCGTCCATTGGAAGAAGACGGTGTGAGCATTTGGGTGCGAGCGGTTGCGCTGATAATGTCGGTCGGGTTACTTTTGCCGTCGATGTATGTAATGAGTTTCATCATCTCTTCAGTAGAAGCTATAAGTCCGCCTGCAGCTGCTATTATATCCATTTCGTTAAGATAACCGTTTGTGCCATCCTGTGAGTAATATACCACTTCGTTTGACCTCTTGCCACTCAGATCTTTCCCTACATGAACGTCTGTAATTCCTGCTTCAGATAGAACCTGTGTCAGATAGGCTTCGTAAGTTTTGCCACTAAGCTTTTCGATGACCTTTCCCAGAATGCCAAATCCCATATTGAAGTAGGAGTAACTGGCAGTAGCGGGGTCGGTCTGCGGTGAAGAGAGTACATAACTTATTCTTTGATCCAGTGTTTGGCCTCTAAAACTTGAGGTAAACATGGGGTCGGGATTGCTTGTCCAGCCTGAGGTGTGGTTGAGCAGATTTTTTATGGTGACTTTGGCCGCAAGAGCGGATACTGTGCCATAATCATTTCCTAGAATACCCCCCGCTCCAAAGACTGTAGAGGATAAAGTCAGTTTACCTTCGTCCATTAGTTTCATAATGCAAATAGTGGTAAACTGTTTTGAGATGCTTCCAAGCCGAAAGAGGTAATTGGGTTTTGTTCTGATTCGCAGGTTCTTGTCGGCGAATCCTAATCCCGATTTATACACCACCGATCCGTTTTGCATTTTCATTACCGCATAAGACACTCCCGGGATAGCATATTTCTCCATAAACTTATAGAGCATGGCATCATACTTTGCTATTCCCGGTTGGGCAAGGATATAATAGGTGTTGACCACACCTGCACCTGATTTTATTTCCGCTTTCACAGTATTGGTCAGGTCGAAACTTCCATTCAGATTATTGATGACTGTACCATTCAGACTTAGTGTGGCTCCTTTGCTTATCTGGAAGTGCAATACAATATTTGATGGGTTCGCATTCTGAGGGAGGCTAATATATGCTTTGTCATTCTTGATATATACGAATGCGTCCTCTGAAAATATCGGATTGTCGGCCTTTGTAGCTGTGAGGCTGATAAGACTGTTTCCTGTTAATACCGGGGGGGCTACAACTTCTTTCTTACAGGAAAAGATCAGAAGGGAAATGAGAATCCCTAATAAGTAAATTTTGTTTTGTTTCATAGGTCAGGGTTTGAGTACTTGCCTGATATTCGTTTTATCTGAATGGTGCAGTGCAAATATTACGTGTGTTATATATCGTTATAATATGGAAGCCGAACACTAAGTTAAAAGAATTTTCAATTTCTGTTTTATCTTTTTTGGGATGTCCGGAAGAAAATACAGGAATTATAAGCTGACTTTGGCGCCAGGCAGGGAGAGTGTAGGAGAGCAATTTGTAGCTTAACAAGAAATATCGGATGAATCCTATTTCAACAAATGAGGCTCGATAGCCTTTTGCCATATTTTGTATCCATTCGCATTCATGTGCAGGCTGTCAGCCATAAAGATATGTGGTAGCGGGTCTCCATTATCATTCAGCATTTTGTGATATACATCCACGTAGGAAGTGTTTTTCTGTTGTGACAGGAAGTATTGGATACCTGCATTGCCGGCTTCCATTGCTGTGCGAAAATTTTTTCGGCTTGGACTCGGCTTCATAGAAATATAAGTGATTTTGATTTCGGGATAATGCTTTCTAATAAGTTCAAATAGTGTTGAAAAGCGATCTAATACTACATCAGTGCCTATGTTGGGTAATACTAAATCGTTTTCGCCGCAATAGATAACCACTTGCCTGGGGTGGTATGGGAGTATGATATCATCTGCGTAATAGATAACGTCTTTAAGTGTAGAGCCGCCGAATCCCCGATTGATAATGGGGTATGAGGGGAAGTATTGTTGCACATCGGTCCATTTGGTAAAGGAAGAACTGCCGACAAACAGGATTGAATTTTTAGGTGGCATTTGGTTGTTGTCCTCCGCCTTAAAGGTATGGATAGCCTTAGAGAAAGCATGAGGTTGGGCAATTCCACGTGTAATAGTAATAGATAGGAAACAGCAAATGAGTAATTTGATTGTGGTGTTCATTTATTTGTTTTTATAGTGGGAAGTTAATGGAAAATATTTTTTCGGTGGAGGACACCCACCACAAAAAAAATGATGTGTCATTGTGGGCGCCAACCCGCAATCTCCTTTTGCAGCTTTATGAGATTCTGTGTCGGGCACAGAATGACGTTGGGAAAGTGATGAGATTCCGCATCGGAGTGTGGAATGACAGTACTCTTTATTCCCCTCCTTTGGAGGGGTGGCTGACGAAGGAAGACGGGGTGGTCTTACCCATGCTATTTCGGGCGCTGACCTGCAATCTCCTTTTGCAGCCTTATGAGATTCTGTGTCGGGCACAGAATGGCAGAGGGTATGAAGATGAGATTCTGCATCAGGCATAGAATGACAGTACTCTTTATTCCCCTCCTTTGGAGGTGGCTGACGAAGGAAGACGGTGGTCTTACCCATCTATTTTGGGCGCCAACCCGCAATCTCCTTTTGCAGCTTTATGAGATTCTGTGTCGGGCACAGAATGACGTTGGGTGAATGGTGATCCTCTACGCAAAGGCCTTACCCAAATCCCTACACGCCACTAACGTGTCGTGCGGGCTTTTCATTTCAGTCGCTTAGTGAAGCAAGCTTCCCACGGACCTAATCAGGATTACCTTAGGTGATCCTCTACGCAAAGGCCTTACCCAAATCCCTGCACGCCACTAACGTGTCGTGCATGCTTTTCATTTCAGTCGCTTAGTGAAGCAAGCTTCCCACGGACCTAATCAGGATTACCTTAGGTGATCCTCTACGCAAAGGCCTTACCCAAATCCCTACACGCCAC
>JAMLGT010000009.1 GCA_023957755.1 Chitinophagaceae bacterium
TTGGGGTAAGAGATAAAGATTTCTTTATGTACAGATTAGCTCGATACTACTCCTAGCACATCAAAATATTAATTAGCCTGATTCAGGTGCCTGAATACAGACGACTCATTTTATTTATTTTTGGCAAAAAAAGAATGAGCAGATTTACAGAGTTTAACTTCAGTGGGCATAAAGCATTGGTCAGAGTAGATTTCAATGTGCCGATTAAAGAAGGTAAGATTACAGATGATACGCGCATGAAAGCGGCACTCCCCACAATTCACAAAATTCTGTCAGATGGTGGCAGTGTAATATTGATGTCCCACCTGGGCCGTCCTAAAGGCACGGTGGATGCAAAGTATTCTCTGGAGCAAATAGTGCCTCATCTGAAAGAACTCCTGAAAGGAGTCACTGTATATTTTTCGGCTGATTGTGTGGGTACGCTCGCAGAAGAGAGGGCTGAGTCGCTGAATTCAGGAGAAGTATTGTTGTTGGAAAATCTGCGTTTTCATGCAGAGGAAGAAAAAGGAGATCCCACTTTTGCCGGGCAGTTGAGCAGGCTGGGGGATGTCTATGTGAATGATGCTTTTGGCACTGCGCATCGGGCTCATGCATCCACAGCCATCATTGCATCTGATTTTCCGGTTGGAAAGAAAATGTTCGGGTTGCTGATGGAAGCCGAAGTGTCGAATGCGGAGCGCGTATTGCATGCCGCGGAGAAACCTTTTACTGCCATTCTGGGTGGAGCTAAAGTGAGTGATAAGATAGAGATAATAGAGAACCTGTTAAATAAAGCAGATAATATCATTGTAGGAGGAGGGATGACCTACACCTTCTTAAGGAGTCAGGGAAAAAATACGGGTAACAGTCTCTGTGAGGAGGATAAGCTGGATTTGGCTACTGATATACTGAATCGTGCAAAGGAGAAGCATGTAGCTTTCCTGCTTGCACCTGATAGTGTGATCGCAGATTCTTTTAGCAATGATGCAGAAAGGAATATTGTTTCCAATGACGAGATACCTGAAGGATGGATGGGGCTGGATATCGGGCCGGAAGCCATCCAATTGTTTTCAGATGTAATTGCCGGAAGTAAGACTATTTTATGGAATGGCCCGATGGGCGTGTTTGAGATGAGTAATTTCCGGGAAGGCACTAAAGCGATTGCTCTGGCCGTAGCATCAGCCACACAGCAGGGGGCTTATAGCCTGGTAGGGGGCGGTGACAGTGTAGCGGCTGTAAACCAGTTTGGGCTGGCCGACAAGGTGAGTTATGTTTCTACCGGAGGTGGTGCACTACTTGAATATTTTGAAGGGAAAACCCTGCCGGGCATTGCAGCAATTCAGGAATAGTTAACCTGTTGAAAAAAAGTGAGACCTGAAATTTCAATTACTTTATCTTCACAAAAAAAATAATACGAAATGAAAAAGAACACACCCTTATTGATAATTCTTGGCCTGGTAGTGATTTTAGGTTTTTGGGGATGCGGAGCATATAACGGACTGGTAACTGCAGATCAGGAAGTGAAAACAAAGTGGAGTAATGTAGAAACCAACTACCAACGTAGAATGGACTTATACAATAGTGTTATAAAGACTATTGAGGGGTCTGCCAACTTTGAAAAGAGTACACTCAAAGAAGTGTTGGAGGCAAGATCCAAAGCGACTCAGGTAACTGTCAATACGGATGATCCTGCAAGCCTTGAAAAGTTTCAGAGTGCACAGGCAGGCTTGTCAGGTGCATTTGGCAGATTGTTGGCGGTAGCAGAAGCGTATCCTGACCTGAAGACCACAACAGCATTCCGTGATTTTCAGACCCAGATTGAGGGTACCGAGAATAGGATCAATGTTGCGCGGCAGGATTATAACAATTCAGTTAAGCAATATAATCTCAATGTAAAGACTTTCCCCAAGAATATTTTTGCGGGTATTTTTGGATTCAGGGAGAAAGGATTCTACCAGGCAGACCAGGGTAGTGAAAAGGCACCCGACATCAACTTTGATATTAAGTAAATAATGACTTGGCTCAGGAAAAGAAAACCACTATTCTCCCCGGCACAGTCTGAGAGAATAGTGGATACTATTCGGGCTGCGGAAAAGCAGACCAGTGGCGAGATACGGCTTTTCGTGGAGCGTCGTTGCAAGTATGTGGACGCACTCGACCGGGCAAGCAGGGTTTTCTATAACCTTGAGATGGAACAAACCCAACTGAGGAATGGCGTGCTATTTTATCTGGCTGTAGAAGATAAACAGTTAGCCGTTTTTGCAGATGAAGGAATTCATAAGGCAGTGGATGCCGATTTCTGGAAAGGAACACTTCACAAAGTTGTTTCTGAGATTCAGGAGGGCGACATGATTCAGGGGATTTGTGATGGAATAAAAATCATTGGAGAAGCATTGAATACCCATTTCCCATACCAGCCGGGAGTGGATAAGAATGAGTTGCCCGACGAAATCGTCTTTGGCAATTAGACTATGACAAACATGAAGCATTATCTTCTACTAATCATAAGTATCTTCTACTGGCTAGGCTTGTCTGCCCAGAAGATAGAGGCGCGCCCAAATCCTCCTCAGGCTGTTAACGATTTTGCACAGATGCTGGCGCCCTTTCAGAAGGATGCTTTGGAACAGAAACTGCGAGCCTATAACGACTCCACCTCATCGGCAATTGTGATCATCACAGTCAATAACCTGGATGGGTATGATATTGCAGAGGTAGCGCTAAAGTATTTGCGCGATTGGGGAGTGGGGACAAAGGAAAAGAATAATGGGGTGGTCATTCTGGTGGCAAAAGAGGAAAGAAAGGCCAGGATAGAAACAGGTTATGGAATGGAAGGCGTGTTGCCGGACATACTCGCGAAACGCATTATAGAGGACGAGATGATTCCCAATTTCAGAAATGATGACTATTACCGCGGATTTGATCAGGCAGTAGATGCAATCATTAAAGCGGCTGCCGGTGAATATAAGGCTGAGCCTAAGGATGATAGTGGCGGGGGGGGGCTGGCAATTGTATTTCTGATTATCTTTTTTATACTAATGATTCTCTTTATCAGAGGAGGTGGACGTGGAGGCGGTGGCCAGTATATGAGCAGACGCGGATCATCAGGCTGGCTGGATGCACTTCCGTGGATTCTGCTAAACGATTCAATGGGCCGTGGAAGTAGCCGTGGTGGCGGATTTGGTGGTGGTGGCTTCGGTGGTGGCGGGTTTGGTGGTGGCGGTTTCGGCGGCTTTGGAGGTGGTAGTGGCGGTGGTGGTGGTGCCAGCGGAGGATGGTAAATGTAATACACAGACGTAAATAGGTGGTTTCCTTTTTTTTTCCTGGTTTAGCCTTATATAATGAAGAATAAGCACCAACTTGTCTTAAATTCGCCAGCAAAAAAATACCAGGACAATGTTCAAAACAATTATTGAACCATTTAAGATTAAATCGGTAGAGCCGATTTACATGAGTTCAGAAGAAGAGCGAATTGCTTTAATCAGGAAAGCACACTATAATCCATTTCTCTTACATTCCAGAGATGTAATTATCGATCTGCTTACAGATAGTGGCACGTCTGCCATGAGCAGCCAGCAGTGGGCTGGTATTATGGTTGGGGATGAGTCGTATGCGGGAGCTTCCAGCTTTGAGAAGCTGGAGAAAGAAATTCAGGATCTGACCGGGTATCCGTATGTATTGCCTACCCATCAGGGCAGGGCAGCTGAGCGGATATTGTATAGCTATCTGGGAGGAAAGGGGAAGATATTTATCAGCAATACTCATTTTGACACTACCCGTGCCAATATTGAATTCAGCGGTGCTGAAGCAATTGATATACCTACTCCTAAAGCCAAAGACCACGAGTCTGAATATCATTTCAAAGGGGATATGGATTTAGAGAAACTGGAGTCGCATCTTAAGCATGATGCCCAAAGGATAGGTGCAGTAATCCAGACGGTGACCAATAATAGCGGAGGAGGCCAGCCGGTGAGTATGGAAAATACCAGACAGGTATCTGCTTTGTGTAAACAATATGGCGTATTGTTTGTAATTGACTGTTGCAGGATTGCAGAGAACTCTTATTTTATCAGACATTTTGAAGAGGGATATGAGAATCATTCTTACCGAGATATAGCCAGAGAGATGTTTTCTCTTGCCGATGGAGGAGTGATGAGCGCTAAAAAAGATGCACTGGTGAACATTGGAGGATTTCTGGCATTGAAAGATCAGAAATTGGCCGATGCGTGTACGAATCTGTTGATTATTACAGAAGGATTTGTTACATACGGTGGCCTAGCAGGAAGAGATATGGAAGCTATTGCAATCGGGCTGAGAGAGGTGTTTGATGATGATTACCTTACTTACAGAATTACCAGTACCAGGTATCTGGGAGAGCATATCCGCAAAGCTGGCATTCCTGTAATTTATCCTATTGGTGGTCATGCTGTGTATGTAGATGCAGGGCTGTTATATCCACATATCCCTGCAAATCAGTATCCCGGCCAGGCGCTGGTGTGCGAGCTGTATAAGAAGGGAGGTATCCGTGCTGTGGAAATTGGTTCAGTGATGTTTGGCAAGTACGACGATAATCATCAATTAATACCTGCCCCTGTAGAACTGGTGCGGCTGGCTATCCCAAGACGTGTATATACACAAAGCCATATTGATTATGTGATTGAGGTTTTTGAGCACATTAAAGATAACTTACACAATGTCAAGGGGATGAAGATTGTGAAAGAGCCTAAATTCCTGAGACATTTTACTGCCCACTTCGAGGAGATAGCCTGAGGAAATTATAAGGAAGGCAATTAGTGAATGGGTGATAAATAAAAAAGAGGCTGGTGGTGCAGCCTCTTTTTTTTAATAATTTAATCCTGGGTGTTACTGGTTTTTCAGGTTAAATTTTCTTTGGTTTTCATAAGAGATAACACTGTTTTCAAAGGATTTGGGTCATTGGTTTTCTCTGGGATAGGTTATATTCTGGTTTTTCTTAGGATTTGTTGTTTTGGTTTCTTCGGATCTTGGTATGTTTTTGGATTCTCAGCGGGTTTTTTGGGTTCCGGTGAATTTATCAACCGAATCTGAATACAAAGATATAAGACCCTGCCGGGTGTTTCAAGAGCATTAGTGCTCGATATTTAGGTTAATAGAAATACCCATATTATCGTAGATTTACGATATAATCTGAACGCCCTTTTACGGTATCACAGGAACTGATTAATACGAAGTGTTACTAAACTATTGATAATGAAAACAGTACATCTTATTATCAGAGGTAAAGTGCAAGGAGTGTATTTTAGGGCGAGTGCGCAAAAAGAGGCAGAAAGGCTTGGCTTAACAGGCTGGGTGCAGAATATAACTGAAGGTGTGGAAGCAGTAGCCTCAGGCAAAGAGGTGGCTGTAAGCCAATTTGTTGCCTGGTGTCATAAGGGGCCTGCACGTGCATCCGTATTGGATGTTGTACTTGAGGAAGTGCCCTATACTTCTTTCGATCGTTTCTCAATCAGGAGATAACATGAAACTTTAAGGCCAATAGCCGTTCTGGGGAAATTGGAATGAATAATAAAGGTTATGAATACTCGTAATATTAACCTGTTGTTCAAATGTTAAAATAGCTCATTCTTAACCGTTTATCCATTGTTAACATTTGATGCTGTTTTACGGTAATTACTTTTGCAAACTCTTAATTTTTTAAAGTACTACTGAATGAGATATTTACTTGCCGGGATACTGATCTTTTCATTTCTGAGCCTTCAGGCACAAATTGATAAGGAGCCATTGCCCGATCCGGATAATAGCACTATAAAAGTATCAACCGGTAAGACACTGATTGGGAAAGTGATCGAACTGGGTACAAATAAACCGATAGAGGCAGCCTCTGTCCAGCTTTTTGCGGTGAAGGGGCCCGAGGGGGCAAGTAGGGATTCCTTAATCAGTGTGGTGCTTACCAAGGCAAACGGAGATTTCAGATTTGAACATATTGAGTTTGATTCAGTGAAGGTGGTGGTTTCTTCAGTTGGTTTTTCACCTGCGACTATTGCTTCAGTATTTGCCTCCGGGAATGACCAGAGTACACAAAGGCAGGATATCGGCAATGTGATTCTGCCCAGAGAGGCACAGCAGTTACAGGCTGTAGTGGTAACCGCAGCTACTCCCAGGATGAAGTTGGGTATCGATAAGAAGGTATTTGATGTGGCGCAGAGTCTTACCTCGAAAGGAGGAACTGCCGAGGACGTGCTGAAGACGATTCCTTCTGTTTCAGTGGATATTGACGGAAATGTGCAGTTGAGAAGTGGTACCCCCATTATTTATGTAGATGGCCGGCCCACGATACTGACACTGGATCAGATACCATCAGATAATATTGATAAGATAGAATTGATCACCAATCCTTCGGCGAAGTTTGATGCGAGCAGCGGTAGCGGTATCATCAACGTAATTCTGAAGAAGGATAAGCGCAGAGGGATGAATGGAATAATATCCCTCAGTGGAGGTACTCCCCAACTGTTCAGAGGCAATGCAAACCTGAATTTAAGACAGGGGAAACTCAACTTTTTTGTGAGTGGAGGCTATAATACCTCCGAGAGCAAATCGAAGGGTACAAGTGACAGGATTAATAAGGTAAATGGGGTAGTCAATAACTATTTCAACCAGCAGTCTGTGAATGAGCGTGAGCGTAATTTCAAATCGGTAAGAGGCGGAATGGATTTCTTTATGGATAATCGTAATACGCTTACTTTCTCACAGGGATATACACAAGGGAACTTTAATAATAATGAAAGCCAGAAACAGCAATACCTTGATATAAATGAGATGCCTGTTAGGCTCGGCGATCGTAATTCCAAAGGAGGATTCGAGTTTAAAAGGAATAGTACCCAGTTGCTGTACACTCATAAATTTCCGACAGAAAACGAACAGTTGGATGTTAGCATGAATGTCAATTATGGAAAGGCCGGTAACGGAACGGTAATTGTCAATAACTATTACCTTGCTGACGGAACTCCGGATGGCGATCCGCAGCGGGTGGAGAATACCGGATCCAATAAGAATAATCAGTGGACTATAAAGGCCGATTATACCAAACCTATTGGCGAGAATAAAAAGATTGAAGCCGGAGCCCGGAGCTTTGTAAATAATTATGAGAGTCATTTCGGATCGTATGCGGTGCATAATGGCAATATGACTAAATTGCCATTGAGTAATGACTATAAGTACCAGCAGCAGGTACATACAGCCTACTTTACGTTTACTAACAGGATAGGTGATTTTGGCTACCAATTGGGCTTAAGAGGTGAATATTCGCACTTTAGCGGCACACTACTTGACAGTGCAAGACATTTTGGATATACTTATCCGGCTAAGCTGAAAGATATATGGGACGCACTTTTTCCGAGTGTATTCCTCTCTCAGAAGATTGGAGAAAATAGCGAGATTCAGGTTAACTATAGCAGGAGAGTACGCCGGCCAGACTTCTGGCAATTGAATCCTTTTATTGATATCAATGATCCTCAGAACATTCAGCAGGGTAACCCTGAACTGCATCCGCAGTTCAGAAATTCTTATGAGCTCAACTTTAGTAATTCTTACGGGAATAATAATAATCTGCTCCTGACACTGTATTACAGAAATACTCAGGGCGACATCACCCGGTATAGTGATACACTCACTGCAGAACAATATGCTAAGCTGAATAATTCTGCCGTAGATCCCAATGCAATTCTCAACACTTTCATTAATGCCAATAGTTCAAACAACTATGGAGTTGAATTTACATTGCAGCAGAATGTAGCAGATGGACTAAATGTAACGCCTTCATTCAGCATGGCATACAGGAAAGTAAATGCAAAAGTAAACTCACTTGATTTAAGCAATAACGGATTTAACTGGCAGGCTAAATTGCAGGCTAATTATAAGATAAAGCCTGAAAATGAAAAGTCTGTATTCAATAATACTTCATTCCAACTGGACGGCCGGTACAGGTCGCCTAGTGTGATTCCACAGGGAAAACGGCTGGAAACCTATACAATTAATCTGGCTGTGAAGAAGGATCTGTTTAAGGATAATAAAGGTTCCATTACGCTCGGAGTGAATGATCTGCTTAACCAGAATAAGAATGGTACAATTTATGACACCCCATCATTCTATCAGGAGAGCTATAGCAGGTGGCAAGTGCGGACTATAAGGTTATCCTTTTCCTACAAATTTGGTGATGCAAACTTCCAATTGTTCAAGAGGGGCAATGGAGATGATGAAGGAGGTGGATTTAACTAACGGATTGAGCTACCAGGTTTATACTATATAGCAGGTGCCTTCTATTGCAGCTTCGCAATTGGCAAACACTTGTCTTGCCTCATTTTCAAGTGGGGCCAGGTTTTCGTATCTGCTTGAAAAGTGCCCGATTAATAGTTTTCCGACATTAGCCTTTCTGGCGATGTGAGCAGCATCTATGGTGGTGGAGTGGTATCGTGCTCTGGCTCTCTCTTCCTCATCTTTCATATAGGTGGCTTCGTGGTAAATCAGGTCGGCCCCCTCGATATGCTTACAGATAGGTTCGTAATAAATGGTGTCTGCGCAGTAGGCGTATTTTCTTCCGGGTTTGGGGTCCAGTGTGAGGGTGACGTTAGGAATTACCTTTCCTTCGGGTGTTACAAAGTCTTTACCTTCCTGAAGGCGCTCATAGAATTCGTATGGAACATTAAAGTGTTTTACGGCTTCAGCATTTAGTTTGCGGTGGTGTGCTTTTTCTTCAAAGAGGAATCCATAACATTCTATTTTATGATTTACCTTGAAGCATGAAATGGAAAGATGGTCGTCTTCAAACAACAGCCCTTCTTCTTTCAGTGTGTGAAAGTAGATTCGGTAGGGCAGCAGCGTGTGTGATGCAGGTAACTGCATGAGCATTATGGGCTCCAGGCCTTCCGGAGAATATACGTGAAGGTCGTGTTCCCTATTATTCAGACCGAATGAAGTCAGCAGGCCGATCAGCCCAAAATAATGGTCGCCGTGCAGATGCGAAATAAAAATATGATCGATGCGGCTTCTTTTAATCCTGTATTCGCTCATTTGGAGTTGTGTGCCTTCTCCGCAATCTACCAGGAAGGTATGATTTCGGGTTTGCACTATCTGTGCGGTAGGATGCCTTCCATGTGCAGGAAGCGCACTATTGTTTCCAAGAATGGTTACGGCAATCAATTCTTTACCCTTTAAGAAGTTCTCTTTCTATTTCGTCCATTTGCACAATGTCCCAGGCTTCGCTTTCCGTAGGAGTATAGTTCAGCTCATCCAAAAAGTCCTTTTCTTTGAGGAATTGTATCACCTCACCTGAAAAACAACAGAATACCATTGAGGCATTTTGCTCATAGAATGTACGCTGAATCCGGGCCATTTCTTCCACAAACGCTGAATCTATACTTTTTGTTTCGCTAAAGTCCAAAATCAGATTTTTCACCGGTGCCTCAAGGTAAGGCATGACCAATTCTGTTAATGATGCTGCCATATTTTCAGCTAGCTTCGGCTCTTCTAGCTTTATGACATGCATCTTTTCTTTGGTACTAATTTTGAAATTGAGTTTACTGTGAGCCATGACGGAAGATGAATAGGGGTTCTGCATCAAAGATATATTAAAAAGGAGGAGCATGAAAAATCTTGTAGCATCATTTCTGGATTAATTTTTAGGCTTCAGGAAGAAACATCAGATTTTTCTGCTTTTTAACGTTAGATTAGTAACCTTTGATTGTGCTTCGTATTCATATTATAAAGTGGTGAATTGATTTATTTTATTATTATTGTAAAGCATTTTAAAGACTAATCCCTATGGATAATAATTTTTCAACACAAGTAAAGGAAATTATTTCCTACAGTCGGGAGGAAGCGCTCAGGCTGGGAAATGATTTTATCGGAACAGAACATCTGGTACTGGGCCTTATAAGGGATGGCGAAAACACAGCATTGAAGATTCTGAAATCTCTGAATGTGGATTTGTATGAACTTCGGAAAGAAATAGAATTAGCAGTAAAGGACAAGACCGGAAAGAACATCAACAATATCAATTCTTTGCCATTGACCAAGCAGGCAGAGAAGGTAATTAGAATTACCGTATTGGAAGCCAAGACCAACAAAAGCCCACTTGTGGAAAGTGAGCACCTGATGTTGTCAATCCTCAAAAACAAAGAGAATATTGCCACTCAGATACTGAATCAGTTTGATGTGGATTACGATATCTTCCGTACGGAACTTGGCTTTGTAAAGACAGATACAAAAGCAGAATATCCTGAAGAAGAAAGTGAAGAGTTTGAAGATGAAAAGAAGTATGCAGCCAAGCCTAAACAGGGAACAGGACAGGGTAAATCCAAAACTCCTGTGCTCGATAACTTTGGAAGAGACATCACTCGCATGGCCGAACAAGGTACCCTTGATCCTATTGTAGGCCGTGAAACAGAAATTGAAAGAGTGTCGCAAATCCTCAGCCGCCGCAAAAAGAACAACCCGATTCTGATCGGCGAACCCGGTGTGGGTAAGACAGCAATTGTCGAAGGCCTCGCACTGCGCATTGTGCAGCGGAAGGTAAGTCGTGTTCTTTTTGATAAGAGGGTGGTTTCATTGGATCTGGCAGCTCTTGTGGCAGGTACCAAATATCGCGGACAGTTCGAAGAGAGGATGAAGGCTATCATGAATGAACTAGAGAAAAACAGAGATGTCATTCTTTTTATAGATGAAATTCATACAATCGTAGGTGCCGGTGGTGCCAGCGGTTCGCTTGATGCGTCTAATATCTTCAAGCCGGCTTTGTCAAGAGGTGAATTACAATGTATTGGCGCCAGCACGCTTGATGAATACAGAATGTATATTGAAAAGGATGGTGCACTTGACAGAAGGTTTCAGAAAGTGATGGTAGAGCAGCCTTCGGTAGATGAAACAATTGAGATTCTAAATAATATTAAAGGTAAGTACGAAGATTTTCACAGTGTGGTGTACGACAATGAAGCGATTGAGGCCTGTGTACGGTTGAGCGACAGATATATGACTGACAGGCTGTTGCCGGATAAGGCCATTGATGTGATGGATGAAGTGGGAGCCAGAGTACACCTGAAGAATATCAAGGTGCCACAGGAAGTGTTGGATCTTGAAAAGAAGATTGATGAGATAAAGCAGGAAAAGTATCGGGTGGTGAAGAGCCAGCGTTTTGAGGAAGCTGCTTCGCTTCGGGATACCGAAAAGAGGTGGCAGGAAGAGTTGGAGGCTGCTAAAGCAAAGTGGGAAGAAGAAAGCAAACACAAGAAATATCCGATTAATGAGGAAGCCATTGCAGAGGTAGTTTGCATGATGACAGGGATTCCGGTGAAGAGAATGGTACAGGCTGAGACTGAAAAGCTCCGCAGAATGGCGGATGACCTCAAAGGTGCGGTAGTAGGTCAGGATGATGCAATCACTAAAGTGGTTAAAGCTATCCAGCGTAACCGCGTAGGGTTAAAAGATCCTAAAAAGCCGATTGGGTCATTTATCTTCCTGGGGCCAACGGGCGTGGGTAAGACAGAGTTGGCACGCGCACTGGCCAGATATCTGTTTGACAGCGACGATGCGCTTATCAGAATAGATATGAGTGAGTATATGGAGAAGTTTACTGTTTCAAGACTTATTGGTGCGCCTCCCGGATACGTTGGATACGAGGAAGGTGGTCAGCTTACTGAAAAGGTTAGACGTAAACCATATAGTGTCATCCTTCTGGATGAAATAGAGAAAGCACACCCTGATATTTACAATATTCTGTTACAGGTGCTGGATGATGGACAGTTGACAGATGGTCTGGGTAGAAAAGTGGACTTCAAGAATACGATGATCATCATGACCTCCAATATCGGAGCTCGTCAATTGAAAGATTTTGGAGATGGCGTGGGGTTCACAACGGCCTCCAGAGTGAAGAATGTAGATGAAAATAATAAGGCGGTTATCGAGAAGGCGCTGAAACGTACATTTAGCCCCGAGTTCCTCAACCGTATCGACGATGTCATCATCTTTAACCAGCTTACAGAGGCAGATATTTTTGCCATCATTGATATTCTAATGAAGGATGTGACCGCAAGGCTAGATAATCTGGGCCTGAAACTGGAACTTACCGAGGAGGCAAAGAAATTCCTTTCTGAGAAGGGCTACGACTCGCAGTTTGGCGCAAGGCCATTGCACAGGGCAATTCAGAAATACCTGGAAGATCCGCTGGCTGAGGAAATTTTGAATATGAGTGTAAAGAATGGTGATGTGCTTAAGGCAGATCTGGACAAGGAAAATTCAAAATTAGTATTTGAGGTAAAGTCAGGTGCTAAGAAAGAGAAGCCTACAAGTGTAAAATAACTGATTTGTCAACCATGAGAAAATCCCGGTCGTTTCCGGGGTTTTTTATGCCCTGAGGTTCCGGCAGGCAGTTGATTTGTTTTAACTTTACACACAAAAAAAGAATATGGCTATATCGAGAGTCGCAGTAGTAGGAGCCGGCACTATGGGTAACGGGATCGCACACGTGTTTGCCCAATATGGATATCCGGTGACATTAATAGATGTAAGTGACGACCAACTTTCCAGAGCCTTAGATACTATCGGAAGGAATCTGGATCGTCAAATTAAGAAGGGAGTATTGCAGGAGGCGGATAAGACAAAGACACTCCAGAATATTGTTACAGGAAACTATATTCCCGGTAATGTGGGTGAGGCTGATTTGATAGTAGAGGCTGCCACAGAAAACGAAGCACTCAAATTGAAAATTTTTAAAGAGATTGATGCTTCAGCAAAGCAGGGAGCCGTGCTTGCCAGCAACACCTCCTCGATCTCGATTACTAAGATTGCTGCTGTAACATGGCGCCCCGGCCGGGTGGTGGGAATGCACTTTATGAATCCGGTTCCGATGATGAAACTTGTGGAGGTAATAAGTGGTTATCATACCGAGAAGGCTGTAGTAGATGAAGTAGTGGCGCTAAGCAAAGCATTAGATAAGGTGCCTTGTGTGGTGAACGACTACCCGGGCTTCATCGCTAACAGAATATTGATGCCCATGATCAATGAAGCTGCTTATGCGCTCCATGAAGGTGTTTCGGGAGTAGCAGAGATAGATACCATTATGAAACTGGGAATGGCGCATCCGATGGGACCATTGCAACTGGCTGATTTTATAGGCCTCGATGTCTGTTGTTCTATTCTCAATGTGATGTATGAGGGATTTAAGAATCCCAAGTATGCGCCCTGTCCACTATTGGTAAATATGGTTGCAGCAGGTAATCTGGGCAAGAAATCAGGGAGTGGCTTCTATGATTATTCCGGAGAGGGTAAGGATCTGGTAATTAATAGCGTCTTCTTAAAGTAATGCTTTCGTTGTCCTACAGGGAATAGCATGGCTTTAGTCCGTAGAAGTGGCGCGTTATCCACTATTCATAACCCGGGTGTTGCCTTCCAAAGAGTGACATTTAGTTGAAGCGCACATTCAGGGTTCATGTGTAATGCTTTTAGAGAATACGTTAATAACAATAACTCCTAAAACAATCAGCGATAATCCTATGATAGATGGGAGGTCAAGTTTCTGCTTAAAAATAAAGTACGCCGTCAGTGCAATCAATACTGTACCTATACCTGACCATAACGCATAGGCAATCCCAACAGACATACTTTTCAGGGTAAGCGATAGAAAATAAAATGCAATCCCATACCCGAGAATGACGATAATTGAGGGAACAAGTTTGCTAAACCCTTCAGAATACTTTAGAGCAGAAGTGGCAATTACTTCAGATATGATGGCTATCATCAGGAAAATCCATTTCATGGGAATCGTGTTTTTTTTTGATTGGTCTTTAAAATTTTCTGTAAATCCTGAAACAGGTGTTACCTCTTGATCCGATTCTCAGCGGATACTCTTTATAGATTCATGCACTATCACATTATTAATCCGGTGGAGTTGATCTACGATTTCGTCAAAAGAAGGTGCCGGTATGCCGGCTTTGATATGGCAGAAGAGTTGCAGTTCCTGTTCGGTTATTTCGCTTTGAGATTGTTTCAATATTTGAATCACTTCGTGCAACTCTGCATAAGCACATTCGATGGAAACATTACGCAGAATGTATTTTTCTACGGTAGTAGTACATTGCAATACCAGGGATGCAGCAGTTTTATAGGAATTGGTCAATCTGGGAATCCCCAGCAATGTGCCGCCGAAATAACGTACTACAATCACAAGCGTATCAGTAAGATTTCGGGAGTCTATCTGGCCCAGTATGGGCCTGCCTGCAGTGCCTGAAGGTTCCCCATCATCATTTGCTCTGCTGTTAGAACCATCAGTTCCGAGCCGGTAGGCGAAGCAGTGGTGCGACGCTTTTGGGTGTAAACGCCGGAGGTCGTCAAGCCTTACTTTAAAGGTAGCCGTATTGGTGATGGGATAGGCGTATGCGATAAACTTACTTTCCAGCATCTTAAACTCTGCAGTGGCTTCCTGTCCTATGGTCAGATAACTTTTCATTATTGTGCACCTTCCGTTCTTTCCTGACAAATATACCTTTGTATTTTCTTACATTGCGTGTCTGTTAAATAAAGTATTGAACCATTGGTACATTTTATTCTGAATAAGATATGATGAAATTTGAAAACTCACTGGATTTTGCAAAGAGCCTTGACAAGGATAATCCATTGTCGTCCTACAGAGACGATTTTTATATTCCAATCCTAAATGATAAAGAGACCATCTATTTTGCGGGGAATGGTATTGGTTTACAACCTAAAGGAGTGCAGGATGCCGTGTTGGATGAATTGGAAAACTGGGCAAGTTATGGCGTGATAGGAATGGAAAGCGGTAAGAACCCATGGGTGCATTACAGCAAAAAATTTCCTGAAAAACTTGCGCCCATACTGGGAGCAGCACAATCTGAGATAGTGGTGATGGATCAGCTGACAGCTGATCTGCACTTGTTGCTTACCAGCTTTTATAAACCGGATGGCAGGCGGAAGAAAGTACTCATAGAGTGGAAGGCATTTCCATCTGCAGTGTATGCCGTGCAGTCGCACATGCTGTTGGCAGGTGTGTCGCTTGAAGAAAATCTGGTGGAGGTAGGTACCAGAGAAGGAGAGCGCTATACAAGAAATGAGGATATATTGTCGGCAATTGAAGCAGCCGGAGACGAATTGGCACTGGTGCTGATATCCGGTGTAAATTACTATTCAGGGCAGGTGTTTGATATGCAGGCTATTACAGAGGCTGCTCATAAAGCCGGTGCGCTTTGCGGATTCGATCTGGCGCATGCAGTCGGAAATGTGCCACTGAGGCTCCATGACTGGAATGTGGATTTTGGAGTGTGGTGCTCCTACAAGTATCTGAATGGTGGGCCTGGAGCTATTGGAGGGCTATTTGTTCATGAGCGGCATTTCAAAGGAAGCCCATTACCCAGACTCGCAGGTTTCTTTGGGGCAGATGAAAAAGCCGGGTATCAGTTTAAAAAAGATTTCATACCCAAATCGGGTGCAGCGGGGTGGCAGCTAACTGTACCTCCGGTATTGAGCCTGTCCGTTTTAGAAGCCTCGCTGGAGTTTTTTGAAAGTGCCGGATTCGACAATATTGTTGAAGGAGGAAAGAGGCTTTCCTCCTATCTGTTGTTCATTTTGAATGACATTTTAAAAAATACGCAGTCCAAACCATTTGAAATTGTCACTCCTACAGGAGAAGGTGATCATGGCTGCCAGATATCGCTCTACCTGGGTGCAGATGGCAAGCATAAATTCGACATGCTTCGCAATAACAGAGTGATCATCACCGGATTTCCTGATCATGTGGTGAGAGTGGCGCCTGTGCCTTTATATAATACTTACGAAGAGGTATTTCTCTTTGGGAAGATATTAGAGCATATCCTGATTGCGCATTAGGGCAGGTAGGGGCCATACTCTATTTTTTATCTGCCCACCTTCTTAAACTTTAATGCAGGCACTTCTTTGTTGAACAAGGTAAGTGTATCACCGGATACCTCATACCTGTCTGCTTCGTTGAAGAATTTTAAGAAAAACTGTTCACCGTCTCCGGGGCACGCTTTCAGTGTCATAGGGCCGGCATTAAATATTTTTTCTCCCGGTTTGCGGTTGTATGAAGCGCTGAAGCCGTTGCAGCCGGTAAATCCGTGAAAGGAAGTCCTTCCCTGATAGAATTGGATAAAGGGCTTCTCTTCGGGATACAGCGCATTGAATATGATCCTTGGGCCTGTAAGGTAATAGAGTTCCCATTTGCCTGCAAGATCATCAGGCACTACATTGCTTTCTTCAAATTCGGCTACAGCCTGACCATTACTGGTGAGCACCAGTTTATTGTCTATAAACTGATATCCGTTTACTTTCTCAAGTGTCTGGAAAAATTTATTTTCCCACTGGTTCACCTCTTCTTCGCAAGCCATTTTAGTGCTTCCCAGCGGGCCCAGCTTCAGATCGTTACCGGAAGTGGTGAAGTTTCCGAAAAACCTGTTGCATCCACCGATGCCGTTTACCTGCCCTTTTTCGTGAAACTCTATTAAAATATTGTTGGTTGATTTCAGGTTATATATCTCATCATTAAGAGATACAAGATCCCATTTCTGATAAAGGTTATTTAAAGAGTCTTTCACAGCGATTGTTTTTTTAGAACTTGTGCATGCACTTAAAAGAAGTACTGTGCAAAGTCCGTAGAATACCGGTTTCATAATTCATATGTTTTATTAATGCGGTAAAGATGGGAAGAATCCTTCTGAAGTTGCAATTCTTTTATTTGTTATGAAATATTTTGCTTTTAGGTACCTGAAGCTATTTCAGCAAATAATTCTTCACAAACAGGGCGGCTGAGCAATAATTCTTTCTTGCCGTGCTTCAGCTTCATACTGCCGTCGTATTCTTCTTTTTCTAAAATATTAAGCACCGTTCCCAAGCCAATATTTTTTCGGTTAAGGAATTTCAAAAAATCGTCTTCTGAGCGTGCCAAGCCGGTGATTACAACTGATTCGCCGGAATTAAAGTCGCATAATGGGTGGCGGACAGCTTGTTTAATGTTTCCGGCTCTGTCCGGAATGGGCGAGCCATGTGGATCGTGTTCGGGGAATCCCAGCATTTCATCCATCTTCTTGAAAAATACCGGTGAATTGATATGTTCAATCTGTTCCGCAATATCATGCACTTCCTCCCACCCGAATTTCATTACCTCTACCAGGAACATCTCTGTCAGCCGGTGTTTTCTGATGATCAGCCCTGCTTCTTTTTTCCCTTTTTCTGTGAGATGAATGGGCTTGTATTTTTCGTATTTGACCAGTCTGTCTGCAGCCAGCTTTTGCATCATACTGGTTACAGTGGGCATCTTAAGTCCCAGTTTTTGTGCAAGCTCGTTGATAGAAACATTTTCTTTGTCGATACTCATCAGGTAGAGTGTTTTCAGATAATTCTCTTTAGTATGTGAATGTAGCGACATGAAAAAAATGATAATTGGGTGTAAAGTAACAAAAATAAAAACTTAGATGCGTCTAATAATATATATTTGCAAATAAAACAATTATCGTGACTATGCAATCTCATGCTTCTTTAAGTGAAGTACACCAGTCAGTAGTGATTCAGAAAAAGAAAGGGATCAGGCGGGTACTCGCTTTTCTGGGGCCTGCCTATCTGGTAAGTGTGGGCTATATGGATCCGGGTAACTGGGCTACCGATATCGCCGGAGGGTCAGAGTTTGGCTATAAGTTAATCTGGGTGTTGCTGATGTCGAACCTGATGGCTGTTTTACTACAGTCGCTTAGTTCCCGGTTAGGGATTGTGGCGGGGATGGATCTGGCACAGGCTAACAGGTCGGTGTATCCGAAATGGGCAAATATTCCACTTTGGTTTCTGGCAGAAGTGGCTATTGCGGCGTGCGATCTTGCTGAAATTATTGGGATGGCGATTGGGCTGAATCTGGTTTTTGATTTTCCACTGGTCTGGGGTATTTTGATTACTGCATTAGACACTATCCTGTTTTTGTTTTTACTCCATCGCGGTATCAGAGTGATGGAGTCATTTATTATCGCACTGGTGGCTATCATAGGGATTTCATTTTTGATTCAGATGGTGATTGTATCACCTGATTATGGAGAAGTCGCTAAGGGTTTTATACCTACAAAACTTCATGGGAGTGCACTATATATTTCTATTGGTATTATTGGGGCTACGGTAATGCCCCATAACCTTTACCTACATTCCTCACTGGTGCAGACGCGCAAATTTGATCAGACGGATACCGGTATCCGCCGTGCCATAAAGTTCAACTTTCTGGATACGGTGATTGCACTTAACCTTGCCTTTTTGGTGAATGCGGCTATTCTTATTCTTGCTGCTGCGGCCTTTTACTCGAATGGATATTTTCATATTGCTGAAATACAGGATGCTTCAAAACTACTGGAAGAGTTATTTGGGAAAGCGGCCCCCTTATTTTTCGGGATTGCATTAATTGCTGCAGGGCAGAGCTCTACAGTTACCGGTACATTGGCAGGGCAGATTGTGATGGAAGGATATCTGCATCTTAGAATTCAGCCGTGGCTGCGCAGACTGATTACACGAGTGGTAGCTATTGTGCCGGCAGTATTGACTGTGGTTTATTTTGGAGAAAATGCATTGGGCAACCTGCTGATTCTAAGCCAGGTGATTCTGAGCCTACAGCTTGCATTTGCAGTAATTCCATTGATTTATTTTAACAGCGACAAAAAGATAATGGGGAAATTTGTGATAGGCCCCTGGGTAAAATTGATGTCGTGGATTTGTGCCATCGTGATTGTGTATCTGAACATAAGGCTGGCAGTTCAGGAATTTGAGGGGTGGGTGACGGGAAATGCAGTGCCGCCGATAGTGTTGTATGGATTGATATTTCCTGCCGGAATATTTATTTTGTTTTTGTTGGTTTATATTATGATACATCCACTTATTACTCCGGGAAAGAAAACAGTGCCCGGGATCCCGCACGGCCTTGCAGAGTCTTTTGTGGCTGAAGCTGTGAATCCGTACAGAAATATTGGAGTGGCAGTTGATTTTTCGGGGAAGGATGAGGCAATTATCCGGAGTGCTATCAGGCAGGGGGGCACTGAGGCACGATATACTCTGATACATGTTGTAGAGAGTGCTGCCGCAAGATATCTGAACAGAAACGCTTATGACACGGAGACCAAGGTGGATACAGAGAATCTTCAGAAATATGCGGAGTCGCTTAAAGAGGTAGGGTTTATGGTACAGACGAGAATAGGCTTTGGAAATCCCGCGACCGAACTGGTGAAGATAGTTAAGGACGAGAAGTTTGACCTTATGGTAATGGGCTCACATGGGCATAGAGGCATCAAGGATCTGATATTTGGATCTGCCTCCGGCAAACTGAGGCACAGGATTGATGTTCCATTGCTGATCGTGAAGTGATACGATATTTCCGTTTAGAGGAAAGGATAACAGACTTTAGGATATGATTAACCCTCTCAAAAGAAATAACTTTGCACAACCAAAGTATATGATGTTTAATTATGGATTTATATAAGCTGAAGGTTATTATAACCAGTACGCGTGAAAAGAGAGGTGGTATTGCGGTGGCAAACTGGTTTGTAGAAAAAGTAAAGAAATATGAGGGATTTGAGGCGGAAGTACTGGACCTCATGAAGATTAACCTGCCGATGGTGCATGAGCCAAACCATCCTAAACTGGGACAGTACATGTATGATCATACTAAGGAGTGGAGCAGAAAAATAGATGAGGCCGATGCATTTATTTTTATCATGCCTGAGTACAATTATGGGATGCCCCCTGCCATGCTGAATGCCATTGACTATCTGATGCGCGAATGGATGTATAAACCGGCGGGCCTGGTGAGCTATGGCGGCATTTCAGGAGGCTTGCGAAGTGCGCAAATGAGTAAGCAGGTACTCACCACAGTAAAGGTGATGCCTATGAGTGAAGGTGTGGCGATTCCGTTTTTCACAAAGTATATCAATGAAGATGGAGTTTTTGAGCCGATAGAATCTGTTACAAATTCTTATCAGATACTGATGGACGAACTAATGAGATGGACGAAAGGGCTTCATTATATGAGAAATCATTTTTTAGATTAGAAATGAAATTATTCATTAAAAATATGGTCTGCCCACGATGTGTGATGAGTGTGGAGCAATTGCTCACAGTGTCAGGGGTGGAGTATCATTCTGTGAGGCTCGGAGAAGTGGACACCGTGCAGCAACTGGACAAAGCGAAATTGGAAGAGGTAGATCGGGCGTTACGTAAGATAGGTTTTGAATTATTGGAAGATCCTGCTGCAAAGATGATAGAGAAGGTAAAGAGCCTCCTCATAAAGGTAGTGCAGGGAGGGATAGATGATCATTTCAGTATTCAGAAATATCTGAAGGATAATATTTTTAGAGATTACTCTACGATAAGTAAAATATTTTCACAGGTAGAAGGAGTTACCATTGAGCACTACTTTATTCTTCAGAAGATTGAAAAGGCTAAAGAGCTGCTGGTGTACAATGAAATGGCATTAGGCAGCATCGCTACCTTTCTTGGGTATAGTAGCAGTCAGCACCTGTCAGCACAATTTAAGCAGATCACGGGCATGACACCAACTCAGTTTAAATCGATGGGGCATGGATTAAGAAAAGCAATCGACAAAGTCTGAAAACACCCCAGTTGAGGTTGTGTATATCAAACTTAGGAGAGCCGGCTCTTTGCGAAGAATCTCTATCGACGTGGACGCGGTAGCCTGATGCAAAACTATATTGAGTAAGCCTTCTAAATCTTTAGTCTGAGTTTTATTTTCTCAAGCAACCCTGTTATCATTACGATGGCAAGTGCAAAGAGGAGCGATTTTATTATGCCTATACCGCCTGTTCTGAGTGCCTCAGGGAGGCGCAATTTCAGGAGAGAGATAAAAATAGCCAGATGAAAATAAGGTAACAGGTAACAGGTAAGCGTACTCGTGCCGGCAGGCCTGATGATTTTGAACCATTTTTCTTTTCCCATTCTGTCCATTAAAAAAATGAGAACCAGAAAGGTCAGGATGCTGATGGCTGTACAAATCATAGTCCACGAGGGGGTAGCTCTTATTTTTGAAATTCCCCATAAAGGGCGTGTGCTAAAACCAAATGCAAACAATACGACTGCCAGAATCACGAATGCTCCGACTAGTAATTGTGGCTTTTGTGCCCATTTGCGATACAATAGTGAAATAAGTACTCCTGCCATGGTAATAGATGCATTGGAAGCATTCCCCAGTCCCAGCCGCCCGACTGCGTGTCGTATCGGTTCGAGAAAGCCAGGCCATCCTGAAAGTACAGAGGAATTAAAGAAAAGGAAGAAAAGAAAGGCGGCAATTGGTATGATGATTTTGTCCTGTGCCCATAATAAGATGGTAGCGCAGGAAAAATAGGCCCATCCAATCAATCCGAGAATTCCCCACCAATGCGGTTGCATCCATATTTCTTTGCCATTGCTTTCTCCCTTATATATGATAGCCATTGCCACGAGTAGAAAAATTCCCATTCCCTGGAATGCTTTTTTATTGCGTTTTTCTTTTGAATAGTCCAGCCATATCAAAAAGAACGCACTCGTAACGATGATGATCCAGATACCTTTTGGCAACAATGCTTTGGGACTGTACATCTCCATATTCATCTGGAAAAAACCCATGATAATCAGCGCCAGTGAACGCGACACAATATGGGTGAATTGTTCAGTCCTGGACGCACCTTTCATCTGTCGACTGGTTTGCGCAAAGGGTAGCGAGAGGCCCACCAGAAAGAGAAATGACGGAAAGATGATATCTGAGAAACCCATTGCATCAGCATTTGCCGGGGCATGTTCCAGCCATGCAGGTATGCCAATATCAGTCCATAGATCATTTACAAACACCATCAGAAACATGGTAAGTGCTCTGAAGACATCAATGGAGGCTATCCGGCCCTTGAGTGGCGAAGTGGTGTGGTGCATTAGTGGTGGTAATTAAAACTGGTTATTAATTCTTATGTAATTTAATCGAGGTTAAGATGTTCTTTCAGGATTTGTTGGCAATACCATTCCTGCCGGGGCAGGTGAAACGGGCCTTTGAACAGATTGCCTTTTGCGGCTTGCGCAATGCTGCCATCACGGTGAAGGTAGCCATACCATTCTCCGTTTACTTTATCGTGGAAGTGTTTGTAGGAGTAATTGTGGACTAGTTGGTGCCATCCGGCATACTTTTCATTGCCGGTTATATGCCATGCAAGCAGCGTGGCAATGATGGTTTCATTATGGGGCCACCAGAATTTCATATCCTGCCAATACTCCTGTACGGGCCTGTGATACACATCACGGAAGTATAAGATGCCGCCGTACTCATTATCCCATCCGCGCTCCCACATGTAGTCGAGCATTCGGCAACCAAGATTTATGAGATGAGGATCATTGTTTCTGTATTTGGCTTCATGAAGTATAAACCATGCTCCTTCGATAGCGTGCCCGGGATTAAGTGTGCGGCCTTCGATGTGGTCGATAATGCTTCCGTCGGGTGCTACCTGTTCCATCACACAACGGATATCATCTTTTACAAAGTCTTTCTCGATATCTGAGATCCATTCTGAGATATATTCGTCGCAACGAGGGTCGCCTATGGTATCTCTGACTTGCTGGGCAGTGTTGAGCATTATCATGGGTACACCAATTCCTTTTGTTGTGCGGGTGTCAAAGTATTTAGGCTGGAGTTTTTTCTTTCCTGTGGCATAGTCAATACATTTTCCAAAAATGCTGCGTGCATTTTCAGCGGCCTGCGGATCGCCCGAAGCTTTAGCATAGGCAGCCGCTGCAATTACATAAAATGTTTCTGAAAAGAAGTAACGTCGTTTACGAATCGGTTTTCCCTCTCTTGTGACATGGAAAAACATCTGCCCGTCGGTATCAAAGCAATGACGGTTTAGAAATTCGTAACCGGACCGAGCGGCATCAAGCCATTCCTCTTTCTTTTCAACTGTATTGTAAAGTGTCGCTAAGATCCAGGTGGCGCGGCCTTGTATCCATACTGCTTTATCGTCATCTATCAGTGATCCGTCAGCATCACGCATCAGAAGAAAACCGCCATATTCTTTATCGACTGATCTGGGAAACCAGAAAGGGATGGTGTCTTTGAGCAATTGGTCCTTGTAGTATTGATAGAGTTTTTGTAAATCAGATTGAGAGTATGCCATTTTTTTGATGTTATGTTCCTGATAAATAGGTGTGAGTTATTGCATATCCTGCACTTTTGGTTTTAGGGTTGTGATTTGGATGAGCAGCGCTACTAAGACTATGGCGCCAAGGATTGCGAACCCAAATCCCAGGTTGCCACTGTCTTTGAATTTACCCAATACCTGGGTCACTGCGGCGCCTGCAAAAACACCCACCATATTCATAAATCCATAAGCTGTGGCTCTGAGGTGAGAAGGGACAAACTGACACAGTATCGGCATATTGTTGGCATCAAACATGCCATAGCCAATTCCAAAAAAGAGAGCTGCGCCAATAACTCCCACAAATCCGTGGGCATAGCCTAAAAGAAGCAGGGCAGGTATGGTCATGGATAATCCGATGGCGCCTGTGTAAACCCGTCCGCGGATATTCTTCTGCACCCATCGGTCGCTTATGGGGCCTCCGATAAATACCGCACCGATAAATGATGCAGCCGAAAGTGTGAAAGTAGAGAGTGGGCCTGCCTTAGGCATAGGTATTCCCAGGCTGTCAGCGAAGAGTGTAGGAAGCCAGTTCTTTGTAGCCCAGCCGGGCAGGCTGGGAGCGGCAAAGTAAAGAAGTATAACCCAAAAGGCAATATTTGAAAATAAGAGCCCTAATCCCTTTAATAATGGAGTGCCGCTAACTTTTGTTGATATGGCGGCATGAGGTCGCAATGATTTTTCAGGACGCTTATCGTGTAACAAAAAAGTTAGAATGAGCGCGTACACAATGCCTATGATGCCAAACCAATGAAAAGTAGTGTGCCAGGTAAATTTATCAGCAACAGTAGCTCCGTATCCTCCCAATGCCTGACCAAGGTATAAACCGGTCATGTGGATGCCTATAGCAAGCGAACGGGTTTTTCCGGTATGGTAGTCTGCAATCATGGCTAACCCTGCCGGAATGTACAACGCTTCGCTTACGCCCATAAAACCTCTCAACCACACAAGCTGATTGAACGTAGTGGCCAACCCCATACCGTAAGTAACAGCCGACCATACAAAGAGGCTTCCTACAATCAGCCATTTACGATTGACCCTGTCTGCTATACTGCCTGCGATCGGGCTCATAAAACCGTAGATATACATAAAGATGGCCATAAGAAACCCAAAGCGCTCCGCAGATTCCAGTTCTTTAATATCAACCTGCATGGATTTTTGCATGGTACTCAGCATTTGCCTGTCCATATAGTTGAGCAGCGCCACTATGGCGAGTAAGCCAACCACAACCCAGGCGTAAGAATGGGAATCTTTTTTCATTGGTTATTTTGGATTTATAGTTGCCATTAGAATGTAAGGCGTCCTGACACCGGCCCGGATTTCGCCCGAAGGAATGATGATTGTGTTCCGATAAAGCATGGCAGTGGTAGTTACCGGAGTGAGAAAAGGGATAGTGCCTACAGCCGTCCAGTTTTCCTTTTGCTTATCAAACATAAGGATGGCATTACTAAAACCCGGATGCGATTCCTGCAACTGATTTTTTTGTACTGTAAGGACTGCTTTCTTTGAGCTATCAGGCTCACTTTTTATTTTTTGGATCCACAATTCGGTCTCGTGAAATGTACTGCCTTTATCTCCTCCCAGGAGAAGAATTCGTTCTTTGTCGAGGCTCACACCCGTTCCTGCCGATAGGGCGTATGGGAGAGGTGGTTTTTCATTCCAGCGATTGTCGTTTATATTGTATGCGTACACAGTGCTATAAAGTTTACTGATGCCATCGCTTTGACGGCATCTTCCACCAATTAGGTATATTTCCTGATCCAGCACAGCCATCACGAAATTAGTTACCGGCTTTGGTAGCGGTGTAAGTTCCTCCCATTGAGAAGTTTCGTTGCTGATATCAAGAGAGAAAAGTCTGCCTGAAACGGAATCACTACTTGTGCCTCCGGCTACGTAAACCTTGTTATTCACGAGGACAGCGTTATGATTTGCGAGTGGAATAGGCAGGTTCGCCAATTTGGTCGTAACCAAATAGCCTTTTTGTGGCTGGTAGCAAATAAGAAAAACTTCTGATGATAAACTGTCCGCGTTTTCACCTCCAATGCAGAGAATCCCCTGGTCTGTACTCACTGACGCTCCATAGGCCAACGCAACAGGTAATTGAAAATTATCTTTATAAGTGAGGCTCCCGTTTACAAACTGAAATATATAAATCTCCTTCTGATATGCTTTAGTTCCTCCCTGCCAGGGTAGTTTTTCAGGAAAGTTGGCGCCTCCGGCTATAATAAGGAAGTCATCTGTGATGCCGGCAAACGCACCGGCGACACCAGGTTGAATGATCTTTCCTTTTGCAGGTGGAAGGATTACTGAGTCAGACCACCGGAGTGGAAGGTCGGCAGACTGCTGACAAGAAATTAACATGATGAGAGGGAGCAGGGACATGAAGTAGTAATTTCTTTTCATTTGGAAGACCGGTTGGTGCTTATTTTTGTGAGCAGAAGTTTTTGAATCCTAATATCCCGGTATCCGCCCTGAATTTGTCAAAGTCTTCATCACTCATGTTCTTCACAGGTAAACGGAATTTGCCGCAGTCGATTCCTACTAGTTTCATATATGCTTTTCCTGTGGCGATGCCTCCATATTTTCCCAGCAACGAAATCATATCTATGGATGTCTGCTGAAGCGCCTGTGCTTTTTCCAGATCATTCCGATCGAATGCTTCTGCCATTTCGCTGTATAACGGTGCTGCATAGTTGTAAGTACTTCCCACGGCACCTTTTGAGCCTAACGATAATGCTGCCAGCATATTTTCATCTCGTCCCCAAAGCATGTCGTATTTGCCATTTTGAAATCTCAGGCACGAGAGAAAATCCATAAAGTCTTCGTGTGTATATTTTATTCCCGCGAAGTTGGGAATAGTGCCATCTACTTCCTGAAGCAAATTGAGCATGGGTATATGGCACCCATTTAGTACAGGAATATGGTAATAATAGAACGGCATTTCAGGTACCGCATCAGCAATTTCCTTACAACATGATGCCAGCATTTTTGCATTAGCAGGCTTGAAGTAGAAGGGAGCTGTAAAGGATACAGCAAAGAGTCCGATCTCTTGTGCATATTTCGCCAGCTCGATGCAGTCTGCAATGCATGTACCACCGAGCAACAGCATCACGTCGAAATCAGGATCGTCATTTGTACAGTCTGCCCATGCCCTGGCAGTGTCTTTTTTCTCCTGCATTGTCAGCGAAACGCCTTCGCCAGTGGATCCGCAAATGAAGCCTCCGGTTACTCTGTTTGATTTGAGAAAACGGTAATACTCCGGAATAAGAGAAAGCTTCAGCGATCCGTCCTCATGCATTGGAGTAAAGGGCGCGGCAATAAGTCCTTTTAAGTGTTTACTTTTCATTTAGTGCTATGTAATTTTATTTTTCTTTTCTATAAACTGTCTTACCGTTGATTGTGGTCTGTACTACTTTTACGTCTTTAATCTCATCCGGTGGAATGGTGATGAGATTCTTGTCAAGAATTACGAAGTCTGCATAAAGCCCGGCTTTTAACATGCCCGTTTTGTTTTCATGAAATCCTGCGTACGCATTGTTTACTGTATATGCCCTGAGTGCGTCTTCTACTGAAATTTTTTGTTCAGGAAACCAGCCACCGGGATTTTTCCCGTCCAGCGTTTCCCTGGTTACTGCCGCATAGATGCCGAGTATGGGGCTTAGTGGCGCTACTGTCCAGTCTGATCCGAATGTCATACGCACCCCGGCTTTCAGAAATGAATTAAAGGCATAAGTTCTTTCCAGCCTGTCTTTGTCTAATCTCTTATAAGCCCATCGCCCGTCGTCAATGGCGTGGTAGGGTTGCACGGATGCGATTACATTCAAAGCAGCGAACTTTGCGAAGGCAGAGTCGCTGAGGTGTTGCGCATGCTCTACACGAAAGCGCTGGTCTTTTCTTCCTGCAATACGTTCGGCATCCTGATATACGTTAAGGAGATAATCGATTGCCTTGTCGCCTATAGCATGCACCATTACCTGTAACCCGGCTGAGTCGGCACTCAGTATCTGATTCCTCAAAAGTGTGGAATCTGTAACCCATATTCCGTTTGAGTTCCTCTTGTCCAGGTATGGTTTGTAGAATAGTGCAGTAGTAGATCCCAGAGATCCATCCACGAATCCTTTCAGTCCGCCCCATCTCAACATATCATCACCCCTGCCATTTTTTTTGATATAGTCTGCCAGTTTATCCCATGTCCTTAATGCCACTACAGAGTAGATTCTCATATTCAACTTGCCATTCTTCTCTGCTCTTTGGTAGGTTTCCATATCGAGCCATCCGCCATAGCTCCCCATGTCGTGCGCCTCAGTAAGCCCGTTAGCGATGGCATGTGACTGTGCTCTCTGAAACATCTCGTCAAGTTCTGCTTCCGAAGGATCGGGAATTTTGGCATATACTAAATCCATTGCATCATCTCTGAGGATTCCTGTAAGTTCACCTGTTCGTGAATTCTTTTCTATTTCACCTCCGGGTGGAACAGGTGTGTTTTTGTCGATCCCTGCCATTTTCAGTGCTACTGAATTGGCAAGCGCCATGTGGCCGTCGTAACGCGTAACGAAGATGGGGTTATTCGGACTGATACTGTCTATCCATTCTTTAGAAGGCAGCCTTCCTCCCCATACTTCATGATCCCAGTCGCCTCCCTGTATCCATCGGTTGTCTTTTACTCCGGCCAGATATTCTTTCATTATTCTGATGAAATCATTGGGAGTTTTTGCTTCCCGAAGGTTTACTGATTCCAACTGGTATCCTCCACTCAGGAAGTGAGAATGATTATCCATAAAACCGGGTACTACAAGCGCTCCTGAAAGATCCACCACACTGTCATATTTGAGTTCTTTCATATCATATCCTACATACTCGATTTTACCACCTTTTGTGAGCATAATTGTGGCATTGGGCTGCGCACTATCGCCTGTCCATATATAACCATTCTTGTAAAGGATAGCAATATTATCAGGATCTTTAGAATGGCAGGATGAAAGAATACCTATAGTAACAATAAGCAACAGGAGATGAAAAGGTTTTATGTGCATAGAATGATTTTTCTGTTTGGTGACAATTGTAGTGTCTGAGGGCATCTCAATTTAATCAGATTTCTTAAACTCTGAATCAGCAGGTGATAAAAATGTGAGGAAAGTTGTTTTCGGTTGAAACAGAGAAGAAAAAAAGTTTCGATTAACTTGCAGGCCTTTATAAAAACGAACTAATTAATTTATTGCTGAAATAGAGTATGAAAGTGGATATTGAAGACAAGGAATCTCTTGCGGTTTATTTGCGTGGAATGTCAAGGATCGGGCAGGATGAGGAGGGCACCCTTCATTTGCTTACGGGGGGTGTATCAAACAAGACGATATTGTTTACTCGTAAGGATGGTGTTCAGTGGGTTATCAAGCAGGCTTTATCGAAGCTGAGAGTGCAACAGGATTGGTTTTGCGACGAAGAAAGAATAGCTATTGAATATAAGGGACTCAAATGGCTTTCCTCGTTTTTGCCTGAAGGTTATGTACCCGAGCCTGTATTCTTTGATGAAGAGAACCATGTACTTTGCATGACGGCTGTGCCGCAGCCTCACGAAAATCTGAAGTCACTTATTCTGAAAGGAGAGGCCACAGAAAGTTATTTTGTACAATTGGGTTATCTGCTCGGAAGGATTTACAGAGCAGGAAAGGAGGATAAGACAGCAGTTAGCCTATTTGCTGAAAGAAAGTTTTTCGAAGATTTGAGGATTGAACCTTATTACCAGTTTACTGCCGGACGGATTCCTGAATCAGCCATATTTTTTTCAAAACTAATTGAAGATACGCTGGCAGTAAGGGAGTCGGTAGTGCATGGAGATTATAGCCCGAAAAATGTGCTGATAAGAGATAATCGGGTGGTACTGTTAGATTATGAGGTGATGCATTTTGGAGATCCCTCTTTTGATGTAGGTTTTTTTATGTGTCAGATGCTGAGTTTTTTGAATCATCTTGACCATACACGCGGGCATCTCGCGCAGTGTGCACAATCGTTTTGGAATAGCTATATCGAATCGAGAGGTGTGGTGGATGCAGAGGCTGAATACAGGGCAGTAAGGCACACTTTAGGGTGTTTGCTGGCCAGGGTAAAGGGCAGGTCGCCTGTCGATTTTCTGGATGCCATGCAGCAGGAACGTCAGATAAAAACTGTAATAGAATTAATTCATGACCCGGTGAAGCAAATGAGCAAATTCATTGAGGCATTTACATCAAAAATAAGTTTATACTGAGCTATATGATTAAGGAATTAAGAGGATTTGAAATTCTGGATAGCAGGGGTCGGCCTACTGTCATGGCGAAATGTATTCTTTCAGATGGCACCGTGGGGAGTGCTTCGGTACCTTCAGGCGCTTCTACCGGAAAGGCAGAGGCGCTGGAGTTGCGCGATGGGGATGCAACCAGATATCGTGGGTTAGGCTGTCGCAAGGCAGTAGCAAATATTAATAATGCGATCCGCGGCGCATTGGTTGGAAAAGAGTTCGATACGCAGGAAGCATTTGACAATGCCTTGATTGCGCTGGATGGTACAGTCGATAAGAGCAGGCTGGGAGCAAATGCAATTCTTGTATGTTCGCTGGCTTATGCCAGAGCCAGCGCGCAGCAGGAAGGGGTGGTGTTGTATAAATATTTTGGCAGGATGATAGGGAATGATGACTTTCAGTTGCCCCGTCCTACAATCAATCTCTTCAGTGGTGGGAAGCATGCCGGAGGGCAGATTCCGGTGCAGGATTTATTGCTGGTGCCGGTTGCGGCAAAGACAATGGATGAGGCATTGGAGCAGGTGCATTCGGTTTATCTGAGTGCATCGGAACTGATCCATGAAAAGTATGGAATGCGTGCGTTGAAGGCTGATGAAGGTGGGCTAGCCCCTTCATTCAGGAATATAGATGAGATGTTTGAAGATGCGATGAAAGCTATCGAACGCGCAGGGCTACAACCCGGTAAACAGATGGCGATGGCATTAGACGTGGCTTCAAGCCATTTCTATAAAGAAGGAAAATATGATTTGGGAACAGAGATAAGAGACAGTCTGGGAATGATAGATCTGATCCGGTCATGGGTAGATGCCTATCCTATATTGAGTGTGGAAGATGGATTGGCAGAAAATGATTGGGAATTCTGGCCACATTTGAAGCATACACTTCAGGACAAATGCCTGGTATTAGGTGACGATTTGCTGTGTACGCAGGTAGCGCGAATAAACCGGGCTGTAGAGAAGGATGCGGCAAATGCGTTGCTGTTGAAGGTGAACCAGTGTGGCAGTCTTGCAGAAGCAGCTGCTGCTCTCAGGGCCGCAAGAAATGCAGGATGGCAGGTGACTGTGAGTGCCCGCAGCGGGGAGACAGAAGACAACTGGCTGGCAGACCTGGCTACTGGGTGGGATGGCAACCAGATTAAGATTGGTTCTATCGCGCAATCTGACCGGCTTGCAAAGTATAACCGTATGTTAGAATTAGAGCAGGGTGATGAATTAAAGATCAGAGACTGGGTTTATCCAGGCAATTAATGTGCACCAGCTAAGCAATGGTCAGCCAATTTCCAATTGGTATTTATTCCGGTATCGGAGCGGACTCATTTTCATTCTTGATGAAAAGATTTTATAAAAGTGAGATACATCGCCGAAGCCGCTTTCGAAGCAGATATCTGTAATCGATTTATCAGTTTCGATAAGTTGCTGAATCGCATAATCTATTCGCAGGTTGATCACCGTTTCCATAAGTGTTTCTCTGGTGATGTTCTTATAGTATTTGCAAAAGGCATTGGGGGTCATCCCAATTATTTGGGCGGCCTTTTTTAGTGAAATATTTTCCTGAAAGTTCTCAATGATGTAGGCATTCACCTTATTGAGCCTTTCACGGTTATGTGCAGATTGGGAATGGACAAAATCGTTTCGGTTTAATAGCGTAAACTGTCTGGTATTGGAGAGAGATTTTAATATTCTGAGTAGTATCAACAATCTTTTGAATTTGTCTTTCTCAATGAAGATAGATTGTATGTCTTTTTTCATTGCGCCAGCTATCTTTTCTGAGAATTGAATACCATTGTTGCTCCTCCTGAGCAGATTATTAATAGAATTGAATTCAGGGATCTGGTTGTTCATAAATGGAGCAAACTGCTCAGGAGTAAACTGGATAACTACAGAACCGGCTTTTATTTTTTCCGTAGCAGCGAGTTTCCAGCAGTGGGGCAGATTTGATCCGATCAGTACCAGATCATTTTCCCTGAAAGAACTCATGTTATTTCCCACAAATCTTTTGCCTCTTCCCTCGAGTATGTAGGTCAACTCAAACTCAGGATGGAAATGAAAGGGTGCCAGAAACCCCTTCCTGTCAAATTTCCTTATGAGAAAAGAGGATTCTCTGGACGAAAGGATGATTTCTTCAGTAGCCTTCTGCATAATTCTTTTTATATGTTATTACAAAATAACAAAAGTTGTGCATTTGTGGATAATATATGCAAATATTAAGACAATATATTCCCTGCCTGTGAGGGATTTGGGATATAACTTTAACCTGAATAACAGGCGGAGACGGTGAAGTGTCTGGCCTGAAAAAGGTAATTTTAAGGAGTGATTCTAAATCTATGATATGTCAGAAAAAAAATTAAGAAGCGCCGATTGGTTTGGCCGCAAAGGGAAGGATGGATTTATCTATCGGGCCTGGATGAAGAACCAGGGAAATCCCGATTATGAATTCAATGGGAAACCGGTAATTGGTATATGCAATACGTGGAGTGAGCTGACACCCTGCAACGGACACCTTCGTGAAATCGCAGAACGCGTGAAGTGGGGCGTGCTTGAGGCGGGAGGGTTTCCTGTAGAGTTTCCGGTAATGTCTTTAGGCGAAACATTGATGAAGCCTACTGCCATGCTGTATCGCAATCTGGCAAGTATGGATACGGAAGAGTCTATCCGCGCAAACCCGCTGGATGGTGTGGTGTTGCTTTGCGGGTGCGACAAGACTACTCCTTCTTTAGTGATGGGGGCGTGCAGTGTGAACCTGCCGACGCTGGTGATATCAGGTGGTGCCATGCTCACGGGAAGGTACAGGGGTAAGAGTATTGCCACGAGTGATGCCTGGAATTATTTTGACGATTGGAAGGAAGGGAGAATTACAGAGCAGGAGTTGCGAAATATTGAGGGAAGCATGTGTCGAAGCTGTGGTCACTGTGCCTCCATGGGCACTGCCTCCTCTATGGCCAGCATGGTAGAGTCATTGGGATTATCGCTTCCCGGAAATGCGGCTATTCCTGCCGCTGATGCCAGACGTAAGACATTTGCCCAGCTTTCAGGAAAAAGAATTGTGGAAATGGTGAGAGAAGATCTGAAACTATCGGATGTGCTTACACGTGAAGCATTTGAAAATGCAATTATGGTTAATGCCGCTATCGGAGGTTCAACTAACTTTGTGGTGCATTTACTGGCCATTGCCGGGAGAGTGGGTGTCCCGCTGGCATTGGAAGACTTTGATCGGTTATCCGCGCAGATTCCGCTGATTGTAAATCTGGAGCCATCGGGAAAGTATTTTATGGAAGACCTGTTTTATGCGGGTGGCTTACCTGCTGTGATGAAGGAATTGGATAAATTCCTGCACCAGGGTGCGATTACAGTGAATGGTAAGACGGTTAAAGAGAATTATACATCTGCGGAAAACTTTGACAAAGATGTGATTGCCACCGTATCTAATCCTTTTAATGAAGATTCAGGCCTTGCGGTTTTGCATGGAAATATTTGTCCGGGTGGCGCCATCATCAAACCCTCCGCTGCGAGCCCTAAACTGATGAGTCATACAGGTAAGGCAGTTGTATTTGAAAATATTGAAGACTATAAAGCCAGGATAGATGATGTGAGCCTGGAAGTGGACGAAACGAGCATTCTGGTTTTAAAGAATGTAGGGCCGAAAGGATACCCCGGAATGCCTGAAGTAGGTAATATGTCGCTTCCCAAAAAGCTGATGGATAAAGGAGTAAAGGATATGGTTCGGATTTCAGACGGTCGAATGAGTGGTACAGCCTTCGGTACAGTCGTATTGCACGTGTCGCCTGAGGCCGCAGTAGGAGGAAACTTTGCTGTAATCCGCAATGGAGATACAATAACACTGGATGTCCCCAACCGCACATTGATGCTGAATGTAAATGACGAAGAACTGGAAGCACGAAAGAAAAACTATATACCCACACTCCCGGATATTCCAAGAGGATATACCAATCTGTATATTAATCACGTATTACAGGCAAATGAAGGTGCGGATTTGGATTTTCTGAGAGGTTGTTCAGGAAGTGAGATTACGAGAGATTCACATTAAATCTATAAAGCAGCAAAAGAGTATTTATGTCGTTTAAAGATAAAGTAGCTATTGTAACAGGCGCCGGATCAGGGATTGGATTTGAGATTTGCAGAAGCCTTGCGGCAGAGGGGGCACGCGTGATTCTTAATGATATTGATTCTCAGCTTGCAGGCAATGCCGCAACAAAGATTAGTGAGGTTACCGGAGGTAACTGTATGGCATATTCAGGCGATTCGGGTGATGTGTCGTTTGTGCAACAGATGGTAGCAAAGGTTGTAGAAGATTATGGGAGACTGGATATAGGCATTGCCAATGCGGGAATTACGTTGTATGGTGATTTTCTGAGTTATCCTCAGGAGCGTTTTTTCAGATTGTTGCAGGTGAATCTGGGAGGCTCATTTTTTCTGGCTCAGGCAGCGGCTAATCAGATGAAGAATCAGAGAGAGGGAGGTAAACTGCTGTTCACCTCATCGGTTACCGGCCATCAGGCGCATAAAAATCTGGTAGTATATGGCATGAGCAAGGCAGCGCTTGAGATGCTGGCAAAGGGATTGGTGGTGGAATTGTCGGCCTATAAGATTAATGTCAATGCAATCGCGCCGGGGCCTACGCTGACGGAGCGCACGTTGCGTGAAGATCCGGACTATGAACAGATATGGTCGAGGTTGACACCTATTGGCAGGCCGGCCACTGTGCAGGATATTGCGGAAGCTGCGTTATTTCTGGTGTCAGATAAGGCGCGGTATATCACAGGTCAGACATTAGTGGTGGATGGTGGCTGGTCGAGTGTGAGCCCTTCACCGTATGATAAATAATTTCTCAGATTACAGAGGTCGTTGGCCATGAAAGAAAATGCAGGAAGTTTTATTCCGGAAAAGGTGGGCAGGCATAGTTGTCTGCTTGGTGAAGGCCCAGTCTGGGACGAGGGACTTCAAACTATCTTTTGGATCGACGTACTAAGGGGAGATATCCATGAGTATTCCTTTGTCACAGGCGTAGAGAAAACTATTTCAGTGGGCGAGATGGTGGGTTCAATAGCTTTCTGTACTGACGGGAATTTTATAGCGGGGCTGGAGAAGGGGATTCATTTTGTGGACAGGGCCTCAGGAGTAAAGCAACATATTGCCTCACCGGAAAGGCACCTTCCTGATAATCGTTCCAATGATGGGAAGGTAGATCCATCGGGTAGATTTTGGCTGGGTACTATGGATAAGACTGAGGCAGCGCATGCAGGTGCACTTTATATGGTGGATAAGAATTTGAAGGTGATGCAAAAAGTTTCTGGAACTACTATTTCTAACGGGATGGCATGGAGCCCTGATAAAAAGCAGTTCTATTTTATTGACTCCACCACAAGGGGAGTGGACGCCTTCGACTATGAAGATGCTACAGGTGAGATCAGCAACAAACGGCTGGCAGTTTCCTTCTCAGAAGCAGATGGATTTCCCGACGGGATGACAATAGATTCTGAGGGGATGCTGTGGGTAGCACAGTGGGACGGGTGGCAGTTGTCGAGATGGAATCCTTTGACAGGAGAAAAATTATTGTCTGTGAACCTGCCCGTGTCACGACCCACCTGCTGCATTTTCGGAGGTGAAAAATTAAGTGACCTGTTCATCACGACTGCAAGTACAGGGCTATCTCCGGAAGAGATGAAGCGACAGCCCGAAGCGGGAGCGCTTTTTGTAATTCGTAATACCGGTTTCAGAGGACTTCCGGCCAATAAATTTGAAGTGTAGAAATATGAAAAGACTATTCAGCCTTATTGTTTTGTTTTCTTTTTTTCAGTCAGCCGCACAGCTAAAACCATCTGACAGTATCAGGCTGGAGAATCTGTTGAAACAGATGACACTGGAAGAAAAGATTGGCCAGATGAATATGTACACCGGAAATATTTTTGGTGATGATCCTGTATTTACTGCTGATTTTAAGTACGACGATTTAAAGAACGGCAGGGTAGGAGCCGTGTTGAATGTCAATGGAATTAAGAATACCAGGCTGCTTCAGGAAATGGCGCTGCAGTCGCGCCTGAAGATTCCATTGCTTTTTGGAAACGATGTGTTGCATGGTTTGCATTTACTCTTCCCGATTCCCCTGGCGGAGGCAGCGAGTTGGGATATTGGCCTGATGGAAAAGACAGCCAGAATTGCAGCCATTGAGTCATCAGCTCGGGGCAATAACTGGTTTTTTCAGCCTATGGTGGATATTACCCACGATCCCCGCTGGGGCCGGGTGATGGAAGGCGCAGGGGAAGATCCTTATTTAGGCTCACTCATTGCTGCCGCCAGAGTAAAAGGATATCAGGGTAATAAACTGGGAGATACAAATTCGGTAATGGCGACTGCCAAACATTTTGCGGCTTATGGTGCGGCCGTTGGCGGACGGGACTACAACACTGTGGATATGAGCAACCAGGAATTGTGGAATGTATATCTGCCACCCTTCAAAGCAGCGGCTGAAGCGGGTGCTTCGTCGTTTATGAATTCCTTTAATACACTTAATGGTGTGCCCACTACTGCCAGCAGCTATCTTCAGCGCGATATACTCAAAGGAGTGTGGGGATTCAAAGGATTTGTGGTAAGCGATTGGGGTTCGGTAGGGGATATGATTGCACATGGATATGTGAAAGATGCCGCAGGTGCGGCATTAGCATCAGTTACTGCCGGAGTGGATATGGACATGGAAGATCAGATTTATAAAAAGCAACTACCCCGGTTGGTAGCCGATGGGAAGGTGCCTGTAGAATTAATTGATGATGCCGTAAGGAGAATCCTCGCCAAGAAATTCGAACTCGGATTGTTTGATGATCCTTTCAAATTCATTAAAGAGGAGCGTTGGCAGAAGGCTATAAATAATCCGGCGCATATTGCGACAGCGAGAGAGATGGCAGGAAAGAGTATTGTATTGTTGAAGAATGAGGTGCCCAAAGGAAGAACATCGCCGGTGCTGCCACTTTCCAAAAATGTGAAGACGATAGCGTTGATAGGCCCACACATCATGTCGGTCAGGGAAAACCTGGGTTTCTGGAGCCCGTGGTGGCCTGATGATTCAGCGCGAATCATTACACAGTATCAGGGAATAAAAAATAAAGTAAGCAGAGGTACTACATTGCTTTATGCGAAAGGCTGCGAAGTGAGCGATACCTCCACGGCGGGATTTGCAGAAGCAGTGAGAATTGCCCGGCAGGCTGATGTGGTGATTATGAGTATGGGTGAGCAGTATGATATGAGTGGTGAATCCAGGAGCCGGTCTGACATTACATTTCCGGGTGTGCAGGAAGCACTGATAAAAGCTGTTTATGCTACAGGAACTCCCATTGTAATGCTGATAAATGCCGGAAGGCCATTGGTGTTCGATTGGGCTGCGGATCATGTGCCGGCTATTCTTTATACCTGGTGGTTAGGCACCACGGCAGGGGGTGCCATTGGAGATGTATTGTTTGGAGATTATAACCCTTCAGGAAAATTGCCAATTACCTTTCCGAGAAGTGTCGGGCAAATCCCCATATTTTACAATCATCTCAGTACCGGCAAGCCTCCAAAAAATGACAGTGTAGCCTACTACCGTACGGGGTATATTGATCTGATGCAAAATCCGAAATTTGCATTCGGCCACGGATTGAGTTATACAACCTTTGAATACAGTAGCCTGAAGATGAGCGACTCAATCATAAAAAGTGGCGAGTCAGTTCGTGTGAGCCTTTCGGTTACCAATACAGGAAAGGTAAGTGGTGAGGAGACAGTGCAGTTGTATCTGAGAGACAGGGTAGCTTCCATAGTGCGACCCGTGAAGGAGTTGAAAGATTTTAAGAAGGTTGTACTGAAGCCCGGAGAGGCGCAGACGGTTATATTTGAAATTACTCCTGATAAACTGGCTTTCTACAATGAGCAGGGGAAACTGATAACCGAGCCGGGCGAGTTTGATATAATGATTGGGTCTGCCTCGGATGACATACGGCTGAAGGGAAAATTTGAATTGGAAGGGTAACGAGGTTTTTTAATGGATGAAATAACCCTCAGGAAAGCAAATTGATAACAATAAATAATAAACGAAAAAATGTTTGACTTAAAAGACAAGACAGCTATTGTTACCGGTTCGGGCAGCGGTATCGGAAGGGCTACGGCAATCACACTGGCAGGGGCAGGTGCGCTGGTTTATGTGGCTGATATTAATGAAGAGCATGCTAATGAAGTGGTAAACCAAATTACAAGCCAGGGAGGCAAAGCTGTTCCGCTGGTATGCGATGTGACCAATCAGGAAGACGTAAAGCAGAAATACAACACAATTCGGGAGCTGGATATTCTGATAAATTGTGCAGGTATCTCACAGATAGGCACAGCCACTTCGACATCAGAAGAGGACTTTGACAAGGTATTTAAAGTAAATGTAAAGGGCGTGTACAATAGTTTACATATAGCCATACCAATAATGCAGAAGACCGGTGGGGTGATTATCAATATCTGTTCTGCAGCTAATCGTGTAGGCATACCTGACAGGTTTGCCTATTCCATGACCAAAGGTGCGGTAGATTCTATGACACTCTCGGTTGCAAAGGATTATATTAAAGATGGTATCCGATGCAATTCTATTTCTCCGGCCAGGGTACATACTCCCTTTGTGGATGGCTACCTCAAAAAGAATTATCCCGGACAGGAAGAGGAGATGTTTAAGAAATTAGAAGCTACTCAGCCCATTGGCCGAATGGCTAAGCCGGAAGAAATCGCCGCACTGATATTATATCTGTCATCGGATGAGGCTTCCTTTATTACAGGTACAGACTATCCGATAGATGGAGGATTCATCAAACTCAATAATTAATAAAAAAGGAAATAATGAAACTGATACGGTATAGAGAAAACGGGAAAGTAAAGCCTGGGGTAATATACAACGGAAAGTATTTAAGTGTGGCAGATGTCATTAAAGATTTTGATGAATCGTTTTTTGGCAATGATGGCTTGGCTGATCTGGAAAACCTGTTGAAGGAAAGAGCCGATAGCCTTCCTGTGCTTTCAGGAGATATTTCACTTGACTCACCGGTGGCAAGGCCATCTAAATTAGTGTGTATCGGACTTAATTATGTGGATCATGCGCTGGAGACAAATGCTACTCCACCTGCCGAGCCTGTTATTTTTATGAAATCGACCACGGCGATCATTGGCCCGAATGATGATGTGGTGATACCTCGTAATTCGCTCAAGACAGATTGGGAGGTAGAGCTTTCCTTAGTCATCGGAAAAAGGGCAACCTACGTGGATGAGGCGAATGCAATGGATTATGTAGCAGGATATCTGTTACATAATGATTACAGTGAACGCGAATTTCAGGTAGAACGCGGAGGCCAATGGACAAAAGGGAAGGGGTGTGATACCTTTGCGCCGCTTGGCCCCTGGATGGCTACCAAAGACGAGATAGCAGATGTGGGGAATCTGCGACTGTGGCTGAAAGTGAATGGTAAGATGATGCAGGATGGTAATACATCTAATCTGATTTTTAAGATTCCATTTTTGATTTCTTATACGAGTCAGTTTATGACCCTGCTTCCCGGTGATATAATTTCTACAGGCACTCCGGCCGGAGTTGCCTTCGGAATGAAAGATCAGCCCTACCTTCGGCATGGCGATATGGTGGAGTTGGGAATAGACGGACTCGGAGAAAGCAGGCAAAGGCTGGTTTCTTATGAGTCAACGCTGAAATAATAAACTATCATCGTCGAACGGTTAGGTGGTTCAAAGTCGGGCTAAAGCCCAACTTAGCAGTAGGACGGTAATAAAAGGCGATAATGAAGACTACATGAAGATAGATAATAAGATAGTCTGGATTACCGGTGCTTCCAATGGGATAGGGAGACAGTTGGCCATTGATTTTGCCAGGCGCAATTGCCGGTTGATTCTTTCTTCACGTAATCGTAATAAGCTGGAGCAGACAAAACAACAATGTGCTGATTTTACAAAGGATGTGTACGTGTTACCAATAGACTTAGAGAATACTGATTCTTTGAAAAAACACACTCAGGAAGCCATTGCAGTTTTTGGAAAAATAGATATACTCATTAATTGTGGGGGCATCAGTCAGCGGTCATTAATCCTGGATACAGATATTTCGGTCGACCGAAAATTGATGGTAGTGGATTATCTGGGTACAGTTGCCCTTTCTAAAGCATTACTTCCTCATTTTATTCAAAACAAATCAGGGTTGTATGTGGTGGTTTCCAGCGTGATGGGTAAATATGGTTCTCCTTATCGCTCCGGGTATTGTGGGGCAAAGCATGCACTACATGGATTCTTTGATGTGCTCAGGATGGAGCACGAAAAGGACGGAGTGAAGGTCACTATTATCTGTCCGGGATTTGTGAATACGGATGTGACCCGGAATGCCCTGACCGGTGATGGTTCTGCGTTGGGGCGGCAGGATGACAAGACAGCAAATGGGCTTCGTGTGGAGGATTTTTCAGAGCGAATGATCCGTGCTGTCGAACACGAAAAATATGAAGCCTACATTGGAGGTAAGGAAGCGAAAGCAGTATATATCAAACGTCTTTTCCCGAGGCTCCTTCATCGGATAGTGATGAAGAGCAAGGTCAGATAATCCAAGTACAGCCTGCACTATCCATTTCAACTTTTTTTTGATAACATTCTCCGCACACTCCTTTCTATTTCCGTAAAATAATGATGAACGGAGAAAAATTTCTTTTCTCTGAAATTACCTTTGAAAGGCCACTTGGGTATTTATCTATTTCCAAATATTAAAAATCAAGCTATGAAAAGTAAAAAATTAGCATTGCTGCTTTCTTTAGTGCTACCGGTGTTATTCCTTACAGCCCAGCCGCCGGCGAGGACTGCTCCCGGACAGTCTGCTCAACAGGCCGAAGGTAATGCTGCGGTTAAGAAGTCAAATGAAAAATGGAAGTCAGAGAAGTCTGTTACCCACGGCGTGGTTACCATCGAGGGAAAAACTATCAATTATCAGGCAGATGCAGGTATCCTTGTGTTGAAGAATGCACAGGGAAGCCCTACTATAGGGATATCCTATGTTGCGTATTTCAAGGAAGGTGAAAATGCAGATAAGAGGCCTGTGACATTTATCTATAATGGTGGGCCGGGCAGTTCTACTATGTGGTTGCACATGGGATGCTGGGGGCCACAAAAAGTCAACATGAAAGACATGGCCAGGTCAAGTGCTCCATACAGCACTGTGAGTAATAATTACAGTTTGTTAGATGCCAGTGATCTGGTTTTTATTGATGCACCGGGTACAGGATTTGGTGAAGTAATTACTAAGGAGATGGGAGGCGCAGGCAACAGATCGGACTTTTTCGGGGTGGATGAAGACGGGCAGGCATTTGCAAACTTTATTGTTCAGTTTATCACGGATTACAACAGATGGAATTCTCCAAAATATCTTTTTGGTGAAAGCTATGGCACCTTCAGGTCGGCAGTGGTATCCAATATTTTGGGACAAAGGAATGTCAGCCTTAACGGAGTGATTTTACTTTCGCAGTTGTTTACATATAGTAATATGACGGAGACCCTTTCGGGTAATCCGGGAACGGACCTGCCTTATCAATTGATATTGCCTTCGTTTGCTGCTACTGCCTATTATCATAATAAGTTGCCTAAGAAACCGGCCGCACTTAGGCCATTCCTGAAAGAAGTAGAAGACTTTGCATTGACTGAATATGCACTGGCACTCAATAAGGGAGCTGATTTGGATCAGGCCTCTTTTAATTCTATTGCGGAAAAGCTCCATAATTATACAGGCCTTTCTGTGAACTATCTGAAAAAGGCTAACCTGAGAGTAAATGGGCCTCAGTTTGAGCAGGCGCTTCTGGGTGATGAGAATAAGGTTACAGGCCGCCTCGATTCGCGATTCTCTGGAGATGCCATCAACCCCCTGAGTGAGAATGCGCAATACGATCCGATGGACTCATATATCGGCGCTACATTCACTTCTGCAATCAACTCTTACATGAGAAATACGCTGAAGTTTGGGCAGGACAAGCAGTACAAGACAAGTGGTAATGTGCAGCCGTGGAATTTCAGGAGAAGGGGATTTATTGGGTTCCCGAATGTGATGGGAGATATGGCAAGGGCTATGGTATTAAATCCTACTATGAAAGTATTACTGACTGGTGGATATTTTGATTTGGGTACCCCCTATTTTGAAGGAATATTTGAAATGAAACATTTGCCGATGCCAGCGTCTCTGCAGAAGAATATTCAATATGAATATTACGAGTCGGGCCACATGGTGTACCTGCATCCTGAATCATTAAAGCAATTACATAGTACAGTGGCTAAATTTATCGAAGATACCCATTAAGTACATTTTTGGACAGGTGATTGTTTAATTTAAAGGGCGGATTTTACACTTGTTAAAATTCGCTCTTTTGTTTTTCTGAGCCACCCTACAGGCGTAGCTGTGTATTTTATCTGCTAATTTTGCAGTATGAAAAGGGTAGTTGTAGGCTTATCAGGAGGTGTGGACTCCAGTGTGGCTGCATATCTTTTGAAGGAAAAAGGATATGAGGTGATAGGTATGTTTATGCGCAACTGGCATAATAATGATGTGACGCTGGAAAGCGAGTGTCCGTGGATTGATGACTCTAACGATGCGCTGTCGGTGGCTGAAAAATTAGGGATACCATATTATGTAATTGATTTAAGCAAAGAGTATAAGGAACGGATTGTGGATTATATGTTCGCTGAATATGAAAAAGGCCGAACACCCAATCCTGATGTACTGTGTAACAGGGAAATCAAATTTGATGTGTTCCTGAAGGCGGCAATGAAGTTGGGGGCCGACTTTGTAGCTACCGGCCACTATTGCAGGAAAACAACAGATGAAAATGGAAGACACCACCTGCTGGCAGGAAGGGATCCGGACAAAGACCAGTCTTATTTTCTTTGTCAGTTAAATCAGGAGCAATTGGCGAAGTCTCTTTTCCCTGTTGGGGATTTGATGAAGTCAGAAGTACGGGAAATTGCGCACAAGGCAGGGCTATCTACGGCTGATAAGAAAGACTCGCAGGGATTATGTTTTATCGGAAAGGTAGATCTGCCCACATTCCTGCAACAGCAACTGGAACCCAAGGATGGGGATATTATTGAAATAGACTCTGCCCTGGATAAATTACAGGAATACCACCGGTTAGAAGCTACACCAGAGAATGTGCAGGAACTTGCAAGGCCTTTTAGCTTTGAACGTTGGGAGGGTATAAAAGTTGGAGCCCATTCAGGTGCTCATTTCTATACGATCGGCCAGCGAAAAGGAGTGCATATCGGCGGAAGGCCCCATCCCTCGTTTGTATTACAGACTGATACCCTTAATAATATCGTGTATTCAGGCCAGTTAGGCAGCCATCCGGGACTCAACCGAAGAGCATTAAAGATTCATGCGGATGAAGTGCATTATGTGAATCCCGACTATGAGTTAAAGGTTGGAGACACTCAGGCAGCCGAAGTGCGGATTCGGTACCGGCAGCCTTTGCAAAGGGCTACGCTTATCCGGAAAGAAGACGGGCTTTATATTTTGTTTGATGAATTGCAGCGCGGTATCGCCGAAGGTCAGTTTGCTGCGTGGTATCGGGGAGATGAATTGATTGGCTCAGGCGTGATTTCCTGAAATGTAATCAGAGAAATGTATATGCAGGCTCAACGATCAGAACCCCGCTGTGGGTATAGACCAGACGGTGTTTTCGAGGACATGACCTGCTTTTACTGAACTTGCGGGACGACATGGGGTTTCTTGTAAGGAATGCCCGTATCCGGGCACTTTTTTCCTATCAGACGAGGTTAACAAAAGAATATATTTTCGTATAATCAATAGTTGTACTTTCGCTCCGCCTAATTGTTCCTCACATTATAATTTTGAGCTGCACGGTTGACGCTGTTATTATGGAGACTCAAGTGTAATCTGATACAATATTTTTAATGCCAACTAATGATGTTTAATGCCAAGAGTCACCTATAATAACAAGCAGGCTACGTTCTTCCCTGCTTTAAAAAAAGATATTGATGCCTATTTCAAAGAAAATAATTTAAAGAAAACCGGAAACTGGAAGCTCTTTTCCAAAACTGTTATTTTTCTGCCGCTGGCGGTGTGCTTGTATTTAATGCTGCTGATGCTGCCCATGCCGGGATGGGTGGCTATTTTGGTTTGTGCTGTGTTGGGGCTGGTATTGGCGTTGATTGGATTTAATGTGATGCATGATGCCTGTCATGGCTGCTATTCATCAAGGCCCTGGGTGAATGAGATGCTGGGATATACACTCAATTTGATTGGAGGAAATAGTTTTATATGGAAGCAGAAGCACAACATTCTGCATCATACCTATACCAATGTAGATGGGCTGGATGATGATATAGCGGTGAGTCCTTTTATCAGATTGTGCAGTACACAGCGGTGGGTGCCCATTCACAAAATTCAGCATATCTATGCTCCGTTTCTTTATTCGCTGAATACGATTTTCTGGATGATGTGGCAGGATTTCCAGAAGTATTTTACCAAAAAAGTATATCGGTCTAAGTTGCCCGTGATGTCTCGTAAGGAACATGTAATTTTTTGGGTGAGCAAGGTGTTTTATGTGCTTGTGTATATGGTGATTCCTATATTGGTGCTCGGTTGGTTTAAATGGCTGATTGGGTTTCTGGTTCTCAATGCGGTTATGGGTTTAGGCACTTCTATAATCTTCCAACTGGCGCATGTAGTGGAGGAGACAGAGTTTTCTTATGTGGGAATTGATGACACCATTACTATTGAAAACGAGTGGGCTGTGCACCAGGTGAAGACCACGGCAGATTTTTCACCCGGAAGTAGGGTCATTACTTTTCTGGCCGGAGGGCTTAATTATCAGGTAGAACATCATTTGTTCCCTCGTATCAGTCACATTCATTATCCTTCTATTAGTAAGATTGTAAAGCGTAAGTGCGAGGAATTTGGTATTCCGTATCATATCAGTCCTACATTCTTCAAGGCAGTACACTCCCATTTCAGGCTGATAAAGCAAATGGGTACCCGGCCATAGGGGAGTGATATCATAGTCTGTTAATATCAGATCTATTAATATCTGTTTAGGGTGGAAGCCTTATCTTTGCACCTTAATATTTATCAGGCACTGCCCTTGCACCTTCTGGCAAAGTATAGAGTAACATTTTTCTCCTCTTTCAGACAACACTGGCACGTTTGCTTTAAATAGCTGCATAGTATGCCATTGGTAATTAATTAATAATTCGGCGAGAAGCCGAAAGGTAGAAACGTATATTTCTCAATAAAAATCCGGCAGAGCCGGAGCAAAAGAACAATGAATTTTAATCAGTTAAACATAATCCCCAAAATACTTGAAGCATTAAAGGATACAGGATACACATCACCTACTGAAATACAACATAAGGCGATTCCCCAAATTTTGGCAGGCAGAGACATATTGGGATGTGCGCAAACAGGTACGGGTAAGACAGCAGCCTTTGCGATCCCTATTTTACAAAACTTGCAACAGGTAAGGAGGCGCGGGATGGTAAGGGTGTTAGTATTGACTCCTACACGTGAACTGGCATTACAAATTGAGGAAAACTTTATTGCCTATGCAAAGTACCTTGATACAAAGTCTATTGCCATTTTTGGAGGTGTGTCGCAGGCTCCTCAGGTAGCAGGATTAAAGAAAGGCGTGGAAGTCCTGATTGCTACTCCGGGACGGTTGTTGGATTTAATGCAACAGGGAATTGTAAATCTGGCACAGATTGAGGTGTTGGTGCTCGATGAGGCGGATCACATGCTGGATATAGGGTTTATACACGATATAAAGCGCATTCTGCTCAAGGTGCCCGAAAAGAGACAGACACTTTTCTTTTCAGCAACCATGCCGCAGTCGATTCGCAAATTCGCTAATACGATTTTAAGAAATCCTGTAGAAGTATCGGTAACGCCCGTTTCTTCTACGGCAAAAACAGTACAGCAATCCGTTTACTTTGTGGAGAAGAAGGAGAAAGCCGGATTACTGGTGCGTCTTTTAAATGAGAAGCCTGTGCAACGTTCTCTGGTATTTACCCGCACTAAACATGGTGCTGATAAACTGGTAAGGCAGTTGGGAAAGAGCGGGATCGATGCAGCAGCAATCCATGGAAACAAATCACAAAATACAAGGCAAAGAGCGCTGGAAGATTTTAAGAGAAACAGGATACGTGTGTTGGTGGCAACAGATATTGCAGCCAGAGGAATAGATATTGATGAGTTACCTTTTGTGGTCAACTATGAGCTGCCCAATGTGCCTGAAACCTATATACACAGGATTGGACGTACGGGCAGGGCAGGGAAAGAGGGTGTCGCAATTTCGTTTTGTGGAGTGGAAGAGAGGGATGAATTGAAAGGAATTCAAAAGTTGATTGGATTTCGGATTCCCGTAAATCCGAATGAGAATTGATTTAATTCATTTTGAATTTCCGGAGTAGTCATGAGGTGAAAGATTTTTAAAACACTTAATTAAATCATATAATTACAAATGGGAGATTCCTATAATAAAAAAGCGTTGCAACAAAAGAAAGCAAAAAAGAAGCAGGATAAAATAGACCGTAGAAAGGAGCGTAAAACGCATAATAATAAAGGAAAGAGCCTCGAGGAGATGACAGTGTATCTGGATGAAAATGGTAATTTTACAGATGTACCGCCTGAGTTGCAAAAGAGAAAGGAAATAAAATTGGAAGATATTCAACTTGGAGCGGCGCCTGTTGTGGAGGAAACGGAGTTTACCGGCGTTTTATCCTCCTTTTTTATGGATAAAGGGTTTGGTTTCATTTCAGAAGACAATACAAGAGAATCGGTTTTCGTGCATAGCAACGATATGTCGGAGCCTTTAAGTGAAGGAGATAAGGTGGTCTATGAGAAGAGAAGGTCACCAAAGGGGTTTCAGGCTGTGAATATTCGGAAAGTCAGATAAAAAACTTTAATAATAATCAATTCAGAAACAATGCCAACAGGAACAGTAAAATTCTTCAATGAATCCAAAGGTTTTGGATTTATTAAACCGGATGATGGGTCAAAAGATATTTTTGTGCACAGTAGTGGACTGAAAACAAATATCCATGAAGGTGATAAAGTAGCTTATGAAGTGGAGGAGGGAAAGAAAGGGCCCAATGCAGTGAATGTCAGGATGGCCTGATCACGATTAGCTTTTAAATTTTCTTATAACCGGCTGCAATTTGCAGCGACGGTTTAGGGTGTCTTTAATTGAAAGGCTCTTCCTGGCAACAGGAAGGGCCTTTTTAGGATTTTGAAAGGTTGCTATGCCTGCAGTCAGGTATTCATCTTGAAGCCTGAATCGCCTACACTGCAAAACGACTCCGCCAAGGAGCATTACGGCAAGTTTTCTGACTCGTCCAGGTCCGGTCAACAGGATTGGTTCTTTCAGAATTTCTCGTAGTGTAAAATAAACTTTGGTTGACGGGGTAACGTCCGGGTGAAAGTACGCTGATACAACATCGCGAATCAAAAAATGTCACAGGTATTCTGCTGAGAATATCTGTGACATTTGGAAGCTTTGCGCGGGGTGAGGGAGATATATTACCCTGGCTATCTTAGTTTCAGTCTTTCAATATTTTGATAACCTGTTGATTGGTGCCATTCTGGTAGCGAATCAAATACACACCTTTACTCCATCCGGCCATATTAATTTCGATTTGCGTTGCTTTTACTGGCATACGGATTATTTCACGGCCATCTGTGTTGGTGATTATGAGTATTGCGGAGGGTATTACTGAGTCAGGGAGCATCAGATGTAATCTGTCCATGACCGGATTCGGAAATGCCTGTACACCCAACCCCTTATTTTGGCTGATGTTTACTGTCGCAATGGTGGAATAGGTGATTGTATTTTTGTTATCCGTCATCTTCAGGCGGTAATAATTTCTTCCACTAAAAGGATGTTCATCTCTGTATGTGTACGCTGAAGGGATACCTCTGGGGTTTACGGTGGCCCAGTCTGTAAAGTGTATTCCATCACTACTTCTTTGTAACACCATCTTGTCAGTGATTTCCTCGGATCCTGTTTGCCAGGTAATCAATACCTGGCCGTTATTTGCCACAGCATTGAAATGAAGAAGTTTGATATCTAAAGGCTCACCTTTAAGGAAGGATACATAGTTGGTAATGCTCCAATCGTCTAAACTTCTGATAAATAATGTATGCACTCCATCATTCAAAGCAGAAGTATTTGCTACGAATGAAACATTGCTCAAATCCACACCGGGTGTAACAGGGATAATTGTTCCATTTCCAAATCCGGGATCAGTATCAAAGAAATATTCTGCATAAGTAATATTTCCCGGAGCAGCAGGTGCAGGTGGGTAACTAAAATCTGTATTCACCAAAAAGGGAACAACATTACTTAAACTCCATACGTCCTCACTGTTCTTAGTTCTTATCACTAAATAATGTGTTGAATTGCTCAACCCGGTTGTGTTTGCCGAAAAATAAATATTGGAAATATTTTGACCGGGTGTTATGGTAATGGAGGTTCCGTTCCCCATTCCGGGGTCGGTATCTATAAAATATTCTGCTGCCACAATATCAGTAATGGCTGCAGGTGCTGTTGCATAATCCGGGTTATGATCAACTAAAAAATTATTTATGTTTGTAAGGCTCCACTTACCGTCAATGCTTTTTGTACGAAAGCCATAGCGATGAATACCATTGCTTAATCCGGTTGTATTAAGTGTAGCCAATATGTTTGCAATATCAGTACCGGCAGATACGCTGATTGCAGTTGCATTTCCCATTCCGGGATCTGTATCAATCCAATATTCGGCTGCTACAATATTGGTAACGGCAGGGGGGGCAGATACATAATTCGGATTATGATCTATTAAAATTTCACTGATGATGGTATGGCTCCATTTCCCAGTTACACTTTTGGTACGCAAACTATACCGGTGAATACCATTGCTCAGTCCGTTTGTGTTGATAGAGGCTGATGCATTGGAAATATCTGTTCCTGGACTAACGGTTATGGAGGTAGCGTTTCCAATTCCCGGGTCGGTATCTATCCAATATTCTGCTGCTACAATATTTGCCAATGCTGGAGGAGCAGGTGGATAGTTGGGATCCTGCGCTTTGGCACAAATAAAACCAAGCAGTAGTATGATACTGAAAATTGCTTTCATCTTTTTTATATTTTCTTCCTGATCTTTTTCAGGAATGGATGAATTAGTTATTGTTCCTGGTGCTAAAAGTTACGTTCATAGAATTTGTACCCGAAGGAATGCTGGTAGGTGCCGTTAAACTGTAAATTGTTGGTATAGCCGGAATGCCTGAAAGTTTGTAAGGATCGGTAGCGCCGAATGCGCCACAATCAGGCGTTACCACTGCACCTACTGTAACGCCGGCAGCAATGGCAGGAGAACCTGCTTTTAAAACCATGCGTGAATCTAAACTGCCGGTAGTGCCACCTACATAGACTGTGGACATATCTACATTTATCAGGTTGTTAACCGCAGATGGTGGCAGCGTTTGGTTTTGCTGAAACAAATTGTTTTTGATATTACAATTAGTGAAATTTACCGGTGTATTATTGTTTTGAGCAAAAATATTATTAGCTACATAGCAATTGGCAATGGTAGTTACAGTGCCTATACCAGATGATGCAAAGCTATTATTGCGAAAAATATTATTAGATCCACTTAGGTTAGCTAGATAGGGGGACGCATAGAAACTTGTAAAAATATTATTCTCACAAGTGAAATCAGTTAATGACCCGGAGGAGCAGTTTAGAGTACTTAGTACGAAACATTTACGAATGGTAAGCCCGCTATTACTTGCATTTGGTACATAAAAGCTTTCTGCTATTTCGCATTTCTCAAAAGTGATATTATTCCACGCATTATCTCCGTAGATTGTACCGCCGGAAAAAACAATGCCTATAAACTTGCAGCCACTGCTACCTGTAAGCAGATTGATGCTGCGTATAACAGAACTATATTTATTATACTGCAATCCCACGTTGGCAGGATAGTTTACATCAGCAGGGTCTAAAAAGTAACCGGTGCCAATAATGGTAAGTTGCTTACTGATGCTTGCATCATTATAGCTGGTAGCGCTGCCTTCAATATAAAGTGTATCGCCGTTTACTACCAATGCACTATATACTGCTGCATCAAAAGCGGAGAAATCAGCACTGGCGCCAGCATTATTATTTACCCGCCATACTTTAGCGCTGGCATTGAAATATGCAAATTGAAGAAGTGTGATGACCAGAAGGGAATAGTACTTTTTCATATCAGTGGTATTTTATTGTTTAAGTGTGATGTAAAAATAGAGGAGAGGGTAGGCGGCAACAATCATTAAAAAAGATGATTTTTTTGCGGTTAGGCATTAAGCAGAAAGAAAAAGATAGAGATGATTGTGCTATACAGGTGATCCGGTTCCTAAGTTCTGACTGTTCGGCTTTTTTGTGTCAGGATCCTTAGTAATTCCTATTCCCCCCCCTTTCCATGCCTACAATTGGATTCCTATTAAATAATTCTGCTCCTTAATAAAATATTTTTGAATAGATTACGATTAATAGTAATGTAAATTGAGGAGCTAATTATCTTCACTCATTTAAATGGAATTTATGAGAAAAAATATTTGTGCTGTTTTAATCCTTTTGCCTCTTATTTTGGCAACTCAGGCATCCGGTCAATCCAGACCCGTGAATAGAAAAATACAGCCTGTATCAGGGCAGGTTATTAAGGATACAGTTCCGGATAATACAAGTTTGATAAATCCAAAATTAAATAAGAAGGTGATTGAAGCAGCGGCCGCATCATATAATCAACCGAATTTATTTTTGATTAAAGAAAAACCTGCCGAACCTGAAGTATATCCTCGTGTACCTCCTGTATTTTATTATATAGATGATGAAACAATCTATGAAGCAAGCAAAGTAAAAGACCCGAATTGGCAATACAATTTTATCTGGACCAATATACCCGCTGCTGCCACACAGGCAAGGTTTGAAATATCATCATTGCCGTTTCCGCCATTAGATGCAAACTTTAAAGGAGCAAAAGAAACAAGGATTATTCAAAAATTAAGAACAAGGGTTATTGGAAAAAAACAAGCAGATACGGTACGGTTTAATATCAGCTTTACAGACCCGATATTAAGGTTAAACCCCAAATTATTTGATGTAAGTAAAACGAAACAGGAAGGCAATCAGTCAGGCAATGCTATAAAAAGCCAGGAGCGCTCTGTGGTAAAACAGTTAAACAGAACCGGCAAGGTAAATACAAGCAAGGTATCCAATCAGAATTTCACTTTGAGCGCCAGCCCATTAAAATTACTTTCAGACCAGTCAGGTTATGGGTACTATTTTGTACGACTCATTGCATTGGATGCAGCAGGCAATCCTGTGGGGCGAATTGGAAATACCATCAAGATCATTCCGCATTTTTTAGAGCCATTCAAGCAGCCGGTTCCGAGCAGTGAAGATTCTTTGCAATCGGACTATGAAATTACAGCAATCAATTATGTGCCCATGCACGAACCGGAACAACAGTTTGAAAATTGTGTAGTAATAACCGGCTATAGCTCGCCGTCATTAATGCAGGCTGCATATCCTGTTGGTTCCACTATGTGTCCTTCGCCTCCTGAAAAACCCTCAGCTTTTGAAAAAGTATTCAGTACTGTAAGCTCAGCATTAAGTGCAGCTTCTTTAGCTACGAAAATTGTTATGGAAGGATCCGCTAAAGTTTTTAATGATACAAAAAATTCTGTGAAAGTAATGATTGGAAAATACCTGTGCGACAATACGGGTGTAGATGTAGTAAAGGCAATGGATAACAATGGAGGTGTGGCTACTGCAGCCATAGATGCAGGCTGTGTGGCTATTGCTGATACTACATTTGATGTGGCAATGTCATATTACGGTATGCCGCCCACTATTCCCAATTTTGATGAGATGTGCAAACTGGCAAAAGGCCAGGTGGTGGAACTTATGGTACAGAAAGCTTCAGAATATTCAGGTAAAACCTGCAATGAAACAAATAAGCAATCCATATTGCAGGCGTATGATCAAATTGTAAATGAGAGCGTTAAAAAGAATATTCAAAGTGACGGTCTGTCTTTCAAACCCGACCCAAGAGGACAATACCAAATGCCTTATGTGGAAATTGAAATTTCTCGTAAACGGCAAACACAAAAAGGAGCTCCTATTATAACAAACCTTTATTTTACTCCCCAGGTGGAAAAACATTTTAAAGATTTGTATGATAAAGACAACAGGAAAAACTATTCTGTAGATATTAAAACCGATAAACTTTATCAGCAGGTCATGATGCCCATACCCTATTTGAAAAATGTTGGAGACAAAATAAAATTGATAGTAGTGCTCACACCCAAGCGTTCTTATTTTTCATACCGCTGTCCCAATGGCGCCATTGATGGTATTGAAAATTATCAACAACATTGTGAAGGATTGAATGTAATGCAGGGAGAAATCGGCGATCCAAGATTCAGCCTTGGATATTCCGCTATGGTGGACAATGCAACGATTGCCATAAAACCCGAAGGAAAGATTGCCTTAGCGCCGGGTGTGCAAACCAGGTTTGTGCATCATCAGTAATCACCGGGTAGAATATTATTTTTTTGATACTGTGTTGCTAATTAACTTCATAGTGAATCTAATTACTTTCGGGTTCTGATAGTAATACTTCAATTTTAGTGTTCATGAAAATTCTGAAATATATATTTGTTATTCTTATTTCAGGAAATACTATTCTCTGCTTTTCCCAGTCTTCCCTAAACAAAGATGAACTCATTGCCGATGCTGAGAAATACAGGACCACTATTTCCACACGACATAAAAATCCTTTTACGAAAATTTCCAGGGAGCAATTCAATCAAAAAATTGATTCCCTGATTGCTGTAGCTCCCCAATTGAGTAAGGAAAAATTTATTGTAGAGTTATTTAAAATCAACTCACAAATAGAAGACGAACACACCATTTTATTTCCGGATAATGAAATGGAATTGCCTTTTAAATTTGAATTATTTGATGAGGGGATGACAATAGTGGCTTCCGACAGTGCAAACCAGTCCTTTTTATTGAACCGGATTGTGTCTATAAATAATATTCCCTGGAGCCGGATAGATTCATTGTATAGAACATTAATCAAAAGAGACAATCCCTCATATTTCAAATTTTTTGAAGCTTATTATTTCAACAATGTTGAATTGCTGAAAGGGCTGGATATTGTCAATAATACCAGCGGTATTCCGTTTCAGTTTATATCTCCCACCGGGGACACTATTAATGTGGCTATTAATGCTATTCGTAAAGTACCAAATGAAACCTGGATTTACGCCAAGCCATACAAAAACCTTTTAGCCTACACTAAAAAGAACAACTACTGGTATCAATATGATGAAAATATCAAAGCTCTGTATTTTAATTACCGGCATTGTAGTGAAGACGAAAATGAATCATTCAGAAGCTTTAATAAAAAACTGTTTGAAACTATTGAATTAGTTAAACCTGAAAAACTGATTCTGGATTTCAGGTTTAATGGCGGAGGGAATTCCAGGATTTTGAAACCTTTTATAGAAAAAATTCAAAAAACTTATTTGAATGATAGTGGCCGGTTTTTTATACTCATTGGCAGAAAAGTGATTTCTTCTGCTTTGATGAATGTCATTGATCTGAAAAAGACAACCCATGCGATTTTTATTGGAGAAGCAACTGGTGGCAATATCAATCATTTCGGAGAATTAAAATCTTTTGAACTCCCCAATTCAAAAATCAGAGTAACCTACTCAACAAAATTTTGGGAAAACTGGACTGGCCATGATGGTTCTTTTCATCCTGATTTTGAAACCGGCAATAAATTATCCGACTTTATCAATTCGTATGATAAAGCGCTTGAGACAGCTTTACAAAAATGATTGCTCCATTTCCCGGTTTAATCAATTGTGAAGTTGTTAGTTTATTAAACCTTAGAACCTTCGTAGCTAATCCTTTTTGCTACGAAGGCCAAAGACACCAGGCAACACAAAAGAAAAATTAGTGAGCCTTAGTACCTTGATTATATACTTCAAAAAATCACTTAAAAAGATTTTGGATAGAAGGGCCTGCAGCATTGAATCCTCCATTTACACTGAGCTCTCCTGTGAATAAATTCATGCCGGCATTTCCTCCTAAAGGGCCATTCACTTCAGCTCCTACTGTTCCTTTCACTATTAAATCTACCGGGTTCAAGTTGCCATCAAATTTAATGGTGGTTTCTACCGATGCACCAATTGAACCTTTGATATTTTTAGTGATTTCAAATTCTTTATCCTTACCGGCTTTGGCTGATATACTATGGCCTGTAGTCGCCCAGGTTACTGGGTCTATACTACGTTCATACTTAAATGAACCGGCTTTAAAATCGGCATACACCGACCAGCCTTCGCAATTCATTTTTCCGCCTGTAACCATCAGGTCAACTTCAAATTCTACTTCGCAATGTTCCCTTTCCCACTCATGTATTTTCCCTTTTTTATTATCTTCTTTTAAATACTCACCACAGGGCTTTGATAAACCTCCATCCACATAATATGGAAAGAATGAGCGAAAACCATTTAAGTCACGCAAGTATTGAACATAAAAACTATAGTTAACTGCTGTGGGATCTTGTATAGTTTGCATGCTAATGGTATTCCAGAAAAGATATTCCTGCAAACGTTGATTCAGCAGGTCTTCCATTTTGTGAATATATCCATTATTTATTTCAGCAGATTTGGATAACCATTTAGCCTGTCGCTCTTGTTTTAATGTACATAGTTCTTTTTCAATTTCAACTACACGGGCATTTTCAGCCGTTTTTCCTTCACCAGCATCAATCGTTTTTAATTCTTTTTCTAATTTTTCAATCTTGGTATCATACGATGCTTTTAATGATTGTTTCAAATCATCTTCCGCTTTTTTTCTATTCACTGCTTCGGTTTTCATGCGGGCAAAATAAGATTTGCTGAATTGCGGGTTGTCAATACTGGCCATCATCAACGCTGCTTTTGGTAACATTGGATTGGTAAGCGATGATTTCATATCATTTATGGATTGAGTGAAACCAGGTTTACCTGCATTAGCCATTACTTGTTGCATCTGCGCCATTCGCTTATTTATATTTTCCATTCCCTTAGCTTCATAATCTTTGTTTATAGTCTGTGCATCCTGTTCCGCTTTCATCACCGTAGCATCTAAGTTTTGAAAAAATGCATTGATATCCGGATAGGCGGCAACTGCTTCTTCATAAGATGCCGGAATGGCTGGAATAATAAAACGTTTTGTGATGCTGTGGTCTTTGTAAAATTGTTTGAAGTTATTGCGGATGGTCTCGGACATATCAACGCCGGGTGTAACCTGGTTCAATAAATTAATCATTTCGCTTGTAGCGCATCCATTCGCAATCGCTTTTTGCAGATAACCCCCGCAGAGTTTATTATTCCCCTGGCTTTTTGCAATGAGCGCCATGGAACGATATGCTTCTCCGTTTGTTGAATCCTTTGTAATAGAATTTTGCAGGAATGATTTTGCTTTATCTGTATAACCAAGACTAAGATATGCCTGGCCAATATTGTTGAGCAGGGTACCACTTTCGGGTAATGCTTTTTGTGCATATAATAAAAGTGGTAAGGACTTATTTGCATAACCAGACATCGTTAATAAGGCGCCCAGGTTATTGATAGAAAGATAATCATCGGGTGTAGTGATACAGGCATTGGTCAATAAATACAAGGCTTTATCCAATTCATTATGTGTCCAGAAAACCATTGCATATTGCCCGGTTTGTTTCCCTTGATTTAGTAAACTTTCTACCGCACTTTTATGGCCTGGTTCCATTTTCTTTGACAACTCAGCAAAAACAGGTTTTAAATAAGCCACTAATTTAGATTTATCCGTAGGTGTCGGTGGTATTGCCAATTTTGAAACAGCGGTTGGAATTTTATTAGGGTCACCTGTAGGCATCAGGACTAGTCCTGTAGGACCTGCTTGTGTATTATTATTTACCTGGTTGATAGCATTGTTCATTATTTTATTTCCTCCGAACGCATTCATCATACTATCGTACATCTTTCTTGCTTCCGGGTTCATATTGGATAGTGTTTCATTTAGTTTTTTTTGCGCAGCCTCCAGGCTTTCTTTCTGTTCCTTGGTAGGCTTTTGCGCAAAGGCAGAAAATGTAAGCGCATTAAACAGCAATAACAGGTAAAACGATTTCATCTTTTAATATTTATGAGATAAAAGTAATTGGATGGTTAAAAAGAAGGTATCATTAAAAAAGATGATTTTCTGATGGCCACAGATGCACAGATGCTGGTATTGGTATTTAATTTAACTAATAGCGAACGAGTGTATCTTAGGCAAATGTATTTATGACCAATTTTTATCTTAACAATTAAAACATAAACTTATGGAAACATATTTTCCCTTTAAAGAAGAAACGTATCAGATTCTTGGCATTTGTATGGAGGTGCATAATTACCTTGGAGCAGGGTTTCTGGAAGTTGTTTATAAGGACGCATTGGAAATTGAATTTAAAAATGCCGGAATTCATTTTGAAAGAGAGAAAGAATATACCGTTAATTATAAAGGGAACATTTTGAAACATAAATTTTTTGCAGACTTTATTGTGTTTGACAAAATAATTCTTGAGGTAAAAGCTGTAAAAACATTAGCTGATGAGCATATCGCACAAACAATCAACTATCTGAAAGTATCGGATGAAAAAATTGCACTTCTTGTAAACTTTAATGAGCCTAAGCTTAATTATAAACGATTGATTTTGTAAGAAATCTCATTTACGTAAATAAGGTTTGCCACAGATGCACAGATTAGGTGTAAGAAAAATGCCGCAGATGCCCAGATTTAAGATGAAATAACATGCCACTGATAAGTAGAAACAAAAATGCCACAGATGCACAGATGATTTTTTTGAGAAAATTTTAAACAAATAACATATCTGTGCATCTGTGGCAAAAGTTGCATCTGTGGCAAATAAAGTTTTATCAGTTCACTATCTTTCTCAAACTTTCAAAATCAAAATGCTCTGTAAAATTTTTAAACAAACGCAGTGACGAAGGCAGCGTAACGTACCGAAATGCAACGGTAATGATTTGCGGAGCTGCCGCTCCTTTTGGGTTGGCTTGAAAATAATCAGGGTTATACTTATACAAAGGCAAGCTCTTAGCTTCTTTATCATAAAACTTCCAGAAACGGTTATAGTTTGTTTGTTCATCCAGGTGTGCATTATATCGCTTTTCGTTATCTGATGAAGGATTGACAATTGCCTGCTTAGAGAGCCATTCTTCATTTTGCCCACTTAAAGTTTTTTGAACAATGGCAATTTTATCTGCTACATCTTTTTCCCACTTGCTATAATATTTTATACTGTTATCATGGTCAGCCTTCAGTTGTGCTATTAGTTTTGTAAAATAGATTTTTTCTCTGTTATAGTATTCCAGCAGGCTTTCCAGATATTCTTTACGGCTAACCGGTAATAGAACAGGGATATCTTTTTTCTTAATAAACCAATACCGGGTGATAAAATTGTTGCGGTTATTAGGCTTAATATCTTTATCTGCCACGTCCTGAAAAAAGTTGTCTCCTGTATTAATAGCAGTAAGCAGTTGTTGATTAGTGCAGTATATGTAATTAAACAAATCAATCATTTTGGCATTAACATCTGCAGGTTTGTGATTCTGCCAATCAACATATTGTAACCCAAAATCATAGCTGCCAAAGCTGCTGCCAAAAGGTCTTGATAAAAAATAATCCAGGGTGGTTAGCAGAAGTTGATTTACATAGATACGTAATACCGTACTATATTCATCATTGCGTTTCTTTTTTCCGTTGATACAAAAAAACTCATGTAAGGCAGCCTGAAAATTATATTGACCCAGCTTTGTAATTGCCAGGCAATCGTAGCCATTGCTGGAATAGGTATTTTCCCAATTGCCACCTGTAAGATTAAAACCGGTATGACTTTGTTGTTCTATCTTCTCAACATTTTCCAATGTTTTTTTGTCCAGTGCCTTGTCGGCTGCTGTTTTCAGATTTATAAAGTATTCTGCTCTGGCAGCAGGCCAGGGATATTGTGCTGCCGTAAGATATTTACCGGGAGTGGCATCCAGGTCAGCATTGGTTTTACAGTCTTGTGCTTTTACAGATGCTGAAAGCAATATCAAAAGGGTTATATTCAGAACTTGAAATATTGTTTTCATATAAACTTCTATTTGGATTTTAGTATATAACCGCTTTGTATCGTAAATCAAAATAGTTGTACAAACTGGCGTAAAATAAAAAAGATGATTTTTATTTACTACTGTAACATCTTTCTTAACGCTTCCAAATCAAAATTCTTTTCAAAATTCTCAAACAGGCGCTTTGAAAAACCTTTGTCGGCGCTGATTTCATACCGAAACTGCACTTCCATAAAAATCGGTTTTGCCGGCTGGTTTAAGCTTTGTTTGAAATATTCCGGGTTCAGCACATACAGCGCAGACCTGTATTCTTCTTCCTGGTCATAAAAGTTTCCTAACTCTTTTAACCGATCGTATGCATCGTAAGTACTGCCATGGTTTCCCACTATGGCCTGCTTTTGCAGCCATTCTTCTTTTTGGTTGGCCAATAACTGTTTTATTTTTTCTTTTTTAGCTTCGTATAATTTTGGATATGCCGCTTTATCAGCCTGTAAAATAGCCATCTGCTTTTTTGCATAATCAGCATTATTTCCGGCAAGCCCATTCATTTTCCTGTTCCAGTCGTATTCAAAATTTGCTTTTTCAATTTCAAGATAGTCCAGCATATCCTGCAAATACTGTTTGCGACTAACAGGTATCAGCAACGGAATGCCGGGTTTGGTAATAAGATAATGCCGGTCTATCCATAAAGAAGACTTAGGGCCATTCTTGCCATACCTATCGCCACTTATCCAGTTTTCGGTATATCCATTGCCGCTATTCAGTTTCAAAAAATCGTTGTGAGCGTCTTTATAGTTATTAGAACGGTTGTCTAATAGTATTCTTTCGGAAATATACTTTGACACATTGACCGGATTTTTGCCTGAACCTTTAGCTTGTACATAATCACTTGGGATATTATATTGGATGGAGTTGGGATATTTTGAAATATTAAAATTCCCTATTCCGATATCCAGTGGTGAAATGTTACCGGCCAGTGTTGGGTTTATTTTCACTCTTAAAACAGTTCTGTATTCATCTACTGTTTCTACAACATTCAGTTTGGCAGGACATACATTTTGATACACAGCCAATTGATAACCGTAACCGGTATGATGAAAGCTGCCATTATCGCTGATGTCATTGCTGAAACTTACCCTGGCTACGCAACCGGTGAGATTAAAATTTTTGCGACTCGCTTCTTCTAATTTTTCAATGGCAATCAGTTGATTGGTCATGTATGTTTTTTCCTGCGGAGAAGCTGCTTTTAAGCTAAACGCATATTCTGGATTGGTATGATTGGTGTATATACCAGGAATATTATCAGCTGTGCCATTACAGGGAACATTAGCCATAAGGTCCTTTTTTTGAGCAAATGTGGTTGTAATGCCTGTCAGCAGGGTAATTACTAAAAAACTGAAAGTGAAAAATTGTTTTTTCATTGTATAAATGTATTTGTGTTATTCTATTAAAAGTTGGTGAATTCCTATATCGTTCCTTTTTATTATTACTTAAATTTTATTCATTAATTTTCTTTTTAGAATAAACGTAGTCAACAGTAACAGTTATTTTACACCAGGAGGAAAGTCTATATACTTAATATCACTTAATACATAGCTGAAATATTTATTTGTATAAGCGCCGTCCCTTTCTGTAGCTCCGCCGCTATCTAACCGTAGGATTGTTGCTACATCATCGTTATGAATATTGAACTGGTAGGTAGTCTTTTCTAATTTCCAGTTATTTTTTTTAACCAGGCTGCCCCACTCTTGAGTATTATTGGTTTTCTTCCACTCCCCGGACATTCCTTTTGTTGGTGTCAATGTAAGTTTGTCGCCATTTACTGTCCATGTGCCGGTTTCGTTACCGTATAAAATATTGTCTATATGAACCGACCAGGTTTTAAAGCAATAAAAATAAGTGCCATCGCTTTTAAATGTGTATTCCTTTCTGAAATATCCTCCGCTATATAAAATAAAGTGATTCACAACACCATTGGTTTCTGCAGAATTTATTTTCCAAAGACCCACAATGGAAGTATGGTTTGTATTTGCATTGGCATTTGTTTCGGTTTCACTATTTGTTTGAGTATTTGCTTCACTTACTGAATTGGCATCTAAATCTATATTATCTATCAAAGATTGATAAATTTTCATATAGGGCATAGCCGTTGAATTGCACAATACAGCTACGCAAACCCGGTTATTGGAAAATACGGTTAGCATGGAAGCCACATTGGCGCCATTGTATTGCCATATAGCGGAACCGCTCATTACAGTCCAGCCGTCAGAAGTTTTGGGTGCTGTTTTTTCAGGATCTGAAATAGTTTTTCCCTGTGCTACCAATTCATTCCAGTCCTTATCAAAATCAGTTTGAATATCACCTTCGCTGTTGCGATGCTGATAAATGGCAATTTGCGCCCAGGATGCACCATCTATCCTGGAGTAAGATATGTTGCCATTACCCTGTTGCATCGTCCAGTCCGCAGGAGGAGTGTAGGTAACGATATCAAATGTTTCTTTTTGAGCAAAGAGGTTTGCTGTAAACATCGTTAATACAATTGCAAGGATGATTGATTTCATAATTAAAACTTATGATGTAAAAATAACTGCAATGGCTTTGGTGGGGTATCATTAAAAAAGATGATTTTAAATCTGCCACAGATGCACAGATGATTTTTGGTTATACCACAGAGGCTCAAAGTCCCAAAGCCGCACAAAGAAAAAACATAGTGAACCTTCGTGCCTCGGTGTCTTGGTGGCTACTTCTATTTTACTTGCCACAAAGGCTCAAAGTCCCAAAGCCGCACAAAGAAAAAGCTTAGTGAACCTTCGTGCCTTCGGGTCTTGGTGGCTACTTCTATTTTACTTGCCACAAAGGCTCAAAGTCCCAAAGCCGCACAAAGAAAAAACTTAGTGAACCTTCGTGCCTTCGGGTCTTGGTGGCTACTTCTGTTTTTCTTGCCACAGAGGCTCAAAGTCGCAAAGCTGCACAAAGAAAAAACTTAGTGAATCTTCGTGCCTTCGTGTCTTGGTGGCTACTTCTATTTTACTTGCCACAGAGGCTCAAAGTCGCAAAGCTGCACAAAGAAAAAACTTAGTGAACCTTCGTGCCTCGGTGTCTAGGTGGCTACTTCTATTTTACTTGCCACAAAGGCTCAAAGACTCAATTCCGATAGCTATCGGGACACAAATAAAAATCTTAGTGAACCTTTGTGCCTCGGTGTCTTCGTGGCTACTTCTGTTTTTCTTGCCACAAAGGCGATAAGACAAGAAGTGGCACAAAGGATAACCTTAAGAACCTTAGTGCCTTCGCGGCCCATTAAAAAAATCATTAAAAAGTATGAGTTCAACCTGTATGAATTCATCTTTTATTTGTAATCAAGAAAGAAGTATTTTGGTATAATGAAAAAAATTGCAGTCATCATTATTTTGGGCTTTTTTACGAACTGTGCTCTTTGCCAGCATTTAAATAAAGACAGTTTGCAAAACCTGTTGCATTCTACAAAAGAGGATACTGCTAAAATCAGGCTGTATTACAAACTGGCAATCGAGTTGTCAAAAGAAGATTTGCCGGCTGCTGAGAAGTATTGTCAATTGGTCGGGACACTCAGCCGAAAAATAAATTATAAGCAGGGAATTAGAGATTATTACTCTCAACTTTCCAATATACTTAGTCTAAAAGGAGAGTTTGATGAGGCGCTAAAAAATGATCTTGAGGCGGTAGATTTTGCCAAGTCCTCCAAAGATTCCATTGAATTGGCACGCACTCTTTTTAATGTTGCCATAACCTATCAGAGGATGGAGGACATAGAAAATTCGGTTGCCTATACTGAGCAGGCAAGGGACATCATTCTTCGTAATCATAGTCATTTGTATGAAGGAGAAATTTACAATTTGCTGCAAAGGCTTTATTTTTTCATGCATCAGTATAGCAGGGCTGTGCAAAACGGGAGAATCGCTGTTGCAGCTTTAGAAAAAGCTGATGATAATAACAATTTGCAATATGCCTATAATAATCTGGGGTTGAATTATATTATGATCCCGAAATATGACTCAGCTAAATATTTTTTGCGTAAGGCATCTGAAATAGCTGAGTCAAGTGGTGAGACTATGATTCAAATAACAACCAAACTGAACTTTGCCCTTATATCGTTGAAGCTACAGCAAACAGACAGTGTGAAAATATATGCTCAAAATGCATTGGCACTCTCCAGGAAATTAGATGCCCCGGAATTTGTAGGACTTGCTCAATATGGTCTTGCCTATTATTATTTGCAGAAAAAGGAATATGCTTACGCTCAAAGGTATGCAGACTCTGTAATTGCTATTGCTATGAAGTATAATATGCGGGATCTGAAACAAAAAATTTATGTGGTTTTATCCGGTCTTAATTATGCTTTACAAGACGTTTCAAAAGGTATTTATTATTTCAATCAATATGAACTCTTGAGTGACAGTATATTAAATGAGTCCATCGCACGCAATACCATACAAAGCGAAAAAAAGTATGAGACACAGCGAAAAGAAACTCAGATACTACAACAACAAGCTGCACTAAAACAAAAAGCGTTAGTTAATTATTTTTTGATTGCCGGCATAGCGGCACTCATATTAGTCTCATTGCTTGGGTATCGCAATTACAGAAACCGTCAACGCCTGCAACAGGCAAAAATTGATGAACTAGAAACTGAAAAACATCTCACAGCAACCGAAGCAGTCCTCAAAGGTGAAGAGCAGGAACGTACCCGCCTGGCCAAGGACCTGCACGATGGATTGGGTGGTATGCTCAGTGGCATTAAATATTCATTAAGCAATATGAAAGGAAACTTAATTATGACGCCTGATAATGCACAGGCATTTGAGCGCAGCATGGATATGCTGGACAGCTCTATTAAAGAAATGCGCCGTGTGGCACATAACATGATGCCTGAAGTGCTGGTGAAGTATGGTCTGGATGCCGCGTTAAAGGAGTTTTGTGGTGAAATAAATCGAAGTGGGGTTATTCGCGCAAATTATCATTCTTTGGCATTGAATGAAGTAGCAATCGAACAAACCACTTCTGTAACTGTTTACCGTATTGTACAGGAACTTGTCAATAATGTGATCAAACATGCCGCCGCCAGTAGTGTTATTGTGCAGGTACAATACTCGCAATCAGACAAATTATTAACAGTTACAGTGGAAGATGATGGAAAGGGGTTTGACATGGCTTCGCTGAAAGATGCCCACGGAATCGGTTGGAGTAACATTAAAAGCCGGGTTGACTTTTTGAAAGGTAAGATTGATGTGCAGACAGGTGAAGGAAAGGGAACATCGGTGTTGATAGAGATAGTAGTATAGTGTCGTGATAGCTATCAGGATGGTGCCCTGGTGTCTTTGTGGGTCAACATTTTCTCTTGCCACTAAGGCGCTAAGACACGAAATGACACAAAGAAGAGCCTGGTGTGCCAAAAGTTGTCGGTGCTTTATGCACTGGTCTCTTCGTGGCTCAAACAAAAAGATTAAATAATGAAAGCAAGCGTATTCATAGTGGATGATCACTACATGGTGATTGAAGGTATCCGGTCTTTGCTTCAAAATGAGAAGGGTATAGACTGGATGGGGCATGCAACCAATGCAGCCTCATGCATGGCCTTTTTAAGGCAACAGCAGCCTGACGTCATCCTTATGGACATCAATCTGCCTGGAAAAAGCGGTATTGATTTATGTAAAGAAGTGATTGCCACATATCCTTCAGTATTCGTACTGGGCCTTAGTACCTTTAATCAGCAGGCATATATACGCAATATGCTTGACAATGGTGCATCAGGATATGTGTTGAAAAATGCTACCAAAGAAGAGCTCCTCGAAGCCATTGCTGTCGTTATGTCGGGAAAGACATACCTAAGCGATGAAGTGAGCACTTCTTTAAGTGATACAATGGGAAAAATACCCCCGATTACCAGGCGTGAGAAGGAAGTTTTGCTTTTAATAACAGAAGGCCTTACAAATATTGAAATTGCGGAAAAGCTGTTTGTGAGTGTTCCTACCGTTAATACACATCGGAAAAGTCTATTGGAAAAGTTAGAATCTAAGAATACGGCAATCCTAATTGGCAAAGCAATAAAGTTGGGTCTGGTTTAGGATAATGCCGTGTGGCAGAGAGGCATCCCGGAATGGCCGTAAGGGTAGGGAGAATTTGTTTAGAGATTGGATTCCGTTTTTGCGATTATTAAAATTCAGTTCAGAATAGTTGGGAAATTTTGATGAGTCAGAGTGCTTGCACACAATAATTCTTTTCGGACATATTTCAGGTTGTGCGTTTATTGAAAGGGAACATGGACGAAAGGGTATCCTGTTTAGAAAAAACAGATAACCGGTTTGGGACAAAAAATCTAATTATTTTTTTATAATATGAAAATGGATTACCTAATTTTATAATAGAATGGTGGTGTAGGGATATAAGTTAATTCAGATAGCAGAGACTTCTTCGGACGATTAATTGTTTTTTGGAGCGACTTCTAAAATTCTTATATGGCTACAATTGGCATCAAAAAGCGATTTCTTTTTGCAGGCCTGATTGCAGTTGCCTGTATCCTTACCGGAACTGCGGTATGTGCTCAGGATTTGGAGAGCATCAACCTTAAAAAGCCCATTACCTTTCATGGCAATTTCAACCTTCAGTTAGAATATTATCAATCCCATGGTATCCCGGCACGCAAAAAAGATTTCAGTTGGCTGATATCGGGTAATCCGGTGGTAAATGTGCTGGGGGTAGATTTGCCATTTTCTTTTTTGCTTTCTAATTATGACAATAAATTTTATCAGCCTTTCAATCAATTTGGCCTGAGCCCACGCTACAAATGGGCTACGCTTCATTTAGGTTACCGTAGCCTCAATTTTTCGAACTATACGCTGGCGGGGTATCGTATGCTCGGAGCGGGGTTTGAATTGAACCCCAATAAGTTTCGTATTGGATTTATGTACGGGCAACTTCGCCGGTCCACGAGTATTGATAGCAGTATGCTCACCAATCCGCTCTATGTGCGGCCGATACCCACCTATAAGAGATTGGGCATAGCCGGAAAAATTGGTTACGGCACACAAAAAAACTTTGTGGACTTAGTGTATTTTAAAGGTTGGGATAAGATAAAGTCATTGAATTCAAAACTACAGGATTCTGTTTTGCCTGCAGAGAATACTTCCTTTGGTATTAAGTCTAAAGTAACTTTTCTGGACAAGTTTACCTGGTCGGTGGACGCAGGAGTGAGCGCTTATACATTGAACAGGCTTGACAGCGTGGATACCAGTACCAGTAAGAAAATGTGGCCACAAAAGTTGATGAGTTTTCTTGTGAATGATAAGTTGAGCACCCACTATTATTTTGCCGGAGAAACCAGCCTTGGATACCAGGAACGCAAGTGGGGCGCACAGTTGATCTACAAACGGATAGATCCCGGCTATCAATCTATGGGAGCTTATTTCTTTCAAAACGACATACAGGAGATCAGGCTGGCCAATAACTTTCGGCTGGATAGTGGTAAATTAAATATCAACACTTCCATCGGGTTTCAACAGGACAATCTGAAAAAACAAAAAACTTCTACCTCAAAAAGGTTCATTGGCAATGCCAATATTAATTATGTGCCTTCGCAAAAATTTGGGATCAATTTCAACTACTCTAATTTCGGTATCGCTAACAACCCACTGAATAATTCGCCAGGAAATGAATTGTTCAAACAGGTAAACAACAGTATAATGCTGATGCCCTTCTTCACCTGGATCAATGAGAAAACGATTAAGAACCTCAATATTGTAGCCAGCTACCAGTCATTGAGCACTCCGCAGAGTTACCTTGGCAGTGTGCCGGATCTGAATACTTATTCACTCACTACCACCTATAACCATACGTGGATACAGCAGGGATTTAATGCCAATGCTTCAGCCAGTTACATCAACTCCAAAACTGCTGCCGGAGATATTATGTCAGTCGGGGGTAACTTAGGTGGTATGGCCCCCGTACTGGATAAGAAGGCTACTGTAAATGTATCTGCCTCTTACCTGAATAATTTTTTCAAAGGAAAGGATAACGGGCATACGATATCAGTAACGGCGGGTGTATCTGTACCTGTGGGGACGCATCACAACTTTCAGATTTTAGGTAACTATATGGATAACACTTCAAAGGATATCACGGTGATTCAAAACTTCAATGAGCTGTCTGTACAGTTTGTGTATGGGTTTAACTTTTAAAACAAAGTCAATGAAAACGTTTATTGACAATACAAATAAATGCAGGAGATGGATGCTTCTTTTCTTCATCTTCATCCTGCCTGCTATGGTTGCAGCTCAGAATATCGTTAGTGTTAACGTAGTGCTCAAGCCACCCTATTCTTCTAATTACAGCGCTTATGAAAATCTCGCCAATCGTGCTATTATAACTTTGGTAGGAGCACCACGAAATTTAGACATTTATCTTACAGGCTCACTGGCTAATTCGCAATCCGATTTATTTATTTATACCAGCGATGACTTTTTATCTTCAGGTGTCACCTTCACATTACCTGCCAGTCAGACCAGGGTAATTATGAATGATGTTTCTAAAATGCGGTTTCTTGCAAGGAATAATGTGATACATCAGGGGATATCAGAACCTGACTGGATGAGTATTTTACAAACTGATCAATTACCCGAAGGGCAATACGAGCTTTGTGTGCAGGCGATGGAGAAAGATGTAAGCGGCGTTCCTCATGAACTGGGAAGAGGCTGTGCTATTTTTAGTGTGACTCGTGCACAACCTCCCATCATCACAATGCCGCAGGATGGGCAATACCTGAGTCCGCAACAACCCAACACTGTTTTTTCATGGACACCGGTCATCGGCAATACAGTCGGAGCTAATGTGGTGTATGACCTGTATGTCACGAAGGTGTTGAATGGGCAAAACCCTGCCGATGCTATTGATGGAGCAATCAACTACAAGGCCAATAATCCGATCATTAAAAAGAACCTGACATCTAACCAATATGTTACCCAACCTTACGACCTGAAAATTGACAGCAATACGCTGTATGCAGTGGCTGTGGTAGCACACGACCTGAACAAGAAGGTTGGTTTTGCAAATAATGGAAGAAGTGAAATTGTCACCTTTACAAAGGGGAACCCATTGAGTATTACTCCGGCTACTACCCCCTTAGAAATAAAGACTGTGCCAAAGCAAAAGACTACTGGATTTGAAGTGACCAATGTGGACCCTGTGCCTTACAGCCAGTTGAAGGGTAAACTATATTACCGTTTTAAGGACGATGCCGATAATTTTTCTGTTACGAGAGGACTCAGAGCAGAGCAGAAAGGGCCTGTAAAAGCAAATTTGATTCAGGGCTTTGGAGGTACGCCTGATTTGGATTACAATAAGAGCGGCATACCTGTAAATAATGCAAAGCCTTTAGCTGGAAAGAAAATCAGTCTTGTACTGACCTATATTTTTACGGGAAGTTATGATGGTGCCCAACTGTCGCAAACGTACATTCCGGGTAATTCTTCCTATCTCTCTCAGATTAATTATTCATTAAATGATGCTGATAAGGTACTGGCTACAACGACTACCCAAAGCGATGGAAGCTTCACATTTGATTTTGTAAATACAGAGAAGAAGTTGGGAATTTCAAATCCGGATTTTTCCTATAATAGCTCCGGGGAATTTAGCCATCAGGTTAAAGGAGTAATGTACAAAGTGCTTCGTATTCGTGTAGAGGATAATTATTATTGCAGTCCGGAAGTGAACATAAAGATTGATCCCTGGAAAGGATTGGACCTGGGTACACTAGTATCCTATGTAAAAAGCTATACGCTGAAAGTAAAGGTGAAATCTACTACAGGCACTTTCTGGCAAATGACTAAAGGGCAGGGGGCAGGTCAATCTCAGATTTCTACCAGCATCATTAGAAAAGGACGCCCGGGTAGTGTGCCTTCCGATGAAGGTGAAAATGAAAAAGGTCCGAGAAAATTAGGAGACCAGTCTATTAGCACGGGTGAAACAGATAATGAGGGTTACGTAGTTTTCAAACATCTAGTACGGCATGATCCCAATAACAAGCAGGATAAATATTTTATCAGATGTACACCCAATTTAAAAAAAGGCAGTTTCATTTTTAAGCAAAAGGAAAAAAGTTATTATCCATTGTACGACAAAGACCTTAACGGTTTTCCCTTCAACAGCATTGGAGAATATGAACCTCAATATAAGCCCGGAGACTTCAATACCGGCCCGGTGAAGTACGGAGAAGATATCGTATGGAATAGTCAGTTAGAAATAAAGACTTATTCCACGGAAGTGGAACTAATGCCGGAACGCCCACGGATTGCAGGAATGGTGAATGCTGCATTGGATAATGAAGCTAAACCCATGAGCAATGTAAAAGTGGTGATTGTAAATGATTATAAAAAGACAAGTGATCCTTCAAAATTATTTACAACTACCAAAACGGATAAGGACGGACATTATGAATTTAACGACTTGGATGTGGAGATAGATGATGTGGTTTTTGACGAGAAAACAAATAAGATGTTTACCCCAACAGTTCTTGGCCCCAAACGTACGATGATCACTAAGGTAGATGGCTTCAAAGCTGGTATTCTTCCTCAGCCGCCTGCTCCGCCATTTAAACCACTACTCTGGGGACAGCAATTATTAAATCAGGACTTTTCACTTTATCCGGATGGGTTTTTATCGGGTTATGTAGTGGATGAAACAGGTGCTCCTGTAGAAGCGGATGTGGACATTGATGGTTACACGAAAGTGACAACAAAGTTGAGTAGCTCAAGTACGCAACTATTGCCAAAGGTGCAGAATCAGAATAAAGGTCCACAACCGGTATTACTTTCTACTGCAATGCAGCGATTTTCAATTCAAGCTCCCTCAGGCAAACGGAAAATTACCATCACACCTACTGATCTTGCTTATACGGTATTAGATACCACAATTACTATTTCTAAAGAAAATGAGAAAACAAGCATTATCAAATTTGTGGTGCGCCGATCGCAAAAAAGAATCCGGTTTAGAGTAAGCGTAGCACCTGAAAGAGCAGCCCAGGGAAAAATAAAGGTGAATACCGGGAGTGAAAAATCAATTTCAGGCGCAACTGTGAAGTTGGATATACCCGGAAAAGATATCTCACAAGTGAGTGATAAGGATGGATATGTTGTGTTTCAATTTGACAATAGTGCATCCAACTTTAATTTCATCATCACACCACCGGTAGATGGAGATTATGAGGAAGGAAGCTATCAGCTTTCGGGAGTCAAAAACACGACTGAAATTGTAACCTACAAAGATGCACACCTGAAAAAAGCCGCAGTTATTACCGGCGTGGTTACTTCCGGAGAGGATAAGCAGCCCCTGAAAGGCGCGCTGGTGTATATAGAGTTGGGTAATAAGAGAATAGAATCGGCTCCCACTGATGATGCAGGGCATTATGTACTCAAAGGTGTCCCCACATCGCCGGCAAAGAAAACGGTATGGGCAGGTAAGACGGGAATGGTGCCTAATATTATCAGTCAGCATAAAGAGATAACCATTGGTAGTAAGAATGAGCTGGATTTTAATTTGATTACCGACAATGATATCGCCATAGAAAAGATATTCGGGTTTGATGTGGAAATTCAGTCCAAAGCAAAACAGCAGGATGGCACCTGGTTAGTGAGTGGCGACTTAGTACAGCTACCGGAGAATGATAATTTTTCGCTGAATGATAAGAAGCAAACTATACCTTTCCATGATCTAAAAATCAAAAAAGGTACTGCAACGAAAAATGGAGTACCAATAGGAGTGCCGGTAGAAAACAATTTGGTTACAGATTTACCTTCTATAAAGTTGCTGCTGCAAAACGCTTTTGCCGTAGTGCAAACCCCGTCAGCCGGTGATCAGCTAAAAATAAGTACAGCAAATGACAAGGGCGGCTTAACCGGAAAAATCCATATTCAAAAATCAGGGTTTAGCTTTTCAAAAGAGTATGTTTCGTTCAATGAGGACAAGGAAAATGCATTGTTGCTTACCGATAAACCCGGTTCTACAAATTCAGATTTGGTATCCATTACTACTACATCAACCTCAAAAATAAAATATGGTGTATTGAGCAGCGACGCAAAGGCATTGAAGTTTAAGTTGCAGGGTTTTGATGTCGACGCAGAGGCAGCCAACTCATGGGTACAGGATAATACCATCAATCTGAGAACAGTACTTCATGTTACACTCCCTGGTATTACTCCTTTGAATATTGAGGCAGGAGATTTAATTATTCATCCTGACAAATTAGAATCATTAAAGGGAGATAAGCCGCTCACTTTAAAGTTGGAAAAATGGGAGATGACAGCCAGTCAGTGGCAGCTTTCGGGCAATAGCAACACCATCGGTATTGCCAGCGGTACGATGAAAACCGGAAGCCTTGATGTGCCGCTATCTGATATTTCTATTAAGCCGGATCATCTGGATATCGGAAGCTTTGATGTAAAACAGATTTCGTTTGCCAACATTATTCCCGTTGATGTGCTCAGTCCGAAACCTGTCTTTGGCTTTAACAAAAATGTCGGCAGCGATCAGAAAGCACATTACGAATTGCGGTTGATGGGTACGGAAACAACACCCGGCGTGGTGTTGAAAGGGTTGCCGGGCATGAAGGCAGGCGATCAAATGAAATTTCAAAACCTCTCTTTGGTCAGCAATGGCGAGCAGATTTTGCAACCGGGCAACCAGGGAAATTTCGTTACTTTTTATGATGTGATGAAAGTGCGTCCTATCGGGATTACAAGTGGCGCTAACTATGTGGATATGGCCTGTGGGATTGATTTCGGTATTCCACAACTGGAAGAAACCAATGGCGCTATACAATTTTATAAAGAGCAGGGAAGCACTAAACTGCGGCTCTATCCGGTAAATGTATCAATCAATGGATCGGGGGGAGTAGGGTTCTATGCCAATCTGCAATTTGACGATCATCCGCAAGACCTCACCCAGGGCAACTTTACAGCGATGGGCACCATTCAGGATAAAGAAGGCATTAATCTGAAAGCGGTGCTTCACCGAACCATACAGGAAGCATGGATTCAGGTAGAACCTGAGAATCAAAAACTACCACTGGGAGGCAGCAACACCAGTCTTGCGGATATCAAAGGCCGGATGCAGGCCAATATGACTACCGGCACCTGGAATTATTTTACTTTCAGTGGCGCGATGCAGGGATTCAAAGGTATGCAGGGCGATACGCGAAAGACTTTTACAGTGACCGGATCCATCAATGCTAATGATCAAAAAATTGATGTAAAAAATATTCCCTCCGGTTTCGGAAACATTGGGCTTACGTACGATATTCCGAACAGCAGGTTTACCGGCAGCCTTCAATTAGATAAACAGATTGGCCCAATGTATATGGCGGGCGCGGCTGAACTGCTGGTGGATAATGGTGGCTGGTATTTTCTTGCAGGCGGAAAATTGAATACGCCGGGATTAGGTGGATTGTCTGCAGGATTATTAATTGGTGATTACAAGTCAATGCCTGCTAATGTTTCCTCCACGCTGATGCAGTTCGCTTATGACAAGAATGTCCCACCCAGTTTTAAGAATGGCATCTCCGGATTCTTCTTTACAGGTATGAAGGAATTGCCGGTTATCAATATTCCTGACTACAGCATTGACCTGGGTGTGATCAGTGCTTCCTTTGGAGCAAAGGCCGGTCTTGATGCCAGATTGTGGATGGATTTCAATCAAACAGGAAATCAATATGGGATTGGCGCTATGGTTTTTGCACATGCCTATCTGAAAGGCGCATCAGTTACCTGTACCAAATTTGGTGCAGATGCAAGAGCAGAACTTGGCATGAAGGGAATTTATAATTCATCTTCAGGTTTGTTTTCATTGAAAGGTTGTGGCAGCTTTACGATTCAGGGTTCCATACAACAATGTTTTCCCCTTCCATGTTGGTCAGATGGTATTTGTTGTGAGGAGTGCATCGGAATCAGCAAGAGCACAGGAATCAAGATAGACCTGTCCTTAGATTCCGGTGGCAATACAGGCCTCTCTTTCGGATTTGGAAACTGTAGTGGTCAGGCAACTATGACAGGTAACTGGTAATAATGTTGAAAGTAAGAATGGCGATATGAATTATTTTATTAGAAATATTAATCTTTTGAAAATGAAAAGCATGGGGTTCGGAAAGATGGTTTCTTTGGGAATTTTCTTTTCATTCTTTCTTGCTACCACGTTTGGCCAAAGCCGAAAAAGCCTGCCCGTAGCCGTGCCTGTTTCCGATGGTATGTGGATATATCTGGGTAATGAACTTCCCAAAAATTTTACCTACATAATTGAAAGGAAGAAGACAGGTAAAGGAAACTATGAAAATGTAGGAGAAGTGAAAAGTCCTGTATCCGTAGCAGAAATGAACAGCCGGCAACAGCAGTACCAAAATCATTTTTCAAAGTTGGAGCTGTTCGGTGCTGATGAGGTCAGCCGTTTGTGGCAGTACCTCAGCGCACACAAGACGATTGACAGTTCTTACAGCCGGAATGTACCCATGACACACCTGCTTGCCGGCACCGCATTTTTTGACAGCAAAGTAGATAAGAATACAGATTACATGTATCGTGTTTCCATACGAGCTGCCGATGGAAAAATCCGATCCTCAGGAGAAAGTAATGCTACGGCGCAATTCAGAAAACCGGTATTTCCTGAAATCAAATTCAGTTCGTCTCAATCTGCTAAAGATAAAGTCACCATAATCTGGGCTGTAAAAACACAAATGAACATGGCTCACTTTAATATTTACCGGTCTGTTTTTGGAAAAGATAATTTTGAGAGAGTATCGCTGAATAGCGGGTCAGCCAGTGCTGGTGTATATGCCGAAAATGATTCGTTGAAATTAATCGTCACTGATTCCATCGGAAAACGTCCGGCATGGTACGAGTACAAAATAGCGCCCGTAGATCCTTATGGTATTGAAGGTCCGTTGCAGGGACTGACGAATGCGGGTAACATTGCGGACTATTATGCACCACCGATTACCAATTTCAGATCTGTAAACACTCACCAGAACCATGAGATAAAGCTGATGTGGCGATTGGAAAACAAGAAGTATCTGAATGGCATAACAGTAATGCGTAGCCGGAATTATGATTCGGGGTATATGCGTATTGCCTCGCTCCCTGTTACGGATACCGTTTATACGGATATTGTACCGGAATCAGGAGAGAATTTTTATTACTACCTGAAGCTTGAAAGTGCCGACAATACACCCCTGACTTCTGCCAGGATATTCGGCTTCTATACGGATGACCAGTCACTTCCGGAGCCTCCCAATGAAATTGATGTAGTGACCGCGCCTAATGGAATCATTGTTTACTGGAAGAGCGAAGAACCCTACGCTAATGGCTTTTACGTGTACAGAAGGAAAAATACCAATGAACCCTTTGTGCAGGCAAGTCCATTCATTCCAGTTGGCAAGGAGGTGTATTCTTTTAGCGATACATCAAAGTTGCTACAGGGTGGAGAGGTGTATCAATACGTAGTGAGAACCCGTAATGAAAACAATCTGCTCAGTCGCAATTCAGATACTGTCTCTGCTACTTCAGGAGTAAAGGTTGTCCTCACCCCTCCTGTGAATGTGCGTTACAGGAATAACAATGGAATCATCACCCTCATTTGGGAAAATATGAGCAGTTGGGATAATGATCTGATGGGATATAATGTGTACAGGAAAGCTGGTAGTGCCGCCTGGCAAAAGGTGAATAAGGATAGTTTGGATGCTGCGAGAAACTTCTTTGTGGATTCAACGGTTCAGCCTGGTATAAGCTATTCGTATGCTATCAGCAGTTTTGATATGTATGGCAACCGGAGTGAGCGATCTATAATTGCGATTCCTGTAATTACCGAAGATATGTTGCCACCTCCGCCGGGCATTCGTGTAGCCCAATCAGACGGCAGTGTGTATATTTCATGGGGACAAATGGAAGGAGCTGTTTCATCCATCAAAATCTATCGTTCCGAACCGGGAAAACAACCGGTACTGGCAGGAACAGTTGATGACGGAAGCGATTCTTATATTGATAAGAATGTCTCCAAAGGAAAATTATATTTCTATCAGCTTTCCTCTCTAAACAAGGATAAGAAAGAAGGAGAGTGGAGTGATAAGGTAGGAATCAGGATACAATAAATCTTAAATCAGCCTTCAACAACTTCCGCATAATGTGGTTTTGCTTCGCGCATTCGTTTCATTCCTCAGAGAAATTAATTTGATTGGAGTGTAATAAAATTCATGCTAGCGATAGCTTGAGGGTATTTGCAGGGAATGAAACAAGAAAAAGAAGCTGCCCCGGAATTTTCACTCGTATAGCCGCTCTCCGACTTGTGTGCTTTAGTGCGGTTAAAGAGCAATTTAATTTTATCAATATGGCCTGTAGTTTTTCCTTTCGGGGAAATAATAAAGAGTCTTCGTTGCCTGGTTACATTATATAAAATGCGGCTAAAGCCTACTGAAAAGATTTTAAGAGGTTTGTTGTGGTTTGCCTCTTCCTATGCTATAATTTTCAAATTGGGTATTGTTTCTTCCCGCCGCAACTGCTATTTTTTGCCTGAAATAGTTTTGTGTTTAGAGTGCTTTACTGGCCACTATTATCGTTAGTTTTAGCCAACGGAATGAAAGGTGACAGGTTACGGCTTTAGACACATTATTCTTAGTGAAATGCGACTAAAGACTTTATTGGGTTAGCTTTCATAGTCCTGCCCTAAAGTGCATGGTAATAAATTTAAAACCTAAGTCCGGTGGGCTAAAATCCCACAACCCAATTCCTTTTCCTTTATTTTTATCACGTACAATGACAGCCTTGTCCCGGAAGAGGCGGGAATTTTTCTTTTTCATCAGGGAAAAAGAAAAATGGAACAACACCAGGAAGAATGTGGGATCGTCCGGAGCGGTGGTTATTAAAAATATGATTTCACCAATTGATAATCGATGGTTGTGTCTTTCAATAATTTCGGCGCGGATTAGTCGAAAAAAGAAGCTACACCAGAATTTTCACTGGTATAGCCTCTTCTTTACCATTCACCAATCAAATACCTAATTATTTTTGAATGTCCTTGTATTTGACTGTACAGGGTTATTCTTTGTTTCTACCTGCTTAACAGGAGGTGCTTTTTGGACAGGCCTTTCCTTTATCACCGGTTCTGCAGACCGTGAAGGAAGAGTTTGCCGGGGTTGTTCATTTTTGAAGACTCTTCTGCTTTCTTCACGTGGTGCTATTTCTCTGTTTCTGTTTTCTTTTGTATTGATACGGTTGAGATCTCGTCCGGTTTCGGGGTTGACCTCTCCATAACTTCTCTGTCTTTTTTCAGAATTTATGTTCTGATTCTGGTTGTCGAAAGTTCTGATAGTCCCCATTCTTTCTCTATTCCTTTCCGAATTTATTTCGGGATTCTTTTCGGTAGGTAACTGCTCCCTTTTAGAATCCTGAATCTGCGGAGTCTGATTGGGAAATGTGCGGACATTGCCCGGATTTCTAATCAGATCTTCTCTTTCCCGGTTTTGGGGATTTGAGAATCCATTGCCATTGTTTCTGATTGTGCTGTTGTTGTCCGGGGTTCTGTCAAAGTTTCTTACAGGAGCATCCAGCACTTTTCTGGGTTTTACCTCTGTAGAATTACTTTCTTTTACCTGGGGTCTGTAGATTGCCAGTTCGTTTCTTCTGATTTCAGAAGTTCCGGGATTCGACATATTAACCACTCTTACCGGTGCTATTCTCTGATTTGTCTGTCTTTCCACATCCATCACTCTAGGGCCGGCATTGTAAGTTCTGTTAGCACTCCTGTCATAATAGTTATTGTTAATAATCGTAGTGTTATTTATGATTGTCACATTGCTGGAAGGCCGAACATAATACCTGTCAAGTCTGGAACTGTTGATGTATCTGGATGGAACAAAACACCAGTTTCTTGCAGGGATCGCTCCGATATTAATATTGATGCTCATTCCCGGCCCCAGAGGTGCCCAGCCGTAATATCCGGCACTGCCACCCCATGCTACCCATGCCGGAGCCCATTCATAACCTGGTACCCACACCCAACCGTAAAAAGAGTCATAAAGCCAGCGGCCATAATGAAAAGGTGCCCAGCCCCATCTGTAATTTGATTTCCATGTCCACCCCATAGAAGTATATACCCATCGGCCATTTGTAGAGTAGGGTCTGAAACCTCTCTCAAAGGGAGCCCAGACATATCCGTATTGGCCATTATAAATCCAGTTGCCGTAAGGACTTAACTCATCATAAAATCGTTGGTAGGTAACACCTTCGCCGGGCGAATAGTATTCCGGTTGCGCATAGTTTTTTGAGAAACTGCACGAACCGAGAATCACCATAGTGATGCCAAGTAACAGGTAATTTATCTTTTTCATTTCTTGCAGATTTATCATTCAGAGATAAGACGATAAATCGGGCCAATAGTTCAGCCCATTTTGTTTAATCAGGGTGTTTTAACTCCCTTTTAACCTATATGTGAAAACGAGCCTAATAGTTTTATTAGGATCATTTCAATCAGGCGACTGATTCAGACACAAATAGGTATCCTTTTGCTTTTTAAGTCTTTAAAAGAAAATAGTAAAATCTGTTTTTCGCAGTGAGAATTTTAGGTAGATTTGCAGCCTTGTTGCGGAGGTGGCGAAATTGGTAGACGCACTACTTTGAGGTGGTAGCGCCTTAACGGGCGTGGGAGTTCGAATCTCCTCTTCCGCACACAACTTAAACCCGTGATTTCACGGGTTTATTCGTTTAATCACTCGCTGCGTACGCCTTCTGTATTTTGAAAGTTTAAATGGCTTTTATAAGCTTTGAGATATATTGCCAATGATAATCAGGCCGGATCCACATCAGCCACTATCACTACGCTTCTATACCGCTTCTCTGCCTTAAGCAGGTGGATGTTATTCAGGATTATTTCTTTCTGAATTTCGAGTTTCTTAATATCAGGTGGGAGCTTCAGCATGATTTCCTGTAGATATTGATTCTTAATTCTTGGAATCACAGGTTCGGCAGGGCCAAGGAAATTTTTGAAATTTCTGGACAGCAGTGTGGCAAAAGCATGAGCCGCATTTTTCACAATATCTGGTTGCTTATGTTTGAATGTGAGCTTTAGCAATCTGCTAAAGGGTGGGTAATAGAACTCATCGCGTTTGACGATTTCGGTCTGATACATTGTATCATAGTCGTGCGCCTTAACGAGTGTAAGTATCGGATGGTCGGTTTTAGTGGCCTGAATTAGCACTGTGCCGTCTCCATTTTTGCGGCCTGCTCTTCCACTTACCTGCTCCAGCATCTGAAAGGCTCTTTCATTTACCCGAAAATCTGAGAAGCTCAGCAGGCTGTCGGCATCCAGCACTCCGATTAACAGCACGTTGGCGAAGTCGAGCCCCTTGACAACCATCTGGGTTCCTACCAGAATATCAATGTGGTGTTGTTCGAATCGCTTAATCAACTCATCGTGCGCATATTTCCCTTTTACGGAATCGTAATCCATTCTCGCGATTCTTGCTGAAGGAAATTCAATTGTGAGTGCTTCTTCAATTTTTTCAGTACCAAAATTTCGCTCGAACCAGTTAGTACTTCCACAGCCGGGACACTGGACCAGGCGGCTATACACGTTACCACAATAATGGCAATGCAGTTTGTTTGAACTTTTATGAAGTGTGAGGCTGACATCACAATTCACGCATTTAGGAATATAACCGCAAGTGCCACAGATGAGAAACGGGCTGTATCCACGTCTGTTCTGAAACAGAATAATCTGACGGTGGTGTTGTAGTGTGATTTCAATAGTTTCCTTCAGTTGGGGAGAGAGCAATTTCGGCTGACCTGCAGGTGCTCCTACTGATTTCATGTCGATTATCCGGATTTCCGGAAGCCGGGCGGCCCCAAAACGCTCCTTGAGGTTTACCAGTCCGTACTTTCCTCTCCGTGCGTTGTAAAAGCTGTCTAAAGAAGGGGTAGCGCTCCCCATCAGCACTTTGGCATTGAATAAAAGAGCGTAATAGATGGCCACGTCTCGCGCGTTGTATCTGGGAGCCGGATCGTATTGTTTAAAGGAACTATCCTGCTCTTCGTCGATAATAATAAGTTCCAGATTCTCAAAAGGAAGAAAGAGCGCACTTCGCGCACCGACTACCACCCTGACCTCTCCTTTCTTCACTTTGTTCCATATCTCCATCCTTTCCTTGCTGCTGAATTTAGAATGATAAATGGCTACATTGCCTCCGAAGCATTTTTGAAGCCTCCGTATAATCTGTGTCGTTAGGGTTATTTCAGGTAGCAGGTAAAGCACCTGTTTCCCTTTTGAGATCATATCCCGGATCAGGTTCATGTAGATCAGCGTCTTGCCACTTCCCGTTACTCCGTGGAGAAGGCATATTTTTTTTGCCCTGAATGATTCTTTAATTTCTTTGAGCGCTGTCGCCTGCCGGGGGTCGAGTTCGAAATCCAGTTGGTTCATTTTAGGCAATGTAGGCATTCTATCTACAATCCGGTTCTCAATCAGAAGGATGCCTTTATCTGTAAGTCCTTTTAAATGGGACGGGCTTGCATCTGCCTTCTTAAGCAGATCCTGTTGTTTCACTTCTCCTTCTGCCCTTGAAAAGTGTAGATAAGCCAGTAGTAATTCGAGTTGCATGGGAGCACGCCCGAGTTTGTCCATGAGCTTATTGAGCTGGTCGTCTGAGTCGTATTCCGGACTTAGTGTAACGTAGTTTTCTTTCTTTGGTTTGTACGTTTCTTCCAGAGATTCGAAGATGTAGCACACTTCTTTTTCAACCATGCGCCTTAGTAAGGGATAGACATTGGCGAGAGCAGTAACCTTTTTCACTTCTGACAGACGCAGTTCTTTTTTGATGAGTAGTGCCTCAGCCAGAATATATTCATCATCAGTGAGTGAAGAGAAGTCGTCTCCAAAGTTCTCATTAAAGATAATCACCGATTCGCTGCTTAGTTTCAGGTGTGCCGGCAGGGCGGCACTAAGCACTTCGCCTTCGCTGCACATATAATATTTGCTGATCCATTGCCACAGTTGCAATTGTTGGGGGTAGATGACCGGCTCTTTGTCGATAAGGTTGAGAATCTCTTTAGTTTCAAATGCGGGTTTTCCTACAAAAGCCTTTACTATTCCGGAGTACTTTTTGTTTTTTCCAAAAACGACCTCTACTCTGCATCCGGGCTTCACTTCTTTACGCAGGTCAGCGGAGACAGAGTAGGTGAAGTTATAGGGTACAGCCAATGGAAGGATAACCTCAATCCATTCTGAATTTTGATAATCCTGTGCGCTTAAATTAGATTCCATCTTCTCAAATGTACGATGTATGTCTAAAAGTGAAAGGAACGGCTTCTCAGTTTCCGACTTTGGTCAACTCCTCACTCATGAGGTGGTGGGCTTTCTCTTTCAGGCTGTATAGGTCATTGGCCGTAAGTCCGGTTGTGGAGATTGCAGGCAGGAAAACTGCCCTGCAGATACCGGGGGTCATTGAAAATATACTTTTCTGATTAAGCCTTTTTTTAGTATCAGGAAAGAGTAGGGGGAGAAGGGGTAACTGTAAGTCGATTGCCAACCTGAAAGCACCGTCGTAGAATGATTTCAATGGCAGATCGGTCTGGTTGAAAGTACCCTCAGGGTATATGGCAACAGAAATATGAATTTTAGCAATTGCCTTCATTTTTTCCACGCTTGCTTTTCTGTCTTCTTCATTATCCCTCTGAATGGTGATAGCACCTGATTTGTAAATGAAACCAAAAATGGGAATTCTGGTCATTTCTGCTTTCCCGAGTACACGCAATGTCCGCCATCTGGTAGCGAGCATCATCATTGGGATATCCATGTAAGAAATGTGGTTGCTAATCAGGATGAATGTCTGATCCTTTCTGTAGAACTCTTTATTGATAGCACGGTATCGTATGCCTGTGAAAAAGAAAAACAGGGTAGCCCATAGCCTGGCAATCTTGTAAACCCAGTTTCCATCGGCCGGGAAAGGAAGTAATGATACCAGCACAATAAAAGGAAATAACAGAAGCATTAATGCCACGAAGACTGTAAAGCCGTAAATAGAAAACAGAAAAGTGGCCGCCTTTTTTATCATTATTTGATTGGGGGCTTTGGCTTATTTGGCAGACTTCCCTGCTTTTACAGCTTTTTTGGGAGCCGCCTTTTTCGTTGAAGCCTTTTTTGTGGTAGCTTTTTTGGAAGTGGTCTTCTTGCCGAGTGCAGTTGGATCCTGCTGCATTATCAGGTTTTTAACCTGTTCCAGTTCTAATCCTTTCAGCTCCTCGGGTGTGTATTTAGAACCATCGGCTTTAGCCGGTATTTTTACAATTTTCTTTCCTGCTTTAAAGATGGGACCCCATCTTGCATTTTCAATACTAATTTTTGCTTCCGGCCAGTTTTGAATGAATTTGTTGGCCTCCTTCTCTATTTTCTTTTCAATCAGTTCTGAAATATCCTCTTGTGAAAGATTGTCAGGATCGTATGCCCTGGGGATGTTAATAAACGTATCGTTCCACTTGATAAACGGGCCGAAGCGTCCCTTGCCCTGCGTTACAGGTAAACCCTGATATTCTGCGATGGGAGCATTTTCCTCCTGCTTTTTTCTGATAAAACCGATAGCCTCTTCCAGATCTACCTCCATTGGGTCTTTTCCTTTAGGCAGGGATACAAACTGTTCGCCCCATTTTACATAAGGGCCGAATCGTCCTACATTCACCGCCACTTCAGCACCTTCCCACTCTCCGAGTGTGAGCGGTAGTTTAAAGAGGTCGAGTGCTTCATTGAGCGAAATGGTCTCAATACTTTGCGAAGGCTTCAGTTTGGCAAATCTTGGTTTTTCCTCATCTTCGGAAGTGCCTATCTGCACCATAGCGCCATATCGCCCCATTCGTGCATATACAGGTTTATTACTTATCGGGTCAGTGCCCAGTTCGCGTTCTCCCTTGGCTCTTTCTGCGGTTTCAAGGGTATGTGCAACAGACTGATGGAAGGGTTTATAAAACTCAGCCACCATCTCGTTCCATGCTACTTTGCCCTCAGCGATTTTATCAAACTCTTCTTCTATGTTGGCCGTAAAGGAGTAGTCCATTACCCTTTCAAAGTATTGATTCAGGAAGTCGGTCACCACAAAGCCCAGGTCTGTAGGAAATAGTTTGGCTTTTTCAGCGCCTGTATTTTCAGTGTGCACTTTTCGGGTGATGGCACCTTTGTTGTCCAGCACGAGCGAAGCCACTTCCCTGGATACCCCGTCTTTGTCCCTCTTCTCCACATAGTTCCTTTTCATAATGGTAGTGATTGTTGGGGCATAGGTACTGGGACGGCCTATCCCCAGTTCCTCCAGTTTCTTAACCAGCGAGGCTTCTGTGTATCGTGGAGCATGACGGTTAAACTTTTCGTTTGCAGCCATACTGATAAAATTCAGTTTCTGGCCTTTTTGCAGGTTTGGTAATCTGCTTTCGATTCCGGCAATAGACTTATCGTCCTCGTCCTCGTCATGGCTTTCATAATATACCTTCAAAAATCCGTCGAACACCAATACTTCACCCGATGCGGTGAGTTCTGTGTTATTGCGACTGACATTAATTTTTGCAATAGTTTTCTCGGTTTCAGCATCGCTCATCTGGCTGGCAATTGTTCTCTTCCAGATAAGCTCGTAAAGCCTGGCAGACTGCGGATCATCTATCTTGTCGAAAGCCATATTGGTAGGCCTGATGGCTTCGTGAGCTTCCTGTGCGCTTTCGTTTTTATTTTTAAAGTAGCGTTCCTGGATATACTTTTCTCCATAATTTTTGCCGATGGCACCTTTAATCTGTCCTCTTGCGGTCTGGCTCAGGTTTACACTGTCTGTACGCATATAGGTAATCAGTCCGCTTTCGTACAGTTTCTGCGCTATCTGCATCGTCCTGCTTACCCCATAACCTAATTTGCGGCTCGCCTCCTGTTGAAGGGTAGAGGTGGTGAAGGGTGCAGCAGGCGATCTCTTTCCCGATTTCACCTGAAGGTCGGCCACCGTATATTCCGATCCTTTACATTCTTCAAGGAATTTCTGAGCTTCCTGTTCGGTGTACGACTTCCCGTCTTCAGCCTTGAAGATGATGTGCTTTTCGTCAGTTGGCGATGTAAAACTTGCTTCTATTTTGAAAGCAGCGCTACTCACAAACTGGTTTATTTCCCTTTCTCTTTCAACGATCAGACGAACGGCCACACTCTGTACCCGACCGGCACTCAATCCGCCCTGCATTCCGATTTTTCTCCATAATACAGGTGAGAGCTCAAATCCAACTAACCTGTCCAGCACTCTTCTTGCCTGTTGTGAATTCACCAGGTTCATATCTACCCGGCGGGGGTTCTGAATGGCATTCAGGATGGCAGGTTTTGTAATTTCATGAAATACGATTCTGGGAGTCTTATTCAGGTCAAGTCCCAGCACTTCTGCAAGATGCCAGCTGATACTCTCTCCTTCACGGTCCTCATCTGATGCCAGCCATACCTGTTCTGCTTTTTTAGAAGATTCTTTAAGTTCTTTTACTACCTTCTGTTTTTCAGCAGGCACTTTATAACGGGGTTTAAATCCGTGCTGCACATCAATTCCCATGTCATCCTTCTCGAGGTCGCGGATATGTCCAAAGCAGCTTTTTACTGTGAAATCACTTCCCAGAATCTTCTCAATGGTCTTTGCTTTAGCGGGGGACTCTACTATTAATAAGTTCTTTTTTGTCATTGATTATTACTCCTTCACTATTTATTATCCGTTAGACACTCCAAGTTTTACTGAGGTGCAATATTAGCTTAAAAAATAAAAATGAATATGTTTGGCTATAGAATCTGTCATATCAAAAATTGAAATATCTGTGTTTTAAACCGCAAAAGACGAGGTTTGAACAAATGTACAAGTAAAAGAAAATGCAATTTTCTTCTATTTTATTGCGTTATCACCATAGTAATCCAAATTTGCTGAAAACCCATTAAACCTGAAATGAGAGTTGTACTAGTTGGTGCAGGAAATACCGCAACAGTCTTAGGGAAATTACTGACCCGCGCTGAGCACAAAGTAATAAGGGTGATAAGTCGAACACCTGAAAGTGCTAAGACGCTGGCTGATTTGTTAGAGACAGAATATGGTAATCTGAACGACAGTTCCTTTGGCGATGCTGACATATATATAGTAGCACTCCATGATCAGGTAATGAGTAATCTTGAAAGGTTTACGGCCCTCAATGGAAAATTTATTGTAAGTACAGCAGGTGCCTTACCGATAGATTCATTGAAAACATGTTCTGACCGTTACGGGGTATTATATCCTTTGCAGACACTTTCGAAATACGTCGATGAGGTGCCCAGGATCCCATTTATGGTGGACGGAAACAAAGATGAAACGCTGGGAGCCTTACTAAGTCTGGCAGGATCGCTGTCGGATAGCGTGGTACACGCTAATGACAACCAGCGGATGGGATACCATATAGCAGCCGTATTTGCGGCGAATTTTGCCAACCACATGTATGCGCTTGCTGAAATCTATTGCCAGAGAGAGAACATTGATTTCAAACATATATTACCTCTTATAAATGAAATCTGTCAGAAAGTAAACCTCTATTCACCCTTTCTGACGCAGACCGGGCCGGCAATCAGAAATGATGTGATGACTATCAGCCGTCATTTAGAAAATCTGTCGAAGTATCCCGACCTGAAGTATATGTATGTAAAGATGACAGAAAGCATCATGAAACTTCACGGAAACAGATAGTCTTGGTGTCTGTATTCGTTTTGGACAACACTTGTTCTGAATCATTGCAATACCTTTTTTTGTGAAGCCCCCTTCATGCTAATTGCTGTTAATTTTCTATTTTGCCGGAAATTATGGAAAGTCAGAAAGAAAACCTGCTGGCTGCGATGGGAAGGTGTGTGGCCTTCGTGTTTGATATGGATGGGGTATTGACAGATGGCAGCCTTATTATTACAGATGCACACAGTTGGATTCGCACGATGTATGTTCGCGACGGATATGCACTCCAGTTAGCTGCAAAGAAAGGATATCCTGTTATTATTATATCCGGGAGCGAAGCCGAACCGGTTAAAGATCGGCTGAATCGGTTGGGAATACAGGATGTATTTTTTAAGGTAAATGATAAAGCTGCATTCCTGAGGAATTTTGCTGCAGAAAAGAAGATTAATGTATCAGATATTCTGGTGATGGGCGATGATGTGCCTGATATTGAAATGATGAAGATATGTGGTTTCAGAGCAGCGCCGGCTGATGCAGTAAATGAAGTCAAACAAATTGCACACTACATATCCCCTCAAAATGGGGGTAGAGGTTGTGTAAGAGATGTCATAGAAAAGGTAATGAAGCTGCAGGGGAAATGGGATAGTGATTCAAAGGTTACCTCTACATAATGAAGAAGCTATGAAACATCTCACTTCTTTTCTCAAGCTCATCAGGTGGCCAAATCTCCTGTTTATTGTGCTGACACAGATTTTGTTTTACTACATCGTGATACTATACTGTTATCGGATTGCAGGCGTGGATACAGCGCTGGCCAATCTAACCGATGGCGTTTTTGTAGTACTCCTTCTGGCCTCGGTGGTGATAGCGGCGGCAGGGTATATTATCAATGATTATTATGACATTCCCATTGACCAGATCAATAAGCCTGACAGGGTACTTGCAAGCAAAGGCATGTCTGCCAAGAATGCGATGGTAGTCTATATTTTGTTGTCGGTGACCGGTGTATTTCTGAGCTCATTTGCCGGTCTGGCATTAAGAAATTTATATCTTCCTGTGATCAATTCGGGAGTGGTGGTGGCCTTGTTGTTTTATTCGGCATTGCTCAAGAAAAAGATGCTGATTGGCAACCTGGTAGTGTCCTTAATGACTGCATGGGTCATCCTGGTACTGACAGTTTCTGAACATTCGTTGAATACAGGGGCGAATAATGCCTGGCCTGCATTACTAAAAATATCGTGGGTGTATGCAGGGTTTGCATTTGTGACATCGATAATCAGAGAGGTGATAAAAGATATTGAAGACAGAGAAGGGGATAAGAAACTGAAATGTACTACGCTTCCAATTGTATGGGGAGTGAGAGGAGCGAAGGTTTTCACATTTGCATGGATTGTCATTCTGCTGGGCGGCATCGTGGTGGTGTGTATGAATCTTATTTCTTCAGAGAAATGGTTACTGGCTGTGTATGGAATACTCTTTCTGATACTCCCGCTACTCTGGTTGACCAAAAAGTTGTTTGATGCAAAATCGATTGCTGAATTTCACCGGCTAAGCAATCTAATGAAAGCAATTATGTTGATTGGAATATTGTCTATGGTATTCTTTAAGTTTTATTAGTATCATTGTCCGGTTAAATTATTCAAAATGTGGCTAAAGCCCTTGTTGAGTAAGACTTTCATAGCCCTACCCTAAAGGGTAGGGTAATAAATATAAAACCTAAGCCCAGTGGGCTAAAGCCAACTTAATCGGACAACAATATTTTATTAGGATGAAAAAAGTCATTCTTGCTTCAGGTTCTCCCAGGCGGAAGATGATACTGGAACTGGCTGGCGTCCCTTTTCAATGTATTACTTCTGATGCGAGTGAGGACTTCAATCCGGATGAGGACAGGCATAAGATACCTGTTATCCTTGCAGAGCGGAAAGCAGAAAAGGTATTTAGTTTGTGTGCGGATCCGCATCAGACTATTGTTATAGGTGCAGATACTATTGTGGTGCTTGGTGAGGAGATACTTAATAAACCGAGAGATAGGGGCGAAGCCTTTGCGATGCTGAATAAACTCTCAGGAAAAAAGCACAAGGTTATTACAGGGGTAGTATTGAAGAGCAACGGGATGAAGCTGAGTTTTTTCACAATAACCTATATAAAGTTTCGCAGGCTTAGTGCAGCACAAATCAGCAACTATATCGAACAGAGAAAGCCTTTTGATAAAGCGGGTGGCTATGCCATTCAGGAAGAAATTGGCCGTATTGCGGTTGAAGAGATAGACGGAAGCTATTTTAATGTGGCAGGCCTTCCTTTTATTGAGACATTGAATCATCTTGAAAGAATGGGTTATACTCCGTCTTAGGCTGATTCGGATTATTGTTTTATCTTTCTGACTGTAATACGGTTATGAAAGAGAAACTGCTGCAATTTATCTGGAAGTATCGTTATTTTAATCTGAATGATTTGCAGACCGCCGATGGTGAAAAAATTGCAATCATAAATCCCGGCACTCTTAATCATAATCAGGGGCCTGACTTTCTGAATGCCAGAATCAAGATCAATGACACTCTATGGGTGGGCCACGTAGAAGTACATATCAACTCGAAAGACTGGAATCGGCATAACCACCAGGCAGACCCTAATTATAAAAATGTGATTTTGCATGTCGTGTGGAAACACGACGGTGAAATTAAGGATTCAGAAGGTACACGGTTGCCCACACTTGAATTGGAGAATCGGGTATCCGGGTTGTTGCTTCAGAAATACGAAGCTTTAATGGAAAGGGAGTGGAATTCGCAGGAGGCTTTCATCCCCTGTCAGCATCTGCTTCCGCGACTCGATGAGCTGCAACTTGTAGCGTGGAAGAGCAGGCTGGTAGCAGAACGGTTGGAACGGAAAACGCGAACAGTTTTTGAAGTCCTGGAAGATACCGGCTACCATTGGGAGGAGACCTTATGGAGGATGATTGCCGGTAATTTTGGAGGAAAAGTAAATGGGAGTTTCTTCAGGAGAATTGCAGAGACCGTACCCCAGAAGATTCTGGCACTCCATAAGAATCAGTTGATTGCTATAGAAGCCATCCTGTTTGGCCAGGCAGGATTGCTCGACGCTGATTTTGAAGATAAGTATCCGCAACTCTTGCGGAAGGAGTATGCTCATTACAAGAAGAAGTACAGTTTTCAGATAGCCGATGGGCAGGTGCAATTTTCCCGTATGAGACCTGCAAATTTCCCAACGGTAAGGTTAGCTCAGTTGTCAGCTTTGATCAATCACAGTTCCCATTTGTTTTCAAAAATAAAGGAGACAAAGACACTGAAAGAGTTGAAGCAATACTTTCACTCCTGTCAACCGAATGATTTCTGGAATTATCATTATAAGCTTGATGATGTGCCTCATGATGTGGCAAAGAATAAAACATTAGGGAAGCAGATGATTGAAAATATCATCATCAATACGGTAACGCCAGTGCTGTTTGCTTATGGAATCCATCATGATAATGCGGAGCTGAAAGAAAAGGTGCTTGAATGGCTCGAAGAAGTTTCACCTGAGAAAAACAGCATCACTTCGGGTTTTCAGCGTTTGGGATTCAGGAATAGCAGTGCATTTGATTCACAGGCTTTACTGGAGTTGAAGAATTCGTATTGTAATGAGCGCAGATGCATGGAATGCAGGATTGGGCATATTATCCTTTCCCGGGCCGGGGAAGAGATGAAGTGATAGGGAGGATAGTTTTTTTTTAACATACCTGTGAAAAGTGATTCTTGCTGTTTTCAGGCCGGCTGTGTATCTTTCAAGTAAAAATCGGGAAACAAGAATTTTTGGTGAGGCAGTTGGGGTTGGGCATTTCCTGAAAAAATGAAAAGCTTTATTTTTGATATATGTATAAATTTAAAAACTTTATTGAGTGGCAGGTCTTTGGGGTGTGTACCGCTATTGGTGAGAAAATGGGAATAGCCACCTCCGTAATCCGGAGATATTTTATTTATATTTCTTTTCTGACTTTAGGCTCGCCGGTTGTCTTCTATTTATTTCTTGCCTTTTGGATGAATGTGAAAAATTATATTCGCTCGTCGCGTAGGAATCCGGTGCGGTATCTTTAAAAGTAGAAATCATTTGATGATGACTTCTTCAATCATCTTTTCACCAAAACGCTCATTGATTCTTTCGATAATCTTACTTTTCTGATATTGCAGTTCTGTTTTTAGTGGTGCTACATCTGTGTAAATAATCAGCTTGTTGTTGACGATAGCAATTTCTTTGGTGTAGTTAGCAATGGTTTTACCCATGAGTTCGGCCCATACTTCTTTGATCTGAAGAGACTGAATGCCGCCTTTGATACGGCTTTCGTTTAGAAATTTCTTAATAGCATCGCCGAGTGAGAGTTCCATAGCGTAAAGTTACAAACCTAATTTAATTGGATAATTTGAATTCCGGAATCCTTGCCTGCTACTATTTTCTGTAGCCTTTCAGAATCGGTATCTGTTATAAAAACCTGTGTGCCGGATTCACTGCAGATAAATTCTATGAGATTGTGTATCCTGGATTCGTCAAGTTTTTCGAAAACATCGTCGAGTAATAATATCGGTGCAAACCCTTTCTCCTCTTTGAGTATTTCATATTCGGCGAGTTTGCAGGCAAAAAGCAGGCTTTTTTTCTGTCCCTGGGACGCAATAGCCTTGAAGGGGTTTTGTTCCAGTACAAAGCGTATTTCATCTTTGTGAATACCTACATTGGTCCGCTGCGTGTGCAAGTCCTTTGTGCGGGAAGATTTCAGTAGTTGGTCGAATGCATCTTCCTGTAATTGCGACTCATAGCTGATGTTTACAGATTCCGGGCTGCCGGCAATAGAGGTGTAGTAACGTAATATTGCAGGGAACAGCCTGGCGGTAAATGCCTTCCTTTCAGTGTGGATGATGTTGCCCGATTCCACTAGTTTTTGGTTGTAGGATTGCAGTAGCACTTCATCATATTTCAATCCGCCTGATTCGTATTTCAAAAGCGCATTTCTTTGGGCAAGTATTTTATTATATAAGATCAGTTGCTGCAGGTAATTCTCATCAATCTGGCAGATTGTGGTGTCGAGATATTTTCTGCGTTCGTCACTATTTCCGTTAATCAATGAAATGTCGTCAGGGGCAATGAGTACACACGGAAATTTCCCGATGTGCTTTGAAAATTTCTCATAAGGAATGTCATTAAGGTACAGTTCCTTTTTCCCGCCTTCTCTGAAGATGCAGACAATATGCTGCCTCTCATTGCGATCGTCGGTGATCGTACCTTCTATTCTGAATCCCGGTGAACTGAAGTGGATATTAAGTGCTTCGGTACGCGTAAAATAACTCCGGGCAAGACAGAGATAATTGATGGCATCAAGCAAATTAGTTTTTCCTCTCCCATTCCTGCCACATATCCCCACGATTCTTTCGTGAAACGAGAATGATCCCGAGTCGTAATTCTTATAACCGGTTAATTTGATAGAATTTAACCACACTGGGCAGGGCTTGTGATGTTAGTGAAGCCTGAAAATTAAGAAAAAAGAAGCACCTTGTTGATATCTAAGGTACCGCGTTATCAGGCAGCGAAGTATGACTCCAGTTCTTTAAGCGTATCCTGACTGGTGATGAGGTCTTTTACGACTACTCCTTTTTCCAGAATAACTATGCGATCGCACACTTCTGTTACGTGGTTGAGATCGTGGCTGCTGATAAACATAGTCACATCATGTGCTTTGTATTCCCTGATAAGTTTCTTTAGTCGAATCTGTGTGGTAGGGTCAAGGTTGGCAAACGGTTCGTCAAGAATTAGTAGTTGAGGATTTGCCAGTAAGGATGCTGCAATACCTACTTTATTTTTATTTCCCTTGCTTAAGTCGCGGATGTATTTTCCCTTTTTCAGGATTTCATCATTGAAGACCTCTGCAAATTTGTTGAGTTGTTCCTGAATGGCAGCTCTGGAAAGGTGATTAATCTGGCCAATAAAGTCAAAATATTCTTCGGGGGTAAGGTAATCTATCACAAACCCTTCGTCGACAAACGAGCCGGTGTATGCCTTCCACTGATCAGATTTGGACACGTCCTCGCCATTTGAAAGCACCTTGCCTTCTGTAGGACGGATGAGATCCAGTATCATTCTGAAAAGTGTAGTTTTCCCTGCGCCGTTGTTACCAACCAGGCCTACAGCCTCTCCCTGATTAATTCCAAGAGATGGAATATTGACAACAGTTCGGTTGCCATAATTCTTTTTTAGATTTTGAACTTCTAAGAGCATAGTTTGAATTTATTCCCGAAATCCTTCGGCGATTGAATAGCGTTGTTTTGAAAATAATTTCGTAAGCAGATTTACCCACAACTCACGGAGCGATAGTGTGATCAATCCAAATAAGCCTATAGCGATCAGCCCCCAGAAGGGTTGATTATTCATTCCGAAAGGAAGGTAAATCAGAAAAGGTAAAGCGATGAGCGGGATACCCAGAATCCATTGGGTGGCGCCTACTCCCTGCCAGTTGAACGTGCCCCCCTTGCTAAGGTCAAGGCGTTTCTTGTTGTAATTCGCAAAGAATAAGACAATGACAGCGCCGAATCCGATATTATATAAATAAATGACCAGATGAAGTACTATAAGTTTCCAACTCATAATCCCATAAAACATGGTGAGCATGGTCACCAAAGTAGCTGCTATGGTGAACAGTAGAAACTTGGCTCTGATAAAATTTTTATAGTTAATTCTGTTAGCCATCAGTCCGTCGAAGTGCGCACTTTGCCAGGCAAACATGTATTGGCCATAAGCAATCTGGAAGATGCCCGTCATAAAGATAGCCGCGAACATCATCATTGCAAAGCGGTCTTCTGCGATGAATTCCGGTTTGTAAAAGAAAAAGCCGTAAAGTACAAACGCGAAGCTCATCATAATAGCCGACTTGCTTCTTTTGTGCCTTAGGATGAGTTTCAGTTCTAATGCAGCCAATTGCCCTACCTCGCCAAATCGGTTGAGGAAAGGATAGTCTGTGGCAGTCTTGACTGCCTCCTTTTTTGTCATTTCCTCAAGGAATAGATTGCTGTACAAGAATTTGGTATTTATCCTGTACACCAGGAGTGCCATGCCTGTAAAGATCAGGGCTAAGAACGGGTACTGGGCAATTTTTTGAAATAGCAGATTTGATAACGCGCTGATTGAAATGATTTTGAAATAATCAAGTGCCCCCAATACAAGCACGGTAACTAAACCTCCTGCAAGAAGTGCGAGATTATCGTTTGCCTTCCGTTTTGTATATACGAGTAAGAAGTTGTTGAATAAGATGAGCGAACAGATGGTGACAATATATCCTAATGTAGCCATTGCGCCCAATGATGAAGCAATGGTGGTCAGGCAGAAGGGTAAGAACACTATCAAAGGTGCTACGTTAAAAAAACTCATCAGCGCCTTTCCGTTGAGAAAATTTATGAGTACTTTCTTTCTGATATTAATTGTAAGATAGGGCTGGATGCTCAGGGTAGGCAGTTCCTGCAGTTGTATTCTCATCAGGAAATCAGCCAGAAAGTAATACAGGATCACACCGTTAAAGGATTGAATAGGTTCCGTACCCGGAAAAACGTCCTTGAGAATTTGCTTCATGAAAAACCCAAGACCTAATGCCAGGAGCAGAAAGTAGGCTACAATTATCATCATAAAGATTTTGGCAGCCAGACTACCTGCCTTATTTCTTCCGCGCCAAAATTCTTTCCACTGATGTTCTAAAAATATTTTAAACATGCAAATACTAAATAATGGCGCTAAAGATAATTATTTGAGAAATCCGTTAGCCACCTCACTAAAAGCTTTTATTTTTTTTTGATCTCCTGTGATTACGGTTATGGGGGTAGGGTCGTTCTTTATTTTGTTTATGATTTCCTTTGGAAGTTGATCCATCTGGTCGGCCAATACCACGAAGGCATACAGCCTTACGTACGCATTTGGGTCGTCCATTACTTTCTTCAGAAGGTCATAAGGTGTAGTGAGTTTTTTAATTGCAGCTAATCTGGGGTCTGATTGGGATATAACTCCCTCAATCTGAAAGGTGTTTTCCTTTGCGATTCGCTTCCAGAGTTTTCTGATTGAAATTGAGTCCTTCTGGTCAGGCTGAGGCCCAGCATCTGCCTTAAATGGAAAGGTAAAGAAGATTAGGAGCGCGAAAAAGGTCAGAAGTGGTTTCATCCTATTAAGTGAGTATGTAAATATACATAGTACACAGGAAAAGAGAGGAGAAGATGGCGTTAAAATGGGACGGGACAGGTTGCCTCTGAAAGTCAGCAGCCCGGCAGCCACTCTTTAAAAGAAAAAAGTAAAGAGTTGAACTGAAAAAATTACAGAAAAATAACTTTGCAACTGAATTTCCGTCAGTCTGTAATTATTTTCAAGCCATAATTTCTGAAAGAATCCAAATTAAATTCTTGGATTAATCTTTGATGTGCTTTTCACTGCTAAAATGATCTATAAAAATGAACCCGAATAATCTTACTATCAAATCGCAGGAGGCGCTACAGCGTGCGCAACAACTTGCCTTTGATGCAAAGAATCCCAATATTGAAGTGGAACATCTGCTGAAGGCTTTGTTGTCTGATAAAGACAGCCCTGTGGAGTATTTGCTTAAGAAGAATGATGTCAACATCAGTGTGTTGGACACTAAGATTGATGAAAGTCTTAAAAAGTTACCTGTAATGGGCGATGGCGAACCGGCACAGATGATTAGCAGGGATCTGAACAATGTAATGTTGAGAGCTGCCGGTACGCTGAAGACATTTGGTGATGAGTTTGTAAGTGTGGAACATCTGCTGCTGGCAATGGTGCAGGGAAATGATAATGTAGGTAAGATGCTTAAAGGAGCAGGACTTACTGAGAAGGATCTGGCACTGGCTATTCAGGGGTTACGCAAAGGAGGAAATATCAGTTCTCAAACTTCCGAAGCACAATTTAACGCACTCAATAAGTACGCGAAAAATCTGAATGAACTTGCCAGAAATAATAAACTCGACCCGGTTATCGGGCGCGATGAAGAAATCAGAAGAACGCTGCATATACTGAGCCGGCGAACAAAGAACAACCCAATCCTGGTAGGCGAGCCGGGTGTGGGTAAGACCGCAATTGTGGAAGGCCTGGCTAACAGAATAATCAGTGGGGATGTACCTGAAAACCTGAAGTCGAAAATAATTTTTGGCCTGGATATGGGTCTCCTCATTGCGGGGGCCAAATATAAAGGTGAGTTTGAAGAAAGGCTGAAGTCGGTAATTAAGGAAGTGACTGAGAGCGATGGAGCTATTATTCTATTTATCGATGAAATCCATACGCTGGTAGGTGCAGGTGGCGGTGGTGAAGGCGCGATGGATGCTGCGAATATCCTGAAGCCTGCACTGGCAAGGGGCGACTTGAGGGCTATCGGAGCCACGACACTGAATGAATATCAGAAATTTTTTGAAAAAGATAAGGCACTGGAAAGAAGGTTTCAGAAGGTGATGATTGATGAACCTTCAATAGATGATGCTATCTCTATCCTCCGGGGGCTGAAAGATCGGTACGAAACACATCACCATGTGCGCATTAAGGATGAAGCTATCATTGCTGCGGTGGAACTTTCAAGCAGGTATATCACAGATAGGTTTTTACCTGATAAGGCGATCGACCTAATAGATGAAAGTGCAGCTAAGCTAAGGCTTGAAATGAATTCGATGCCCGAAGAACTTGATAAATTAGAAAGGGCCATCAGGCAATTGGAAATAGAACGCGAGGCAATTAAGAGAGAGAACGATGAAGAAAAGCTGAAAGATCTTAATATGGAGATATCAAACCTGATGGTGCAGCGCGACACTTTCATGGCCAAGTGGAAACAGGAAAAAGAACTGGTAGAGAAAGTGCAAAATGCAAAAGCTGAAATAGAACAGTTGAAGCAGGATGCTGAAAGGGCTGAGCGCGAAGGCGACTATGGAAAAGTAGCAGAGATACGATACGGCAAGTTAAAAGAGCAGGAAGATATGATTGCCAGATTCACGAAAGAGCTTTCAGAAAACAGTGATTCACGATTACTGAAAGAGGAGGTGGATGCAGAAGATATTGCGGAGAGTGTGGCAAAGGCTACAGGTATTCCGGTAAACAAAATGATGCAAAGCGAAAAGGACAAACTCCTGAACCTCGAAGATGAATTGCATAAGAGAGTGGTAGGGCAGGAAGAAGCGATTGAGGCGGTTGCAGATGCGGTGCGCAGAAGTAGCGCCGGATTGCATGATCCCGATAAGCCAATCGGATCTTTTATCTTTCTTGGTCCTACCGGTGTGGGTAAAACGGAATTGGCCAAGGCGCTTGCCGAATATCTTTTTGATGATGACAGGATGATGACCCGTATTGACATGAGTGAGTACCAGGAGAAACACAGTGTGAGCAGATTAGTGGGGGCACCTCCGGGATATGTAGGGTATGAAGAAGGAGGGCAACTTACAGAAGCTGTAAGAAGAAAGCCGTATAGTGTGGTATTGTTTGATGAAATTGAAAAAGCACATCCTGATGTATTCAATATATTGTTGCAGGTGTTGGATGATGGCAGGCTAACGGATAACAAAGGACGGGTCGTGAACTTTAAGAATACCATCATCATTATGACGAGCAATCTGGGAAGTGAGATTATTCAGAACAACTTTGATAATGTAAATGAAGGTAACCGTGAAGAAGTGGTGGAGAACACGAAAGCTACAGTAATGGAATTACTAAGGCAAACCCTTCGCCCTGAATTCCTTAACAGAATTGATGAGATAATTATGTTCCAGCCGTTGCTGAAAGGTGAGATAAGGGAAATTATCGGGATTCAATTGGAGGAATTGAAAAAGCAACTTGCAAAGGATAATATTTTTATTGACTTCTCTGATTATGCGATGGATTACCTGGTGGATAATGGTTATGACCCACAATTTGGTGCAAGGCCATTAAAGCGACTGATACAAAAGAAGATTGTGAATGAGCTGAGCAAAAAACTGATTGCCGGTGGTATTGAGAAGAATGTTCCGGTGCTGGTAGATGTGTTTGACGGCACGGTGGTTTTCAGGCATGAAAATACAAAAGGGGAGATGGTGAAATAGCGACAATGTCCGGAGCGGTTTTTGAAGACTGACGAGGGTTATGGCCGGGGTGCTTATATTTTTAAAATGAGAATGGCTGGTTTTGTGATATTAAACCTGCTATTCTCATTTGTCGAATAGTCAGTTTGTATTTTCTATGAACTGTCTTTTTCCCGATAAGGATTTGGATCGAATATTATCTGCTTTTTGTGGGGGTAATATGTCTCCCGTGACAACAATCAAGTTTATCTGTAATACCTATAACCTGGCATTCAGAATTATTTGATATCTGATAACTTCAGTGTCTGAATCATTTTTTTTTCAAACGAATTTATATAGCCAATCCCGCTATGTACTAAAAAGGCGATATTTGGAAGGATATAAGGAAATACAAATGGCAGAATTACTTTACACTAAGATGAAAGAGTATGTTTCATTGGATAAGGAAGACTTTGAACTTCTCAAGAATTTTTTTTATTCCAGGAGCCTCAGCAAGGGAGAATTTGTTTATAGAGAAGGTGATGCAGTGAATCATGCAGTATTTGTTAATTCAGGCTTGTTTCGGACTTATATTATTGACGAACAGGGTACAGAACATATTTTACAATTTGCTTTACCCGGTTGGTGGACAGGGGATTTGGGTAGCTTCATTTCGGGTGAAAGAACGAGATTTTATGTAGAAGCATTAGAAGAGTCTGAAATATTAGTTATTAGTAAGCAGTCGTGGGATGAATTATTAGAGAAAGCCCCTTTTTATCTGGACTACCACCGTAAACTCCTGGAGAGAGGCCTTGTGTCTATTCAGAATAGACTACTTCAAACTTACTCAACCGATGCTGCAAAAAAGTATCTCAACCTGGTAGAAGCATTCCCGGATATATTGCATCGGGTTCCACTTTATATGATAGCGTCTTACCTTGGAATGAGCAGAGAAACGCTGAGCAGGGTGAGAAGTCAAATAGTCAATAAGAAATAGTGTGAAGAGATATTGTTGTTTCAAATTTTCAAATTGGAAACAATTATTATTACATATTCAACTAATTAAATGATAGCCTTTAGTATTTTGTGACTTAGGTCAATGGCCATACTTTTTGATGGTTCTAGCTTTGCATCAGAGAAAACATCTGAAATATGATAAGTGCAAAGTATAGAGTGAATAAACTAATAGAAGAGAGCCTATTTAACTACGGCAAAAAATTATTGACAATTATTTTTTGGATTTGCTTTCAGGGCACTGCCTGGGCTCAAAACAGTACTAAAACTGATAAAGGAAGCGCGACTTCCAATAGCCCCGTTATTGTGGAATCAATGATTGGAAGCAAGGGGTTAAATCTTCAGACAATCTTCTCAAAACAGTTGACACCTGAAAGTCGTTTTGGAATTTTTGGGATTGCCGACTTGTATGGGGTATATAATACTCACGAACAGGTATTCAGGAATCAGCAGATGGCGCAGACGCACCTTACTTATAGAATTGCTAAGGGATTAAATTTGAGTGCAGGTGCCTTTTTTGAGAATCATTCAGGATTTCGCCCTACTGTAGGTTTACAATATAACCTCTTTCATAAAAACCTTCACCTGCTGCTCGCACCTCGTATTGATTTGAGTCAAACATATAATGGTGAAATATTAGCGTTGGGAGAATATACATCTCGAATAAAAGGAGACTGGAAATTTTATTCACGTGTCCAGGGCCTGTATAATAGAGATTTAAAAAACAATCTTCCCAGTGTAAGTTACATCTGGGGCAGGATTGGTGCGTCGTATAAGACCTATCGCTTTGGTGTTGGGGGAAACTTCTATTGGTTAGGGCCACAAAAGATGACGGAAAATAATATCGGTCTATTTTTTGGCGCCCTGCTTTATTAATAAACGAACAATTAATTAATCAAATAAACAAAGTAAACATGAGTAAAATCAAATGGACGGGTGACCCGGTTCACTCTCAAATTCAGTTCACGGTTCGCCACATGGTCATCTCAAAAATAAGAGGTGAGTTCGAACAATGGGAAGCCTTTGCCGAAACCGATGGTGAAAATATGGAAACTGCCGAGATCACTTTTCAGGCTACTACTGCAAGTGTCAACACTGGCAGTGAAGCCAGGGATAATGACCTGCGATCTGATAAGGGATTATTCCAAAGTGAGAAGTTTCCTTACCTTCATTTTAAGAGTACTTCCTTCGCAAAGAAAGATGAGGAAAATTATGTCCTCAAGGGTGATTTGACAATCAGGGATGTAACCCGACCGATTGAATTGGCAGTAGCACACGGCGGTATTATCACTGATCCCTACGGAATGCGTCGTGCCGGATTTTCGGTAACCGGAAAATTAAATCGGAAAGATTACGGTATGACGTATAATCAGCTGATTGAAACAGGAGGTGCTGTAGTAGGCGAAACCATCAATATAGATATCCATATTGAATTTACGAAACAGCCGGAATAGGTTAAATTTGGAGTACTGCTAAGATAGACAGTACTTCTCCGGATTTTTCATTTTTTAAAAGATATGATTAACGCCATCATCACAGTTATTGGCAGCACCGGTACCATCGGTAGTGAATTGACCGATCTGCTTTCGAATTCGAGAACTTCCGTTCGGGCAGTATTGCGAAACATCAGTCGTGTCCGGGAGCTTGCAGGTGTCGTTTGGATGCAGGCCGATGTATCCGATAATAGACTTCTGGAAAGTGTGCTGGCAGGCACTGATCGTCTGTTTTTACTCACCGGAAACCGGGCGGGTTTTGGTAAAACGCAAATTGAAATCATCAAGATAGCCGAACGTTTGGGCGTAAAACATGTCGTGAAATTATCGGCTCTTGGCGCCAGTCCCCGAACCAAATCCGGTTTGGCACTGGAACACTGGGAAGCCGAACAGACCTTGGAAAATTCAAAGATGAGCTGGACTATCCTGCGACCACACGTTTTTATGCAAAACTGGTTGGGCGAGGAATCAAAAACCGCCCGGGAAGAAGGCGTGATATACTCGGCCATTGGAGACGGAAAAGTTCCTTTTATTGATGCCAGAGATATTGCGGCAGTGGCAGCTGAAGCACTATTACATCCGGAGAAACATTCCGGTAAACGCTATGTGCTCACCGGCGGTGAAGCCGTAGGATTTCAAAGTTTGGCGGAGGCCTTGAGTAAAGCAACCGGAAAAACAATTGTTTACAAGCCCTTATCCATGGATGAGATGCGACTGAGGATGGAAAAGCAAGGGATGCCGAAAACGTCTATTGATTCGCTCTTAGCACTGGCGGCCTATCAAAAAGCAGGTGGCGCCACTGAAAGAGTGTCTGAAGATGTGCAGCAGGTATTGGGGAGAGCTCCGAGAACGGTGCTGGATTTTGCAAACGATTATCGCGAAAGATTCATGTAAGCATTGGATTCAACTATACATAAGAAATAAAAAACAAACAAAAATTAAACACAATGAAGCTGGTAAATTATTTGACAAAAGACTATGGTAAAGGCAACGACTACGGTTTGTTGATCCTGCGTATTGTAGCGGGGTTGGTTATCTTTTATGGGCATGGAATAGAAAAGATACAAATGCTCTTCAGCGGTCAGGAAATTCAATTTCTGGATCCAATTGGAATCGGAGGAACCACCTCTTTTTTCCTGGCCTTTTTTGCCGAAGCGATATGTGCCATTTTATTAATTGTAGGTCTGTTTACAAGATGGTCGGCCCTTATCTTGTCCATTAATTTCCTGGTTATATTATTCTTCCACGGTTTTGTGGCAAAGGATGGATTCCAGGTACTAGAAGCGCGGTTTTTATATATGATGGGATATGTAGTAATTATGCTTTTAGGGCCTGGGAAAATCTCTGTTGATTATTTATTATTCAAGAACAAAAATGCTATTGGGTAAAAAGAGGATATGGAAAGTTGTAGTATGATCATTTACATAATGGGCAGATTGAGTTAAGTGAAGAAGAATATTAATAAATCATTTTTAATCGTTTTACTGGGGTTGTTGGCAGCGTTGAGTACGCTGACCATCGCCATGTATATTCCGGGATTTCATCAGATGGCTGCGGATTTTCGTGTAGATGAAAGTCAGATTGCTTTTACGCTTACTTCCTATTTCATAGGAATTACCATTGGGCAGTTGATTTACGGACCGATTATAGACCACTTTGGACGGAAGAAACCTTTATTGATTTCCCTGATTATTTATGTTCTTACTACCGTGGTTTGTTCAGTAGCGGATTCTTTGGATATGATGATAACCGTGCGTTTTCTGCAAGCGTTGGGAGCCAGTGCGGGTATGGTATCTGCCCTTGCCATTATTACCGATGTGTTTGAGCCACAACATCGGGCCAAAGCCTTCTCCTTAGTGATGACGGTGCTGGGTGTGGCGCCGATTTTATCACCCACCTTAGGCAGTTTTTTTGTGGCTTCTTATAATTGGGAATCTGTCTTTTATGCGCTTACCGGATATGGATTGATTGTTCTTGTATTGGTTTTCTTTTTCTTACCGGAAACTATTTTATATCAATCCAAAGAACGATTGAGTGGTAAGCTCATCATGAAAAATTATGGTAAGGTAATCAGGAATAAAATCTTTCTACTATATGCGATTGGAGGTAGTCTGGCCAATTCGGTAATTTTCGCTTTTGTAGCCGCTTCGCCTGCTATTTTCATGGGGTTCTATAAAATTCCGCCCAAACAATTTGCCTTATTATATGGAATAAGTGCAGCAGGGGCTATGGCCGGAAATTACCTCAATGGTATTTTGGTAAAGAAAATTCATTTTAAGAAAATGATGATTTTCGGTTCTGTCATTTTATTAGTGTTAACCACGGCTTTTGCTGCAGTAGCGTATCTTATGAAAGATTTTCCTTTTGAGCTTGTGGTGGTGGCCCTGTTTTTAATTTTATTGAGTGTCGGGTTGATCTACCCTAATACGGTGACATCTGCATTATCTCCATTCAAAGAGCTTTCCGGCTCTGCTTCGGCTATGAATGGTTCATTTATGATGGGCATGAGCGCCCTGATTACTGCTGTAGTAGGAGTTCTGGGAAAACCCGCTCCTTTTACGATGTTTGCCATCATGATGGGGGCAAGTATATTGGTAATTGTTTTCGTACAGTTGGGTAAAGCTCAGGATAAAAAATTTGTAAAAGGAGGTGAAAAATGAAAGTGCTGATTTTGAATGGATCTATTTTTAACAATACCCGATCGGCAGGTAACAAAATTTCAGACTTCGTGACTGCTAATCTGCGACGAAAAGGCCTGGATGCTAACATATTCAATGTGGGCACTGCAGAGATACCCATGTTGGATAGTGTAAAGATAAAAGCCGCTCCACCGGCAGTTACACAAATGTGCGAAGCCTTTCAATCGGCCGATTTGCATTTGTGGTTAGCTCCGCTTTACCACGGCAGTATTCCGGGGGTGATGAAAAATTGCCTGGACTGGTTGGAAATAACTTCTAAAATGGAAAAGCCCTACTTAACAGATAAAACCATCGGACTCATTTGCTGGGCTGATGGTTCAAAGGCCTTGGATGGGATCTATACCATGAATTCGATTGCGCATGCCTTAAGGGCCTGGGTGGTTCCATTCACGGTTTCAATTAGTACAGAATATTTATTTGAGGGTAATGAAGAACGGGTGATCAGTAACCGTTATAAAAATAAATTGAAACAGCTTATAGACATTGCCGTTTCCAGGAAGATTGAGATACAAGAATAGAGTTTATTACTTCATTCAAATTGGGTGAGCAAATATAGAAGTGGGAACTTTTGACCACATTGCAATCCATTTATTAATACAGAGCTTTTTATTATCTATCAGATGAAGAGTCTTAGTAAAAAAATTATTGTTGTCCGATAAAGTTGGGCTAAAGGCCACTGGGTTTAGGTTCTATATTTATTACCCTACCCTATAGGGTAGGGTAATGAAAGTCTTACTCAACAAGGGCTTTAGCCACATTTTGAATAATTTAACCGGACAATGAAAAAAAAATAGTATCATGAAATTAGATATTTTAGCCTTTGGTGTACATCCTGATGATGTGGATTTCAGTTGTGGCGGAACCATATTAAAACATATTGAATCAGGCAAAAAAGTCGGAATCATTGATTTAACTGCCGGTGAATTAGGCACGCGTGGCAGTGGACCGCTAAGACTGGTGGAAGCACAAAAGGCAGGCGAAATTCTCGGCGTATCCATTAGAGAAAACCTGGGTTTTGAAGACGCTTTTTTTCAGAACGACAAGAAGCACCTTCTTGAAGTCATCAAAATCATTCGGAGATACCAACCCGAAATTGTGTTGGCCAATGCGATAAGAGACCGACACCCCGACCATGGTAGAGCAGCTCAATTGCTGTATGATGCTTGTTTTTACTCGGGATTAATGAAAATCGAAACCGAAATGGATGGAACAAAGCAAGAAGCCTGGCGCCCCCAAGCGGTATATCATTACATTCAGGACAGGGATATCAAGCCGGATTTTTTGGTGGACATTACTCCGTATTTTGACAGAAAAATAGATGCGATTCTGGCTTTTTCCTCCCAATTTCATAATACCAATAAGGCAAAAGACCTGTCACAAATCCCTGAAGATAGAAAGGTATTCGAAGATTTGATAAGAGGCCGTGCCGCCCAATACGGAAGGGAGGCGGGTTTTAAGGCAGCAGAAGGCTTTACAGTAGAAAGAATACCTGGAGTGAATAGTTTGTTTGATCTAGTTTAAAGGAATAGGATAATTATGAACACAGCAAAAACGCCCGAAGAAATCCCTGAGATTTTTGTGGATAATTGGAACAGACGCCGCCCCGACTTAATGGTTGAAATATTTGAGGAGGATGCTGATTTCATCAATGTAGTGGGATTGTGGTGGGAAAACAAAGGGGATATTTTTAAAGCGCACGATTACGGACTAAAAGTTATTTTCAAAGATTCTACTTTGAAGATTATCAAACTGAAAACCAAAAAACTTTCAGAAACATCTGCTGTAGTACATGCTAAAATGGAATTAACAGGTCAGACCCCCTTCGCAGGTGAAAAAGGCGGAACTCGTAAAACGGTCTTTTCATTTATCGTTCGTAAGAAAGAGGATGGGATATGGTGGGCCGTTTCAGCGCAAAATACAGATATTGTAGGTGGTGCTGAGACTTATATCAGAACAGAAGATGGCAAGCTTAAGCCTGTTAATTATAGAAAGAATAAGAGTTAGTGGGTAACGCTTATTCCGGGGATTTCGGTTTTCATGAGACCATCATACTTTATTATCGGAGAGAATAGGAATGGGCCCTGTATGGCTGTGATCAGGGTAGTGGTCAGCACATAAAAAGGCAGTTAAGAAGTTGGAAGAAGCCACTACCTTTAGGTGAGGGGTTTACCCAGTATAAGTGTGTGAAATGGTAGTTTATGATTCCTACCGGGGAATTTCAGAAAAAGCATTTTCATCATGCAAAACCGGTATCTAAAAAATATGCTTCTGCTTTTGGTTTGTTTTCTGAACAAGCCTTCAGGCTTTGCACAGGTTAAGGAGAATTTTGTTATTCACAGGATAGATGTTGGGAATGGGTTGAGTGATAACAATGTGCGTTGTATTTACAAAGACAATAATGGAATAATGTGGGTAGGCACCAGGTGGGGGCTAAACAGGATTGACGGATCCACAATCACAGTCTTCAACAATATACCTGATAATGAAAACTCTATCAGTAACAATGTGGTCAACTGTATTACAGAGAACAAGGCCGGATTGATTTGGATTGGTACGGACCACGGGCTTAATTCTTATAACCCACTAATGGGCAAATGGAAAAAGATAGCATTGGGTCGTGATGGAAAGTGGGATGTGGATGTGAAGGGATTGGCCTCAGATGAGAAAGGAAACCTGTTTGTTGGTACGAGCACAGGGTTGTATATATATAACCAACCTAATGGTGAAGTTGTGTATAAAGGATTACCGGGCAATAATTACGAGCAGAAACTGAACAATCACATCACGGGCTTGTGTTTGGATAAGAAGGGGGATTTGTGGCTCAGCACCTTTAACGGATTGTGGTGCTACCACCGCGAGAGCAGAGAGTTTGAGATGGAAGTAAATGCACATAATGATCCATCGTTTAAACCGCTTATTACAACTTTCATTTTCGACCATACAGGGAAGGTATGGTACGGTACATGGGATGATGGGGTGAAGCGATTTGATCCGGAGACAAGACAGGTTAAGGTATTTAATAGCCTTCAGGAGCCCAATCGTCAGATACGCACTATTCTGGAATTAAAGCGGCGGGATGGAGGATATCGTATTTATCTTAATTCATTTTACCAGTATTATGATGTAGCATCAGATAAGATAGTGATTGTAAAAGAAGATGATGCCGGTAAACTAAACAGTACTGTGCTTTATTCCCTGGATGGAGAGGTGCTTTGGTTGGGTACGGATCAGGGATTGCTGTTTTTTAACACCAATGGAGACCTGTTTAAAACCATTGTACATAAGAAGCCGACAACCAACCAGAGTGTATCCGTACTGGAGTGGGAAAACAAGATTTTAGTGAGTGGAAGCGGTGATAGTTTCCTGAAACTATATAATAAAGACCTGAGTGTGGCAGCTGATTATAGCCGGGAAATTAGTAATAACACGGCGTGCCTGAAATTGAGTTTTGCGGGTAAAGCTAATCTGAGATGTGGGACATCTAAAGGGATTGCTGATATTAATTTGATTACACACGCTCTCCGATTTCACCAGCTTGCAGATACTGCCGAAAATACACCTGACTTGCAGTTTGTCACCACACTCTTTGAAGATTCTCGTCATGACTGGTGGTACTTCCCCTGGAGGAGTGGGGTGTGGAGGACTGATTCAGGGACAAATATTTCAAAGCAGGTGTTTAGAAATTTCTCGCAGCAATTCGGTCTTCCGAAACCATTAGTCGTATCCGATGTGTGTGAAGATGCCAATGGGAATTTATGGATGGGCGACTATGATGAAGGCGTAGTATTTTATGATAGGAAGCAAAATAAGTTTTCAAAACCATTTTTAAATATTGATGGCCAGGGTAGTTCCGTTTCTCAGATAATCTATTATAAACATTATTGTTATTCGTTTAGTGGGGCTGCGTTGTGGATTTGGAATACAGACAGTATGCTTCTTCGGAAAGTTCATTTTTCACCCCGCACAGACAAGTCTATTAATGCTATTGCTCTTGATAGTATTGGAAATATATGGATGGCTACGCAGAATGGATTGAATGTATATAGCCTGAGCAGTCAGACCTACAGGCATTTTTCCATAGCTGATGGGCTTCCCGGTAATGAGTTGAATGGCACATTGTATTGCTGTGCAGATGGTACTATGATCTTTGCATGCCCTGGATTTATTACTTCATTTCGTCCTCGTGATTTGCTCTTCCATGTAAATTCAATTCCACAAATACAACTCATAGAAACGATTGTGAATGGAGAGCCCTATCCGTTTCGTGTCGGCATGCAGCCACGCTTTGATCACAATACTCATAGTTTTATTTTCCGGTGGGCAGTTACTGATTATAACGATCCCCTGAATAACCGGTATTATTATAAACTGGAGGGGGCAGACAGGGATTGGAGATTTGCCGGCAAGGTCGCACAGGCAGAGTTTGCAAACTTATCCCCGGGGGATTACACACTTTTGTTGAAAGGAGAGAACGCCAATGGTGTGGAGGCAGATAAAATACTGAAACTTCAATTCACAATACTGAATCCGTTCTGGAAATCGTGGTGGTTTCTGGCTTTGATAATTGCTGCCTTTGCAGGCTCTTTCTACATCTTATACAGGTATCGGCTTCGTCAGATATTGAAGATTCAGCAACTGCGAAACAAGATTTCTTTGAATCTGCATGATGACATAGGCTCTACGCTGAGTTCTATTTCCATTTTAAGTGATATGGCGCTCCATAGGAGTGCACAACCGGAGTACGAAGAAATGCTCCGGGAGATAAAGGAAAATTCAGTGGAAATGATGGACAGAATGGATGACATAGTGTGGAGTATCAATCCTGATAACGACTCTTTGGAGAAGCTCTTTTTGCGGGTTAAGACGTTTTCGGCAAGGCTATTCGAGGCCAGAGGAATTAATTACAAAATAGATATTAGTGAAGAGGTGCACGATCTACGGTTGAGGATGGAGTATCGTCAGCATCTATATCTGATTATTAAGGAGGCAATTAATAATCTGGTTAAATATTCGAGGTGTACTGAAGCTCAGATTAAAGTTAATTGTCAGGGTTCGTTTCTTTCTGTGGAAGTAGCAGATAATGGAAGAGGTTTTGATTTGGAAGGAGAAACTATGGGAAATGGTTTACGAAATATGAGAAAGAGGGCCAATGAAATAGGGGCGCAATTAAAAATTATTACAAAAACAGGGGGAGGTACTAAGGTATTGCTTGTGTCAAAAATCAAATAAACATACGATAGCATAACTCATGGGTATGTTTCAATTTTGTCAATGTGATAAAAGTTGCGATCATAGAAGATAATAAGGTGCTGAGAAATTCAGTAGCCAATCTGCTTAATCATCAGGAAGGGATGCGGTGCGTTTGTTCCCTTTCAAACCTGCTGAATGTTGTCAGTGAATTTCGGAAATGTCATCCTGATATTGTTTTGATGGATATTGGGCTTCCGGATATTTCAGGGATAGAAGGTGTGAGGGTGGTAAAAGAGAATTTTACTGAAATTGAAGTGTTGATGTTTACAGTATTTGATGATGATGAGAAGATATTTGAGGCAATAAAAGCAGGGGCATCAGGCTACCTGCTTAAGAAATCCTCAACCGATGAAATCATAGAAGCCATCGTTTCGCTCTATAATGGGGGTGCTCCTATGAGTGCGAGTATTGCGAGGAAGGTAATTCGTTCATTTCAGGAAGGTAGTTATACCCTCAAAGAAGATTTTGCATTGACGGCAAGGGAGAAAGAAATTCTGCATTGCCTAATGGATGGCATGAGTTATAAAAAGATTACTGAAAAATATTTTATCAGCATCAGTACAGTACGCACTCATATCCGGCACATATACGAAAAATTGCATGTCAATTCCAAAGCGCAGGCAGTGGCAAAAGCTTTGAAGAAATAAGTCTGTTTACTCCTTGAAAAAATCATACTTTAATATGATTGACCCGGCTTGCAATTTGATATTTCTTTGCAAGTAGATAATTCACGATAGCATTTGCAATTAAATAACTGACAGAGAGAGGCAGAGATTAATAGAACACAATCTGGTGGTTTTTTCAATTGGGAGTTGGCTGAATCAAAACAGCCAACTCTTTTATGGAACCCGCTTTTTAGTGGTTGATGAGATAGTGCTAAAGCCAAAGGGCTTAGGCGCTGATTGCACATTTTCTTCCTCAAAAATCAATAATTCATACGATTGTCCGACGTCCTGATTTTGGATTCCTTTGTAAAGAGAAATCAGAGTTGTGATGGCCTTCGTTCGCACCCTGAATTGTTATCCATATTTTATGAAAACCCAAAACCCTTCAAAGAAGGATAATGTTATAAGATTTTTTTTAAGCCTGGTTAGTCAGTATCACTTACAGAAAATAAAATGTTATGAAATCAATAAATCACATCCTGAAAGGCTGCCTGATGGTAGTTTCTTTACTTTTTGTCTGCCAGTGTTCACAGGGACAAATCCTGAAAAGGTTAAAAGAAAAGGTTAAGCAAACGGCAGCTGACCGTGTGATAAATGATGTGGGGAATGCGACGGAGAAGGCCATTGATAAAACCGAGGATGCAGCAAAAAAGGGAACGAAGAAAAGCAGGAATGGTGCCTCCGGAGGTGAGGGAAGTAATAAAGATGATGAAACCACTTCCGGTACTTCCTCCACGCCCTCTATCAAATCATATAAGAACTATGATTTTGTGCCGGGAGATACCATCCTGTTTGAATCAAATCTGGCAGATGAGCAGACGGGGGAAATCCCTTCGCAATTTACTTTGGCTGAAGGGCAAATGGATGTTCAGGAAGAGGATGGAGAGAATGTAATACACATTCCTGTTGGACATGGTACTACGTTTTCACCCCGTATGAGCAAAGAAAACTATGTGCCTGAAAAATTTACTATTGAATTTGATTTTAAAAATGAAAAATTCGGGCTGAATCACCTGAGTGTAGATTTTGGCAACAGGGTTTATTATGCACAAGACCCCTCAATTATGCCAGGTTTGAGATTTGACGATCAGGTTGACTGGACTTTGGGAGATGTTGATTATCCCAATGGATTAGATGTCGGTTCAGACCATCCTATGCAGTGGCATCACATTGCAATCGCTGTTAACAAAAACGTAGGAAAGGCATATGTGGATCAATTTCGTGTAGCAAATGTCAATAACCTTACCGGCAAACCAAATAGTATTAACATCCAGGTGGATGGCTATGAAAACTCTTTCATCAAAAACATCCGCATTGCAGCAGGCGGCATTGATATTTACAAGCAAAAAACAACGCCGGCAAAAATCATCATGCATGGTATTTTATTTGATGTGGACAAAGCCACCTTAAAGCCGGAATCAATGGGTTCCATCAACCAGATATTTTCATTGCTTAAAAAAGATCCTTCCTTAAAATTTGAAATAGACGGCCATACCGATAATACAGGTGAGGCTGCTCATAATCTTACCCTTTCGCAACAACGTGGAGATGCAGTAAAAACTCAATTGGTTAAGATGGGAATTGATGCTTCGCGATTAACCACCAAAGGTTTTGGCGACACCAAACCAATTGCAGACAACAGTACTCCTGAAGGAAGAGCAAATAACAGAAGGGTGGAATTTGTGAGGATGTGAGTAGTGGGAATGTGTACCAGCTTTATTATGGTTGATACACCTTAATAATCATTTGAATAAAAAAATAATTCACCATTTAAAAACAAGGAAATGATTAGGTACAAACAATTATTATTATTTGCTATGACAATTTTGTTCACCACTGCAAGTCAGGCTCAATCATCTTCAGAGATCGTCAGGAAAATTCAGCCCGGGATTAATGCGGAAGCGGCCTTCCCTGTGGGTGATTTTGGTAAGTCCTATTCCTTTGGAATTGGCGGAAGTGTGATGGGGCGATATGCGCTATCAGACAAGGCAGACCTGACCGCATCTTTAGGTTACATAAGTTTTTCGGGGAAAGACATTACTGTAAGTGAAGTGGAAACGGATGATGGGGGCAATCCAATACACGATGATTTCGGCAATCCAATGTACACCACCACTACAATGAAAGCCCATTCATATCATGGCGTACCCCTTCGCCTCGGCGCTAATTATTTAGTCGGAGGGCCACTTTTCATTCAAGGTGAAATAGGCGCTGCTTTTTTGAAAGGTGGCACTGCTTTTTTATATACGCCGGGCATTGGCGTACGGTTCAATCAGTTTGAGGCAGAAGCCAAATACGAAGGCTGGTCAAAGAATGGTACGCTCTCCTTTTTTGGATTAAGAGTGGGATATTTTTTCTGAAATAATGAGCTGTCCAGGTGAGCAAGGGTATCCCACTCGCAAATGGTCGGTAGCCCGGGTAAAATTTATGAGGATTAATAAATCTTACTAATCTTAAATGAATGAATAGCGTTAAAAGTATCGACTGGACTAAACTGGATGCGCTGGTGAAGAAAACAGGAAAATTATTATTGTCCGGTTAAATTATTCAAAATGTGGCTAAAGCCCTTGTTAAGCAAGACTTTCATAGCTCTACCCTAAAGGGTAGGGTAATAAATATAAAACCTAAGCCCAGTGGGCTTTAGCCCAACTTAATCGGACAACAATATAAATAAATGAAAAAGAAACTTCTTAAGCTATTTGTTTTACTATTTATCGTTTTCATCGGGGTAAATATTTCTGTGTCCGCACAATCATCAAGAAGTCCGACACAGAAGGAAAGACAAGCTATTGATAAGGTCGTTAAAACAGTAATGCCCATCATTTCTTCATTTGCAGATAATAATTGGACTTTGACAGAAGGTGGCGCTGATGATCCGGAAGATTATACCGTACAAACAAAGCCCGATGTCGTGATGGGTACTGCGCCATTTTCGGATTTTCATTTTTCAATGGTTCAGGGAACCCAACTTTGGAATACCGAATTAAAATCTCTATACGAAAAGATGACTCATCCTAAAATCAACTCAGATGCAGAAGCTGCGGACTATGATAAATTATCTGAAACGTATGAAGAGCAATCAGAGGTTGTTGTGGAAGTTCTTGTTAACAAAAGAAATTTGTCGAAAAAACCCGAACCAGGAAGTAAGGCGGATTTAAAAATTCCGGGTTGTTTTTTTTCTTATAAATCGAAGTTGGATTCGTATGATCAACCTACATCTAATGATGTGTATTATCTCGCATTTGGAAACTGGAAAAATACCAAAGAAGTATTTTATACCCATACCCCGTCTTACAATTTTTCCTTTGTGCATCCTAAAGGAAGCCCTTTTGTAGAAAATATAGTTATCATTCTTAAAGGAAATGCCAATCGCGTAAAGGAATTGGTGTATCATACTGATTGGCGTAGCATAATAGATGGGCTTTCACTATGAGATTGTGTGGTTATAAAATTAAAAGCATAGATGTCGGGTTTAGTTTTTCAAACTGGGGCTAAAACTCTTGTGAAGTAAGACTTTCATAGCGCTGCCCTTTATTCCGGACGAATAAATTGGAGCCTGAGCCTAACCTAATCGGACAGTATAAATAAAAATGATTACACTATCTAATGAAAAGTCACTTCATTGGGTCTGGTTATACTCGGGTAATTAACGTGCAGGGTGGTATCCTGAATATTTTATTGGCTCAGATTGCATTGATGTGCTGCATGCTATTCATCTGTACAAATTTTCTTAGTGATTAAGAATTTTATGCTGAGATTTTCCAATATAAGTATCTCTGGTGGTGAATTGTTATTTCGTAAAGATTGATTTTTGCGATAATTCTATTCTTGCACCTGCATGATACGTGAGGCACCGGCTTTCCATGTGTAGGTCTGTATTTTTGATTCAGCCATTAGGGGTGGCATGGGTGCCTTCGCCTTATTATTATCGGATAAGAAGAGTATAATTCCTTTACTTTTGTTATGGTTGTTAGATTTGTAGATATCCATTCTTTTTAAAACTATTTGTTTATGAAATTAACTCTTAGCTTACCCAGGCTGGCCTTGATCGTGCTTATGCTATTTAGCTTCTCTGACTCTTTTGCACAGAAAGGGGATGGTGATGTTTCCGGTGAGGAGTTGATAACCGCTTACTATGCAGATGTGCAAGACCTCGGCCTTGTTTATGTGTTTAAGAATTCAGACGAGCATTATAATCGTTTCAAAAAACTTTATAATGACTGGCTGAGCAGATTAAAGTCTATTTCATTTAACCGGTTGAATAAAGAAGATCAGGTGGATTATATCCTGCTGAAGCGAAATATTCTCAGTGATCAGCAGGTGTTGGAACAGAATAGGAAGGATTTTTTAAAAGTGCAGTATTCGGTTCCATTTAGTCCCAGAATTATCAGTTTGCAACAAACCAGAAGGAGAGGGGGTAATATCAATGCTCAGGAAGCAGCAAAATCGCTGAGTGAGGTAATAAAAGAGATTCAGGCCGCAAAGTTGGATGTGATAAAGAACCCGATTGAGACTGAAGAGTTGCGGGCGGTGGCAGTTAGGTCGGTGGAAGAACTCCAAAAAGGCCTTCAGAATGTCAATTCTTTTTACAACAATTACGATCCGGATTTCACCTGGTGGATGAAGAAGACCTATCCTGAAACAGATGCTGCACTGGGTGACTATGCGAAATGGCTGGCGAAACAATCGGTTCAGTTTCCCGGAAAGGCTATGGATAACTCGGGAATCATTGGCAATCCTATTGGGAAGGATGAGTTGGAACGGCAGTTGAGGTTTGAATTTATTCCATATTCACCTGAACAGTTGATTCAGATTGCAGCAAAACAATACGACTGGTGCCTCAATGAGATGAAGAAAGCATCGCGTGCTATGGGGTATGGGGATGACTGGGAGAAAGCGCTGGAAAAGGTGAAGCAGAATTTTCTTCCTCCGGGAAAGCAGCCTCAGCTAGTCAACGAACTGCAAGAGTTTGCTATGCACATGATAGATAGCCTGGGGTTGGTAACTATTCCTGACAATGCCCGTGAAGCCTGGCGGATGGTGATGTTATCTCCGGAACAGATGCGTTTTGCTTCTTACTTTCTTGGCGGACCCATGATAATGGTGGCTTATGCCAATGAAGAGCAGGATTATGATACCAAGATGATGATTATGCGCAGTGGAAATTATTCATTTGCAAGGGCAGAGGTGTTTCATGAACTGATTCCCGGTCATAATCTTCAGTTTTATATGAACAAAAGATACCGTCCGTACAGAAGGCAGTTTAGTACCCCATTCAACGTGGAAGGATGGGCATTTTACTGGGAAATGATTTTGTGGGATAATGGATATAACCGCACACCAGAAGAGAAAATAGGAGCCCTGTTTTGGAGGATGACCCGTTGTGCCAGGATTGTTTTTTCTCTTAACTATCATCTGAAGAATTGGACACCCCAACAATGTATTGATTATCTGGTAGAGAAGGTAGGACTTGAAAGGTTTGTGGCCGAGTCGGAAGTGAGGAGATCATTTACCGGTGGCTATGGTCCTTTGTATCAATTAGCTTACATGATAGGTGCCCTGCAGATGTATGAGCTCCATAAGGAGGTGGTTGGAGGGAAAAAGATGACTGATCGGCAATTTAATGATGCATTTTTGCACAATGGCACCATGCCGATTGAAATGTTCAGGGCATTGGTTACTGACCAGAAACTAAGTCCGGATTTCACAACCCGGTGGCGTTTTGCCGAGGAAAGCCTGAGGTAGGACAGCCCTGTAACAGCATGGCATTTTTTGAGTGGATTTTAAGAATAGATTGGGATTAATTAATATCTTAGCTATCAGCTCTGGCAGCGTGTTTGGGTAATTAAGAAGTGGGCAGGGCTTTACATTAAACCACTGACTTATGACTGTTAACGGGAATGGATGTTTGACCTGCAAGGTGCGTAAATCGTCAGTATTGGAACCTTGTGCTATTGGGACACTTTCTGCTATCAGTACTTTTAAGAACAGCCGTAAATTTGAGAAAGGAGAATTTCTTTTTAAGGAAGGAGACGAGGTGAAAGGTGTTTTCTTTATTAAGAAAGGAGTAGTGAAAGTATTAAAGGAAGTGCCGGGTTACAGGACGTTGATTTTCAAAGTATGTGCAAAGGGCGAGATTGTGGGGCATCGTGGATATGATAGTAAGAATATTCATAAGTATTCCGGTGTGGCATTATCAGAAACCGAGTGTTGTTTTGTACCAATTGTTTTCTTTAAAGAAATTTTGAGAGATTCTCCTGACCTTGAGAAGCAGTTAATGGAGGAGTATCTCATAGATCTGGAGCGCATGGAGCAGAAGTCGATGTCTCTGGCCTACAAGAGTGTAAAGGAGAAAGTAGCCGAAGCTATTCTGCTCGTTTCAGGAGTATATGAATATCATGTCAAACGTAAGAGTTTTAATATTGATTTGTCCAGACAGGACTTTGCAGACCTTACCGGAACCACCAAAGAACAGGTGTCGGCAGTATTAAAAGAATTTTCCAGAGATTCCCTCATCAGATATTCCGGTAAGAAGTTCAATTTCATCGACTTAGATGCACTTAAGTCAGTAGCTGCTACCTATTGATTCATAGTTTTTCAATCATTAATTACTCCGGGTTCTAGTATAAAAAGTACGAGATCGTACTTTTTAAGAATTTTGATTCTTCATTCTTTTTTTGTGGTTTCCTGCAAGGGTAGATTTGTTCATACCCGTTCTAAACTTCAAGTCCTAAAACTTAAAAACCATGGAAACCAAACAACCGCCGGAACAGGAAAGAGTGCCCTTCTACAGGATGATTATGGACGACTTCATGTTGTTGTTATTCTTAGGCACAACCATTTATGCTATTTTTTATCTGCTTTGGGGAGTGATGGAGTTATCCAATCTTCCTGCCATTCCTGAAGAGGTAAAAAGGGCAGTACTCAAATAAAATCTTTAAATCCAAAAACCTTCACTTATGAGTTTACTTAGTCCTGCAGAAGGCTGGTATTACAAGAAAGTATCCAAAGATGAAAAGATGTGGATGCTGATTGCCTTGGTACTCTGCATCATGCTCTTTGTGTGGATGGTGATGTGGCACGTATATGGAAAGCAAAATCCGTCCAGTACTACTTACAAGACCAATACTATTGAATTTGCTCAATTGACAGAAGCCTACATCAAGAAAAATATGATTGGGGTAGATAACGGCATTCCAGTGGTAAGGCCGGAACCGAACTCTGATGTCTTTCTTATGGCTGAAATGTGGCGATGGAGCCCTGTGTTAGTACTTGAAGTGAACCAGGCTTATAAAATGCATATCTCATCCAAAGACGTAGTGCACGGATTGTCTATTCAACCGGTGAACATGAACTTTCAGGTATATCCAACCTATGATTATTTACTGGAATTCAAACCAACTGAGACAGGTGAATACAAGGTAGTGTGTAACGAATTCTGCGGTATAGGTCATCATACTATGATTGGTAAGATTGTGGTAATAGAAAAAGAGGAGGACCTGAAACTCTACGGATATGAGAATATGAAAAAGGCGCCCGTTGCTGCAGTAGCGAAGGATGATAGCGCTCCTATGTCTGATGCTGATAAGGCGATTCTTGGAGAACAGGTTTATACACTTAAAGGTTGTGGTGCCTGTCACAAAACAGATGGTACGGTACTGATAGGGCCTTCATGGAAAGGCTTGTATGGGAAAGAAGAAAGAGTGAAGGAAGGGGGCAAAGTATTTAATGTGCTTGTGGATGATGCCTATATACGAGAATCCATTCTGGAACCTACTAAAAAAGTAACGGTTGGTTTTGAGAATCTGGTAATGCCTCAGGTGCCTATGAATGATGAGGAGTTAGACTATCTCATTGCCTTTATCAAATCCTTAAAAGACTAATTTAAAAACGCTGCTTATCATGTCAAATACAATACAAGAAGCCGGAGATTTGCAACCTGCAGCAGTAACTGCAGTCGCAGCACCTGAACAGATTTTCAGGACATGCGATATCACAGGTTTTAAAGTTGACCTTCGTTCAGAGAAACTCATCAGAGCTAATGCCGTGGCGGCAGTAGTGTCATTACTGCTGGCAGTGACAGCTGCATTATTATTGGTGTTTACCCGCTATCAGCCGGTACATCTCCTGAATGCAGAGTGGTATTATCGTCTGGTAACCTTTCATGGATTGAATGCGCTTATCTTCTGGATAATATTTTTTGAAGTAGCCGGATTATATTTTGGATCCACAGTCATCCTCAATACGCGATTCAGTTCGCCAAAGACCGGTTGGGTGGCCTTCTGGCTGATGATTGCCGGGCTGGTAATTTCTAACTATTATATTCTGATTGGGAAGGCTGATGTGATGCTTACATCTTACACTCCGTTGAAAGCACATCCGATGTATTACCTCGGGGTGATTTTGTTTGCTGTGGGTGCTATTATAGCCGTGGTACTCTTTTTTGGAAATCTGATGATTGCGCGAAGGGAACGGACTTATGGCGACTCTCTGCCGCTGGTGGCGTATGGATTTATGACGGCTGCTATTATTGCATTGATCACATTAGCAACCGGAGCCATCATTTATATCCCTACATTCTTATGGTCGCTGGGGCTGGTGGACAATATTGACCCTGCCATGTATAAGCTGATTTGGTGGGGACTGGGCCACTCCTCCCAACAGATTAATGTAGCCGCCATGGTGTCTATCTGGTACATGGTATCATTCCTTACTGTTGGCGGTACCTCGATAAATGAGAAAGTGTCACGTACTGCATTCGTCCTTTATATCCTGTTTATCTGCCTGGCTTCCGCACACCATCTGTTGACAGATCCGGGAGTAAGCAGTGCCTGGAAAGTGTGGAATACAAGCTATGCAATGTATCTGGCCGTACTGGCTTCTATGATACATGCCTTTGCAGTGCCTTCATCATTTGAGTCGGCACAACGCCGTTGGGGATATAACAAAGGATTGTTTGAATGGCTCTCGAAAGCACCGTGGGGTAATCCGGCTTTCTCTTCTATTATTTTGGCTGTGATAGGTTTCGGCTTCATTGGCGGCACTACCGGGGTGATCTTCGGGATGGAGCAGACCAATATCATAGTTCATAATACCATTGCCATACCCGGGCATTTTAAGGGTACTGTAGTTATCGGAACTACCCTTACGTTTATGGGTATCACTTATTATCTGATTCCTTTGATTTTCCGCCGAAAGATCGTGGGAATGGGGTGGGCCAAATGGCAACCTTGGCTTTTCTTTATCGGAATTGCACTATTATCCATTTCCATGATCGTACTCGGGCAACTCGGTGTGCCCCGCCGGCACTGGGATTCTACATTTTCAGGCGGACCGTTTACCTATAACTTTAACCCTGCTGTAGATTTCTTCTGGACATTAATGATGCTGGGGGGTAGTATAGCTTTTCTCTCGGTATGTATCTGGATAGGAATCGTTGTTACCTCTGTATTCTTCGGTCCGCGTGTGAATGGGCCTGAGGATATGCAGTTGAAGATTTCACCTTTAGCGCCTCCGGCTAAATCTCATAAGGGATTCGAAGCTCCGGGTACGCTGGTATTAACCTTCATATTCCTGTTGGTATTCCTTGCGCTGTTCTTCCTAAACTGGAAGTGGCTGGCTGCTACCTGGTATGTGAAATAAAATGTTTCCGCAGCCCTGCCTATTGCAAGAAACAAGGTGGGGTTGCGGCTTTTTTAAAAAATGAGTAAGTGGTTTGTATATGTATTGTCGGTTTTCTTTTTAATCCTTTCGGGATTCAGACTTCCTGATGAAAGAAAACATCTGGGGCGCACAGTACCGGATGCCGTGTTGATAGATGCTGAAGGCAATACGATAAAATTATATACACTATTACAAGGAAAGCCACTGATCATTTCCCCTATCTATACTAAGTGCCCTTCAATATGTGGGGTGGTGAGTAATGGCACAAAAGAAGCTGTGGCCAAATTGGGTACACTTGGAAAGGATTTCAATGTAATCAGCTTTTCGTTTGATAGTACTGATACCCCAAAAGACCTGAAAGCGTACGAAAAGCGATGGAAAATGGATGGAAATCATTGGCGGACAGTAACAGCGGATAATTATACGATTCATCAACTCATGTCAGCAGTCGGATTCGAGTATGATGCAGACACTGTCCTGAAGCAATTTAACCACCCGGCCTTTCTGGTAGTTGTATCGCCCGAAGGCAGAATTTCCAGATTCGTATATGGAGTCAGTCCGTCTCCACGCGATCTGCGCCTGGCCGTGCTCGGTGCTAAAGCTGAGAAGACAACACCCGGATTATTTGCAGGAATCTATCTGAGGTGCTTCGGTTATGATCCGCTACTTAGAACCTACAAAGTGGATTGGCGGTTTATTATCTCTACCTCAGCCGGATTCATCATAGTATTTTTTATGGCTACCCTGTTTGTAAAATCATTCATTATTTCAAAAGCTAACCATGACAGCACATAACGACATATCACAATCGATTAAAGTAAAGAATAAGGGGCATCAGGTATTCCAGAAACTGGCAGGTTGGCTTGGGCGCATTTTCTCTACTGAACTTAATCCACTATACAATCTGGGTGGCCTGACGGTGCTGATGTTCACAATTGCGTGCATTTCGGGTATTTATATTTTTATTTTTTACAACATCAATCCGCGCCAGGCATGGGAATCTGTAGAGGCCATTTCGGGTAATTTCTTTAATGGCTGGATGCGAAACATTCACAGGTATTCGTCAGACCTGCTGGTAGTTTTTATCCTGCTGCATTTGGCACACACACTCTTCACCAGTAAGTTTAAGAGACTCATTTCCTGGATCAGCGGGGTAATCTCTTTTCTTGTGGTAGTTACCATCGGGGTGACCGGATTTATTTTGGTGTGGGACCAGAAAGCAAAACTCACTGGTTATCTTACAGCTAAACTCTTTTCAGGCCTGCCTATATTTGATCCATCCATTATGGGGGCATTTTTACTCAACGACCTGAATGTGGTGGGAGGTTTTTTTAAAGTAGCGTTGTTTGGGCATATTGCACTTTCTCTGGTGACAGTGATTATCATTTGGATTCACGTGTTGAGAATTTCGAAACCTAAGATATTCCCTCCTAAAAAACTGATTCTATATGCTTCGATCGCACTGGGTATTATTGCAATTATTTTTCCTGTAAAGAGCGATCCGCCGGCCCAGATCACCAATCTGCCTGCTGAAACAACATTTGACTGGTTCTATTATTTTGGATATTACCTCATGAAGGTGTTTAGTGTGTGGCAAAATTGGGCAATATTGATTGGGTCAGGGTTGCTACTAAGCATTCTTCCTTTTCTGTTACGGAGAAAAGACAGACCTCCGGTACATATTGACCTTGATAAGTGTAATGCGTGCAACCTGTGTGCGTATGATTGTCCGTATGATGCTATTGATATGCTGATTCATAATGGCGAAAGAAAAGCGATTCTTTCTCCGGATAAGTGTGTCGGTTGCACCATCTGTATCGGCTCCTGTGCAGAACATGCAATTACCCATCCGGAGTTTCCTATTTATAATATTCAGCCTGCTCCTGCCCGGGATATGACTGTTTTTTCATGCAGCTTTTTTCCCGAAGCTAAATTTCCGCATGGCCTAAATGTGAAACAATATAAAGTGCCCTGTCTTGGCAGCGTCATGGCCAAAGATGTACAAAAGATGCTGGATAATAACACCGACAAGGTGGCATTGCTTGGGTGCGAAGATTGTTATTACAGATATGGTAAAACGTGGGCTGTAAATAAGTTGTTGCATAAACGAGCTCCGGCATTCTCCAGAAGATATGATGCTGCCCGGTTACGATTGTTTACACTTAACCAATACACACCGGAGCGCTTAAGAGAGTTTGCCGACGAGAAAGAGACTGTAAAAGAAAAGGAAACCCAGATAGTGGATTATCACAAATCTAAGCCTGTGCTCTCTGTGCTTGTGTTAGCAGCTTTCTTTGCATTGTTTATTCCGTTTACCAGTACTAAAGTGCGCTTCTTCAATCCGGAAGATAAAACGCTGGTGGTAAATTTTAAGTATATCTCTAGTCCGACCGAATTCGAGCAGCACACTTCTACGATGACTCACATGCGTTCCGTGGCCCCCGTGGTGAAGAAGCGGAGCCCGGTAGTGCTTAGGATTTATGCTTCGGAAAGCGGGAAGTTGTTGTTTGAAAAGAGTTATACACCACGCGGATTGAGGCATGACATCGCGATGTTTATATTCAGCCAGATGAATGTAGAGGAGGATAAGGTGGATGTGATATTGCAGGAGACTGAAGGAGAAAAGAAAACGCTCTCCCTAAAGGATATTCCGGTGGTAAAGGGGGATGGCACTTTTGTAATTCTTAATGAAGGGAGGTTGGAAGTAGCTAAAGAGGCAGCAACTGAAGAAGTTTCTTATGACGTACGTTAGGAGACTTTGGGAGTCCATCTGGTGGAGTCTTTGTTGAAGTGCGAATCTTTTTCTTCTTTGGTGTGATTACCGAAAGTAAGGGGAAATGGAATTATTCACTGGTGGCTTTCTCAGCCCATTTTGAAAGTTCGTCAGCTATTTTCCGGTCATTACTCAGCCGCGGTACTTTGTTCTGCCCACCCAGTTTTCCCATGCTTCTCATGTAGTTGATAAACCCGTTTCTTTGGATTGGGGTAATGCGAAGTGGTTCTAAAATATTGCCTGCCAGCAAATCTTCGTAGTAAATATTCTTCTTACGTAAGTTATGATCTACTTCTCTTGCAAAAGCGTCCAGGTCGGCAGGAAGTTGTTCGAATTCTATAAACCATTCGTGATAGCTTTTGCCTTTATCGCTTGAGATAAACGGCGCCACAGTAAATTCTGTAATTTGTATTTGGTGTGCCTGGGCGGCTGTTAGCAATGCTTCTTCTACTTCTTCCGCAATTACATGTTCGCCAAAAGCAGAAATGAAGTGCTTGATTCTTCCTGTAACTACTATTTTGTAAGGGTTAAGCGAAGTAAACTTGATGGTATCACCGATATTGTATGCCCAAAGGCCGGCATTGGAACTGATTACCAATGCGTAGTTTTTGTTGAGTTCCACATCTTTCAGGGAAATTCTTGTGGGGTGCTCATTGGCAATTTCTCCTGCGGGTACAAATTCAAAGAAGATTCCGCTATTTGTATTTAGTAGCAGGCCGTCCATTTCGGTGCCGTACTGAAAGGCAAAGAACCCTTCACTGGCGGGGTAGGTTTCGATGGAATCTATTTCCTTCCCAACAGATTCAAAGAGTTTGCCTTTATAGGGCTCAAAGTTGACACCTCCGTGTACGAGTACGCTTAGCGAAGGGAAGATGTCTTTAATTTTCTTTCCTGATTTTTTTTGCAGTTCATCGAAATACATTTGCATCCATGGTGGAATACCGCTGATCAGGGTCATGTTTTCATTAATCGTCTCTTCTACAATCTTCGATAACTTCTCTTCCCAGTCTTCAATGCAATTAGTAGTAAAAGAAGGTAGTTGATTACTTCGCAGATACTTGGGTATATGGTGGTTAACTATACCACTTAGCCTCCCTGTCGGGATTCCTGCAATACGCTCTAACTCGGGTGACCCGCTGAGGAAAATCATCTTGCCATCAGCAAATTCATTGTTGCCAGACTGGGCCATATAACACAATAAAGCATTCCTTGCTGTATTAATGTGGTTAGGTATTGAGTCTTTGGTGATGGGGATGTATTTCACTCCGCTGGTAGTGCCACTGGTCTTTGCAAAATAAATCGGCAAGCCTTTCCAGAGCACATTATGCCTTCCTTCCTTTATTTTTTCTATATAAGGTTTAAAGGATTCATAATCTCGTATGGGAACCTGTGCTTTATACTCGTCGTAACTCTTGATTTCAGTAAAATGATGTTCCTTTCCAAATTCAGTGTTAGCGCCTGTTTTGATGATGGTTTCGAAGATGGAATGTTGGTCAGCGAGTGCAGTTTGCATCGATTTCTTTACCTGCTTGTTCACATAAAGTGCGAAAGGTTTGGCAAAGAGTGATTTTATCTTCATTTCACTAAGGATGCTGGAATGCAAAACTACAAATAAAAATGGGGTAGTAGCCACCGTTAATCACAATCACAAGCCCATTCTTTTTTTAGATCGATTACGGTTATTACCAGAAGCCCATTGTCCTGTGGGGTGACCACTACGCGAATGTCCTGGTTATCGTGCGAGGTGCCTTCCAACGCATAGGTCATATCACCGCGAGTACTTTTGCCGGACTTGCTCTCGTTTAAGACACCGTCCCGGATAATCTCTCTGATTTCGGTCTCGTCAATATGGCGGCAATCCATCCTGCATCTGGCGTGTTTGGTAAATACCAGATGGTTGGCATTCCGGAATGACTGGTCGGAGGTGGGTGGGGAGGTATCCTGCTTCCGGTAAAAAAATATAATCACCAGGCTTACAATAATTATCACCAAAGCCCGCCATTTACTGCTCTTATTAAGCATTCTTTTCATCTGGTAAATGTAAAGGATTCAGAGGCTTGCAGATAGTGGGATGTGTTTTTTTGTTGAAATACCTCATGCCCTGACCAAACTCCCGAAAACCTTATTTTTGCACTCTATGATAAATGCTAAAACAGTGGCGCTGCACACACTGGGCTGTAAACTGAATTTTTCAGAAACCTCCACTATGGGGCGCCTGTTGGAGAAAGATGGTTTTCAGACTACTTCGTTCGAAGAGGTCGCTGATATATATGTGATTAACACCTGCTCGGTTACAGATAATGCAGATAAGGAATGTCGTCAGTTGGTACGGCGTGTACATCGCAAAGCGCCTGAGGCCATGGTAGTCATTACCGGGTGTTATGCACAATTAAAACCCGAAGAGGTAGCAGCGATACAGGGGGTAGATCTTGTACTCGGGGCAGCCGAAAAATTCAAAATCCACCAACATGTACGCAATTTGCTGGATGGTGACACTACTAAAATTCATAGTTGCGAAATAGATGATGTGACGGGGTTTACGAGTTCCTATTCACTGACCGACCGTACCCGTACTTTTATGAAGATTCAGGAGGGATGCGATTATAATTGCTCATACTGCACTATCCCGATGGCCAGAGGAAGAAGCCGCAGCCAGAAGATTGAAGAGGTGTTAAAGGAAATTAATTATATCGTTTCGCAGGGGGTAAAGGAAATCGTGTTTACAGGTATTAATCTGGGCGATTTTGGCAGGGACGGGCATGGAGACAAAACTGACGAAGACTTTTTTAAGTTGCTCCAGGCCCTTGAGCATCATAATGGAGCACCCCGTTACCGGATTTCCTCTATCGAGCCCAATCTGTTATCAGATGATATTATCAGACTGGTAGCGCAGAGCAGCAAAGTAATGCCTCATTTTCATATTCCACTGCAAAGTGGTAGTAACAAGATTCTGGGTCTGATGAGGCGCAGATATCGCAGAGAACTGTATCAGCAAAAGGTAGAGATGATTAAAGAACTCATCCCTCACTGCGGAATTGGTGTAGATGTAATTACAGGTTTCCCGGGTGAAACGGAGGAAGATTTTATGGAGACTTACTCCTTCCTTTCATCACTCAATGTTTCTTATTTTCATGTATTTACATATTCTGAAAGAGCCAACACGGTGGCCCTGGATATCGAACCGATAGTGCCGATGCATGAACGCCATAACCGGACTAAAATGTTGCGTGCGTTATCATTTAGAAAAACGAAAAACTTCGAAAGAGAACATGCGGGCACTACCCGAAAAGTGCTTTTCGAGGGTATGCACCATAACGGCATGATGGAGGGTTATACAGATAACTATATTAAAGTGTCAGTGCCCTTTAATGAGGAACTGACCAATCAGATAGTAGATTGGGAATTGAAGTAACCTGTATTTTTTAGAAAAAAGAGTCTGTTTGCTACCTGTATTATTTGACGTTTATCTTTAGCGCTAGCATAAAGTCAGCACAATTTTATTTCTTCGTCAGATTGTCATTATTTTTCTAGCATTTTGTCTTGAAATGCGGGCTGGTACACAGTTTGAGCTAACTGTTGTAAATGATTAATAATTTTAAAACAGGAGGTACTTATGACACTCGTTAAAAGAAATTCAAATCGTTCTGCATTGCCCAGCCTGTGGGACAATTTTTTCAACCGCGACATTTTTGGTTGGGACTCTTTTGTTACTGGTGAAGGACAAAGTTTACCTGCAGTAAATATAAAAGAGAATAAAGATGCCTTCGTGGTCGAAATGGCTGCGCCTGGTATGAAAAAAGAAGATTTCAAAATTGAACTGGATGGTACAGCGCTGAGCATCAGTTCTGAACAGCGGAATGAATCTGAAGAAAAAGATGATAACTACAGCCGTCATGAGTTTAGTTACCAGTCTTTTTATCGTACTTTTCATTTGCCTAAAGATGTGGTAGATTCTGAAAAGATTAATGCGAAGTATGAAGATGGTATTCTGAAACTTGAAATTCCAAAGCGGGAAGAAGCTAAAGAAAAGCCTTCTCGACTGATCGAGGTGAAATAACAAGGATCAGTACAATTGTTAAGAAAGATGTTTTAAGACTGCCGGTAACACAGCAGTCTTTTTTTTTGAGATTTTACCATTTAAGAAAAATTTTGGTTTAATATTCCTGAGTATTATTATTTTCACACTCTGAAATTAAAAATTGTACTTACAATTTAACTCCGATAGAAAGGTGAACAATTATCTTACCTACCTTAAAAACATTGCAAGACATCCGCTCCTTGAAGGAAGAGAGCGAATCTTTTGGAGTCACTCAGTAGATACTTTTTGCCGACGACCGCGAATCTGATAGGTCAGCACATTCAAAGTGTGCGGACGTGAGTGTATAGGCTACACTCAGCCCAGAATATTTTTTGCAAATCGTATTTCTCACTATTTATTTTTTACAATCGTTGAAATCACAATTGAATACAATTGTCAGAATAGCCCATTCTGACGATCATCAATATGCAGCTTTAATAGCTGACGAAATGAATCTTTCTGCCTCAAAAAGAGGAACCGGAATCAGTCTGCGCACTCCCGAATATATCATTGAGAAAATTGACAGCGGACTGGCGGTAATTGCATTGAATGCAGATAGTAAGGAGTGGATCGGATTTTGCTCTATTGAGGTGTGGGATCATCAGCGTTATATTGCCAATACCGGCCTGATAATTTCATCAAAGTACAGGGGAAACGGTTTCTCTAAAGACATCAAGGAAAAATTGTTTGATCTGGAAAGAAAGCAGTTTCCAGGGGCCACCATTTTCAGTCTCACAACCTGCCCCGCCGTAATTCATATTAATGCAGCATTGGGATACAAAAAGGTAAGTTTTGACGAGGTGATGAAAGATCCGTGGTTTCATCAGGGGTGCCACAGTTGGGTGAATTATGTGGAGCTAATGAAGAAAGGGCCTGAGTCAGGCTATGTGGCGATGGTATATGTGCCTGAAGAGGAGGCTGCCTTATTTCCTCTGTGGGGAAGCCGGTTGCTTGGAAAGTTGAAGCGTCTGAAGAAAAGTAAAAGAGCACATGATGTGCAGAGGCAATTGGTGCCCCAACTGGTAATAAATCAATAGAGCATTTCAAGATACCGTTTCAGATAATAATACCAAAGGAAGCTTAATGTTTACCGTCTGTAATACGGAGTGTAACCTTATGTTATTTTTTGCATGTGGTTGCATAATTGTTTTTTATATTCACCTTCTAAAATCATTATTTTCTAATAACAGTATTAAAAATGAATAAAAGACTCTTAACACTTTCATTTGCCCTGGTAGGATGTATATTAGCTCATGCACAAAAGCCTGATCGGATTATCAACGTTCAGGATGTGTCAAGAATTGAGAAAACACTTTCGGCCGATGATATGGAAGGAAGAAAAATTTTCACTCCTGGTATAGAGAAAGCAGCGTCGTTTATCGCAACTGAATTTGCAAAGGCCGGTCTTGGTTACCTGGATGGGCTTCAGACCTACAGACAGGAGTTTGGCATGATTCAGCAGAAATCAATTGAGATATCAGGAGATATTGACGGGAAGCCACTGGATCCACAGTGGGCCACAGCTTTAGGTACCGAGGCTGAGTTAACGGTGAATGAACAAAGCGGGTTTAATCAGGTGTATATTGATAGCCTGCCCAACCTGTTCAGAGGATTGTCGCCCATATTAAGTTCGGGCAAGCCGACTGTGGTATGGCTATCTGAGAAGAATAAGAATAGCTTCAGGCAGCTCGGCTTTTTCAGCAGGCGTCCTATGATGGAAGGCGCCGTGCCGGTAATTTTTGTGTTGCACGAAAAACCTGAAAAGTTTTCGATTACAATAAAAAGGAAAATCGAGAAGCAACCTCTTACGAATATTGTGGGTGTGATCCCGGGGAAAAGTAAGAAGGATGAGTATGTGGTATTCTCCGCACACTACGACCATCTCGGATATGGCAAACCTGATGCTAAAGGAGATTCATTATATAACGGAGCCAATGATGATGCCAGCGGCACTACGGCGGTGATTATGCTTGCAAAATATTTTAAAGCACTAAATGATAATGAGCGAACACTCATCTTTGTAGCCTTCACCGCTGAAGAGTCGGGTGGTTATGGTTCCAGATATTTCTCACAGCAACTTAATCCGGATAAGGTAGTTGCAATGTTCAATATCGAAATGATAGGCACTGATAGCAAGTGGGGCACTAATAGTGCATACATTACGGGGTATGAAAAGACTGATTTCGGACAGATACTTCAGAAGAATTTAGAAGGCAGTAAATTCAGATTTGAGCCAGATCCTTATCCGGAACAAAATCTTTTTATGAGAAGTGACAATGCGACGCTTGCAGCACTCGGTGTGCCGGCACATACTATCAGTACATCCAAGATGGATAACGAGCCGCATTATCATAAGCAAAGCGATGAGTTTGAAACGCTGGATATGAATAACATGACTGAAGTAATCAAAGGCATTGCGCTCAGCAGTAAGTCTATTATCAGCGGAAAAGACACTCCCACACGGGTAAAGCAGGATTAGTTTGGTTTAGGAACTGAATCCAATGTAATTCTAATTCAGGCCTGATACTGGTTTGGTTCTGGCGCAAGCGTCCCGCTTGTGCCTTACTGAAACTTCGTGCTACTTTTATTGAATACAGCACAAGCGGGACGCTTGCGCTATAATGAGTTTGTTTAAGGTTTATTAAGAATTTGTAATAATTGTATTAAATACAGCACAAGCGAGACGCTTGCGCTATAATGAGTTTGTTTAAGGTTTCTTAAGAATTTGTACTAGTTGTATTAAAGACAGCAAAAGCGAGACGCTTGATTTAACGATGTCTGTTAATCAACACTGTTTCTTTCTGATGAGAAAGATGCAATAAAACAAGGATAAAATTAAAATTTCTTCTAATAACTATCAGGATACATCTCGTTTCGGGAAGCTATTATGAGTTCGTAACACATGGCTTGATGATCAATTCAATTAAATTAGATTTATTAATTTTAGTTACGTTTTCTAAGCGAAGGCAACTTTCACGGCACATCCATAACAAGATTACCAATGCTCACTTCGCAAATAGTTCAGGAGAGAGGTAGTCCGGAGCAGTTGATTCTGGGTACTGAGGAATATCGACAATTCCATTCTTATGTAAAGGATAAATTTCTTCCTCGTCCTCATGTTTCATTAATTTTCCATTTTGAGGATCGTCCTACAGTTTTTAACGATTCTGAAATTCGTCTGGAATCCTTTTTTGTGGTGCCAATAATCTCCCATGCGGTAATCCTTGGATTTGACGGGCGTATGGATACGTTTGTTGTCAATTGCAGACCCACAGTTTTTTCTAAACTTTTTGATATTGATTTGTCAAAGTCAACTGCCCAGCGAATAAAACTTTCTCAACATTTATTCTTTCCATTATGGCGTGAGTTGAAGACCCTCGAAAATAAACACAGTCGGGCTACCTGTTTCTCAAAATTCGTCAAGACCCTCACTCCGGTATATACTCCTGACGCTGTGGATCAGCTTTATGATAAAATTGTGGAAAGGGGAATGAATACATCCTTAAAATCGCTGATGGATGAATGTAATGCCAGCAAGAGTACACTATTACGGAGATTTATCAGCCGTACTGGTGTTTGCCCGAAAACACTGATGCGAATTGTGAGGCTAAATCAACTCTGGAAGTCAGTAAGGGATATAAATAAAAAAATAGATTTTCAGGAAATGGCATATCAGGGAAATTATTTTGATCAGGCACACTTTATCAATGACTTCAAATCCATTATCGGCGAAACTCCCGGCTCCTTCTTCAGGCGCAATTTGAACGATGTTAGAATACTTTCGGGTACACAGAATTAGCCGTTAAATTGAGACTTTTTTCCAATTTTAAACAAAGGCTGGAAGGTATTTTTGATATCCACAGTGAATCAAAAATATCAGAGCCATGATTGCAAAGTATTCAAAACTCATTCTGTTGCTGATTGCACTTTCATGGAGTGCAGAAAGTGCCTATTCCCAGATTTTTAAGAAAGTGAAGGAGAGGGTAAAAGAGACGGTTGAAAACAAAGTTGTAAATAAGGCCGGTGAGGCAACTGAAAATACCATGGATAAGATGGAGGGAAAAGCTAAAGGGAAGTCCTCGCCAGATAAAAAGAACAGAGAAGGGAATGAAAATGATGAGGAAAATGCAAAACCTGAATCAGATAAGAGTGAGACTGTAATAGGCCCAAGACCAGCACAATCCACCCTGTCCGACTATTCTAATTATGATTTTGTGCCAGGAAGTAAAATAATTTTCTATTATGATTTAGCGGGTGAAAGAGATGCTGAAATTCCGGGAAGGATGATGATAGATGAAGGAGCTGGAGAGGTGCAGACTTTTAAAGGTGAGAAAGTATTATATGTGCCATCTCCGGGACAATTGTGGATGAGACCCGCCATGGAGGAGAGTAGCTATTTGCCATCACAGTTTACTTTTGAGTTCGATGTATTGTCAAATGGAGTAGGGGGTTCAACTGCCGGTACTTCAAGGATAACCCTGTACTTCAGGAGTGCTAACCAGGATAAGATGGGAGGGTCTGCTGTCGTGTTGGCAAGTCTTCAGGGGATATCCGGGGATGAAGGTTTCTATGGTTTTGAGGCGATGGATGAATCCGAAAATGTATCGGGTACCGGTTTTCATGCTTTTCCTGCAAAAGCCAATCGCCAGGCAATGGACAATTGGCGACATGTGGCGGTGTATGTGAATAAAAATATAGCTAAGTTATACATTGATCAGCACCGCATTGGTATTCTCAATCAGGTGTTGCCCGGGAAAGCCACCAACCTATCTATTGAAGTTAGCAACTCTGAACAACCGGTTATGTTTAAGAATTTCAGGCTTGCGGCAGGAGGAACAGATGCCTATGAAAAGGTAATGACCGATGGAAAGTTTATAGCTTATGGTATTCAATTTGACGTGAACAAATCTATATTAAAACCTGAGTCTATGGGCACAATTAATGAGGTGGTCAAAATGTTGAAATCGAATCCTGAACTCAAATTGGAAATTGGTGGTCATACTGATAGCGATGGGTCAGCAGAAAGAAATAATACCTTATCTCAGGAGCGTGCTAACGCTGTTAAGAAACAGATGGTGAGTATGGGGATTGACGCGGCACGACTCACTACCAAAGGCTACGGTTCATCAAAACCAATCGCTGAAAATAATTCTGTAGAAAATAAGGCAAGGAATCGTAGAGTGGAGTTTGTAAGGAAATAGATAGACGTTTCCGCATTCTGGCATAAACGCACCTTCTTCCAGCCTAATTCTGGTCTAAATCTAGTCTGACTCTGGCGCAAGCGGACGCTTTCCCAATAAAGAGCGGTGGCCGGACAAACGCGCGGAGCGATCGGGTTGTCCTTGACTTTTTTGGTTACTTTTTGGGTCAAGCCAAAAAGTGACAAAAGAAATTTGAATCTTCATATTCTCGGACTAATTCCGGCGCAATCGGACGCTTGCGCTATGAAGTTTTTTATGAATTAAGTACAGCACAATCGAGATGCTTGCGCTATGGAGTTTTTTTATGTATTAAGTACAGCACAATCGGACGCTTTCCCAATAAAGAGCGTTGGCCGGACAAACGCGCGGAGCGATCGGGTTGTCCTTGACTTTTTTGGTTACTTTTTGGGTCAAGCCAAAAAGTGACAAAAGAAATTTGAATCTTCATATTCTCGGACTAATTCCGGCGCAATCGGACGCTTGCGCTATGGAGTTTTTTATGAATTAAGTACAGCAAAGTGCAGACGCTTTACATGGAGGTTTTTGAATTAAGTACAGCACAAGCGGACGCTTGCGCTATGGAGTTTTTTATGAATTAAGTACAGCACAAGCGAGACGCTTGCGCTATGGAGGTTTTTTTGAATTAAGTACAGCACAAGCGGACGCTTGCGCTATGGAGTTTTTTTATGAATTAAGTACAGCACAAGCGAGATGCTTGCGCTATGAAGTTTTTTTATGAATTAAGTACAGCACAAGCGAGACGCTTGCGCTATTGAGGTTTTTATGAATTAAGTACAGCACAAGCGGACGCTTGCGCTATGAAGGGATTATTTGTATTAGCTACAGCACAAGCGAGACGCTTGCGCTATAGAGTTTTTTTTGAATTAAGTACAGCACAAGCGGACGCTTGCGCTATGAAGGGATTATTTGTATTAGCTACAGCACAAGCGAGACGCTTGCGCAATAAAGGAGACGCTTGCGCTATAGAGGGGCTGATAACTTATTTTTATCTGGCATCTGCCAAACGTCGATTATTCCCAATACTGCATTCCCAGATTATACATTACGAAACTCCAGATGTCTGCCGCTTCTTCTATGGCTTTGCCAATTGGCTTTCCTGCACCATGCCCAGCTTTCGTATCGATCCTAATTAGAACAGGGTTTCTGCCTACATTATCTTCCTGGAGAGTAGCAGCAAATTTAAAGCTGTGTGCAGGTACTACGCGGTCGTCATGATCCGCAGTAGTGACGAGGGTGGCAGGGTAGGAAACTCCTTTTTTTAAATTATGAAGTGGAGAATAACTATAAAGATTCTTGAAGTCTGCTTCGCTTTTATCACTTCTGCCATATTCGGTTGCCCATGCCCATCCGATGGTAAACTGGTGGTAACGCAACATATCCATTACCCCTACCTGGGGAATGGCTACCCTGAATAAGTCGGGACGCTGTGTCATTACTGCACCAACCAGCAGCCCACCATTACTACCCCCTCGCACGGCAATTTTATTTTTATTAGTATAGCTTTCTTTTATAAGGTATTCAGCTGCGGCAATCATGTCGTTGAACACATTCTGTTTGTTGAGTAACATCCCTGCCTGATGCCAGGCTTCTCCATACTCGTTTCCACCGCGCAGATTTACTACTGCATATATGCCCCCCTGTTCTACAAAGAATGCATTAGAAACTGAAAATCCTGGTGTGAGTGGAATGTTGAAGCCTCCGTACCCATAAAGTAAGACAGGATTGTTGCCGTCTTTTTTAATACCCTTTTTGTAGGTGATAAACATCGGGACACGCGTACCATCTTTGCTTGTGAAGAATAACTGTTCAGTCACCATGTTCTCTGTATTCATCTTTACTTCATCTCTACGGTAGAGTGTGCTGGTTCCTGTATTGATATCATATCGATATATGCTGTTTGGTGAATTGAAAGAGCTGAACGAGTAATAGAACTCATTATCTTTCTTCTTTCCGTTAAAGCCAGTAGCAGAGCCGATTCCGGGTAATTTTATTTCGTGCGAAATCTTGCCATCATAATCAGCCTGATATACCCGTGAGGATGCATCTTTGAGATAAGTAAGGAACAGCCTGCCTCCTGCAGTCCCTACTGATTCCAGAAATTCATTTTTTTCAGGCACAAGGGTATGCCAGTTTTCTTTTGCAGGGTTCCCGGGATCAATCGAAACCAGACGGTAGTTAGGAGCATCAATATTAGTTCGTACCAGAATGCGGTCTCCGTCATTATCAATCACGTCATTCTCTCCTTCGAATCCGGGAATCAAAACACTAAATTCTTTTTGCCGGGATTTCATGTCCTTGATTCGGATTTCAGATCCACTGGTACCTCTGGAAATAACCAGAATCAGGAAACGGCCATCTTCTGTAAGGCCTGCTCCTACATTTTGGAGCGGCTGGGCTTTATCTTCATAAATAAGTTTATCCCTGCTCTGTGGGGTACCTATTTTGTGGTAATAAACCGCATGAAATTGGTTTTGGGTGGTCAGCATATCTTTATCGTTGGGTTTGGGGTACCGGCTATAATAAAAGCCGTCACCTCCGTTCCATGAGATACCGCTGAATTTTATAAAGTGTATCTCGTCTTTTAGGAGCTGCCTGTTTTCCACGTTCATGACTCGTGCAATCTGCCAGTCGCTTCCTGAACTGGATACCAGGTAGGCTGCGTACTTATTATTCTTGCTAAACGAAAGTCCCGACATGGCTACGGTGCCGTCTTTGCTCAGTGTGTTGGGGTCAATAAATACTTCAGGTGTTTCATTAAGCTCCTTCAAACGGTAAAGTACAGATTGGTTTTGCAAACCATTATTTTTATAGAAATAGTAGTAATCTCCTTCTTTAAAAGGACCGCTATATCGTGGATAGTTCCACAATTTTTTGAGCCTATTTCTAATAAGTGTTCTGTAGGGGATACTCGACAGGTATTTCTCTGTTACGGCATTTTCTTCGTTTACCCAGGCTTTGGTTTCTTCACTATTGTCGTCTTCCAGCCATCTGTAAGGGTCTTTGACGACGGTTCCGAAGTAGTTATCCGTCTGATCCACTTTTCGGGTTTGCGGATAATTAATCTGAGAAAAGGTTTCAGTACTTACCATTGCAAACGAAATAAGAAGGAGATATTTCATGGTGGATTTGTTTATTCTGCATGAAGGTAAATAAATCCTTGGTTACAAAATGGATTTTGTGCTACTCTAATCCTGGCCTGATTCCGGTGCAAGCGTTTCAATTGTTCCTTACTGAACATAGTGCCATTTGTATTTATGACAGCACAAGCGAGACGCTTGCGCTATGGAGGATTATTTGTTTTAGGTACAGCACAAGCGGGATGCTTGCGCTATAGAGGGCTATAGAGGGCCATTTGTATTTATGACAGCACAAGCGAGACGCTTGCGCTATGAAGGGATTATTTGTATTAAGTACAGCGCAAGCGGGACGCTTGCGCTATAGAGGGCTATTTGTATTTATGACAGCACAAGCGGGATGCTTGCGCTATAGAGGATTATTTGTATAAGGTACAGCACAAGCGAGACGCTCGCGCTATAAAGAGGCTGCGGATGATATCGAAGGAATTGGGATAGCAATTTATCCTAGTCCTGATGTCTGTATTTCGCGGTTGATCTTGGCTATTAGCCCCTGTAACACTTTGCCCGGTCCACATTCGGTGAATTGAGTGGCGCCATCACTGATCATCGCCTGTACTAACTGTGTCCATCTTACAGGGCCGGTTAGCTGGCTTACCAGATTCGCCTGAATGGATTTGGGGGCTGATACAGCCTCGGCCACAAAGTTTTGATAAACGGGGCAAATTGGTGTGTGGAATTGCGTGTCGTAAATAGCTGCCTCCAGTTCTTCTCTTGCAGGCTCCATGAGCGGTGAATGAAAGGCGCCTCCCACCTGCAAGGGTAATGCCCGCTTTGCACCTGCTTCTTTCATTAATATACAAGCCTCTTCAATGCCTTTGATGGATCCTGAAATTACAATTTGTCCGGGACAGTTGTAATTGGCAGGAACCACAATTTCTTTTATTTGAGCACATACCTCCTCTACTTTGGCATCGTCCAGACCAAGAATGGCAGCCATAGTAGAAGGATTCTGTTCGCACGCTGCCTGCATGGCGCTGGCACGGACACTCACCAGCCTGAGTGCGTCCTCGAAATGCAAAGCTTCATTTGCTACCAAAGCGGAAAACTCGCCCAGTGAGTGGCCTGCTACCATATCGGGCCGTGCCGCTGCCAATGTCTTAAACGCGATTACCGAATGGAGAAATACTGCCGGTTGTGTTACCTTAGTTTGTGTCAATTCTTCGGCCGTGCCCTCAAACATAATGTCTGAAATTCTGAAGCCAAGAATCTCATTTGCCTGTTCGAAGAGTTCTTTTGCAAGGTTATTCTCCTCGTAGAGTTGTTTGCCCATGCCGGTAAACTGTGCGCCCTGACCGGGAAATACAAAAGCGTGTGCCATATATTATCTTCTTTTAATTAGGTCTGATTGTATCAGGTTGATAAATTCGTTGCGGGTGCTTTGCTTTTCAAATTCTCCAATGAATGCTGAGGTGGTCGTCACAGAGTTTTGTTTCTCTATTCCGCGCATCATCATGCAAAGATGCTCACATTCTATTACTACAGCCACACCGTGTGGTTTCAATGCTTCGTGAATAGCCATTAAGATTTCATGTGTCAGGCGTTCTTGTACCTGAAGGCGACGCGAGAAAGCATCCACCACCCTGGCAATCTTGCTCAGACCGGTGATCCAACCGTTAGGGATATACGCGATGTGCGCTTTGCCGAAGAAAGGTAGCATGTGATGTTCGCAAAGGCTGTAGAGTTCTATGTTTTTCACTATTACCATTTCGCTGACGGGTTCGTGAAATTTTGCAGAATTCAGGATTTCTATAGGATTTTTATGATAACCCTGTACAGCAAACTGCATCCATTTAGCCACTCTTTCAGGGGTCTTTAATAATCCTTCACGACTGCTGTCTTCACCAATCAAATCCAGAATAGATTTATAATTCTTCATCAGAGATGTGGTCGTCTTCTTGTCGTACTCTTCAATTTTTTTGTAAGCCATTATTCTTTATATTTTTTTAATTCTATGCCGGATACTCTGCGTAATTTTTTTGTGTTTCGTACACTCTTATCGTAAGGTCGTGTTCAGGATTGATCTCAGGACGGAGTAGTCCATGAATGACTATAGCAATATTCTCGACTGTGGGGTTCAGATGTTTGAAATCATCAACATCCAGATTCAGGTTTTTGTGGTCAAATCTTTTCAGTACCCTCGATTTGATAGTCTCACTTAGTGTTTTCAGGTTTACCAGAAATCCGGTTTTGGGGTCGGGGATGCCTGTTATTTTTACTTCCAGTTCGTAGTTATGCCCGTGGTATCCCGGGTTATTGCATTTGCCGAATACTTCATAATTGGTTTGCTCATCCCAGCCATCGTGATGTAGCCTGTGCGCTGCACAGAAAAATTCCTTTCGGAAGACGGATACTCGGTTTGTTATTTTATTCACATTCATTTATTAATTACCAAAATACTCTACAAAGATGCGGGGTGTTTCAAAGAGTTTCACACAATGGAGTTGTACTCCGTCGGGCAGCCTCGTAGCCAGTTGGTCCCAAATAGCAATGGCCAGATTTTCGGCAGAGGTCATTTTACCCTGCATAAAATCTACATCAATGTTTAGGTTTTTGTGATCTATTTTATTGATCACGAACTCATTAATGATTTTGCTTAGGATACGCGCATCTATGGCATATCCCGTGTCGGGTGAGGGGCTTCCCTTTATGGTTACATGAAGTTCATAATTGTGCCCATGCCAATTTTCGTTAGCACAACCTCTGAATATAGATTCATTTTTCTCTTTGGTCCAATTGGGGTTATACAGCTTATGTGCTGCGTTGAAATGTTCTACTCTGGTAAGATATACCACGCTCAAAAAATTTTTGCAAAGGTAAGATATGTCCTTTTTAGACAGAAATGGACTTTAATGGAGAATAATTTAGCATTTGATAAATAAAGATTTACGATAAATGAATCATTTCAATATTTTAATTTTATCAGATAAATTATTGCCATGCCCATCCGCCTGATTGATTTTGACTCGCCCGAATACTGGAAGATGATAAAGCTGAGAGACGCCATTTTGCGCAAACCTTTAGGCCTTACGTTTTCAGCCGAAGATTTGGAAAAAGAAAGGCACGATATCCTTATTGGTGTCTTTGATGAAGATGAAATTTTGGGCTGTTGTGTGCTTACTCCTGAGAATGAGGACACTGTTCGCCTGAGGCAGATGGCAGTAGCCAACGGATTGCAACAAAAAGGAATCGGCACCACTATAATGGCTTATGCTGAGGGTATCGCACGGGACCGCAGGTATAAGTATCTGGTGATGCATGCCAGAGCAGTAGCCACCGGATTTTATGAAAGGCTGGGCTATACGATAGTGGGAGACCAGTTTACCGAGGTGAACATTCCACACTATATGATGGGGAAGAAACTTTGACAAGCACCTCTGTGGCCTTTTGGGAGGTCATTGATATTATAACGGAGTTTCGCATGATATAGAGGGGTGGCTGTTTGAATTTTATCATACATTTTGTAATGTCTGTTAACATGATGAAAAACATGAATAATCATGCATAGTTCAGTATGGGAAATTTTAATTTAGAACTATATTTGTTTCGTTGAAACGCTTCCCTGCCATACTACTTCTGCTTGTACTTGCATTTCATCAGACTGAACTGCATCAGATCCTGAAATTACCTATCCTGGTCGAACATTATTACGAGCATCGTGAATGGGATAAGGATATCACGCTTTTTGAATTTCTGAAAGCACATTATCTGCATGATAAGATTGATGCCGATTATCAAAGAGATATGCAGCTCCCGTTTAAGTCGGACCATTGCATGTTGGCAGCCAGCCCATTGGTAGTACCTGAAGGCATATCGTTTCGGAATCCGGTTCCTGAAACAGTGGATTTTACTTTCCCCAAAATAGAACGGAATCTGAAACCGTCAGGGTTTCTCGAGGATATATTTCGTCCTCCAAAAACCGCATAATTTTCTTTGAACACAATAAATGCAACGTGTTATGTCCTGCGAAGGCCATACTGTACGGTGTACTATATATTAATAGAATTTAAAGCGAAATTATGCTTAATAAGATTATTGCATTTTCGGTGCGCAATAAATTATTAGTGGGGATATTGGTACTTGGATTGGTGGTTACTGGAGCATATAATGTGGCCAGACTGCCGATAGATGCGGTTCCTGATATCACTAATAATCAGGTGATGGTGATTACAACATCTCCATCATTAGGCGCAGCCGATATAGAAAGGCTGATTACTTTTCCCATAGAACAGGCCACCATTAATATACCGGGTATCATTGAGCAGCGCTCATTTTCCCGTTTTGGGTTGTCGATTGTTACCATCGTTTTTAGGGATGAAACAGATGTGTATTGGGCAAGGCAGCAGGTGAGTGAAAAACTTACAGAGATTAAAGAAGAAATACCACCGGGATTGGGCACGCCGGGGCTGGCACCGGTGACCACGGGCCTCGGAGAAATTTTTCAATACATTGTAAAAGCCAAACCAGGCTACGAAGGGAAGTATAGTGTGATGGAATTGCGCACCATTCAGGACTGGATAGTGCGCAGGCAGTTGCTCGGCACGAAGGGTGTGGCAGATGTCAGCAGCTTCGGAGGGAAGTTGAAGCAATATGAAATCGCAGTCAGATACGACAGGCTGAACTCATATAACCTGACTATATCAGATATTTTTTCTGCGCTGGAAGCTAACAATCAGAATACAGGAGGAGCGTATATAGAGAAGGGGCCGACGGTACTTTATATCCGAAGTGAGGGACTTGTAAAAAGTCTGGAGGATATTGGAAGTATCATGGTGAAGGCCTTACCTGATGGAACGCCCGTAATTATGCGTGATGTGGCAGATATTCAGTTTGGGGAGGCTATCCGCTACGGAGCGATTGTAGATAGTGACAAGGGGGAAGTGGCAGGAGGCGTAGTGATGATGCTGAAGGGAGCGAACTCTTCGGGAGTGATTAAAGAGGTAAAAGAGAAAGTGGCTCAGATAGAAAAAACATTGCCCGAAGGAGTGGTGATTGAGCCTTTTTTGGATCGCTCGAAGATGGTGAACAACGCGATTGCTACTGTAGAACGCAATTTGCTGGAGGGGGCACTGATTGTGATTTTTGTGCTGGTGCTTTTTCTGGGTAATCTGCGGGCAGGGCTTCTGGTAGCTTCTGTGATACCGCTGTCAATGTTGTTTGCAGTGATCATGATGAACCTCTTTGGCGTGAGTGGAAACCTCATGAGTCTGGGCGCACTTGATTTCGGGTTGATCATTGATGGAGCGGTCATTATCGTGGAGGCGGTCATGCACCATCTCCACAAGAATAGGCAGTATGCGGGTGTCGCGCGAATTTCACAGGATACGCTGGATAAGGAAGTAGAAGTATCTGCCGGAAAGCTGATGAATGCTGCAGTTTTCGGACAGGTGATTATATTGATTGTTTATCTGCCGATACTTACACTGCACGGTATTGAAGGCAAAATGTTCAGGCCAATGGCGCAAACAGTGACGTTTGCAATTATCGGCGCTTTCCTCTTATCACTTACCTATATTCCGATGATGAGTGCACTGGTGCTGAGTAAAAAACTTTCGCACAAGGACACACTTTCAGATAGGGTGATGAGAAATGTAGAGCGTGGATACAGACTAGTGCTGGAAAAAGCGCTGGCTTTTCCTAAAATAGTGATGTTGTTTGCCTTGTTACTTTTTGGATGGGCCATATACATTTTGAGTAATCTGGGGGGAGAGTTTATTCCACAGTTGGAAGAAGGTGATTTTGCGGTGGACTTTAGGGTACTTACCGGAAGTTCGTTAACTACGACGGTGGATTATGCTGAGCGGGCTTCACGGCTCATGGAAGATAACTTTCCTGAAGTGGAAAAGGTTGTAACGCGGGTGGGCAGTCCCGAAATCCCGACAGATCCCATGAGTATGGAGGCAGCAGATCTGATATTGGTACTGAAGCCAAAGAAGGAGTGGACCTCTGCTAAAACATTTGATGAGCTTGCGGAAAAGATGAGTAAGAAGCTGGAGGAGATTCCCGGTGTTACCGGAGGATTCCAGTTTCCTGTGCAGATGCGGTTTAATGAATTGATCTCGGGAGGCAGGCAGGATGTAGTGTGCAAAGTGTTTGGTGAAGATCTTGATTCGCTCTCGCTGTTTGCAGAGAGGCTGGGCACCATTGCGGGCACCATTAAGGGAGCCAGAGATATCTATGTTGAGACGGTGACCGGACTTCCACAGATTGTGGTAGATTATAACAGAGCAGCGCTTGCGCAGTATGGATTGAATATTGAGACAGCTAATAAGACTTTGCAGGCTGCATTTGCAGGTGCTTCAGCAGGACAGGTTTTTGAGAATGAAAGGAGATTTGACCTTGTGGTAAGGTTGCACGGGCAGGAGCGCAGGAGTGTGGAGGATGTACGAAATCTCCTGATTGCGGCACCGGATGGCCATCAGGTACCTCTGGGACAGGTTGCTGATATTGACATCAGAGTAGGGCCTAATCAGATTCAGCGGGAAGATGCGCAGAGGAGAATTACTGTGGGGTTCAATGTGAGGGGGATGGACGTGGAAACGGTTGTGAAAGACCTTCAGCAAAAGGTAGGTGAGAGGCTGAAGCTGCCTCCCGGGTACTATGTAACCTTTGGAGGCGAATTTGAAAATTTGATTGCGGCGAGAGCACGTTTAAGCATTGCCGTACCTATTGCACTGCTGCTCATTTTTGTGTTGCTCTATTTCGCTTTTCATTCAATGAAACAGGGGTTGTTGATATTCTCTGCAATTCCACTTTCTGCTATTGGAGGGATATGTTCGCTTTGGATAAGAGGGATGCCTTTCAGTATTTCAGCAGGTGTGGGCTTCATTGCGCTCTTTGGCGTGGCTGTGCTGAATGGTATTGTATTGATGACAGAATTTAATCAATTGAAAAAGGCCGGTGTTACTGATATTATGAATCGGGTGCTTGCAGGAGCTACTACGAGGCTGAGACCGGTGCTGATGACCGCATCGGTAGCCTCACTTGGTTTTCTGCCAATGGCTTTGAGCAAGGGCGCAGGGGCTGAGGTACAGCGGCCGCTTGCCACGGTGGTAATTGGCGGACTGGTAACAGCTACTTTCCTGACGCTGGTAGTATTACCGATACTTTACAGATGGCTTGAGGAACGAGGCAGTTTTAACCGAAATAAAAAAGCTATGAATACAATCGCAAAATCTTTATTGATAACTGTGTTAGTGGGCGTCGTGGTGGTGCAGGGATCTGCACAAAGAAAGGTGACTCTTGATGAAGCCATTGAATTGGCGATAAGTGGCAACCTCGGTTTGAAGTCGGCCAAACTGAAAACACTGACTGATCGCCATCTGGAGCAAAGTGCAGTGGATATTCCGTTTACGGAAGTGACAGCCGAGTATGGTAAAATGAATAGTGTAGCGAATGATACACGGTTTGGTCTTCGCCAGACGCTACCCTTTCCTTCGGTGTATAAAAAGCAAAGGGAATATCTTCAATCCCAGACGGCTGTTGCTGCTGCAAATGAGAGGGTAATAACTTCTATGCTAAAGACCGGGGTGACTACGTTGTTCTATAAACTGAGGGCGATGCAGGAGCGTGAGCACTTACTAAAAAAAGCGGATAGTTTATTCAGGGCTTTTGCGTCAAGGCAGCGTCAGCGGGTAGATTTTGGAGATGCGCCCTTGATTGAGAAGGTGTCAGCAGAAGCGCAGCTATTGCAGGTAAATAACCAGCTGGATGAGTTGCATGCAGAAATGAAAATTCTTCAGAGCAGATTAGGCGAATTGCTTAATAGCCGGGAGTTTTTGTTACCTGAGGAGAAAGTTGCTTTGAAAATGAGCGCTGTCGTGCTCCCGGATACTGCAAATGTGGATCGCTATCCCGAGGTAGCGTGGAACGAGACGAGAGTAAATGCAGCACTTGGACAGATAAGCGCTGTCAAAGCACAATCGGTGCCCCATTTGTCTCTGGCGTATGCAAATCAGTCGATTATCGGTATTCAAAATGTGAATGGTACAGATAAGTTATTTACAGCAGCAGACAGATTTTCTGCCGTTCAGGTTGGGGTTAATTTCCCGCTCTTTAATTATGGTAATAAGGCAAAGGTGAAAGCAGCGACAACGCATTGGGAGCAGACAAAAACAGAGTTTGAGGAATCAAGGACCCACAATCTGTTCTTGTTGCAACAACTATTGTTGCGTCATGCCAAAAACAGAAACACCCTCAACTACTTTGAAAAAGGAGCACTGAAGCAGGCTGAAGAGTTGCATACGAATGCAGCACTTCAACTTTCCCAGGGGGAAATCAGCTTTATGGAATGGATGATGATTGTGAATCAGTCGATTTCAATCCGCGCAGATTATATTGATGCAGTGGAGAAGTGGAATGACACCATCATACAATTAAACAGTTTTATAAATAATTAAAAATATCAGCACAGATGAAACTCAATAATTTATTAGTCCTTTTAATGATGGCCGGTTTGCTTTCCTGTGGAGGGAAAGAGGAACTTGGGCATGAGGAGGCTGCATCTGATAAGGAAAATACCGTGATGCTTACTGAGGTGCAAATGAAAAATGCAGGAATTGTATTAGGCAAACCGGAGGCGGGCACTATGGCATCTACCCTTAAGTTAAGTGGTGTAGTGGATGTGCCCCCACAGAGTATGATAAGTATCAGCTTCCCAATTGGCGGATACCTGAAATCCACTCACTTATTGCCGGGAACGCGTGTACGAAAAGGCGAGTTGATTGCAGTGATGGAAGATCAGGGGATTATTCAGGTAGAGCAAGACTACCTGATAGCGAAACAAAAAATGTCGATGCTCGAGAAGGAATATGAAAGGCAAAGAGTACTCAATGAAAACAAGTCGGTTAGTGACAAGGTTTTTGAACAGACGGCTAATGATTTTAAAGTACAGAAGATAATGTATAAAAGCCTCAGGGAGCGCCTGCTGATGATAGGTGTGCACCCTGACAAGATTTCTGAAGACAACATCAGCCGTACACTGAATATTTATTCGCCGATCAATGGATATGTGGCAAGGGTAAATGTGAATATTGGCAAGTTTGTAGATCCTTCTGAGATATTATTCGAGCTGGTGAACCCTGAAGATTTGCACCTGGCATTAAAAGTCTTTGAAAAGGATATTCACAATATCAAGATTGGGCAACGTATCAGAGCTTATAAAGTGAATGCACCTCAGCATATCTATGAGGCCGAAGTAATTCTGGTAAGTAAAAATCTCGATGAGAACCGGACTGCCATTATCCATTGCCACTTCGAAAAGCATGAGCGGGAGCTGCTGCCGGGCATGTTCCTGAATGCCGAAATTGAAATTGCCAATGAAAAAGCAGTGCTGGTGCCCGATGATGCTGTGGTGCGGTTTGGAGACGAGCAGTTTTTGGTAAGTAGCAAGGGAAAGGGAGTGTTTGAACTGGTGCCTGTTAAGGTGGGGAATTCTGACGGTACAAGAGTAGAGGTGTCATCAGATGAGGTGAACCTGATGGATTTGGAAATAGTAGTTGCCAATGCCTATGTGGTATTAATGAAAATGCACAATACCGGTGAAGAGGAATAAAGTAGTCTGATAATTTAATCGGGTCGAAATCAAAAGACCGTCTTCTTTTGGGGGAGGACGGTCTTATTATTTATGGACTGGGTTAGTTAGAGAAGATAATTTCTAAAGGTTGCCTGACATTAGAAGTTGCTTCCTCCAAAACTGTTGTCTTTATCCAGATTAAACAGGATGCTGAAACGTAATGTATTGCTCAATGGGTTTCTGTTCACTCCTGATCCGGTAGGAATCAGGTAAGAAAAGTTGAGCCCGAACATATTATAGTTTAGCCCTGCACCGATGGTAAAATACTTCCTGTCACCTTTTGTAGGAGCCTCATAAAAGTATCCGGCACGGAATAAAAATTGGTCGTTGTAACTGAATTCAGCTCCTGCACTGATTGTAAATTCTTTGAGTTCTTCTTTGAATCCTCCCGGAGCATCTCCAAACGAACTGATCCAACTGCTGATTACACTTTTGTCCCTGTAATTCGCAAGTCCTGCCGAATCGCCAAGGGCCGGTGGAGTAGGTACCAGCAGTTTATTGATATCGAGTGCTACAGTAAGTTTGCTGGTTTCGTCAAATACATTTACATAAGAAGCTCCCAGGCCAAAGTTTGCCGGGATATAGTCTTTCTCCTGCGCATCGCTGGTGTAAGCAATTTTGCTTCCCAGATTACTCAATACCAGCCCTGCATTAAATCCGCTCTCGTCGCCCGATTCAGATCCATTGTAAAACAGAGAGAGGTCGCCAGCCACTGCAGTTCCTGCTTTGTAAGTAGAACCACTTGCCGACTGTCCGCTGGCCAGGTTTGAGTGAATATATTTTAGTGATATTCCAAGTCCGAGTACGTCAGAAAGCTTACGGGAGTAACCGCCTTCAACTGCAAACTCTCTTGGGCGATAAGATCCGAGTGAGTTTCCATTATTGTCAGTGAACTGTATATTTCCAAGACTGAAATACCTGACAGATCCTGAAACAGCCTGCATCTCATCGAGCTGATAGTAGCCAGCTCCTGAGACAAGGTACACATCGTTCAGGTCGAGTGCTTTGAGCCAGGGGGTATAAGTCAGCGAAATTGCAGAATTACTTTTTGCAAAAGGAATCTTGGACAGATTCCAGAATATAGAACTTGCATCCGGGATGGTAGCTATTCCTGCATCACCCATTCCGCCCGCGCGGGCATCCGGTGAAATCCTTAAAAAAGGCACAGCGGTAGTAACCACATTGATACTCTCAGTGCTACTCTGGCCTACAGCAGTGTAACCGAGACCGGTCAGCATCAGTGCTGCAGCCACCTTCATAATCGCATTTTTCATGTGTGTCTGTTGAACTTGATTAGGTAGAGTTGAGACTATAGGGGGTGTACGTTTGGGCTTGTAAAAATAGTGGTTTTATTGAATCGTCCAATTTTTAGCATTGGTGAAAGTATTGATTTCCATCCGAAACTTCCAATCTAAAAAACGATCAGAGCGCTGAAATATTGTATTCCCTACCTTTTAACAAGGATATGTGAATACAATGCAAAAACAACAATAAATTGAAAATTTTTGGAAAACCTGATCATTGTAAAGAAGTAAAGTATTTATATTCGCAATTGCGACCTCTAATACAATAAGAAAGAAAACCTTTCGTTAATTAATTTGCAAAACGAATGTACATGTATAAATTTCAGTCGGCCGGAAGAGTCATTTTAGTAATCCTGGCAGCATCCTTTTTCATAACCTCTTGTAAGAACGGAGGCCTTTTTGGAAAAAAGAAAGAGAAGTCATCAGTAACCGGATGGAACTATGATGATAAAGACTATGGTAACTTCCATGTGTTAAAGGCAAAAGAGCAAAAAGCCGGCCCGGGACTGGTATTTATCCAGGGTGGTACCTTTATCATGGGTGCGAAAGAAGAAGATGTGATGGGCGACTGGAACAATGTGCCTCGCCGCGTGAGCGTCAACTCCTTTTATATGGATGAGACAGAAGTAGCCAACGTACACTACCGTGAATATCTCTACTGGCTCGCCAACACATTCGACAACGATACCGCAATCATGAATATGGCATTGCCCGATACACTGGTATGGCGCAGTGAGCTTGCATACAACGAACCTTATGTAGATTACTATTTCAGATATCCTGCGTATAACAATTATCCTGTGGTAGGAGTTACCTGGGAGCAGGCACATGACTTTGCAATCTGGCGTACAGACCGGGTGAATGAAAAAATATTAATCGACAAAGGATATCTTAATAAAAAATCTCCTCTTTCTGCAATGAAAGGCGGACAGGGTGAGATGGCATTCAATACGGACACTTATCTGATGGATCCGGAGCAGATCAATAATAAAACAGCTCCCAAGAAAGGTGCTCTGAAGGATGTGAGCGGCAAACCCAGAAAAGTAGTTGGGTTTGAAGACGGCATCATGCTTCCCGGTTATCGCCTGCCGACAGAAGCGGAGTGGGAGTATGCAGCGTATGGCTTATTGGATATGAATCCCAAGCCCAGAACCAAAGAAAAGAACCGTGGTGAGGAGTTGTTCCTGAATCAACAGGTATATAGTTGGAGCAAGAACCCGAATGGCTTGAGAGATAACAGAAGAGGAAGCTGGCAGGGCGAGTTCCTGGCTAACTTCAAGAGAGGAAGTGGTGACGTCATGGGGGTAGCCGGTGGATTGAACGACCGTGCAGCAATCCCCGGACCAATCAAATCATTCTATCCCAACGGATTTGGTCTATATAATATGAGTGGTAACGTAAGTGAGTGGGTTGCCGATGTGTACAGGCCAATGAACTCTGTGGATATGGATGATGTAAACCCATTCCGTGGAAATAAGTTTGAAAAATTTTATAAGAATGACGGAGGAGAGTACGAAAGAGATACTTTGGGCCGTCTGAAAAAGGTAGTGGTAACCGATGAGGAAGCGCAGGGCCGCCGTAATTATCAGAAAGGTGATGTGATTAACTATCTGGATGGTGACTCTATCAGCAATGTAACGTACGGTTATGGAATCAGCTCATTAGTCAGTGATAAATCGCGCGTAATCAAAGGAGGTAGCTGGAATGATATGCCTTACTGGTTGTCGCCCGGGTCTCGCCGGTATATGGATCAGGATCAGGCAAGCAGTACGGTAGGTTTCCGTTGCGCCATGGTACGTCTGGGAAGCTCAGAAGGAAATGGCTTTAAAGAAGGAAACCAGTTTGCACAACGCAGGCAGAATAAGAAGAAGAGAAGATAGTAAAATAATAGTCTAGATAATAAAAATCCTCGCTTATGGCGGGGATTTTTTGTGTCCGAAATACAGGGTAGTCAGGTCCGGTGATGGAGCTAGTAAGCAATTATTTTGATTTTACCCGGGAGGAAACGTCTTTTAAAGTACTATTTCTAAATTTTTTCCGCATTTTGTAAATGGTCACTGTTTAAAAGGGATTTTTTTGCGCACCAAAAGTGTAAAAAGATATGAGGCAAAATAAATCAGGCAAATCGAGATGGCCGGCCATCCGCAGTATTTTCAACAAACTTCATCTTTGGATGGGCCTTGCAAGTGGGTTGATAGTGTTAGTGGTGTGCCTGAGTGGTACCATATATGTGTTTAACCAGGAGTTGATAGAGTGGTCGGCACCACACCTTTATAAGGTGAGCCACGAAAAGGGAGCTCCAAGAATGGCGCCTGATCTGCTAAAGACAACTGTAGAGGAGGCGTCAGGGGGTACTGTTACGCGTGTATCCATTCCTGCAAAACTTAACAAACCCTATCAGTATAGTGTAAAGGTTGAGGGAGATAACTCCCGTGGAGGGATTAGTTATATGGTGAATCCTTACACGGGGAAAATTTTGGGGAATTCGAAGGAGGAACTTCCCATGCGTACTTTCATGGGATATATGTTCAGCCTTCATCGCTGGCTGTTGCTCGATAAGATTGAGAAACCTTTGATTGAGGGCAAGACTAACCTGGAAGTAGGAAGACTCATCAACGGATGGGCTACGATTCTATTTACATTGGGATGTATTACAGGTTTAATAATCTGGTTTCCAAACAGAGTGAAGTCATGGAAGCAGGGGCTTAAAATAAAAAGAAATGCAGGGTGGAAAAGAATAAACCACGATCTGCATAATTCGCTGGCTTTTTATTCACTTTTCTTCCTTTTGTTAATGGGGCTTACCGGGCCACAGTGGTCGTTTGAGTGGTATCGTACCGGAATGCAGAAAACACTTGGTACCTACAAAGAAAAGCCGGTTAGTAAAGAACCCGCAAAGGAGCAGCCGCAAATTGCTTCAGAAGATAATAATCGCCCGGTCTTGTCTATAGCCGATTATATGGGAATCGCTGATAAGGCGCTCCACTATACAGGAAACTATTCGATAAGCATCCCCGGAACGACAGACGAGGTGGCTGCTGTAAGTAAGACCAGAATAGGTTTTTTTGCGCCTGCTGCATCAGACAGAGTGAGTATTGATAAGTATTCAGGCGAAGTGACCAGGAAAGATATTTTCAGGGAAAAGCCTTTCAATGAAAGGGTTGCCGGTTCCATTAAGGCGATACATGTGGGTACAGTGTATGGCTCGTTCACGAAGTGGATTTACTTTTTTGTGTGTCTTATTGCCACGTCGCTTCCGGTTACCGGTACACTTATCTGGGTGAATAAACTCAAAAAGAAAAGAAAGAGGGCTGTAGCTTTTAATGTGAGAAAAGTCCGGTACGCCTGAGTTGACAGACGTGTAGGGAAGATGATAGCAGGCCACTTTCATTTCCTTTTTTCCTGCAAAGACCATCCAGGCTGATGCCTTCCAATCAACTGAGCGTGAAAGATTGTGCATTCTGTCGGTAGCAGAATAAATTGGTAACTTTGCACGCTATATATTATTGAAATGAAAGGGCTTGGAAGCAGGGTTTTTCTTAAAATACTGAAGGTTACAGGCATTTCGGTGGGGACACTCCTGGTACTGTTATTCGTATTGCCATTCTTATTTCCAAAAACGATTGCCGGTAAAGTAAAGCAATGGGTAAATAGTTCTATTACGAGTGAATTGGATTTCTCAAAGGCAAACCTTTCATTTTTTACACATTTTCCCGCCCTCACGCTTACACTTGAAGATGTGCGCCTTACGGGCTCTGCTCCTTTTTCAAAAGAAACACTCCTGAGTGCAGAAGGCGTTTCATTTGGAATTGATCTTTTCTCAGTTTTTTCCAAGTCAGTAAAGGTGGATCAGGTATATCTCTCCGGGGCCAGGGTCAACATTAAAGTGGATGAGAACGGGAATGCCAATTACAATGTGTATAAATCTACAGGAAACAGCGCGGATACCTCATCGTCAGATGTAGGTGTACAGATAGAAAAGATTGTGATCCGGAATACAAGGATCAATTATGTAGATATGTCAGTGCCTTTTTCCATGGAGGCGGTAAATCTGAATTATACAGGTAAGGGAGATTTGGCAAAGGCAGTCTTTGATTTGTCATCACGCTTATCAGCCGATTCCCTCAGTCTGGCCTATGATCACAATACTTATGTCAATAATAAACAACTGAAAGCCAAACTGATTACAGTAATCAATACAAAGTCGCTCACGCTTGTTTTTAAAGATAATCGGATTCGGATTAACAAATTGCCGATGCACTTTAGCGGACATTTTGACTTTCTGGCTCATGGTTACGAAATGGATTTGAATGTAGATTCCAGAAGGACAGATTTGGAAAACATTATTACTGCCATTCCGCCTGATATGAGTGGCTGGCTTAGAGATACGAAGGTGAAAGGCAGTACGGTCTTTAATGTGCGTTTAAGAGGAAGGTATGATGCAGGAACGAATACGATGCCCGACCTGAGATTTAACCTAAGCATTAACGACGGATATATAAAACACAAAGAGGCTACAGCGCCTCTTGAAGGCCTGGATATGGCACTCAGGGTGAGACTGCCTGGATTAAATCAGGACAGTCTGAGGGTAATGCTTGATACATTCCACTTTAAGCTTGCAAAAGGATTTTGTGACATAAGGTTTCAATCACTCGGACTTGAACGGCCAGACATTGAATCAGAAATAAAAGCTGATTTAGACCTCAACACATGGGATAAGGCTATGGGATTGAAAGGGGTGGAGTTCGGAGGACTTTATAAGGTGGACTTAAAAGCAAACGGTATTTTTAGCCGTGGACAAAATCCGGAAAACTGGCGGAGGGAAATTGTGGTTACTAGTATTCCGGCCTTCAGCCTGGTATCCACACTTAGCAATGGGTATTTAAAGTTTGATTCATTGCCTGTGCCCATTCAGGACATCAGCTTTAATATCCGCAGTTCCTGTAAGGATAACAACTACAGACACACGATTTTAGATATCAGTGATATCAATTTCGCGATACTAAAAAATTTTTTCAAGGGAAATATTAAAGTAACCAATCCGGCTGCACCTGATATAGATGCAGATATTTCGGGCAGGTTTCATCTGGGAGACATCGCTAAGAGTTTCCCAATGGGAGATATCTTGCTGGATGGCGATTTGGTAGTAGGAATTAAGTCGAAAGGGGTATATGATTCAGAAAGAAAGTCCTTTCCTTTGACGGTAGCGCATGCAAGCGTGAAAGATGGGAAATTGAAGTCAGGCTATTACCCTCGTCCGGTGGAGCGAATCAATCTTAACATTGATATCACTAATAATGATGGTGAGCCTTCCCATACTACAATTGAGATAAAGCCTCTGAATTTTGAGTTTGATGGCGAACCATTTACACTTACTGCCAGTCTTGTCAATCCTGATGATATCAGATACGATGTGGATGCAGAGGGGATTCTGGATTTGGGAAAATTATATCAGGTGTTCGGGGTGCCAGAGTACAAAGCATCTGGCTGGCTCAGGGCTGCATTGGTGCTAAAAGGAAAGCAAAGCGATGCTATGGCGGGGAGATATCATTTGCTCGACAATTCAGGAACTATAGAGCTGAAGGATATTCAATTAGGGATGCAGGCTTTTCCGAAGCCATTGATAATTAATACAGGCACCTTTCGATTTCATCAGGATAGGATGTCGTTTGATAATTTAAGAGCAGCATACGATAGCATGCACTTTACGATGAATGGCTATTTCAGGAATGTAATAGGATATGCGCTCACTGATCAGGGTGTGCTGAAGGGAAGCGTAAGCCTTAGCTCTGATTATATAGACCTTAACAAGTTTACAGCTTTTGAATCTGCAGATGCTAATATAGAAGTGGCAGGAACAGAATCTGCCGGTACCGGCGTGATTGTGATACCCGCCAATCTTGATGTAAGCCTGGCTGCGGCTGTAAAGAAAGCAGACTTTGACAGCCTGGCAATACACAATTTTAAAGGACAGGTAGTTTTAAGACAGGGCAAAGTGCAGCTACAGCAAACGGCGATGACCGTGGCGGGAGCTACGTTTAACCTTGATGGTAGTTATGAACCTCAGACACCTAACAAAGCGCGCTTTGATTTGAAAATTAAGGCCGATTCGTTTTCAATAGAACGCGCTTATGCAGAGATACCCATGTTTCGCGAACTGGCATCTTCAGCTTCAGGAGTGAAGGGCCTGGTAGCTCTTGATTATGAGCTGTCCGGCAGACTGGATCCTTCCATGCAACCGGTGATGCCTTCCATTAAAGGGAAAGGAGTCATCAATCTGAAAAAGGTTAAGCTAAAAGGATTCAGAATGATGAATGCAGTTAGCAAGAGTACCAACCTTACTGATCTGGCCGACCCGCCTCTGTCAGGTATAAATATCAAAACATCTATAAAGAATAACATTATCAATGTAGAGCGGGTAAAACTTAGGATAGCCGGATTTAGACCGAGGTTCGAAGGGCAGATAAGTCTTGATGGTGATTTAAATATCAAAGGCAGGGTAGGCCTTCCGCCATTTGGGATTTTTGGTATTCCATTTACAATATCAGGTAATAGTGAACATCCTGTGGTGAAATTGAAGAGAGATAAGGATGGTAAGATTCTTCAGGAGAAGGAAGATATTGATGAGGGGGAAGAGGAAGTTCCTGAAGTGTTACCTGCTGGAACCACTCAGCAGCAATTGTAATTTGTATGTAGCACGGTTTTACTTTCCCACAGTATTTTTTTTCGACGATTTCCGAAATATTTGGCCCACAGATAAAACTTCAGAATAATGTCCGTTACATTGCATGGGTTATGAAGGGGCGTCTTAAAAGGATAGTTAACAAAGGAATTGAGTTTGTCTTTTTCGGCAACTATTTTTATGCGTTGTGTGTGTTGTCGCTTGCTATTGAGGCTTCCCTCCAGCAATCCATCGAGCTAAACAGCCCTTCTTTCTATTTGCTGCTGGGGGCAGCCACAGTGGTATATTATACTTACGCCTACATGGGCGAAATTAGTTTTAAGGTTGCCTTTCTCAAAAGAAAAATCAAGCTCACTACATCCTCGCAATACAATTATTACAACCTGCGGACCCACTGGTATCACCAGAATAGCAGGTTGCTGAATATCTCACAGATAGTGCTTTCTGGCGTGATACTTTATGCAGCTTTTGATTTGGCGATATTACGGTTTCACCATATTTTCTCTCTTACTTTTTCTGAGTGGGTCATGCTGATATCAGTCCCTGTAGTGGCATTGTTGTATTATGGTAATGAGTATTTTCCTATGTTTAAAATAAACCTCAGGAAGACCGGGTGGGTGAAGCCTTTCGTCATTGGTTTTGTGTGGGCCGGAGTGGTGACGATTTATCCACCCCTGTTCAGGCAGTGGCAGCTTGATATGCATTATTCGTTTAATTTCCTGGTGCTGTGGCTTTTTATAAAGAACTGGATGTATGTTTCGGTACTTGCCATTATGTTTGACATTAAGGACTATGCAGATGATGCCAACCGGGAGGTGAAGACCTTTGTGGTGAGGATTGGGTTGAGGAAAACTATCTTTAGGATACTGCTACCATTGATTATCATCGGCCTGATATCGTTTACCATCTTCGCCTATGAAAAGTCTTTTGGGCTGATGCATTACTTTGTTAATCTGGTTCCCTTTATTTTGTTGCTTATTGTGGCATATTCAATGCACCGACGAAGACCAATTCTGTATTATCTGTTTATTATTGATGGTTTGATGCTGGTAAAGGGTATCTGTGGTATTCTGGGCGTGGTTTTATTTAATAAACCCTGACAGCATTTATTTTTGATGAGAGGTGATTAAATCGTGTAAAGACTGCAACCAGCGTGGTTTTATCCAATAGATTTGCAATGTTTCCTTAAATACAAATGAACAATAAACCTTTCTTTGTTTTAGCGCTTATGCTGATGGGCCAGGTGGTGTGTGCACAACCCAGAGTCCTGATGGCTGCGAATGCGGACCATGCTCCGAAAATAGATGGAAAGCTGGATGACAGAGTATGGGAGGATGCACCTGTTGCGACAGATTTTATTGTAAGCTATCCCACCTTTGGAGGTAAAGCTGCACAGAAGACAGAAGTGAAAATATTGTTTGGTGCAGATGCAGTATATGTAGGAGCCATGCTTTATGATGATCCTAAGCTGGTGCGCAGACAGATTACTGCCAGAGACGATGAGCAACAGAATGATGCAGATTATTTCTCCGTATTTTTTGATACTTATAATGATAAGCAGAATGGTTTTCAGTTTCTGGTAACTTCATCTAATGTGCAGAGTGACGCCCGGCTCGGGGCTAACCTTAGCTTCGGTTTTGGGGGGTATGGTGATAAGACGTGGGATGCAGTGTGGGAAAGTAAGGTGGACTTTACAGAAGATGGCTGGTCGGTTGAGATGAAGATTCCCTATTTTTCGCTGCGGTTTTCCAAGAAGGAAGTACAGGACTGGGGTTTGCAATTGCAGAGGTCGGTGAGGCGTAGTAATGAAACGAGTACCTGGAGCCCGGTAGATCCTGATGTAAATGGCTTTGTCAATCAATTTGGCTTGTTGCAGGGAATAACAGATTTGGAACCTCCCCTGCGACTTAGTTTTTCTCCTTATTTATCTACAGGTTATCAGAGTGTGCCTGAAAAAGAAGGTTATCTGAATCGATGGCTCCACAGCGGAGGGCTTGATCTGAAGTATGGGATCAATGAAAGCTTCACACTGGATGCGACACTGATTCCGGATTTTGGTCAGGTAGTATCAGATAATCTGGTCAACAATCTGACGCCCTTTGAAATTCAGTTTCAGGAGAATCGTCCTTTTTTCACGGAAGGCACCGAACTCTTTAATAAAGCCGGATTATTTTATTCAAGAAGGGTAGGCGCTACTCCTGAAGGCTATTACCGGGTACATGAAATTGTAAGCGATAACCCTGATCTGGAAATCAAAAAAAATCCGTCGCTTACGCAATTATATAATGCGATAAAAGTATCGGGCCGGACCAAAAAAAATCTTGGTATCGGAGTCTTTAATGCGGTTACGGCTCCCATGCATGCAGTGGTAAGAAACAAAGTGACAGGGAAGGATTCATCGATCAGTACCGAGCCTTTGGCTAATTACAATATTCTAGTGTTGGATCAGTCGCTCAGGGGGCAGTCGTATGTCACTTTTACGAATACGAATGTCATGAGGAACAGACAAAGCCGCAATGCAAATGTGTCAGCACTTGACGTGGCTTTGTTTGATAAAGAGAATATTCATCAATTTTCCGGAAAGGTTCGATATAGTTCTATTTGGGGGGCAGAAAAATATGATGGTTTCAATACATTGGTCAAGTATGCCAAAGTGAGTGGAAAGTGGCAATACCATCTCATGCAAAGTATGCTATCCGGGAACTATGATCCTAATGACCTTGGAATTTTGTTTAGTCCTAATAATGTTACTTATCAGGGAAGTGTGAGTTATCACGAAAATATGCCCACGAAGAATTTTCTTACCCATTTTTTCTCTCTGGAATCTACACTTCAGTATTTATACAAGCCTTACTCTTTTTATACTTATGAAATTGAGGGGTCGGGCATGCTGATATTTCATAATTTCTGGGATGTGTTTCTCAATGCTTCGGTGAGCCCTGCCGGGTCGCACGATCACTTCGAGTTAAGAACACCTGGCAGGTATTTATCTTATCCGTGGTCATTCAGATCGGGGATAAATGGAAGTACAGACAGCCGCAAGAAATTATATGTAGAATACGGATTCAGTGTGGGAGGGTATCCTGAGTATCACAATAGATATTTTGAAATTGAGACAGAGGTCAGGTATCGTTTTGGTAACAGATTCAATCTCGAGTTAGAAGTGAATTCAGAGAGGGAGCGCCATCAGCTTGGTTATGCCTTTGCCAGAAATAATAATGAAGACCCAATTGTGGGTTTCCGCGACAATCGTTCGATTTCTTCTGTGCTTTCGGGTATTTATAATTTTACGCCAAGGCTTAATATCACCCTACGGGCCCGGCACTACTGGAACAAGGTCGATTATAAAGAATTTTTTGATGTGGATGCTGCCGGTAAATTGATAGACAGGCCCTTTGTCAGTGGCAGAGACCAAAATGTGAATATCTTTAATACGGATGTATTCCTGACCTGGGATTTTCGGTTAGGCAGCCGCCTGATTATTGCATACAAAAACTGGCTTGGTGATGCGGAAGGAGTGGTTTTTGGAACAGGAGAGAAGAACAACTATCTGAATAATTTTTCCAGGCAATTTGGGCTGAAACACGGCAATGAGATCAGTGCCCGATTCATTTATTTTCTTGACTATAACCAGTTAAAGAGAAAAAAGTAGCAGTTCATATTTTCAATTTTTTTATTATTTTGCTATAGGCTGAAATGCCATGTGCTGACCAGGTTAGCACCTGTAATAAAGAACAGTATCAAATAAATTGGCATTGTTTTTTATTTAGATTTTTTATTCATTTTTTAACTCGAGTTAGAAATCTGTAAAAGTTAATGTGATGGATAAGAAACCTGTCTATCCGACAAGCGAAGTAGAAAGCAAATTATTTATTGAGCTCGCAAAGAATGTAAAGGCGCGTGTAGCTGCTATTCCTGAGAATCGTGATATTTATATCCAGATCAAAGCTATCATATTGCCTTTGGTTTATTTCGGAAGTTACATTGTTGCATTGCTACATCCCGGTAACAAGGGACTATATATCGGGCTTTACATGTTTATGGGAATTACCATGGTGTTGATTTATCTGAATCTGATCCATGAAGCGGCGCATAATAATGTATATAAGACGAAAAGATATAACAAAATGGTGCTGAATTTGCTGAACCTGCTGGGGGCAAACAGTTATATCTGGTACAATCGCCATATCCTGAGCCACCACCATTACCCAAATGTGGAAGGGTGGGATACAGATGTGGAGCAGAGTGGCCCTATTCAGATTTTTCCGAATAATGAGCCGGTGGGAATGCAAAAATATCAGGATAAATATTTTATACTGATTTATCCGCTCTACTTATTTAACTGGATGTTTCTCCGTGATTTCAGAGACTTTTTTGGAAAGCGCAGAGTGATTCGCAAAGTACATGGTGTGCCGCCTCTCAGGGAAAAGGTAAAGATGATTGTGTACAAGTTGTTCTATTTCTTTTATCAGATAGCAGTTCCTGTTTTGTTTTTCAATGTTTCATTCGCTTTAGCTTTTGGAGCATGGTTTCTGCAGGTGTTGACAGCGAGTGTGTTTGCCCTGCTGGTATTGCTGCCGCTTCATCCCCTGCCTGATAATGAGTTTCCGGAACCTGACAATCTGAATAATCTGCCATTCAGTTGGATGCGGCATCAGCTAGAAGTTACAAATGACCTCACTCACAATAATTGGTTTATCCGTCATATACTTGGGAATTTCAATTTTCATATTGCGCATCATTTGTTTCCGGCGTATAGTTATGTGTATTATAATGAGGTGACAGACGAGATTGTTAAGTTTGCCAAAGCACACGATCTTCCTTATAAAAAGTTTCCTTTGGTTACCGCACTCCGTAAACACTATGAATTGCTACACATGAATGCGAAAGGTGTACCACTTCATCATGTTTTGGAAGAATTAGATTCCTGAAAAAGAATCTGGTTGCGATCGGATGAAAGAAGGGGTGTGGGAATGTGGGTCAGTATTTTTTGTCATCGCTGCCCGGCTTAATTATTCATAATGAGGCTAAAGCCCTTGTTGAGTAAGACTTTCGTAGTCTCGCCCTTAAGGAGAGAGCAATTGGTTTAATATCCAAGCCCAATGCGCTTTAGCCTCGCTTAGAAGGACAGAAATAATTTTTTATATCGCATTTCAGAAGCCTGAAATCTTTTTCAGGAAATCGTCTTTTCGCCTTGTGGACACCTCAATCTGAGTGCCATCTGTCAGTATAATCGTACCTCCTTTGCCACGTTTGTAGTTTTTCACATATTTCAGGTTAACCAGATGGGAGTTGTGCACTCTGTAGAAGTTACAGTCTTCAAGCAGGTGTTCGAAGTCTTTTAGTGTACGGGCTACCGTTATTTTCTTCTGATCGCTGAAGTAGATTACAGTGTAGTTGGCCAGTGCTTCACAACGGATAATATCCTGTGTTTCGGCAAAGGTGAAGCCATCATTGGTGGGAATGCAAACTCGTTTATTATTCTTTTCGCCGTGCGACAGATTGTATAATAGCGTTTCCATTTTCTGAGTTCGCTCCTGGTGTGTGAGGCGTATTGAAAGCCTCTCGAGTGCCTGGAATAGCAATTCCGGGTCAATGGGCTTGAGCAGATAGTCGAATGCGCTGAATCGGAATGCCTTTACTGCATACTGCTCGTGGCCGGTGATAAAGATTATCTCAAAATTTATTTCAGGTAACTGTCTTAGAAGCTCGAAAGCATCGTTATTGCCTAGCTCCACATCCAGAAAAACCAAATCCGGTTTTTCCTTTTCAATCATAGTGAATGCTTCTTCTGCCGTATGGCACGTGCCTGCTATTTCAATGGCGTGAACCTCAGGCGCGCTGAGCAGGTGGGTTAGCCGGTCTGTAGAATGTGGTTCGTCGTCGATGATTAGCGCTCTGATCATTTGCGTGATTAAAAGTTATAAGCAAGTGGTAATTTGATTTCTACGTGGGTGCCCTCTTCCTTGCGACGGATATTAAGTGAAGCAAGGGAAGAGTGTTTTTCCTCATTAAGAATCCGGATTCGGGATTGGGTTATTTTTATACCGAATGATTTTCTGGCACTTCCATTATCTTTTGAAGTCAGCTCTGCTGATTTTTGAATACCGATTCCATTGTCTTCGATTTGTCCTATAAGCATCTCACCCTGTTTTTGAAAACTGATGATTATTTTTCCTGAATCCTTTTTGCCGCTGAGGCCATGAAGAATACTATTTTCCACAAAGGGTTGTAGCAATAACGGAGGTATCAGTATGTTAGTTGTATCAATGTCATCGGCGATTTTTATTTCGTATGTAAACCGGTTCTGTAATCTGAGCGTCTCTAAGTCCATGTAAAGCGTGAGTGCTTTGATTTCGTCAGCAAGGAGGATTTCCTTTTTTTCAGAGTTTTCAAGAACAGTACGCATGAGTGTGGCAAACTTTCCCAGATATTCATCTGCTATTTTAGGCTGATTTTTCAGGATATAATCGCTGATGGCATTCAGGCAGTTGAAGATAAAGTGAGGATTCATCTGTGCCCGTAAGGCTTTCATCTCTGTTTCAGCAACGAGGGTCTGAAATTCTGCTGCTTTTTTTCGGTCTTCCGCATCGCGCTTCTTTTTATAGAGAAGCATAAAAGCGATGAAACCTGTAATTAACAGGATACTGCCGGCTATTAATGATTTCTTGATGGTGGTCTGGCGGTCCAGGGCTGCTTTGGCCAATGCTCTTTTCTTATCGAACTCATACTGCATTTCTTTTTGCATGATTTCCTTCTTTTTTCCGGAGCTTATAAGGCTGTCATTGAGTTTGATGTATTCCTTATATGCATCAAGCGATTGGCGATATTTTCCTGTTTCTTCATAAATCTTTTGAAGGGCAAACCATGCCTGTCGTTGAAACTGCACGTTGCCTACCTCTTTGGAGAGTTGAAGCCCCTCCCTGGCAAGCGTTTCAGCATTGGCGTAAGATTTAAGTCCTGATTGTGCCATGGAAAGGTAAACTAAGGAAGCTGCTTTTGTAATGCGGTTTTGAGTAAGGTCAGCTATCTCCACTCCTTTGTTAACGTATTGAATTGCTTTGTGATAGTCTTTCTGTTCCAGATAAATGTATCCTATTGAGTTCAACACATTTGCCCACACCATACTATCCTTGTTTGCTTCAGATATAGACAAGCTTTTTTTGAATTGCTCCATTGCTTCATCAGGTTTACCCATGTCATAATAAAGCTGTCCGAGGTTCATCAACAATTGCCCCTCTCCTCTTTTATTTTCCAGGTGCGACAGCACCGCCTCAGCCTTTTGATAGTATTGTAGTGCTTCCTGATACTCCTGCTGATCGTAATGCAAGAGCGCTATATTGGCAAGAGTCTGCCATTCGAATTCAGGTCTGTGAAGTGGAATATTGGCTTCAAGGGCCTTGTGATAATAATCAATTGCATTAGCGGGATCAGAATTTACATAAGAGTAACTCACCCCCTTGAATTGATATGCATCAGCAATCCCTACCGGCCAGTGAATTTCCTGTGCGATCCGTAATGCTTCATCTGCATAATACATCATGCTATCCTGCCTGCTAAAAAAAAGCGATTTTCCGTACTTTAAGAGAAGGGTTACTCTGGTAGAATCTTCTGAAGGATGTTGTGAAAGCAGCGACTGCAAAGAGGCATTGCCAGATTGTGTGTAGCCTTTAAAAGAAAATATCAGCCCAGCGAAAAATATCCACTTCTTCATAGTTCATTTTTTATTGAGAGGTATTCTTCCGGCTTTCTCAAAGATAGAAATTGTATCCCTTTTTTGTTGTTGAAAAATTTGATTCTTACGCAAAAATCTTCTTAAATGCTACATTGAATAAATCAGTACACGCATTTAATAAAAGCAACTACACAGGCTTTTGTAATGGGCTTAATTTCATAGTGCGTAAGGGAAGAGCGAAAATTTAAGTTGAATCTAGGGCGGGCGACAGATGCATCGTGCGTAGTTTTTTCTCTTTCCTGAAGATTATTTTATATTCTTAGATAGTTTAAAGTGTTAGATGATGGAAAATGAAGAAAAGATTACCCTGCCCGCACCAAAAACCTTGACTCTTGGTGATGAGGTTAAAGCATTTTACTCCAGGGATCTGGTCGCCGTTATATTGAAAATATTTGGTAGCCCGACTCGGGGCACTCGTAGTCTTTTCACTGAGCAATCAGAAAAATCATTTATCCGGTCTCTGATATTGGTAGCCTCAGTTGCGGTGGTGTCTGCGATTTTTGTCTTATTGATTATTCCTTCTGAAATAAGGGAGTATGTGTCCTGGATCAAGATTGCAGGTAAGGCTGTTTCTTTTGCAGTGCTTTACCTGCTTCTGGTCTCCGGATTTTCGTTTGGAATGAAGATGCTTTCAGGTAAGGCTGAATTTCGCTCTGAGTTGTTTACAGGTGCTTTGTGTGGGATTCCTTTTGTCGCTAGTGTGTTGTTGATATTCCTCTTTTCTAAGTTGATGATGGACAATCAGGTTTTGTCTGACATTATGATGGGAGGGTATGGTTCACTAATCTCAAAAGGAGGGATTTTATTATTACTTCTACTTTATATGCTTCTGCTCTCTTTCAATATTCTGTTCCAGTCTCAAAGGGCATCAGGTACTAAAGATGTGGTAGCCTGGTATTTGTCGCCGCTTGGTATTTTACTGGCTTTTTATATCACCTTCAAAATAATTTTCTGATGATTTCAAAATTTGCAGATATGGTGAAGTGGAGTTTGGTCATTTGTCTGTCACCACTGTTACTATTGAGTAGTTGCTCTAAGAAAGGAAGTGATGGTCCCGGCGGCGGTGATTATTATTTCAAGCTAAATGTAGGTGGACAATCCTACACCTATACGGCTAATAGCTATGCTACCCTTAGTAGTTCGGGCGATATTTATATGGCAGGTATTGGTGGGTTTAGGGATATGTCTGTCGGCAACAAGAATGTTGCGTCCATCCTGGTAGGCAGCCTGAGTCCTATCGGCCAGGGTACTTATAAAGGTTTGGTATATCCGGGCACTTCAGGAAATACGCCTGCAGTATTCTTTTCCTGGATAGATGCAGATGGTACCACTTTCAGTAGCCTATATCAGGATAATGCCACCAATACGGTGCAGATTACTCAGTTATCTTCGGCAAGTGTGAAGGGTACCTTTTCCGGTAAAATCTATAACGCGTTGGCCACCGGGTCACCGGCAATAGCCTTCACAGGAGAATTTTATGTAAAACGAGTCAATTGATATATACAGTCGTTACCATTTTAAATCAAACATTATGAAAGGAGATACTTTTTCGGCTGGCAGAAATACCATGACCATTTACTATGATAGAGGCCTGGTGGCCGGTAAGGACAAGAACATGGAAACGCGCGTGTCGGGTTCAGGAGGAGGGGGAGGCACCTACCAGGGTACAGGTGCTACCGCTCCTGTACATATCACCTCTACTACTATTATCCATGACAAAATTTATTTGCAAAAAGAGAATGGCAAAGAGCGGGCAGTGGAACTTACCAATTGGGATGTCGCATGTCGTGAAGGCCATGATATGGTGGTGGCATGGATCATTCCTGAAGGAAAGGAAAATGGCGACTATACAGCCATAAAAAATATTACAACAGGTAGTGAATTGTATGATAATGAAGTGATAAGGGGATTGGGAAACCAACACCTTATAAAGAAGGGTATTCTGAGGTTCCTGGTGGCAGTAGTCCTCTTGATAATATTGTATAATATGGGTGGCAGCACACTTGTGGGATTAGGAGTGGTAGCTTACATTGTGTATGAAATATTTATGAATGCACAGAATAAACAGGCCGCCGCTGTGATTAAGAAAAACCTGGAAGCCCTGATGAATACTCAAAACTAAGTGTCACTACAAAGAGTACAGCGCGCTGTTGCTTTTCTCCGGCTTGGATAGGTGTCCTAACCTTAAAGCTATTTTATTGTCATCTTTTTCTCCGAGAGTTGTCGCTGTTCTAAATTCTTTTTCAGAGTGACCGTAATCATTTTTCTTGCGGAGATAATGTAGGAAGTTGCAGTAATAAAAATATACGGCAACATGGAAAAAGTTTATCAATCTCTGGATCAATTGATTTCGCTAAAAGGAAGAACGGCATTGATTACAGGTGCTGTAGGAGGGATAGGCAAGGCCACGGCTTTACGATTGGGCGAGGCAGGCGCTTCACTGGTTTTGGCAGATAGGGACGAGCCGGGACTAAAAAAGCTGAGTGCACTACTCTCGTCTCAGGGGATTAGTGTGAGTTATTTTGCAGTGGATCTGGAAAAGAAAGAAGAGATCGACAGATTGTGGACGCATGATGAATGTAGAAAAGTAAATATTCTGGTAAATAATGCCGGTATTTATCCCTTCAAAGATTTTACAAAACTGGATGAAGCCTATCTCACCAAAGTGATGAATGTGAATTTGTATTCAGTAATCTGGATGTGCCAGCATTTTGTAAGGGTGAATAAGCGTAGAAAGGGAGTGATAATAAATATTGGTTCGATAGAAGCGATTATGCCATTTAAAAAAGATATGGCTCATTATGCGGTGAGCAAGGTGGGAGTGATTGCCCTTACCCGCGATCTGGCAAGGGATTTTGGCAGGAAGGGTATCAGAGTCAATGCAGTGATTCCCGGTGGTATAGTTACATCGGGAACTAAGGGGGCCGCTAAACGGGCTATCATAGGCCTCGATTTCAAACTGATGGCCGACGGGTATAATTTTATGCAGCGATTGCCTTCGGGAAGGCTTGGCGACCCTGATGAAGTAGCACGCATGATACTGGTATTGAGCAGCGACCTCTCGGCTTATGTGTATGGTGCGCTGGTAACTGTGGATGGCGGTTTTCTTTCGGCCTGAGAGGAGGTTTGACGATTTCCGGGGCCGGTTTTTTATTTTACACATTTTATTATTTCTTACCTTAACTGCATCTAAAACAATGCTTATGAAAAAATTATGGATGCTCTCAATCGTTTTTTCTTTCCTGGGAATTGCAAGAGGACAAAATCAACCTGCAGATAAACAAGTTACCCCGTCGATAGCAGAGAAGGTAAAGGATTCCAAAAAGTATGAGGGGTATTTTAATTTTTATTGGGAGGAGTCGAGCGGAAAGATTTTTCTGGAAGTGGATAAGATAGGAACTGAATTTCTTTATCATGCTTCCCTTCCTGGAGGATTAGGATCTAATGATTTAGGTTTAGACAGAGGTTTGCAGGGATTCGACAAGGTGGTAAGATTTGAAAAAACGGGATCAAGGATTTTTCTGGTACAGCCCAATTATTCTTTCAGAGCGCTTTCTGATGATGCCAATGAACGGAAGGCAGTGCAGGAGTCTTTTGCACAATCAATTCTTTGGGGTTTTTCAATAGCGGCAAACACCGGCGATCACTATCTGGTGGATGCTACAGATTTCATTATTCGGGATGTGATGGGTGTTTCAGGTAGCCTGCGTGCAGCGAAGCAGGGGAGTTTTGCTATGGACAAAAGTCGCTCTGCGCTGTATTTACCTGACACTAAAAACTTCCCACTAAATACCGAAATCGCTACCACCATCACCTTTGTAAATAATGATGGTAATACGGGGTCGCTGGTGCGTTCGGTAACTCCTTCTTCAGATGCAGTTACACTACGTATGCATCAATCATTTGTACAACTGCCTAATGCCGGATATGAGCCGAGGGTATTTGATCCGCGTGCCGGCTATTTTGGGGTTTCCTATATGGACTATAGTACTCCTGTATCAGAATCGATTTATAAATATTTTGCCAGCCGACACCGATTAAAGAAAAAGAATCCGAATGCGGCAATGAGCGAGCCTGTGAAGCCTATTGTTTATTATCTCGACAATGGCACCCCTGAACCAATACGAAGTGCACTCCTCGAAGGGGCATCTTGGTGGAACAAAGCATTTGAAGCCGCCGGTTATATCAATGCTTTTCAGGTGAAAGTGCTGCCTGATGGCGCTGACCCGATGGATATCCGTTACAATATGATCAATTGGGTACATCGGTCCACCAGAGGATGGAGTTATGGAGCCTCTGTGGTGGATCCGCGCACAGGTGAGATTATCAAAGGCAATGTATCTCTGGGGTCACTTCGTGTACGTCAGGATTATTTGATAGCCCAGGGCCTGCTTGCACCTTTTGAAAATGGGCTGCCCAAAGATGATAAGATGATGAAGATGGCTTTGGCAAGGTTGAGGCAATTAGCAGCTCACGAATTAGGGCATACCTTGGGCCTGCAACATAACTATATAGCCAGCGCCAATGGGGATGCCAGTGTAATGGATTATCCACCACCGGCAGTGAGACTAAATCAGAAAGGTGAGATTGTATTAGATAATGCTTACGGAGTGGGCGTAGGAGAGTGGGATAAGGTCGCCATTCTATGGGGGTATCAGGATTTCCCCAAGGGGGTGGATAAGGCGGCCGCATTAAATAAGATTCTCGACGAGGCACAGAAAAGAAATGTTCAGTTTCTTTCGGATAATGATGCGCGACCGGCAGGGAGTATGCATCCGCAGACCCATCTTTGGGATGTAGGTGTAAATGCTATTGATGAATTGAAGCAGGTGATGAAAGTGAGAGAAGCAGCGCTTGCGAAATTTGGTGAGAATAATATCCGCACAGGTACACCAATGGCAATGCTGGAAGATGTACTGGTGCCCATTTACTTGTTTCATCGGTATCAGTTAGAAGCGGTTACCAAGACGGTTGGGGGTATGTACTACACTTATACCCTGCGTGGTGACGGAAGGACTATCACCGCCCCTGTAAGCAAGGCAGAGCAGAAACGCGCCTTGGACGAGATTCTTAATTGTATGGATCCTTCGGTGTTAGAGATTCCTGACAGAATTGTAAAGTTGATACCTCCCAGACCTTCAGGTTATAGATTTTCAAAGGAGTTATTTCCCCGGAATACAGGCAGGGCATTTGATGCGTTGACACCTGCGGGATCAGCAGTAGATTTTCCGCTGTCATTTCTCTTCAATTCCGAAAGGCTGAACCGTATGGTGCAGTTTGAAGCAGAGAATGGTGGATTAGGAGTGGACGAAATGATGAATACACTCATAGACAAAACATGGAAAGCGCCGAGGCTGGATGGCATGAAGGGGCTTATTCAAATGCAGACTGAGCAAATCCTGTTGACCTATTTGTTATCATCAGGCGTGAGTGACCGGAATACATTTATGGTAAAAGGTATTGCGATAAATACGGTGAATAATCTAAAAGCATTTATTGAGTCGAAGCTGAAAGAAAATATCAGCGAAAATTACAGATCGCACCTGGTGCTGGCTCTGGAACGAATGAAGGCCCCTGAAAAAGCGACACCTACGCTGCACGCCGAAATGCCACCCGGCGCACCAATAGGGTGGGATGAGGATTAGGAGTGCAGGGTAGTACTATGTTTAAGGTTAGAAAGTAAATTGCAGTTTTTATATTGAGGACAATGTAACTTGATTTTGCTTCCCCTTTCTAAAATTGGATATGGGGGGATTTCTGGATATTGGGAGATCTTTCATGGTCTTTCTCCTAGTACGAAAAACCCAATTTGAGCTTTTATTAAAAAGAACAAATAAAGTATCTTTTTATGATAGATATTATTGCCTGATTGGGTAAATCTATTGTATTTAAAAGATAAAATAGTAAAAAACAGCATACAATAAATTGTTGTATTTTTATCTAAGCCCGCTAATGGATAACTCGCATCAAAAAAAAGAACATAAGTACTGGCAGTCTTTTCTGGCAGGAGACAGAGAGTCATTTTCCTGGCTTTATGAAACGTATGTGGATGAAATATACAGTTACGGCCTAAGGTTTGTTTCTGATACTGGGCTGATTGAGGATACGATTCAGGATTTATATATCAGGATTTGGAATAATAGGAATGGACTGAAAATACCACCATCTGTCCGGAATTATTTATTTACGGCTTTCCGGAATTTACTGTTTCGTAAATTATCACGTTTAAGTCATGTTTCTACCAATGAAGTGAAGGATGATAATCATCTATTCAATTGGGAATTACCGATTGAAGACGAGAAGGTAAGAGATGAAGAACAGAATAGTCGTTTCAAGCAGCTTCAGAAGTTGATCGATGTTTTAACCCCTCATCAAAGGGAAGTATTGTTCCTGAAATATTATTATGATTTGAGTTATGACGAGATTGCGGATGTTATGGGGCTAACAGTAAAAGCTATATATAAAGTGGCTGGAAGAGCCATGAAGAGTATGAGGACGCAATGGATGAATTTGGTGAGTTTAATTATTATAAGCCAGAGTTTTATTTGGTAGAAACTACTAAAATCTGAGAAAAAAAATATTTTCACGGGGTAATAAACTGGATCAAGGTATAATGTAGATATAATACTACTTGTTTTATGCGCGGAAAGAAAGATGTTGAAGTTTACAAAGATTTTATTGCTGAGGATTTTGCACAAGATGATTATTTTATTCAATCTGTAAGGATTACTGACAAGGAGACTGTGGCATTTTGGGCATTCTTTTTAGCGCAATACCCAGAAAAGTCTCATGAACTGGAAAAGGCGAGGATGATGGTGGAATTAATTCAGTTTAGGGAACACAAACTTCCTCCATTGAAGAAAGAAATTATATGGCAGAAGATTAGTAGTGCTATTGATCAAAAAAGGAGTAGAGGGTCACAAGTTATAGGGGGAATGTTTTTTAAGTATAAATCAGCAGCTGCTGTTATTGGTGTTTTGATACTTTCTTCCATATTTTACTACTTTTCACAGACTAATCATAGCGTTTATGCAGCCGGAGAGGGTGAATTTAAGGAGGTGATTTTACCTGATGGCTCTAGGGTTAATTTAAGTTCAAGATCACAATTAAAACTTCATAAGGACTTCAAAGATGCAGCCAACAGAGAAGTCTGGTTGGAAGGGGAAGGATATTTTTCCATTTCTCCCAGAATAAATAAAGATTCTATAAAAAGCACTTTTGTGGTGCACACTAAGGATTTGGACGTTGAGGTTCTGGGTACAACATTTAATGTGAACACAAGGCATGAAGCTACAACTGTGGTTTTGAATACCGGCAAGATTAATGTAAAGTTTATGGAGAAGAGCCTGAAAGAAGAATTTCTTAAGCCGGGGGATAAATTAACGTTTACTGAGAAGTTAGAAAAGGTTGAAATTGATTCCGTTAATGCAATGGATTATATCAGTTGGAAAGATCAGAAATTCATATTTGATAACACGTCGGTTAAAGAGATTGCGCAAAAAATTGAGGACTATTATGGTTACAAGGTGTGGATATCTGACAGTTCTCTTGCAAATAGAGAGATTTCAGGGATTTTAACTGTAGAAGGAGCGCCTAAGCTAATAGATGTATTGTCAACCCTTTTGAATATTGAGATTGAGCAGCGAAAAGATAGTCTCTTTTTTAGGGAAAGGCTTAGTCGTACAACAAATAAGACTGTGGAAAAGTGATTCCCATAGTTAGAGATGTGCTCCCCGTTATTTTTATTGATAATTTTTCGAACATACATGGGATGGTTATAGTGGCTTTTTGTAATAAAGGAACTTTTTTTCAAGAATGAGAGTGGAATCAGGCGACTCATGGTTTCTGCTCTACGGTTCCTTAGGGGATAATAGCTATTTAACGGCTTTTCCGGTCTGTATTTTTTTGTATAGTATTCATATAACTATTGGTAGAATGACAATAAAAAATATAATAATTTTCAAACTAACAATATTGAATATACGTATTACGGTCACCTTTTAATTAACGTTTAAAAAATGAATTTAACATTTATAGGTAGCTTTCGTTTGGTAATTCTCTTTACTATTTTAACGGTTACAGGGAGTAAACTCTTTGCACAGTCCCCGGATGCTGATCAACCGTTTGGTTTTATATCCAGGGAATCAGCTGCCAGGCAAATTGAACTTGAGAAGCGATTTGATTCAGAACTTAATAGGAATGATATGGATCAGTGGATGAAGAGGTTGACAGCTTTTCCTATTCATGTGGGTGCACTCCACAATAAATCGAATGCCGTCTTTATTGATTCGCTATTTAAAAGCTGGGGTTTCGATTCCGAGATAAAAGAGTATTATGTATTATTCCCAACACCTAAAGTACGTGTGCTGGATCTTATTGCTCCTAAGAAATACAGTGCTGTGTTAGGCGAGAAGATAATAGCCACTGATCCATATACTGCGCAAACTGAAATGCAATTACCACCATACAATGCGTATTCACCGGACGGAGATGTCACTGGACAATTGATTTACGTGAATTATGGGCTAAGGGAAGATTATGAAACTCTAAAGGCAATGGGGATCTCTGTTAAAGGGAAGATTGTGATAGCCCGATACGGAAAGTCTTGGAGAGGTGTTAAACCAAAGTTGGCCTATGAACATGGCGCGATTGGTTGTATTATCTATTCTGATCCATTTGGGGATGGATACTATAAAGGCGGAGTTTACCCGGAAGGGCCCTTTAAGAATCGATACGCAGTCGAAAGAGGAAGTGTGCTAGACTGGCCGATTCAGACTGGCGACCCATCCACTCCAGGTTATGCTTCAACGAAAAAAGCACCTCGTGTAAGGCTGGAAGAAAATGCTAATATGCCTAAAATTCCAGTGATTCCGATTAGTTATCATGATGCTGAACCATTATTAAAAGCATTGGGAGGGGAGGTAGCTCCGGATAGCTGGCAGGGGGCTTTGCCTATTGCATATCGTATTGGGTCAGGGCAGGCGACAGTACGCCTTAAAGTACAATTTAATTGGGATATTGTTCCGGTTTATAATGTTATTGCAAAGTTGAGAGGAAAATTCAACCCTGATGAATGGGTACTAAGGGGCAACCATCACGATGCATGGGTTAATGGGGCAACAGATCCAGTCAGTGGGTTAGTGGCAATGATGGGAGAAGCGCAGTCAATCGGAAGGCTGGTTTCACAAGGGTGGACTCCGAACAGAACAATTGTATATTGTATCTGGGATGGTGAAGAGCCTGCCTTATTGGGGTCCACAGAGTGGGCAGAAGATTATGCTACTACACTAGAAAAGAATGCCGTGATTTATATCAATACTGATAATAACACCCGTGGTCTTCTATATGCAGGTGGCAGTCCCTCGTTGGAGAAGTTTTTTTCACAAATTGCATTTTCTGTGAAAGATCCTGACCGAAATATTTCGGTCGGCAAGAGACGAAGTACGTCAGGGTTCAGGCTTGGGGCGTTAGGGACAGGATCTGACTATACGCCATTCTATCAACATCTCGGGATTGCGACTCTGAATATGGGATTCAGGGGTGAAGGTGCGGGGGGTGAATATCATACTATTTATGATAATTATACAGTTTTTAAGAGGTTTAAAGATCCAGGATTCAAGTATGCTAAGGCGTTATCACAAGTAGCCGGTCGAACTGTCTTACGTATGGCAAATGCAGATTTTCTACCTTTTGAGTTCACTCCCCTCTATAGGAATATCTCAACTTATTCGACACAGTTGAAAAAACTCGGGGAAAATTTTGATTTCCAACCAATGGACAACGCTTTACAGAGTTTGAAGAATAGTGTAGCTGCATATTCAACTTTTCTTAAGAAGAGGTTGCCGGATCTTTCCGAGTCAGAAATTTCAGCTTTAAGTAGTATGGTATTCAGGAGTGAGCGATATTTAACTGATTCAGCAGGCTTACCTGGTCAGGAATGGTACAAAAATCTGTTATATGCTCCCGGATTATACACTGGTTATGGAGCGAAGACTGTTCCAGGGGTGCGGCAGGCAATTGAGCAGCAGGCTAGTGTGAGTATTGTCAATAGGGAAATAAAACGAGTGAGCAATGTAATTATAAAGTACAGTGCATTTATTGATGAATTGATTCCAGGTAAGAGAGGGGAGCGCAACTGATAAGAGTGGTGGATAAATTACATCCTTTCGTGGAGAATGAACTTTAATAGGATAAACTACAAGTGTAATATGATTTTTTTTGAATAAATAATTGCTACAGAATTCCGGTGTAAGAAAAATAATGAAAATCAAATTGGGATATGGGGTAAAAATTGGAATTAATGTATAATTAGTTAGGTATGTTGTGTAAATGAAATTGTTAATGCCAAAACAAAATAATAATTCAATGTTTATGAGAATTATCAAGCTGGGGCTTTGTGTAGTGTTTGGATTTATGGCTCAAACCATTCAGGCTCAATTTTTGAATTTATCATCAAATAGGGTTGGAAGCGAATATACTTATGTTGAAGTCCAGGATACACCCCCTGAAACGGAGAAAAGAATTTCACTAGTTTCTTTTCTTAGAGAAGTAGAAGAGTATTACAAGGTCAGGTTTATCTATGAAAACAAAGTGATTGACAACAAGGAAGTGAGTGCAGGATGGGAGAGGAAAAATTCATTGGAGAGTAATCTAAAGCGCTACCTCTATCCGAATGGGCTTATGTTTAGGTGGGTGGATAAGAGGCAGATTATTATTTACCCCGAAGCCATTAAGTTGAAACAAAGATTAGACGGGGTAGATCAATTGGCTGTAAACCAGCAGGCTTTTAGCTCCCGTGATGAATTGAGGATATCCAGATTTTTGGATGTTATTGGAATTGTGACAGATAGTACGGGTAAACCTCTGCACGGTGTGAGTATAGTGGTTAAAAACAAGCAGGGGGTAGGTACCACTACTGATGAGAATGGGCGATTTGTTCTGGAAGTAGAAGATAATGCCACTCTTGTGTTTTCAATGGTTGGTTATTTTGAGACAGAAGTTGCCTTAAGTGGAAGAAGGAAAATAGAAGTTAGGATGATACCCGTTACAGGAATGCTTGATGAAACTGTGGTAGTTGCTTTTGGAACCAAACAGAAGAAAGAAGATGTTGTTGGGTCAGTCACAACCGTTGACCCTCAGGAATTAAAAATACCGGCTAGTAACCTTACAAATGCATTGGCAGGTCGTGCAGCAGGGTTAATCTCGTATCAGCAATCAGGAGAGCCAGGGAACGACAACGCACAGTTCTTTATTCGGGGTGTTACCACTTTCGGATATAAAGTGGATCCTTTGATTCTAGTGGATAACGATGAGGTGTCTGCTACAAGTCTTGCACGAATGCAGGTAGATGATATTGAGAGTTTTTCCATATTAAAGGATGCTACTGCCACCGCAGTCTATGGAGCTCGTGGCGCAAATGGTGTTATCCTGATTACTACTAAACAGGGAAAACAAGGTAAGGCCAAGCTTTCGCTACGCGTTGAAAACTCGACTTCTACTCCCACCCAAAATGTTAAGCTTGCAGATCCGGTTACTTATATGAAATTGGCAAATGAAGCCGTATTGGGAAGAGACCCCAAAGCAATGCTCCAATACTCACCTGTAAAAATTGAAAACACAATAAACGGGCTCGATCCTTTAAGGTATCCTGCAATCGACTGGAGAAATGAGTTGCTAAAGGATTATACAATGAACCAAAGAATAAATCTAAATGTAAGTGGTGGCGGTTCTGTGGCAAGGTATTTTATTTCTGGAGCCTTAAACCAGGATAATGGAGTATTAAAGGTGCCCAGAAGAAACAACTTCAATAACAATATTAATCTGAAGTCATACTCTATCCGGAGTAATGTAGATATCAAATTATCACAATCAACTGATCTCGCGGTTAGGTTATATGGCTCATTTGATGATTATAATGGTCCGATCGATGGAGGGGTGCAAGTATTTAGAGATATAATGCGAACCCCCCCATCTCTTTTTGCACCCTATTATCCGGCTGGAGAAAAATATTCTTACAGAAAGCATATAATGTTTGGTAATTATGGTGGAGGCACTTATCTAAATCCCTATGCTGATATGGTGAAAGGCTATCGGCAGTATGCGAGATCAAAAATGCAGGCACAGGTTGAGTTGAATCAGAAATTATCCATGATAACTCCCGGGTTGTCCTTCATTCTAAGGAGTACAGCCTGGAGGTATTCTTACTTTTCTCTTTCCAGAGAGTACACCCCTTTTTACTATCAACTACTTGATGAAGAAAGCCAAAATGATGACGAATATAATTATAGCTTGTTGAATGATGGGGTTGGGACTGAGTATTTAGGTTATAGCGAAGGTAGCAAGGATATTCAGTCAGTCTTTTCATTGCAGACTATCCTTAATTATCATAAAGCAATTGGAGATAATGACTTTAACGGCATGCTGGTTTCAATGCTCCGAAGCGAACTTAATGGTAATGCGGGGAGTTTGCAAGCATCCTTGCCTCATAGGAATATGGGTTTTGCTGGTAGGTTTACATACTCATTTAAGAAGCGTTATTATCTCGAATTTAACTTTGGGTATAACGGTTCAGAACGATTTTCAAAGTCACATCGCTATGGATTTTTCCCGTCAGCAGGAGTGGTGTGGCACGCTTCGAAAGAGAAATTTTTGGACTGGATGAACCCTGTAATATCGAACCTTCGTATTCGTGCAACTTATGGGATGGCAGGTAATGATGCAATTGGTAGTCCTACACAAAGATTTTTTTACTTGTCACAGGTTAATATGAACTCAACAGACAGGGCATGGATTTTTGGAGTCAACAGGGATGAAAACAAGAATGGTATTTCAGTAACCAGGTATGCAAACGAGGATATTACCTGGGAAGTAGCTTATAAAGCAAATCTGGGTTTTGAGTTTAGTCTTTTCCGTAAGCTCCAGGTAGAATTAGACTTATTTAATCAGGTTCGGAAGAAGATATTTATGCAGAGATCTGACATTCCTACAACTATGGGGCTTTCAGCAGATGTGTTTGCCAACATCGGCGAGGCCAGTGGTTCAGGCTTGGATTTGTCTATGAAATACTCGAAAAGCATTAATAAGGATTGGTGGGTGACAGGAATGGTAAACTTCACCTATGCGACGAGTAAATATAAGGTATTTGAAGAGCCGGAATATGAGTATCCCTGGTTGTATAATGTAGGTTATCCGTTGAGTGTACTACGTGGGTATATTGCAGAAAGGCTATTTATAGACAAAAAGGAGGTGCTTAACTCTCCTGAACAGCAATTAGGAGGCGATGTACGTGGAGGTGATATAAAGTATGTCGATGTAAATGGAGATGGCAGGATAACCTCACTCGATCGCGTTCCTTTGGGATACCCGACTATTCCTGAAATAAATTATGGCTTTGGAGTTTCTGTTGGGTATAAAAGTTTTGATTTTTCCATTTTTATGGAAGGTATTGCCAGAAAGTCATTCTTTATAGACCCAAGTGCGATTGCTCCGTTCAGGCGTTATGTTTATTCAGGTGAATCATCAGACAAATTCTATCAGAATCAAGTACTGGAAGCTTTTGCCAGTGATCACTGGTCCGAGGACAATAGAAATATTTATGCTCTTTATCCACGGTTAAGTTGGATTGATGGGAATCCCAATAATGAGGTACGTAGTACCTGGTGGATGCGTAACGGTGCTTTTCTAAGGGTGAAGCAGGTTGAGGTTGGGCATACATTCAAAAAGAATGCAGGATTGCTCAAACGTTTGAAGATGAATGATTTTAGAGTTTATATAAATGGTACCAATTTATTAACCTTTAGCAAATTTAACCTATGGGATATAGAAATGGGCTCTAACGGATTTAACTATCCATTGCAAAAGGTGTATAACATTGGCTTAAGGTTGGGATTTTAATAAAACATTCTAGAGTATAATCACATGAAGCGAATAGTAATAATTACAGGTTTATTTATTTCAGTTGGGATTTCTTCCTGTTCGAAATTCTTAGATATAGTTCCGGATAATGTGGCAACTATAGAGAATGCGTTTACCATGAGGAGTACAGCAGAACGGTATCTTTTTACATGTTATTCATATCTGCCTCATCCTGGCAGTCTGATTTCTAATCCGGGATTTCTGGCGGGGTCAATCTGGCCATTGGAATTTTTTACAGGATCAAGCAGCAACTTCGTGCGTGGAAGGCAGAATAAGGTTACGCCCTATCTAAATTATTGGGACGGGCTTGAAGAGGGAAAGCCTCTTTTTAAAGGGATCAGGGATTGCAATATTTTTATTGAGAACATTTCAAGGGTTCCGGATATGCCTGAAACAGAGAAGAAACAATGGGAGGCTGAAGCAAAGTTTTTAAAGGCTTATTATCATTTCTTTTTAGTGCAATGTTATGGCCCGATTCCGATTATTCGTCAGAGTCTTCCAATAGATGCTGAGATTGACGAGGTTAGGGTCAGCAGGGAGCCGGTTGACACCTGCTTTAGCTATATTGTAAGCCTGATTGATGAGGCAATACCGGACCTCAACGATTTTTCTTTCGCACAAACTGAGCCCACTAAGTATGGCAGGATAAATAGAGCGATTGCCATGTCATTAAAGGCATGGGTTCTTGTTACTGCTGCCAGTCCGCTGTATAATGGAAATTCTGACTATGCTGACTACATTGATAAGAAAAATGGAGTGTTGTTTAATCAGCAATTTGATTTGCAAAAATGGAAAAAAGCGATGGACGCTTCTCGGGAAGCAATCCAGGAATGCGAGCGAATTGGAATCAAACTTTTTAAGTTTCAGCCCGGGCCGGCAGAGAAATTATCTGATTCTACAATTACCAAAATGAATATTCGGAATGCCATTGCTGACAGGACCAGTGAGGAGATTATTTGGGCATACACCAATGCCTGGGCTGATCAAACTATATTAACCCCCAGAACATGGGATCCAGATAGGAATTTAAGTTATGTTCAGGGCAGATATGGGCCATCTTTGGATGTAGTGGAACTTTTTTATACTGACCATGGAGTACCTATTAATGAGGATAAGTATTGGGACTATCAGGGTAGATATAATATAAAAGTCGCTGGTGAAGAAGAAAGATATTATATAGCTGTAGGTTATGAGACTGTTGCCATGCATTTTGGTCGAGAGCCACGGTTTCATGCAAGTACAGGATTTGATGGAGGAATCTGGTATGGTCAGGGGAAGTATGATGATTTAGATTCCTGGCATTTAGAGGGAAGAGCGGGTGGATATACTTCAGCACAATACTTCGACAGGTATTCACCCACAGGATATTGGCCTAAGAAATTAATTAATTATAAAAGTGTTATTCAGCCAACTTCCTATGCTTCGGTTGGATATCTATTTCCGTATATGCGGTTGGCTGATTTGTATTTATTGTATGCAGAGGCTACCAATGAGTATCAGGGGCCTAATCAGGAAGCATTAATGTATTTAAACAGGATTCGCGAAAGAGCTGGAATTCCCTCAATAGAAGATTCCTGGTCCCAATATTCTAAAATTCCGAATAAGTACGAGTCGAAAGAAGGATTCCGTGATATTATTCACAGGGAGCGGGAGATTGAGTTGGTCTATGAAGGTAAGCGTTATTGGGATCTATTAAGATGGAAAAAGGCGGAAGAAGTCCTGAATACTCCTGTAGTTGGATGGGTATTAAGAGAATCAAAAGCAGAGCTTTATTATCAACCTACGGTTGTATTTGAGAGGCAGTTTAGGAAGAGAGATTATTTTATGCCTATTCGTGAATCGAATATCATTAGAAACAAGAATTTATTACAAAGTCCGGGGTGGTAATTGTTATATTGAATAGTTATTATGAGAAAACGAGAACAAATGAGATTCAAGTATTATTATGCAATAATTGCAGTGACGATTGTGCTATTTTCATCATGTGAAATAGAACATCCACAACCCTTGACTAAAGGTGAGAGGCCTAACCCGATTGAAAATTATTCGGTAGAAAATGTAGCAGGTGGTGCTATCATTACCTATAGTATTCCTGATAACAACACACTGTATGTGCTGGCCGAGTACCAAATCAGGGATGGTGTCAAACGTGAAGCCAGATCATCTAAATTTGGTAATGAATTAATAATTGATGGCTTTGGTAAAGAAGGACAATATGAGGTAACCATATTTGCTGTAGGAAAAGGAGAGCAAAGATCAGAACCGGTCGTGGTAACTGTCAACCCAGCAAGACCAGCGTATCTGCTTGCCTTGGAGACTGTCCAGGTAAGGCCTGATTATGGTGGTTGCAGGGTAGATATTACGAATGCGGAAGGCCAGACATTAATGGTAGGAGTAATAACTACTGACTCGCTTGGAAGATGGTATAGTGCAAAGTATTTTTCATCTGAGAGTAGAGATATTAGTATTACTGTAAGAGGATTCCTGGCAGAGAAAAGAAAGTTTGGTGTTTATATTCGGGACCAGTGGCAGAACTTTAGCGATACACTTATTGCAGAGATTGAACCATTTGAGGAGGTGCCTGTAGATATGTCTAAATTTAAAGAGACTAATTTCCCGGGTGATGCACCTGCGCTGGCAAGTTATCCGGTTAAGAACTTGTTTGATGGGCGAAAGGGTAACTGGGGATTAGGCTATTACTCTCAGAATGTGGGAATACCTCAGCATATTACTTTCGCTCTTCCTGAAGTTTTTGTATTAAGCAGGTTTAAGATGTGGATGAATATGGATCTGCCTTATAATTCTACACAGCCTAAAAACTTTAAGATATGGGGAAGTCTTGCACCAAACCCGAATGGAAGTTTGGATAGTACCTGGTACCTTTTAGGTGAATACGACAACTGGAAGCCATCAGGTTTACCTACAGGACAAACTACGCAGGAAGACATTGATCAGGCTACTGTGGGTAATGAATTTACATTTCCTTTAAATTCTCCTCCTGCGAAATATATTAGGTTTCAGACAATAGAAACCTGGACACCATCAAACCATGTGTATATAACTGAACTCGCACTTTGGGGAAGAACTCCCTAGTTTATAAAAATTAGTATATGAAGTTGAAGAATTTATTATCAGTAGGGATTCTTGGATCCATAGGTATATTTTTCCTGTCGTTTTTCTACTCATCCTGTACCAAAATGGACTATTATTACAAAGATCTGGTACACATAAAAGATTATGTAGGAAAAGTGGATTCTGTCTGGATTAATCCCGGAAACAATAGGGTTAAGGTTAATTGGATTTCTCCCAAAGATCCAACTGCCCAGAAAGTAATAGTTTTCTGGAATAATAACAGAGATTCTGTTATTGCACCAATTTCAAAGTCGGCTGATACAAGTTTTGTTTTGATTGAGGGTCTAACTGAAGGTGAATATTTATTAAATGTGGTTACGCAGGATACTGAGGGTAATAGATCATTACCAGTGGAGTTGAGTACAAGTGTCTATGGTAATAATTTTCAAAATTCTTTGAGAGGAAGATCAAGGGATCATGTGGTTATTTTTAAAGATTCTGTTGTGGTTTACTGGAACGAAAGTGTGTCAGGATCATTGGTAGGAGTTCGAATGAATTACCAGAATAAAGATGGTGAGGAAGTTACCATTCTAATACCAGCAGCCGAAAGCAGATCAGTAATTCCTGATATGGATGTAAATAAGCCTGTTCTGCTTCAAAGTTTGTTTTTACCAGTAGCTCAGGCTTTAGACACTTTTTATACCTCGCTGGAGTCTGTAAATTTTTATGATGAACAATTGAACACGCTTGTTCTAAGAGGAGGTGGTGATGGGAGTGGTGACTTTATTGATTTTTCCGAGGTGGTCGTGTATCCCCAGGGATATGTAAAGAATCAGGGAAATATTGATGTTGCTCATCTGCGAGGAGTCTCCTCCAAACAAAATTTCATCGCGATAACTAATGATGCCGGTTTTCTTGCTTTTTCCACGCCGTTGAGGGATTATATGCGGACCTGGCAAATAAGGAATGATTGTAAAATGGTTAATCTTGGAGGAAGCCAGCAGAATCACGCCATTTATGATGGGCTTGTTGAGTCAGACAGGGCTGCGATGAAGGATGCCTACGATCAGGCAGCTAGAAAGATTACCGCTTCAGGAAGGTTGACGCTGATTAAGACAGGAGATATTATTTTTATTAATTCAATTAGCAGAAATGTTTATATAGCAATCAAAGTATTGAAATCAGAAGATGAGGGGAATCTCACCATTGAATTCAAGGTCTCCAGAAATTAAGTGATTTCTTAATGTCGGTTTATTGTTATGTTATTGTGAATATAGAGTTATGAAGGTCTTAATATATTTATTTTTAATATTGGGTTTCTTTTCAGTTTCAAATATTAGGGCACAGTCATCTGTTGAACAACTATTAAGTTATCCGTTTCCAGAGAACTTATGTTCATCTCCTCTCACAGGAAAAGTTGCATGGACTGTTAATCAGCGTGGCATACGTAATATTTTCATAAGTTTAGATAGCGGCAGAACGATAAGTCAATTAACGCATTCTACTAAGGATGAAGGACAGATTATTAGCCGACTTCAGTTTTCAAATGACGGGAATTGGTTGGTTTTCCTTAAGGGGGCAGAACCTGGAGCCAATTGGTCAGCATCCACTGTGGTTAATCCACGTTCAATGCCTGAAAAACCACACTTTAGCCTGCAAAGTATCAATTTAAGAGATGGAAAAATAATTACACTAGCTGAAAATCCTTCTAGTGCCATGCCTGTGGTTTCGCCAAATAGTAAGCGTGTCGCATTTATAAGAGGCGGGTCTGTTTGGACTGTTCCAATTGATGGAACTCAAAGGGCACAACAATTGTTTTTTGATCGCGGAAGTAATAGTGGGGTAGTCTGGTCACCTGATAGCAGGAGAATTGCCTTTGTTTCTTCCAGAAGTGAACATTCATTTATTGGTATATATACCGACAAGTCAACACCAATAAAATGGGTGGATCCATCTTTCTCAAGAGATACCTCTCCGCGCTGGTCACCTGACGGTAGTTCGCTTGCTTTCGTGCGGGTGCCATTGTATGGAAGAGCATCAGATTCAATTCTTCTTCAATATCCTAAACCTTGGGAAATAAGAGTGGCTAATATTGAGGAGCTTAAGAGTAACCTAATTTGGAAATCTTCTGAGACATTGAAAGGCTCTGTGCCCACGACTAGTGGAGGCTTTAATCTTCATTGGACCTCAGGGGATCGTATTGTGTTTCTTTCCACTGAAGATAATTGGCCGCATTTGTATTCCATTTCATCTAAAGGAGGAAATCCTATCCTGTTAACACCCGGAGATTTTATGGTAGAACACTTGAGCTTATCACCCGACAAAAAGAGCCTACTATTTTCTGCCAACGCAGGAAACAATCAGGAGGATATTGATCGTAGACATGTGGCAATAGTGTCAGTGGATAAACCTGACATGAGAATGGTTACAAGGGGAAATGGAATTGAATCTTTTCCTGTATTTTTCAGCAGGAATACAGTTGCATTAATTAGTTCGACAGCTATTCGCCCCCCCTTACCGGCAATTACTGATTTAGATGGCAGGAGAGGATTAACAGTTTTGGGAGATTCAATGATGGGGGCGCAATTTTCTCCAGCAGGGTTGGTAACTCCTGTTCAGGTTATTGTACAAGCTAAGGATGGCACCCCAATCCATTGCCAACTATTTAATAAAGAGTCAGGTACAAAAAAGAAACCTGCAATTTTATTTATTCATGGGGGGCCCATGAGGCAGATGTTGCTGGGGTGGAGTCACATGGATTATTACGCAATGAGTTATGCGATAAATCAAAAACTTGCTGACCTGGGTTTTGTGGTTCTTTCTGTAAATTATCGGTTAGGAATAGGATATGGGGATAAATTTCACAAGCCAGGTTTTGCTGGAAAAAATGGTATCTCAGAATATCAGGATATTCTTGCTGCTGGAAAATGGCTTGTCAACAACCCTAATGTAGATGCCAGCAAAATTGGTGTTTATGGAGGTTCATATGGCGGTTATCTTACTGCGCTTGCCTTAGGAAAGAATTCTGATATTTTTAAGGCAGGTGTGGATATCTCAGGAGTTCATAGCCGTGTGCCCAAAGAAAGTTATGCTACTAACTTTGAACATGCACCTGATGCTTTGTGGGCAGATACAGTAGCATGGCGGTCTTCTCCTATCTCTTATGTGGACACTTGGCGATCTCCTGTTTTGTTGATACATGCAGATGATGACCGTAATGTGGATTTTGTTCAGACGACTAATCTGGTGAGGAGGCTAATGAAAAGAGGTATCTATTATGAAACTCTGGTGATTCCTGATGATACTCATCACTGGTTAATATTTGAGAATATGGTTAAAGTGTCGGAAGCCACTATAGACTTCTTAGTCAGGATGCTATTGAACTGACGAAGCTGCCTATTTCAATTCACCTCATGAGTGGATTGATAATAAAGTTCCTAGGTTTATTAGTTTTGAAGTTGCAATTCTCCGCGGCAGTCTTTCAGTATGTCTTTCTTTGGGAACACGTCACAGATTCCTCTTTCCTGGTTTTTGAATCAGAACTTGTTTTTTAGATTACCCGTCACTTTCTATTATCGCACATCCCGATTTAGAAAAGAAAATCGCAGTGAACAATGTTCTTAAACTGTGAGTGGCGAAGGTGTTCAATACAACTATATATTCTGATGTGCTGCTCTATATTTTCTTTTATTTAATCAATAAAATAATACCTTTAGAAGTCTTTATTTCCAAATTTTATACTTAATAATCAGAATATGAGAAAAGCCTTATTTCTTCTTTTTGCTCTGGCAGCTTTCTCAGCAAGCGCCCAAAAGAAAAGACCGACAACTGTTATACCCCAAGCCACCGTCTCTGATACTGATTCTGCATTCTTTTCCAAACTTGAGTATCGGCTCATAGGCCCGTACAGGGGAGGCCGTAGTGCAGCAGTGGCGGGTAGCTACAAGGATAAGAATACTTTTTATTTTGGTGGAGTAGGAGGTGGTGTCTTCAAAACGACCGATGGGGGAGATAGCTGGGTAAGCATAGCCGATAAGTATATTGGAGGTGGAATAGGAGCAATTGCAGTGGCGCCAAGCGATGAAGAGGTTATTTATGTAGGTGGAGGACAGAATACAGTGAGGGGAAATGTAAGTGAGAGCATTGAGGGAATGTATCGTACTGATGACGGTGGAAAAACGTGGAGAAACATTGGCCTGAAAGATGGCCGCCATATTATTCGTATCATCATTCATCCCAGGAATCCGGATATAGTCTGGGCGGCAGTAATGGGGCATCTCTTCGGGCCTAACGAAGAACGCGGCGTGTACAAAACTGTAGATGGAGGTAAAACTTGGAAGCGGATGCTTTTTGTTAATAATCAGACAGCCTGCAGCGATCTGGTGATCGATCCGAACAATCCTAATATCCTTTATGCCGGAATGTGGCGACTGATCAGGACTCCCTATTCCCTGGAGAGTGGAGGAGAGGGCAGTGGCCTATGGAAGAGTACAGATGGTGGTGAAACCTGGAAGAATATCTCGGCGAACAAAGGACTACCCAAAGGGGTGTGGGGTATTGTAGGCGTGGCTGTAGCACCAAGTAATACGGATAAAATTTATTCTATAATCGAAAATCAGCACGGCGGATTATTTGTCAGCAATGATGGTGGAGAAAACTGGTCATTAGCCTCGAACGACAATAACATCCGTCAGCGTGCGTGGTACTATACAAAAGTGTATGTAGATCCTCAGAATGAGAATAAAGTGTATTGTCCGAATGTAGGCTTTATGAGGAGTACTGACGGTGGCCGTACATTTCAGAGTTTGAGAACACCTCATGGAGATCACCATGATCTTTGGATAGACCCTAAAGATGGAAACCGGATGATTGTGGCAGATGATGGTGGCGGGCAGGTGACATTTAACGGAGGCGCCAGTTGGAGTACTTATCTGAATCAGCCCACAGTAGAGACCTACCGGCTGAGCACCGATAATGCATTCCCATACCATGTGCTGTTTGCCCAACAGGATAATGGTGCGTTCAGAATTAAGAGCAGAACATCCGGTATCGGAATTACGGAGTCTGATTTGGAAGGGGTGGCAGGAAGCGAGAGCGGGTATATTGTGGCAGATCCCTCTGATCCTGAAATTACTTATGGAGGCAATTATCAGGGTCTCCTGCAAAGGTTGGATTTGCGCACAGGCGAAAGCAGGATGATTAACATCTGGCCGATAGATAATATGGGGGCAGGAGCTGAAGCTGCTAAATACCGTTTTCAATGGAATTATCCCATTTTCTTTTCTCCGCATAATCCTAAGCGTTTGTATGCAGCAGGAAATCATCTCTTTGTAACAGAGAATGAAGGCAGGTCGTGGGAAATGATTTCTCCTGACCTCACCACTGATGATAAAAGCAGGCAGGGATCGAGCGGCGGGCCTATCACGCAGGATAATACCAGTGTGGAATATTATTGCACCATCTTTTATGCCACTGAAAGCTGGTTAGAGAAAGACCTTTTATGGACGGGCAGTGATGATGGTGTAGTATCGGTAAGCCGGGATGGTGGAAAGCATTGGGAGAATGTAACACCTAAGGATGCTCCGAAATGGATGATGTGGAATTGTATTGATATAGACCCGTTTAATAAGGGAGGAGCTTATATCGTAGGCACCCGATACAAGCTGGACGATTTTAAATCGTATATCTATAAGACTGAAGACTATGGTAAGACGTGGAAACTAATAGTGAATGGCATAGATCCCATGTACTTTGCACGGACAGTCAGGGCAGATAGAAAGCGTCCGGGATTATTGTATTGTGGTACTGAGTACGGGATGTATATCTCGTACAATGACGGGACTTCCTGGAAGCCATTCCAGCTAAATATGCCTGTGGTGTCAGTTGTGGACCTCGCAATTAAGAATAATGATCTTATTGTGGGCACACAGGGAAGAAGTCTTTATATCCTTGATGACCTTACGGTGCTTCAGGAAAAGAACGAGGATATCCTCAATGAAAATCTCCATGTGTTTACGGTGAATCCTGCGTATCGGTTTGGAGGTGGCGGACGTTTTGGTGGTTTTGGCGGTGGCAACCAGAAGAATGTGGGAAAGAATCCACCCAACGGGGTTGTGTTTAATTATTTTCTGAAGAATGGATCTGACAGTGCAAAGGTTGCTGTGACGATAATGGATAAGGACAAAAAAGTGATTAAGACCTTTACCAGTGGCGGGGGCAGACAGCCGGCCGGTGGTGCGCAACCGCAATTTGGAGGGTTTCCCGGGATGAGTGGTGCGAATGCACGTGTGTCAACAGATAAGGGGATGAATCAGTTTGTCTGGGACATGAATTACCCGCCTGCAGAGAGGGTAGATGGATTGATACTGTGGAATGGATTTATCGGGTCGCCCAAGGCAGCGCCCGGGAATTATTATGCAAGATTTAAGGCGGGCAGCGATTCCGTGGAAGTGCCTTTCACTATTTTGGCCAATCCTAATTATAAAACAACCCAGGCTGCCTATGATGAGCAATTCAACTTCCAGATAATATTAAGAGATAAATCGTCCGAGGTAATGAAAGCCATCAGGGATATCCGTGAATTACGTCAACAGATGAACGACTTCAGTGCCCGCACCGGAAAAGGAATGCCACAGGAAATAAAAGATCAGATAAGTAAGATAAACAAAGAGATTACAGCCATAGAAGAAGCGTTGCATCAGACTAAAGCAAAGAGTAGTCAGGATGTGCTCAATTACCCAATCAGGCTGGATGACAAATTGTCGAGCATATACAGGGTAGCTGCATCAGGTGAAGCAGGGCTTCCCAAACAGGCAAGAGATGCTTACAATGAGCTCGTACCGCAGATCGATGCACAGCTGAATAAATTGAAGAAAGTGTTGGGTGATGATGTGAAAGAGCTCAATCAGTTAATTCATGATAAGTCGATCCCGGTGATCAAATTGAAGGACTAAGCAAAAAATCCGGTACACTTTTCCGGAGCCACAAGGTTTTGGAACAGTGCCATTCCGGTTATCCTTGTATGGATGTGTTAGAGATTCCGGAGAAGCCTACCTTTGCGCCATGCATTCTCATTTATCTGGATGGAAAGATACCATTGCAGCTATTGCCACACCGCCGGGGATAGGTGGAATAGGCGTAATACGGGTGAGTGGCGAACAGGCCTACCCGGTAGTGCAACATCTATTTACAAAGAAGAATCTGGAAGAATTACAGGCCAATACATTGCATGTAGGACTATTGCAGGATGAAGGAGAAGTGCTGGATGAGGTAGTGTTGAGCCTTTTCAGGAAGCCGCACAGTTTTACAGGAGAAGACGTAATAGAGATCAGTTGTCATGGTTCTCCGTTTATTTTACAGCAGGTATTGGATGCGTTGGTAAGAAAAGGAGCGAGGTTGGCGAGAGCAGGAGAGTTCACCCAGCGCGCTTTTCTGAATGGCAAAATGGATCTGGCACAGGCAGAGGCCGTAGCTGATATTATCAATGCAGAGACAAAGACTGCCCACGACACGGCAATGAATCAGTTGCGTGGTGGGTTCTCCAGAGGGCTCAATGCACTGCGAGACAAGCTGATTCATTTTGCAGCATTGATAGAACTGGAATTAGATTTCTCCGACGAAGATGTAGAGTTTGCAGACCGCACAGAGTTTAATAAGCTGATAGATGAGGCAGACGCGAAAGTGAATAACCTGATACAATCCTTTGCGCTGGGCAATGCCATTAAGAAAGGGTTGAGTGTAGCCATTATCGGTAAACCCAATGCAGGGAAAAGCACCTTACTCAATGCACTGCTCAACGAAGAGCGTGCTATCGTGAGCGATATTGCAGGCACTACGCGCGATACCATTGAAGAGACAATAAATATTAATGGAATTCTTTTTCGCCTGATTGATACAGCCGGAATCCGCGAACACACTACCGACACCATTGAACATCTGGGAATAGAGCGCAGCAAACAGAATGCTGCCAGAGCAGATATCATCATCTACGTAAAAGACCTGACCGACGAAGAACCTGAACCGGAATGGATGCATAGCTATCCTGAAAAGATGATAGTGGTTAATAATAAACTGGATGCATACACGAAGCTGATGGAATCGCGGGGGAAACCCTTGCCTGAGATTACCCATGCTATATCCGCAAAAGACAAAGAATCTATCCATTGGCTCCAGGAGGCACTGTTTCATAAAGCCCTGGCAGGGAAGAAATCAGATGGCGCTATTGTGACTAATGCACGCCATTATGAAGCACTGATCAAAACCCGTGAGAGTTTGAATGCTGTGCGTGCAGGCCTGCAACAAGGGCTTTCCGGCGATCTGATTGCAGTGGACATACGGAGGAGTCTTCATTACCTCGGCGAGATTACAGGGGTTGTAGAAGTGGATAGAGATATACTGGGGACGATATTCGGGAAGTTTTGTATAGGAAAGTAAATACCTTTCTTTTCTTTGCTAAGTACTTGTTTTTCAATACTTTTATTCCTTTTTCTTTCTCTTTTTTGTTGCCCGATTGCCCTTTTTTACTTATCTTTGTTGCCTATTTGTTGCCCAAATGGAATATTTGTTGCCCAGCATTTTTTTTGTTGCCCGATATTCTGTTAGGGATTTTTAGGAACTTTTATAACTGAAAGAAAATGAAAGTAACATTGCGCCAACGCCAAAAAGGTGAGAAAATCAGTCTGTATTTAGAATATTACAGCAACGGTAAAAGACAGTATGAATACCTCAATCTTTACCTAACCCCCGACCCAGAGAAGGGAACACTTACCAAATTCCAAAAGGACGAAAACAAAAAAATTCTTGCATTAGCTGAAACAATACGCAGCAAAAGGCATTTGGAAATTGAATCCAACACCTACGACCTGCACGATAAAGAGAAGATGAAAAGCTACTTCATTTCCTATATGGAAATGCTTGCCGAGAAGCGCAAGGATAGTATGGGCAACTATGGCAATTGGGATAGTACAATCAAGCACCTTAAAAAGTATTGCCCACGAGATATTCAGTTCAATCAAATCAACAAGCAATTTGTAGAAGGGTTTAAAGAATATTTGGTGAAGAAGGCAGTAACGAAGACAGGAGCAAAGCTTTCCACGAATACCAAGAACAGTTACTTCAATAAGTTCAAGGCAGCATTAAAGCAAGCCGTGAAAGACGGTATTATTAATAGAAACCCTGCGGAAACAGTGGAAGGTTTGCCACAAGGCGAGCCAGTGCGTGAGTTCCTTACATTGGATGAAGTCAAAGCATTGGCAAAAACTGATTGTCGTAACGACCTGATGAAGCGAGCTTTCTTATTCAGTTGCCTTACCGGACTTCGTTTCAGTGATATTCAAAAATTGAAGTGGAGCGAGATGCAGCAGTCGGCAGAGCTTGGGCATTATATCCGCTTCATTCAGAAGAAAACCAAAGGTTCGGAAACCTTACCTATTTCCGATGAAGCATACACCCTTACAGGCGAGCGAGGAGAACCAGGCGAGAATGTTTTTCCTGATATGATTTATTCCGACAGTCGTAATCATTCCCTCTACCGTTGGTTTATAAAAGCAGGTATTGACAAGCACATTACTTTCCATTGTGCAAGGCACACTTACGCCACTTTGCAACTCACTTTAGGTACTGATATTTTCACGGTTAGCAAATTACTTGGACATAGGCACTTAAAGACCACTCAGATTTACGCCAATGTAATAGATGAAAAGAAAACAGTTGCAGCAAACAAAATCAAAATAGGAATTTAAAAATACGCCGATGCCAGACAACCCACTTTCCGTTTTTCACGATTTATTGTTCTTAGGGCTTCGCCCTTGGAACAATAGGTCTTTGCCGGAGGCAAAGTACAAAGAGTTAGTAAGAGAAGTTACCAACGAAGTTTACAATCACCAACCGAAATACAAAGTTGCTTTCAGCAACCCATTAAATGCAAGGCGCAAATATTATAGTTTGATTATTACCAATGGTGCAATCCATTTTGTCAACTACTTAAAGAATGAAGTGGATGCAGCGTTTAATGACAATGAACGACTTTATTTAGTGGCTCAACAAGCCATAAAGCCATTAGCCCAGAAACTAAAAGAAACCAATAATATTATTGAAGAAAGGAATTTGCATTGGAGCGAGATTAAAGGAACAGCACAACTATCAAATGCCGATGCTGCTCAGGCTGATGAAGCTTACATTATTCAATTAGTGAAGTACAATTTACTTTTTATGTATTTGGAAATTCAGAACAGCTTTCCGCAGTTTCTGAATGATGATATACTTAGTGCGGATGAACTGCACCAAAAGTTTTTTACAGAACAAGAACTACAGCCCGGCATTATCACGGATGCGGAACAAATCAATTTGCCTACACCTGCTTCGCAGGTTAGGGCAGACCCCAACGTAATTACTTTTGAAAGAAAGGCATTTGATTTCAGAGAGCCTAAAAAAGGAGTAATGTCTTACGACCAAATTATTAGAAATAGCCAACGCTTTTCAAATTTTGAAGAAGAATTGTTTTCATACAACATAATTGATAAAGACTACAATTTTAATGATAACCAAGGTAACATACAGTTGTTGGCAGCAGCAATTCAAGTAGCAATTAAAAAGAAATATTTCTCAGTAAAGAATTTTATTAAAGGCGGTGATTTAAAGCCAAGAGAGATTACAAAATTTATTGAACATAGGTACAATCAAAATATGGATAAACAATTTCGTATTTGGAACAATAATCCTGATGCTTTAGCCAAATTCTTAGATAATCACTTTTGGATTACCAATTTACCTGTCGGTTAAATTGCGGTAATTTTCTGTCATTTTACCAATCCAAATTACCACTTTTTTTTGAAACCCTTGCCCAGCAAGGGTTTTGTCATTTCCAAATTACCAATTTCCACAATACCAGCCGCTTCTTAGCAAGTTTGCATTGTCGTTGAGAACACAACGATGACTTTGGCCAAAGTCCTTTTTAATAACCGTTTAATTCATATTAAAATGGATAAAGTCTTAATGCAGCTTGAAAAAATTACGAAGCTGCTTGAAACACAAAACTTGGTTCGTAAGGAAGTTCTAAACTTCGGCGAAGCCTGCGATTATTTGGAACTATCGCATTCACACCTGTACAAATTAACCAGTACAGGAAACGTTCCGCATTACAAGCCCAATGGCAAAAAAATCTACTTCAAGCGGAGTGAGTTGGATGATTGGTTGCTACGCAACCGCAACACCACTTCGGAAGAAATAGACAAAATGGCGAGCGACTACATTCTTCACAATCAAAAACCAAGATTATGAATGAAGTAATGATGCTGCTCAGACAGCTTGTAGAAAACTTTGAAGTAATAAGGGCTTACATTCTATCAATCAAGAAATCCAAATTGGACAACTTGAAAGAAGCTTGGGTTGACGGCAACGAGGTTGCAAAAGCACTTAATGTAAGCAACCGAACCTTACAAACTTTCAGAGATAATGGAACACTGCCTTACAGCCGTGTTAGAGGAAAATTCTACTACAAGGTATCAGATATTGAAACCCTGTTGGAATCCAATTACTCACCTTCTAAAACCGTAAGTAATGGAACTAAATAGAGAATCAATATTGTGGAATACCCACTATGGCTTAAAGATTTATGCAAGGATTTTGCAGCACTATTATCCGGGCGAAACAGTCCTTTCCCTTTCGGGAAGGGACTGCAAACCCACAAAAAATCCTTTCAATCAGGACAAGCCCACACTTCATATTCAGATTGTGAATAATGAAGCTATTCACGAAGATTTGGAGCAAGGTATTCCAGCAGGAAATGTATTTGACTTCGCTGCAAAACATTATCAGTTAGAAGGCGATGCATTAATTCAATTCCTCAATGAAGATATGAATTTGCGCCTTCGGGCTAAAGTACCGCCAATCTTGGAGGAGCATTATTTTGAAAGCATTCCTGAACCTGCGCCCACGCCAGTTTATTGTCCTTCATTTAGTTTCTTTTCTGCACCTGTTACCAATACAATTCCTGATGATACGGCTACACTTTTGGAAATATACTACTTACTGAAAGATGATTGTTTCAATCAAAAGACTATTGAATTAAGGAACATTCAGGACAAGAAAGCTGCACGGAAATTCAAAGCAGCAAATTTTGACTATGTTACTTTTTCGGGCATATTTTCCAAACGAAGCGATGATGCACTTATCAGGCATTCAGGATTACTCACCATAGATTTTGACCATATCAGCAATATTGCTGATATGAAATCTATGTTATTGCAGGACGAATACTTTGATACAGAACTTTTGTTCATATCACCGTCAGGCGACGGCTTGAAGTGGATTATCCCAATTGATATATCAACAGCCACGCACCAGGATTATTTCCGAGCCATTGCAAGCTACATAAAACAAACCTACGGATTGGAAATTGACCAATCAGGCAAGGACGTTTCCCGAGCTTGTTTTATGGCGCACGATGCCGAAGCATTCATTAACCCTAAATACATTTCATAATATGGCAAAGAAAGTTTTCAAACCCTCTGATTGGTTGGAGCAGCCAAAGCAGAAAATAGCAGAGCCGGTAATACAACTGCCTATTGTGGTATCGGATAATGAACAAATTGAACAGGTCATTCAGGAGATTGAAGCAAAGCGTTTGGATATTGCCACGGCTTACGCCGATTGGCGAGATATTGGCTTCGCCTTCGCTGATGCTTTTGGCGAAAGCGGAAGGGATTATTTTCACCGTATAAGTTGCTTTTATGATGATTATACGCCTACAGATTGCAATGAGCAATACGACAAATGCCTAAAGGCAAATGGTACAGGAATTACACTTGCTACATTCTTCTTTCACGCCAAGCAAGCAGGTATCAAACTTGCACCGCCAAGCCAGTCGCAAGACGCACCGCCCGAAGTGTTGCCCACTTTCGGGCAACAGGTGTATGACAATCTACCTGATTTCTTAAAGTCGGTCATTGGCATTGCTACAAGTGATGAAGAAAAGGATATATTAATATTGGGCAGCATTGTTAGCCTTAGTGCTTGTTTACACAAGCTCTACGGCATTTATGACGGTAAGCGGGTTTTTCCCAATTTATATCTTTTCATTACGGCGCAAGCCTCAGCAGGTAAGGGCAGGTTAATCCACTGCAAGCAGTTGGTTAAACCAGTACATAAACAGTTGAGGGAACAAGCAGAACTATTGAAGAAGCAGTACGAAGCCGAAATGTTGGAGTACAATCAAAGCAAAGGCAAAGACAGCAATGCACAAAAGCCCGGCAAGCCCCCCGAAAAAATGTTGTTCATTCCAGCAAACAACAGCACTACAGGTGTGTATCAATTGTTGAGCGATAATAATTGCCGTGGACTAATGTTTGAAACCGAAGGCGATACTTTGGCACAAGCCTTCAAGTCTGATTATGGTAATTACAGCGAAGGTTTTCGCAAGGCATTTCACCACGAAACTATTTCCTATTACCGCCGTACAGACCGAGAATATGCAGACATTGAAGAACCTTGTTTGTCCACGGTGTTGTCGGGCACACCCAAGCAAATTGCAACGCTTATTCCCAATGCAGAAAATGGTTTGTTCAGTCGCTTCATTTTCTATTTTATGAATGTGCAAGTAGTTTGGAAGAATGTATTTGCATTTGATACCGACAATGGTTTGGACGATTATTTTGATAAGTTAGGAAATGATTTTTTCAGTTTGTATCAGATGATTGCCAATGGTGCAGAACTTCAATTTGCACTCACCGCCGAGCAGAAGCAGCAGTTCAATTCTTTGTTTGAGCAGTTGCAGAGTACACACATTGCATTGCAGGGCTTAGATTATATGGCTACGGTACGCCGTCTTGGTCTGATTGCCTTTCGGATAGCTATGGTCCTATCTGCATTGAGGATAATGGAACACGGTGAGTTTCCAAGCAAATTGATTTGCGAGGATAGGGATTTCAATACTGTAATGGCGATGATAAAAGTATTGGTTAGGCATTCAGGCAAAGTCTTTGCCGAACTGCCCGAAGATGCACCCAAACCCAAACGCAAGAACCAAAAAGAACGCTTCTACGAGTCATTGCCCCAGTCCTTCAATCGGCAGAATTACTTAAAGGTTTGCAATGAATTGCGTATCCCCGAAAAGACTGCCGAAGGCTACATAACCGACTTCTGCAAGCGTGGTTTGTTGCATAGAGATAAGCAGAACGACTACCTGAAAAACTGAACCTAAGTAAGTTCAGGATTTTAAGGAAATCAAGGAAAGCCGCCCTTATCGGGCTACGCTTTCCTTTTTTATTTTATTCAATTTCCTGCCATTCCTTAGTTTCCTCAACTTCCGCTACTAATCGTTTTAGCTTTTTCTTTCTCTTGTTTGGCTTTTCTCTGTTTTTAATGATTATATTTGACAGCAAATGACAAGCCATAGTATGTCTGATAAAACATTCGGAGAAACAATAAGAGCGTTAAGGGAGAGCAAAGGATTACTGCTCAGGCAGGTTGCAGCAGCTTTGGAGATAGATACCGCACTCATAAGCAAAATAGAGCGAGGCGAGCGGACAGCCCAGCGAGAGCAGGTTTCCAAGTTGGCAGCAATGCTTGAAATTGAAGAAGAACGGCTTATGGTGATTTGGTTATCCGATAAGATTATGAATATCGTAGAGGAAGAACCTGCGGCATACAAGGCACTTAAAAAAACTGAAAAACGAATAACAAAGAACTGATATGGACGGACAATCTTTGAACATTTCCCAAGACTTAATTGCAAAGCTGAAAGAAGTTGTTCTCGTCGCTGTCACAGAAAATAATCAAATCCGTTGTGAAGAAATTGCAGTGGACGTACAATTAAAACCTTAACCAAACTGTTCAATTCACTATGTCCGAAAAATTATTCTTTAATATTCTAACATTTGACTATCCTAAGCAAGCGATAGATTTTTACTTTAGCCTTGATGATAATGGCAGTGCTTCACGATTGCATAAAACACTGTTTCCAAAAAACATAAGTTCCATTTTCCCAAATATTACCAACAATCCTGATGCAGATTTTATCTACACAACTTTTATCGGAGAAACAAAAGGATTTACTAAGCTTTCAATTGACTTCAAAACTGAAAATCAGGACTTGCTAAAAAGGTTTTACAATGGACAGCTTAATTATTATTTCAGCAAGATAAAAGAGCAGGTTGTAAGGACAGGCTTCATTAGGGAAACACAAGTTTGGCTTCCAGTTACAAATGCTTCAAAATCTGATTTTAGCACCTACGATAAGTTTACAGTAAAAGTTCAGTTTCACAATGTGAGTGATTATCCGGAATTGTTAGTGTCATATGACGGTCAATCAAAAGTATTCCGCAGAAGCATTGCCGATTTAATCAAGAAATATGATGCTTCAAATTTCAATTGGGTATTATACGGCAACAAATTGTGGAAGTACAAAAGCTTACTTGAGAAAGAAGAGATTAATTATGAAAAAGTTTTTCCCATATTGGGAAAACAATTAAAAAAAGCAATTGGTTATCCAACAGAAGCACCACCACGAGATAACAGGTACAAAAATTATTTAAGTAAAATCAACGCATTTGCAACGAAGTTTTTCAAGGATGCTAAGTTTTTGGAAAGAATACCTTTGCATAGTCTTGACTTTTATAATGTACCAGCTTCCAAATTAAACACTACCACTAAGGACAGCAACTTGCTAACT